>JACMLM010000006.1 GCA_014379595.1 Anaerolineales bacterium
AGTATTGGTAATGCAGTTCTCGAGCAGATGATCAATGAAGAAGTGATCCGTCAGGAAGCGAAAAAACTCGGCATCACTGTCAGTGAAGAGGAAATGGAAGAGGCAATGCAGAGCACATTTGATTTTTATCCAAATGGCTCTCCCACTCCAACATTGACTCCTACAGAGTTGGTCATGCCTGAATTGGCTCCGGAATCCCTTGCTATTGTTTCACTTACCCCAACAGCCAGTACCACACCTGAAGCTACTGCTACGGCTGGCGCGATAACAACAACTGGCACCCCCGGCGTTGATGTGACAGTTCAGCCGTCGTTTACACCGACCGCAACAATTGAACCAACTGCCGAACCAACAACAGGACCTACTCCCACACCCCTGCCTACAGCTACACCCTACACCTTGGAAGGTTTTCAAACAGCCTTCAATGATGCCAGAGACAGCGTTATGAAACTTGGTTTCTCAGAAGCTGACTATCGCAATCTCTTTGAAATTCAGATCTTGGAAAGAAAACTTAAAGATGAGATCGCAGGCGATGTTCCTCGTACTGAACAACAAGTTTGGGCACGTCACATTCTTGTAAGTGATCCCGCTGTTGCAATTGCTGTCATCGGACGCATCAACAACGGTGAAGACTTTGCTACTCTTGCACTGGAACTCTCAGAAGATACAGGCTCCGCAGTAAATGGCGGTGACCTCGGTTGGTTTGGTAATAATGGAACTATGGTCGCAGAATTTCAAACAGCCGCTTTCGCTCTGGAAAAACCAGGTGACATCACTCCTGAACCTGTTCAAACCGAGTTTGGATATCACATTATCCAATTGATCGCAAAACAAGATCGTCCACTCACGCAAGAGCAGTATGATGCCGCACGTGATAAGGTTTTTCAGGAATGGGTTACTGCTGCCCGCGAAGAATACGGCGTGGAAATCTACGACTTCTGGAAAGAACGAACCCCAGCTGAACCGAACTTTATCACCATGGCAACTGATTCTGCAAACTTAGCCTTAACTTCTGCTGCAGAGGAAGCAGCAGCACAAAAAACTGCAACACCTGAATAAGATAAATTGAATCAAAAAACCCCATCTCAGTTTGAGATGGGGTTTTTATTTTATCCACGTTTCAACATATCATCTGTAACTTGATCCAGCCTCAGGCTGATGATCTGACTCGCCGAGTCACGTCCCATCGTAACGCCATAAATGATATCTGCAGCTTGCACAGTATTACGGTTATGTGTGATGATAATAAACTGCGTATCCTTGCTCAAATCCACGAGCAGGTCACGGAAGCGGCCAACGTTGGCTTCATCAAGCATGGCATCTACTTCATCCATTACACAGACTGGCGTGGGTGAAACTTTTAGCAAAGCAAACACCAATGCGATAGCTGTCAAACTTCTTTCACCACCCGAAAGCAAAGCCAGCCCTTGTTCACGACGGCCAGGTAAACGGGCTTCGATCTCAATACCAGTATCAACAAGATTTTCAGGATCGGTCAATGCAAGGCGGGCCGAACCACCGCCAAACAAGCGCACAAAAGTTTCACGAAATTGTTTGTCCACTGCATCAAACGTGCGGACAAATTCCCGTTTTGTAATTTCATCCAACTCGGCAACGACTTGCTTCAAATCTATTTCGGCTTTTCGCAGGTCTTCAACTTGAGTCTTCATGAACGTATAACGTTCACTTTCCTGATCATATTCAGCTTTCGCATCTGGGTTGATCGGCCCCATGCGGCGCAATTGCGCGCGATAGTGAGTCAACTGTTCTTCAGTTTCAGGAGCAAGTTCTGTCACAATTGGCAATTGCTCCACCATGCCATCCAATGGCAATGGCACAGGACCAGATACATCATCTGCATAATCAAACATCACCAAACCAAAATCATCTGTGATTTTTTGATGTAAATTATCCAACGCTTCCTGCTTGCGCATCTGATCCAATTGCACCTGTCCAAATGAACGTTCTGTATTTGCAAAGATACGCTGCGAATTGGTTTCTGATTCCTGCAAACGTTTTTCTTCCTGCTCCGCTGTTTCAAGATCCTTCTCAGCAGGTTCGATCAACACCCGCATCTCTTCTATTTGATCATGCAGTTTTATTTCATTCTCGCGTAGTTTGGATTTTTCAATATCCAAACCGTTCAAAGAATCTTCTGTTTCCTGTAAGCGGGAAGTTAATTCAACACGGCGCGAATCAAGCCGCATAATTTCCTTCGCACGTTCATCCTTCTTCGCACTCGCACCTGTCATGCTTTGTTCAGCCACAGCCGCACGCGTATTCCAATATGAAACCTGTTCCTGTAATTCATCCGATATGATTTCGGTCAGCTTCGCATGAATGTCCTTCGATTGCAATTGTGATTCCGAAGAGACATGTTCTACTTCAGTTTGAGATGCAATTAGTTTTTTCTGGATCGAATCAGATTCCTGTGCTTCAACTTCCAACTGAGTCAATTGACTCTTCTGCCACTCAAGCTGGCGATGTGTAGATTCAGCCTCCAACCCAGCCTGCTGCTCGGTTTCTTGAGCCTCTCCCAATCTAACACGAGCTTCACGTGCATCAATTTCTGCTTGCACCAGTTCACGTTGTGCGCCCGCCAGTTGATTTGATAACTGTTCCACCGAAGTATTTGATTCAGCAAGTTGTGTGAGGAGTCCACTCAAAGCGGATTCGAATTCTCTTTTTTGGCGTGGCCTGCCCAGAGCGGAGGAAGAGGCGGTCTTCCCAGCAATGACAAGTCCATCACCACGGAAGACTTCGCCGCGCAGAGTCACCACGCGTGCGTGAGTCGGCAAATCCTTTATCAATCTACGGGCAGAGTCACGATCGCGTGCGATCAAAGTTTGCCCCAACATTAGTCGCACGGCGCCGAGTAAATCATCAGGCGCATTAACAAGTTCAGATGCAACGCCAAGCAAATCGCCAGAGACTTCCGAAGTCTCGCGTAGCGCCCTGTGGGTTAAGACTTCGGAAGTCTGAGTGATTGGCAGCAAAACGGCGCGCCCTGCATCAGTAGATTCAAGCAAGCTCAAAGCCTCTTCAAGTTGACTCGCATCAAGCAGAACTGCATCGAGCGTATCACCCAATGCGGCAGCAATTGCGATCTCAAGTTCAGCAGGGACATCCAACGAGGCGCTCAATGCACCACGCATGCCTGTAAGTTTTCGCGCGGCATCCAGCAAATAACGTGCGCCTTCAGCATACCCAGCCAGCGATTGTTCTGATTGTTCAAGCACTTCAAGCTGTGCCTTCAAACGTGAATGATCTGATTCTATTTTCGCTCGCTGTTCAAGAGCATCACGACGTGTTTGTTCAATAGTATCAACTTCGTTTTTTCTACTAATAACTTTTTCTTCTGCTTCACGTAAAGCGATGTTCGCATGTTCGCGTGCAGTGCGGGCAGTTTCATAGTGTGCTTTTGCCTTGGCGGCAAGAGGCTCTCCATTTGCAATTGCAGTCTTGGTTTGTTCGATCTTTTGTGATTGCAATTCAAGGCGGGATTTTAATTCATCCAAGCGTGCGTTATTCTCAGCACGCTGCTGACTCAATGATTCAATTCGATTGCGTGTATTCGCAAGTTGTTCTTCCAACGCAGCGCGTTCAGACTGGCGAGTTTGCAAGGAATTCTGTGCATTCAAAAATTGAGACTTGGCTTCTTCGTATTCGCTTTGAATACGCGCTGTATCCTGCTCTGCTTCGCCATATCTTTCATTCGCCAGGTGCAATTCATCCATTGCATGTTCCTGGTCCGCAAGCACGGAAGTTTTTGTATTGGTCAATGCACGGCGGCGTTCTTCGAGCACAGCTAACTCGCGGCTGATGGATTCGCGTTGATTATGCAATTCAGCCGATTGACGATGCCAGCCATTTAACTGGGTTCGCAAATCAGAGAAGCGTTCACGGAAGGTTAAATATCCTGCCTGGGCTTTTTCATAAACGACACGCGCTTCATTCACACGCGCTTCCTGCCCGCGGACAGTTTCGCGTACATCGGTCAGGTCACGTTGTGCACGATGCCAGTGAAAGCCATACCATTCGCGCAGAACCATTTTCATATCCGCTTGAGCACGCGCAAAATCAATCGCGCGCTTGGCCTGCCGTTCCAAGCTTTTAATACGCGGTTCAAGCTCGGCCATAATATCAAGTACACGCTCAAGATTGCGTTTTGTATTTTCGAGTCGTTTTAATGCTTCATCGCGGCGTGCACGATATAACCCCACACCCGCAGCTTCTTCAAACAAACGGCGGCGATCATCCGCTTTCAAGGCAAGTGATGCATCCACCAAACCTTGACCGAGAATCGTATAAGTGCGCTCGCTTAAACCAGCCTGTGCAAGCAACTCATTCATCTCACGCAAACGCACATGCTGGCCGTTGATCAAATAATCATTATGGCCATCGCGATGTGCAAGGCGCGCCAATGCAACTTCGGAGAAATCAACTGGCAGCCATTGTTCAGTGTTATCGAATGTAATAGTGGCTTGCGCCATGCCCGCCCGCGCACGATGCTCAGAACCTGAGAAGATCATGTCTTCTGTTTTCTTGCCGCGCAAAAGTGTATAGGATTGTTCACCCAACACCCAACGCAGAGAATCGGCAATATTCGATTTGCCTGAACCATTCGGCCCGACAATTGCAGTAATTCCGCTTGCGAACTCAAAGACAGTTCGCGAAGCAAAAGTTTTATAACCTTGTAGTTCGAGCGATTTTAGACGAAGAGGCATGTTTTAATTTTCGATTTCCGATTTTGAATTTACGATTTCCGTCATTGCGAGGAGGGTGCTTTTCCCGACGACACTTGCGCCGCACTGCGTTTGTTGCAGTGCAGGTGAGCAATCTCCGTCATAGTGTTGGAGATTGCTTCGGGCAAAAAGCAAGTGCACCCTCGCAATGACGGGATTAGATGACTCCCAAATTTTTCAACGCAGCCTGTGCAGCAGCATGTTCGGCATAACTTTTGCTTGTGCCCGTACCACTTCCTTTTACTGCACCTGCAATTGCAACTTCCATTTCAAAAATAACTGCATGATCTGGTCCACTGGTGCCCACTACATGATAACGCGGTGTGCCAAGCTTGTGTGATTGCGCCCACTCCTGCAATTGACTTTTTGGATCATGAATTTCATTCAGAATGGATTCGCGGACTTCTTCCAAAATTGGATGAACAAACGCTTCAACCACGCCGAGGCCTGAGTCTAAATACAAAGCGCCGATCAGCGCTTCAAAAGTGGAGCCAAGCAAGTTGTCTTTATCCTGACCACCTGAGGAAGATTCACCACGCCCAAGCAAAAGCCCGCGTGCCAGATCCAACTTGCGAGAAAATTTTGCAAGCTGCTCATTGCGGACAAGCGCTGAGCGCATTTTGGTTAAGTCACCTTCGGGCATTTCGGGGAAACGATGATATACCCAAGCCCCTACAATAAAATCCAACACGGCATCGCCAAGAAATTCAAGGCGTTCATTATCTTGCAGAGTTTGAGAATGCTCATTGACATAGGATCGATGAGTAAGAGCACGTGTCAGCAAAGATAAATCGGAAAAGGGCAAACCCAGCCGTCGGCTTAGGTCGGAAGCGGGTTCGATATCCCGCTCATTAGAATTGAGTGTCACAGGAGCCTCCCGGAACTCAGGGAACGCCAAACCCTATTCCATTTTTATGGGCAGAGTCTCGCATTCCATCAGTTCCAAATTTTGAACGGGCTGAATTGTAACCTGAATTTTTTGGGAAAGTGATTTTTTAAGATAGAATGGGAAATCTTTCAGGAGGCACTGTGACCGAGACCAACAACGAGACACGCTTTCTACATGCAATTGAAATGGGATTGGGCGCATGGCAATGGGGTGACAAGGTATTTTGGGGGTATGGACAAGCATATTCAGATAAGGAACTTCGCGAAACATTTGATATGTCTTTAAATCTTGGTGTGCGGTTGATAGACACCGCCGAGATTTACGGCTCAGGCTATTCAGAGCGTTTGCTTGGCAAGTTTATAAAAGAAACTGATCAGCCTGTATTAATTGCGACAAAGTTTTTCCCATGGCCGTGGAGGCTTACGAAAGGTTCACTACCTCGCGCGTTAAAAGGGAGTTTGGAACGCATGGGAGTTGAAGCAGTTGATCTGTATCAAATTCATGGCGCGAGTGTGCTGATATCACCTGAAACGATGATGGAAGGCATGGTGGAGTGTGTAAAGCGTGGCTGGACTCGCACTGTGGGTGTTTCTAATTTCAAGCAAAGTCAAATGTTACGCGCTTATTCCACACTGGCGCAACATGGGATTCAACTGGCATCCAATCAGGTGCACTATAGTTTATTAAATCGTGAAGTGGAAAAAAATGGCTTACTGGCACGCTGCAAAGAACTTGGGATTCGTTTGATCGCTTATTCACCGCTTGAAATGGGCTTGTTAACTGGAAAATATTCAAGTGAGAATCCACCCCCTGGAGTGCGTGGCAATCAATATGTTGAGTTACTCAAAAAACTTCCGCCTGTGCTCAAGCTTTTACAGGAGATCGGCTTAAATCACAGTGATAAAACTATTTCACAAGTTGCATTGAATTGGCTGATCTGTAAAGGTACTTTACCTATCCCAGGTGCAAAAAATGCACTGCAAGCAGAACAAAATGCGGGCGGCGCAGGCTGGAAGTTGACCGACGAAGAAGTAGCCAAATTAGATGAAGCTACAGATAATATCCGTGAATATTCAAAAGGGTGAGCATGTTATTACAAAAATTAATAAAATCTATTCTCCCTAAAAACTTATCTGATAAGATCGAAGCAGAATCAAGATCGTGGATGGTGCAATGCCCCAACTGCAAATATGAACGATCTTATTGGGATATGGGCGGCCTTCGTTGGGGAGCGGCTGGTAACCCTAAAATCAACAAGCTTTGCTCAAATTGTCATACTTTGAGTTGGCATATTGTTTATAAAAAGGTTGGATAAATTTTATATCGATGCCTAGAAATCGTTTTTTACTAATTGCCACCTTGGTTATGATGGTTTCTGGCAGTTGTAGCAACATAATCACAACGCCTACATTAACCCCAACCTCTGCGCCAGAAAAGTTGAAATTGATTAATGGTGAAATTGATGCCTGCCTGCTTATCAGCCCATCAGAGGTTGAATATGTGTTGGGGTTGAAGGTTGCGACTAAAGCATGGTTTGCGACGATGGGTGCTGTTGGATGTGTATATACTTCAGTATCTGATGATCGAACCATTTTTCAAACCTTCGTCACCACCGACGCAACGCTGAAAAAAGTAAACTCTCCTTACTCTGCTGTTGAAACTTATGAGTCGCTCAAACGTTCACATCTACAATCCCCAGAAGTATATAAGATTAATGAAATAGAAAACTTTGGTGACCGAGCATATTCCACAGATGCATCATTTTTGCAGATTAATATTTTGAATAATGGTATCTATTATGACTTCACTACGGAAACCATCAGCGATGGTGGTATTGGCTATGATGCATTAATGAAACTGGCAGAAATAGCATTACAGAAAATGCCATAGTAGAGTTGGAAGCTTGAAAATTCCAGCTCTTTTAAATATTACTCATCTGCATTATGTTCCGAATCAAATACATGCGAATGCATATTCGCCACCCATTGCTTGCCGTCTTCGGTCAGACGCAAATAGACAAGCGCATCTTGAATATAATCATCCACGCTATTCCAATAGAAGGATGCATAATTTTTACGCATATCATTCGGGGATTTATATCCAAGTTTTTCATTCAAGCCAAGTTCGTGAAATTCATAAAATAAATGAGGAGTCTTTCGTAAATAATCAGGGTCGCCCAACTGACCGATAAAATCTGCCGCACGGACTAATCCCCCATATCCTTTTGTATCTTTATACATTTCATCGGGAGGGGACGGAAAGCGTGTCATCTCAATATAAGATGCGATCAAATCTGCATCCAGTTGTTTTGTCATATCTCGAAGCAGCCCAGTTGCAAAACGTTCTTTTACAAATAATTTACTGCGGTTGACATGATAAGGCGTAAGCGCAACATCTGTGCCTTCGGGAGAGATAGAAATCATCTCATCCCCTACCCCAGTGGCAAACATGTTTTTCTTATCATTTCTACATACCCCTTTGACATATCCAATATCATGGCATAATACCGCGATCATAAAATGCATCCAATCCCGCGGCGTTACGCCTCCCTCGCGCAAGTGCTTGCCTTCAAGGATCGCCTGGCCCGCTAAAGAAACCATGATCGTGTGATCAATATCGTGATAGAGTGCGTCTGAATTTGAAATATTTTCAAGTACCAGTCGTCCACACCAGGCAACAATCCGCCCAAAGTCAACATCAAGTTCGCCGTAGGTGCGTTGATAAACCGTCCGCAATTGCTCAACGAACATATCAATGGTAAGTTCCTGCCAACTGATCATAATTACTCACCTCATGTTACAAAGTACTACAAGTTATCTCAAAAATACCATGTCGCTCTGAGGGAGCGTTCTTCGCGACCGAAGAGTCTCGTACTTTCAGGAGGAGAGACCCTTCGCTCCGCTCAGGGAGACATTTTTGAGATCGGTTTGATATAAATGTCTGAATTATTCTCTATGCAGTAAAATAGATTGCACATTCAATATTTTCAAGAGTTTACCAGAAAACACAAGTAAGAAATCAAGCATCTTCGAGTTAAAAGCTTATGTGGAGCGCAAATTTCAGTCCGCGCTCCGTAAAAAGATAAGGAGAATTCTCATGGGCAATCTTGAATGGATCATAGCTGGGTCCAGTATCTTTATTACCATTGTAAGTGTAGCGTGCAGTGTACTATTGCCGATTCTTATATTAGGAGGAGTTGGATACTTCATATACAAAAAGAGTCAACAAAGCAGCGCAGCAAAACAAATTGCTCAAACCTGGCCAAGTACAACAGGCAGAGTACTTATGTCTTCTGTGCAATCGGGATCGGGGAGTCACAGCGGCAGTAGTTATCCTGTTGTCGTATATCAATATGAGGTACACGGAAAAACTTATCAAAGCCAAACCATCAAGGCGGGTGAAAAATATTTGAGTGTCCGTATCTCTGGTCAGGCTCAAGCGACTGTGGCGCGCTATCCAATTGGCTTAAGCGTGCCAGTCTATTACAACCCTGCAAATCCTGCTGATTCTGCATTGGAAAGATGAGAATTTTTTCAAGTCTCTTACAGTGTGGAGTATTTATAATAATTCCCGTAATAACATTCGGCATTGGGATTTGGAAAATAATTAAACTCAACCCAAAATATCAAAAAGTAAGCATTTCAGCTTTAATCGGATTTATTTTCTTCGAAGCATCCATTATTGGCTTAATTATTGACCCGAGGTCATCAGGGCACAGTTTCCAAGAATTACTAGTTCTTTCTGGAATAATAGGTTTTGCAACCTCTCTATTTGTTCTTATACTTTTACCTATCGGTACTTTAATGTTAAATATATTTAAGAATAAATGACAAAACTTCCATTGATTCTTATTGTTGGACCCACTGCTGTCGGTAAGACAGAACTTGCCATTCAACTTGCAGAAAAATTTACACAACGCGGCGAGATCATCTCTGCAGATTCACGTCTCTTCTATCGCGGCATGGATATTGGCACTGCAAAACCATCTCTTGAAGAACGTGCTCGCGTGCCTCATTATCTAATTGACATTGTGAATCCAGATGAAACCTTAAGTCTGGCAGTCTTTCAACAAAAAGCAAAAGATATCATTGCAGATATTCACGCACGAGGCAAACTTCCCTTTTTGGTGGGCGGCACAGGGCAATATATCCGCGCTGTGACTCAGGGTTGGAGCCCGCCGGAGGTTGTGGCTGATGAGAGATTACGAAGTGAATTAGAAAAGATCGCTTCGCGAGAGGAAAGAGGGGTTGATTGGCTACACGACAGACTTACTCAACTAGATCCAGAGTCCGCGCAAAAAATTGACGCGCGGAATGTGAGGCGAACGATCCGCGCGTTGGAGGTCATACTTACAACAGGAAGAAAATTTTCTGAACAACGCGGCCAAGGTGATTCACATTACCATTTGATTACCATCGGTTTAACACGTCCAAGAGTTGAATTATATGAAAGAGTAGACAAACGGATTGATGCCATGTTTGCAAATGGATTTCTGGATGAGGTGAAGGGATTACTTGAAAAGGGCTATTCCCCTACTTTGCCAAGCATGTCTGCAATTGGGTACCGCGAATGTGTCAGAGTGCTTAAAGGCGAATTGACGATTGAGCAGGCTAAAGTGGAGATGAGACGCGTGACAAGAATTTTTGTCCGCAGGCAGGCAAATTGGTTTAAGGAATCCGATCCGCAAATCAAGTGGTTTGATCCCAATGATGAAGAATCTTTTGAGCAGATCGAGCAATATATTCTTGATTCCATAAAATAACGTGCGCTGTAATTGACTTTTAATCTTTTCACGATATACTTGCAATCACTTATCTTCACCAAATCAAAAGGAGAAGGATATATGAGCAGTAAACCCTGGCTGGCACATTACGACAAAGGCGTGCCTCACACAATTGAATATCCAAAAGCGCCAATCTTTTACTTTTTAGAGGAAGCTGCGCGCAAATATCCAGACCGTGCCTGTACAATCTTTAAGGGCGCGGTTATTTCTTATAAAGAAATGAATGAAAAAACCAATCATATGGCCGCTGCACTCGTTGAAATGGGTGTAAAAAAAGGCGACCGTGTTGGAATTTTCATGCCAAACATACCGCAGTTTGTGATCGCATATTTTGGTATTTTGAAAGCGGGCGGTGTGGTGGTAGCTGTAAACCCCACCTATCCAGTGGATGAAATCCTGATTCCTGTAAACGATGCCAATATTGAGATCATGTTCACCATGAGTCGTTTCTATGGCAAGTTGAAGACCGTCAGAGAAAGATCAAAACTTAAACGAATCATTGTTACAAATATCAAAGAGACATTACCTCCCATCACGCGACTCTTGTTCACGCTCCTGAAAGAAAAGAAGGAAGGTGATCACGTTGAGTCACTGGCAAGTGGCGATGTCTGGATGAAGGATTTATTAGCAAAGCACGCTTCTTCTCCCAAACCGAATATTGATATTTCGCCCGATGACACAGCCTTATTCCAATATTCCGGTGGAACAACGGGTATTCCCAAAGGCGCAGTGGCGATGCACCGCAATGTAGTTGCGAATACGCTTCAAATTAAAAGCTGGATGACTGGCATTTTGGAGGAGGGCAAGGAAGTGGTGCTGATGGGCATTCCGCTTTTTCATGTGTACGGCATGGTAGCCGGCATGAATTTCGGAATGACAATTGGTGCGAGCCTGGTGATGGTACCAAATGCGCGTGACTTGAAAGATGTATTAGTAAACGTCAGCAAATACAAAGCATCCATTTTCCCGGGTGTGCCTTTGTTGTATAACGGACTCAATAATCATGCTGATGTAAAAGCTGGGAAATACAATCTTTCATCCATCAAGGCTTGTATCTCTGGCTCTGCTCCATTGATGCGTGAAACCAAGGAAGAATTTGAACGCCTGACTGGCGGAAAGTTATTCGAGGCTTATGGACTCTCCGAAGCTCCCACCGGTACACACTGCAATCCATTGAGCGGTGAAAATAAAATAGGTTCAATCGGTTTGCCATTGCCGGATGTAGATTGTAAACTCGTAAGTTTGGATGATGGCGAGACAGAACTCGCGCAGGGCGAAATTGGCGAGATCATTCTTTATGGGCCACAGGTGATGAAAGGCTATCACAACATGCCTACTGAAACAGCCAATACCTTAAGGACGTGGAAAGATGGAAAGAACTGGCTCTTCACCGGTGATATTGCACGCATGGATGAAGATGGTTATTTCTACATTGTTGATCGCAAAAAGGAACTCATCAAGCCCGGGGGATTCCAGGTATGGCCACGCGAGGTGGAAGAGGCCATTATGGATCACCCCAAAGTTTTGGAAGTCGGCGTGGGCGGCATTCCAGACCCACAACGTGGTGAGACAGTTAAGGCATGGATCGTTTTGAAGCCCGGCGAAACTTTAACAGAAGCAGAACTCAAAGCATTCTGTAAAGAACATCTTGCACCATACAAAGTACCCACCCATTATGAATTTAGAACTGAATTACCCAAGACCACGGTTGGAAAGATTTTGAGACGTGAATTAGTAAGGCAACACAAAGAAGGCGTAAAGTAATTAACAAGCTAATAAATAAAAAAAGAGGCTTTCCAAAATGGAAAGCCTCTTTTTTTATTTAACTATTGTTTGCTTCTTAAGCAATTTGTGGCGTGCCACTCTTCTTTTTTCCAAAAGGTGCCGGGAAGAGATTTTCAAATTCTTCGCGATTGATTGATTCAACTTCGAGAAGTTTCGTCGCAATCAGATCCAGTTGCTTGCGATATTTCTTGACGAGATTCCTCGCGACTTTATATGATTCTTCCACGATCTTGCGAACTTCGCGGTCAATTTGTTCGGCAACGGCTTCAGAGTAATCACGTTGTTCCGAGATCTCACGGCCGAGGAAGATCATCTCTTCTTTTTGACCATAGGTCATGGTGCCCATTTCAGCACTCATTCCCAAGCGTGTGACCATGGCACGTGCCATGCGAGTGACTTGTTCAATATCGTTGGATGCACCAGAAGTAATGTCATCGAAGATCAATTCTTCTGCGGCACGGCCACCTAGAGCCATGGCCAGGGTAGCAAGCATCTTCTTGCGAGACATGAGGATGCGGTCTTCGTCAGGACGGAACCAGGTTACGCCGCCGGCTTGACCACGGCCTACGATGGTCACTTTTTGCACAGGGTCTGCTTCAGCGATTGCATTGGCCACTATCGCATGACCAGCTTCATGGTAGGCAATGATGCGCTTCTCTTCATCAGAGATAAGACGGGATTTGCGTTCAGGTCCCATCACTACGCGCTCAATAGCTTCTTCCAATTCAGATTGGCCGATGGATTTCAGATTACGGCGCGCCGATAAAATAGCTGCTTCGTTTACAAGGTTTTCCAAATCTGCACCGACGAAGCCGGGAGTACCGCGTGCAATGGAAGCGAGATCAGCGTTTGGATCCAATGGCTTGCCTTTAACATGCACTCTGAGAATGGCTTCGCGTCCTTTAACATCAGGGCGATCCAACGTCACGCGGCGGTCAAAGCGGCCAGGGCGCATAAGCGCCGGGTCAAGAATATCGGGACGGTTGGTTGCGGCAATAATGATCACGTTGGTATCTGTATCAAAGCCGTCCATCTCAACAAGCATTTGATTAAGCGTCTGCTCGCGTTCATCATGTGAACCGCCGAGTCCTGCGCCGCGTTGACGACCTACGGCATCAATTTCATCTACAAAAATAATGCAGGGAGAATGTCTCTTGGCTTGATCGAAAAGATCACGTACGCGGCTTGCACCAACGCCAACAAACATTTCAACAAATTCAGAACCGGAGATCGAGAAGAAGGGCACGCCTGCTTCTCCAGAGACGGCTTTTGCTAACAGAGTTTTGCCTGTGCCGGGAGGGCCCACCAGCAAAACACCTTTCGGAATACGCGCGCCGAGTTGAATAAACTTCTGCGGCTCTTTAAGGAACTCAACAATTTCTGCCAGTTCCTGTTTTGATTCTTCAGCACCAGCTACATCAGCAAATGTAACAGTTGGATGTTCGCCACTGAACATGCGTGCACGGCTCTTTCCGAATGACATGGCTGCATTGTTGCTGCCCTGCGCCTGACGGAAAATAAACCACAACACACCGCCCATAAATAGAACGGGCAGCAGATATAATGCACCACTTAATACGCCTCCCCAGGCAGATGGTGCACGGACTTCAATGACTACATTTTCGGGGGCAAGTTGCTCTGTCGTAACACCAAGACTGCCAAGCTGATCTACCAAAGTAGCATCCGGCTCTTTACGAGATTCAACGCCTTCTTCTTCTGTCCCATTGGTATAAACCACGGTAAAGGTATCATCGCTCTCAATAATAATGCGAGCAACCTTACCATCTTGTACCGCTTTTGCCACTTCATTAATAGTAAGCGGCTCTTTCACATTGGTATTCTCACGAAAACCCATGTAAAGCATGGCAACAATGGCGACGATCAGAAGGAAATACACAAAAAATGATTGGCTACGGGAATTCACGGAATCCTCCAAATATGACTTGCGGCTAGATTATACCAAGCCAACACCCTAGACGACGCGTGAATGAGAAATATTATATGATTCTCTAATACGGCTCTTTTTAGCCGAAACCTGCTTGCAAAAACAACCGGCAGTGATTTTTGCTTTTAGCAATCTTCCCATGCTATAATTTTTTATTAGAGCTAAATAGTTTTATCCATAAAATGTTCATGCCATTTAGTTAATTATAGAGGATCAGGTAAAACCCATGGCCAAACGTACAACACTTCAACTCTGGGACCTTTGGTATCCGCAAGCCGGTGCAACAGGCGTTCCCTTTGCCCGCGGGCGCATGGATGCAACCGATATTCTCCTTGTACATGCCGCGCCGCCCTATCTAACTGTAGAAGTAAGAAGTGACAAAGGCAGTCGGCTGGCTTATAGTCGTGATCTCCCCAAAACTGCTGACCGCCCAATCGCCCGCTTGACCCGCAAAGGAAATCGAGTGGTACGGCTAGACCTTTGGCCAACAAAAAAAGATATCGGTCAACTAGTAATTCTGCCAGGCGGTGAAGTTGGTGTACTTATGGAATGGTGGAACGCAGAAGATGGAAGCGAATGGCGCTGGCAGGTAGAATTCTATAATCACCGCTGATCATTTATTCTGGGCGAACTAAAAAATGAGCAAAAAAGAATTACGAGTTTGGGAAACTGTTTCAAGAAAAACCATTCTTAACCACAATAAATTCTTAACAGTTGAGAGCCACACTGTAAAACTTCCTGACGGTCAAATTATTCCTGATTGGCCGTGGATCGTTATTCCAAGCGCCGCAATTGTTCTGGCCGTAACAGAAGATAATAAGTTTTTATGCTTTCGACAAACAAAATATGCAATAGAAGGAACGTCGTTAGCTCCAGTTGGCGGCATGCTTGAACCTGATGAAACACCACTTAACGCAGCGAAAAGAGAATTACTTGAAGAGATGGGATACGAATCATCAAATTGGGTTAATTTGGGAAGCCATATTTTAGATCCAAATCGCGGGATTGCAACCATGCACCTTTTTCTCGCCTTGAATTCAAAACGCGTAGCTGAACCTGACAGTGATGATTTGGAAGACCAGGAAATGTTATTACTCAGCCGAACCGAAATAGAAAGTGCCTTAAAAGACGGAGAATTTAAGATATTAGCATGGTCAGCGGTTGTGGCTTTGACTTTGAATTACTTATCAAACCTTGAAAATTCAAAAACGATATAACTTAACTTCTAGTTTTATGAACCTAATTGTCAGAGGGACAAAATCTATAACTTTTTAAACAAATTTCAGCATACAATACAATCCACACTATGACACCTTATTTTACAGATCGATTATTTCTGACGCGCTTTGCCTGGCTTTCCATTGGTGCAGCGGTCATCACGATTTCACTAAAAGCAATTGCCTATTTACTGACAGGTTCAGTAGGGTTGCTTTCAGATGCGCTGGAATCTTTGGTCAACCTGATCGGCGCAGTGATGGCATTGGCAATGCTAACGATAGCTGCACGCCCCGCAGATGAAGATCACGCCTACGGACACAGCAAAGCAGAATATTTTTCAAGCGGCGTTGAAGGGACATTAATTTTGATCGCCGCTGCGAGTATTGTCATCGCTGCCATTCCACGGCTGATCATTCCAAAACCACTGGAACAGGTTGGTTTGGGTTTAGGTGTTTCAATTGCCGCCTCCCTTGTAAATTTGATCGTCGCCCTTATTTTACTAAGAGCCAGCAAACAATATAACTCTATTACGCTTGAAGCCAACTCGAATCACTTAATGACAGATGTGTGGACGTCTGTTGTCGTATTGGCTGGAGTGGGCGTCGTGGAACTCACCGGCTGGGAGCGATTGGATCCCATTGTCGCGTTCCTGGTAGCGGCTAATATCATATGGTCAGGAGTTCGCATTGTCCGTATGTCTGCATTGGGCCTTATGGATACAGCATTATCAACTGATGAGCAAAACCTTGTACGAAGCAAATTAGAGCCCCATATGAAAAATGGAGTGCAATACCATGCACTTCGTACACGCCAATCAGGTTCGAGAAAATTTGTATCCCTGCACGTTATCGTCCCTGGCAGATGGACAGTGCAGCGCGGACATCGATTGTTGGAAAGCATAGAAGCTGATATTCGAAGCGTATTACAAAGCGTGACTATATTCACACATTTGGAATCCCTTAGCGACCCCGCTTCATGGGACGATACAGATTTAGACCGCGCTAAAGTTCCATCAAAGGAAATTCCCACTGTTGAAGAAATTCCAATTAGGTATCAACGAAGGTCAACAGATAAAAAAGATGTTTCTTCAAAAAATAAGAGCTAAAAAATCACAATCTTATTTCAGCACCAACTCCGCAGGGCAATGATCTGAACCAGTCACCTGATCATGAATAATTACGTCTTTCACACGTGGAAGTAGATTTTTGGAAACCAGAAAATAATCCAATCGCCAACCGATACCACGTTCGCGTGCATTCGTTACCTGACTCCACCATGTATATTGAACTTTTTCTGGATACAAATGACGATAAGCATCTACAAAACCATGATCCAGGAACTTTTGAACCCATGCACGTTCTTCAGGCATGAAACCTGATGTCTTTTGGTTTTGTTTTGGGTTTTTCAAGTCAATTGGCATATGAGCGGTATTGAAATCGCCGGTAATGATAATGCTCTCACCTTTGCGATGAAGTTCGTCACACAATTCCAGCAAATGAGCATAGAAAGCAAGTTTATATCCCACGCGCTCATGTCCGCGAGTGCCGCTCGGGAAATAAATGTTGAAGAGACGAATCCCAGCTTCAACGGTTTGAATGACGCGCCCTTCCACGTCAAAAGAATCTTTACCCATGCCGATCACAATTTCATCAGGTTGTTTTTTATAAAAAGTCGTCACGCCGCTATAACCAGGGCGCACGGCCGCATTCCATGTATATGGCAATTTTAATAAAGCGCGTTGTTCTTCGTTCAATTGATCTGCGCGTGCTTTTACTTCCTGCAAGCATAAGAGATCGGGCTTCTGCATAAAAGCCCAATTCAATGCATTTTTATTGAGCGATGCGCGAATTCCATTCACGTTCCATGTGATGATCTTCATCGTTAAGCCTTTAAATATTTTATGGTAAACTTACTTTAACGCTTGTTGCATAAATAATTAAACTTGTTGAAATAATAAAGAATAAATCTAATTTAGTTATTTATACACATTTGTAAGAGACAGGACAAAAATGGACAATATAACTGTCAAACGAATTCTTTGTATTGAAGACGAGCCGGAGATGATCGATCTCATTCGGCTTATTCTCAGTCGCCGCGGGTTTGAAGTATACGGCGCTGCAGGTGGAGTGGAAGGTATCAAGCTTGTCCGCGAAATGCTGCCAGACCTTGTACTGCTTGATCTGATGATGCCTGATATGGATGGTTGGGAAGTATATCAACAAATGAAAGCCGATGATTCCATGCGCGAAATCCCTGTCATCGTCGTCACCGCCAAAGCGCAAAACATTGATAAAGTTCTCGGTCTGCATATCGCAAAAGTGGATGACTATATTGCCAAGCCGTTTGGCCCACAGGAATTGATGGATAGCGTCGAAAAAATACTCAACAAAAAATCAGCAGCTTGATTTGACGGGCGGCACATAAGCCGCCTGTTTTATAATCACTTTATGCCAAATCCCATTATCGTCTACAACTTAAATAAACCGATTACAGAACCTGCCATCGTAGGGTACTGCGACTCATTTTTAAACAAACTTCGTGGACTCATGTTCCGCGCTCGCCTCGATCTTAACGAAGGCCTGCTTCTGGTCGAAAAGCGGAATTCACGCCTCGACACTTCCATCCACATGTTCTTCGTTCCGTTTGACCTGGCTGTCTTTTGGATCAACTCTGAAATGACAGTAGTTGATAAAGTCATCGCCAAATCATGGAAGCCTGCTTACTTTCCAAAAACAGACGCACAATACACATTGGAAATACATCCAGATCGCTGGGGAGATTACGAGATCGGGGATAAGGTTGAATTTAAAATACCTACAGCATAAAACGCTCTTAGGGCGGTACGAGAAAAAACCATTACAATAAACTAATGTCAAAACGCAACCTCATCCTTTTATTTCTTCTTTCATCATTCATATTTCCTTTTCATCCAGTCCAGGCACAAGATGCCGCTGGACCTATTTACATCGTCCAACCTGGCGACAGCTTATCTTCGATTGCATCACGATTTAGCGTCAGCCTTGCAGATCTAATGTCTTTCAATAATATTACTGATGCAAATCAACTTGATGCGGGTCAGCAGCTTGTCATACCGGGGCTTGAAGGCATTACAGGAATTTTAAGCACCGAGGTCATCAACTTTGGGGATTCATTCCATAGTCTTATGCGGCGAACCCAGATACCAGAAGACTTATTCAAGAAACTGAATCATGTGGTCAGCCCAAGCGAGTTCTATGTAGGCGCGAGTATGATCATTCCTGTAGAAGAAGGAAGTCAAAACCTGACAACACGTATTTCCCCGGGCGCGGGCGAGTCACTGCTTGAATTGGCTGTAAAACAAAATACAAACGTGTGGTCTCTTGCTCATTACAACAATTTGCAAGGGTCATGGGACGGCTTACCCGGTGATACACTTTTTACTTCAGGTGGAAATGGCGAACAAATCACCAGCGGTTTGCCTTCAGCTTTCGTCAGTGCGGAGATACGCGACCTTCCTATTAAACAAGGAGGTACGGGCGTTATCATGGTAAAGACCATTCCCAACGTCACACTCGGCGGGATATTGGTTGATCATTCGTTACATTTCTTTCCAACAGAAGATGGAACACAAGTTGCGTTTCAAGGGGTACATGCTCTGCTTGAGCCGGGGGTATATCCATTGCGGCTGGATGCAACACTTCCTGATGGAAGTGTGCAATCTTATGAGCAAATGATCCTGATAGTTTCAGGTTACTATGCCGATATTACACTGTCCGTTCCTTCCGAAACGCTTGACCCAAGCGTGACCGAACCCGAAAACCAACAAATCATTTCCGTTGTTTCCACTGCCACCACAACCAAGAATTGGCAGCAAGAATTTAATATTCCTGTTGCTTTACCATTTTGTATAAAAGACTGGTTTGGAATTCGCCGCACTTATCTCGGTCAGGGCACGGATATAAAACTTAATGGTTTCCACTCTGGAGTAGATTATGGTGTTTGCTCGGAATCAAATCCTTATGATATTTATGCCCCTGCGCCCGGGACGGTTGTGTTCACCGCCCCTCTCACTGTGCGTGGCAATGCAACGATCATTGATCATGGTTGGGGAGTCTACAGTGGGTTCTGGCATCAAGAAGAGAGCTACGTTACAGTAGGGCAATTCGTGAAAACAGGTGAGCTTATCGGCAAAATTGGGTCAACAGGCCGCGTGACGGGCGCACACCTGCATTGGGATTTATGGGTAAACGGTGTACAGGTCGAGCCGCTTGATTGGCTGATTCAGGCTTACCCTTAGCGGAGCTGATAAATGCTTTTAGTAGAATGCTCCGCTATCTTGTTAGGGCGAAGCGTTGCACTTCATCCGCGAATATGCTAAACTTTTGAAAAGGATTTCAACCACATGAGCAACTTCGTCAACTTTTTGAAACAAAGCGATATCTTTTATCAATTCACGCCAACACAATTGGAGTTGGTTGCAAACCTGTGCCAGGAAGTTGTATTCAACGCGGGTGAAATTGTTTTTCATGAAAACAGTGGAAGCAAGGAACTATATGTGATCACACAAGGCGAAGTGGATATTTTGATCAATCGTAGCGCCACAGGCGACACTGATAAAAAAGAGACAGCGGTAGCACGGCTTCGCAGAGGTCAGTCTTTTGGTGAAGTAGCTTTGGTGGATGAAGGACTACGATCCGCATCTGCACGGGCTGCACAAAAAGATACGCGCCTGCTTGTGATACAACGTGATAAGTTGATCATGCTTTGTGAAACCTATCCACAATTAGGCTACCGCTTAATGTATAATCTCGCCGCAGACCTTGCAATGAAGATCCGTAATACAGATTTACGCATCCGTGAACAACTTTTATACAAGCCAACTGAAAAAAAATAAATCTGGGAATAATAAAAGTCTAGACAGAGTACTTGACCTAAACCAAAAATCACCGTATTATTACTTACTAAAGTGGTTTAGAGTTAAGCCTCGAAAATCCAAGTCTAAGGGTTTTTCAGGCTTTCTTTATGTAAAAACATCTTACCAAAAGGAGGTGAGGCTGACATAGCTAAGCATTGTCCGCTGTTTGTTCACCCCGCGTTTGCGGGAATCGATTTCACCTAACATAATTTTGGAGGAGTAAGAAAAATGAATAAGCGTTTGCTCGCTTTACTATCCGTGTTGGTTCTTGCCAGCATGTTGCTCGCCGCTTGTGGTCAACCTGTTGCCACTGAAGCACCTGTCGCTACTGACGCTCCTGCTACAGAAGCACCAGCCACTGAAGCACCAACGGAAGCCCCTGTCGCCATGGGCACCATTAAGATCGCCACTCAGAGCCCGCTCTCCGGTGGTCAGTCCCTGCTCGGTGTTGCCATCAAGCAAGGCGCTGAATTAGCCCTCGAACAACTTGGCGGCGATTTAACCGCCATGGGCTATGATGTTCAACTCGCCCCATACGATGATCAGGCTACTCCTGACGTTGGTGTTGCGAATGCAAAGAACATTGTTGCTGATACCGAAATTCTCTGCGGTGTTGGTCACTTGAACTCCGGCGTTATGATCCCCTCTTCTGAGGAATATCACACCGCTGGTTTGGCCTTCATTTCTCCAGCCAACACCAACCCTGTTGTGACCACCCGTGGTTACCTCGAAGTGAACCGTGTTGTGGGCCGTGATGATGTTCAGGCTCCTGCTGCCGAAGAATATGCTTTCAGCACACTTGGCGCCAAGAGCGTCTATGTTATTCATGACAAGACCGCTTATGGTCAGGGCGTAGCTGAATTCTTCCGCACTGCTGCCGAAGAAGACGGCATTGAAATATTAGCTTTTGAAGGTACTGAAGAAACCGCCAACTTTGATGCTATCGTCACCCCGCTCGTTGCTTCAAATCCTGACGTAGTATTCTTCGCAGGCATCTACAATCAGGCTGGTGTATTCTTCAAGCAGGCTCGTGAAGCCGGCTTCGAAGGCACCTTCCTTGGTACTGACGGTATGGACTCAAGCGATCTGGCCGACTTGGCTGGTGATGCTTTGACCTCCGGCGGCGGCATGGCTTACACCACCGTTGCTGGCCCTGCCAGTGCTTATCCTGCAGCTGCTACATTTGCTGCAGACTACGAAGCTAAGTTCGGTGCTGCTCCTGAAGCTTATGCTGCTCAAGCCTATGATTCCATGGGCGTCTGCTTGGCCTCAATCAAAGCTGCTGCTGAAGCCGCTGGTGGCACACCCACTCGCGCTCAGGTTGCCGAAGCCATTCGCGCTGTGACCTACGAAGGTCTCACCAGCACGATTGCCTTTGATGAAATTGGTGACCTTCCTGTTGCCAAGTACTTCATCATCAAAGTTAACGCAACTTCCAAAGACACATGGGCTTCGAACGAGATCATCGCATCCTTCGACCTGCCTTCCCCAGGTAAATAAAGATTAAATAACGTGTACGAGAACCTCTCTCCCTTTCAGGGAGAGAGGTTCATTAAATAAAAGGACAGGATTGAAGAAATGAAACAATTTACATCAAACCCCTTTTACAAATTCATCCTCTTTCCCATTGGGCAAATGCTCGTATTCATATTGGGAGCGAGCCTGGCCCTGTCTCTTTTTATCATCCTACTCGCCTTCCTATTTCGTTCCAACGTAACAGATTTTGATCTTGTGGAAAGAACATTATTAATTCTTCCACAAGTTTTAATTAACGGTATCACGATCGGTTTTGTTTATGCCACCATTGCACTTGGCTATACAATGGTATACGGTGTTTTAGAATTCATTAACTTTTCTCATAGCGAAATTTTTATGGTAGGTGGAATTGTTGGTGTGGAATTAATGGCCTATTTTGACCACACGGGCGCTTTACAAACAATGAATCAGTATGTGGTAATTGGATTGGCAATATTGCTTGGAATGGTCATTTCCGGTTCTCTTGCTGTGACCATTGAACGGATAGCATATAAACCACTGCGCGGCGCTCCCAGGCTGGTTCCACTCATTTCGGCAATTGGTATGTCTTTCTTTTTACAAGATGCAGTTCGTCTTATCCTCAGCCTTACTACAGGTGAATTTAACGTTATCCTGCCCAATTTCGGCACGTTTGATGAGTTTCTGATATTGGCAGTACCTGGGATAGAAAACCCTCTGCGCTTTCAAATTAAATCCATACTCCTTGTTGGTGTAACAGTCATTATGCTGGTTGGTTTAAATTATCTGGTCAACGGCACCAAGGTCGGCAAAGCCATTCGCGCGGTTGCACAAGATCGCCCTTCTGCAAGTTTGATGGGCATCAATGTCAACCTGATCATCTCGATCACATTTTTGATCGGTGGCGCTTTAGGCGGAGCGGCTGGTGTGCTTTTTGCGATAAAAGCAACACGCCTTGATCCATTCGTAGGCTTCTTCCCAGGCCTTAAAGCATTTACAGCAGCAGTGCTCGGCGGCATTGGAAATTTAACGGGCGCCCTGCTCGGCGGATTAATATTAGGTCTGCTTGAATCATTCGGCGCATCTTATCTTTCAATATTTACAAACGGCGCTTTCGGTGCAGAATATAAAGATATTCTCGCCTTTGCTATTTTGATCATTGTGCTTATTATTCGCCCCTCTGGCTTGCTCGGTCAAACCGTAGCCCAGAAGGCATAATCAGTTTTCAGGAAAAGGCAAATCCCATGAAAACATTTTTTAACGACTTGTACAAGAAAGCCAATAAAGGTCCGTGGCCGTTGATCATCACAGTTGGCCTTATGGTTATTGGAAGCATAACGGTCTATCAAAGCCCAAGGTCGCTGGGAGCATTTCTGACATTGATGCTATGCCCCATGATGATTTACTTTTTAAAGATAAACACAAAAGTAAAGATCTTTATGGGCCTCTTGCTTGCAATTGTGATTATTCCAGTGTTGGGAATTCGCAATATTTTTTACCTTGAAGTGATATTCCAAATGGCCGTCTTTGCGGCGCTGGCACTTGGGTTGAATATTGTGATCGGAATGGCAGGCTTGCTGGACCTGGGATATGTTGCATTTTATGCAGTGGGTGCATACTCATGGGCCATTTTTGGTTCAAAACAACTCTCCTTATTGCATTCCATTCCAGGTGCAGCACCGGCAGGCGCTGAATTTTCACTTTCACCATCCTATTTTTGGCTCTTTCTATTTCTTGGAGTTGGGCTTGCAGCTTTAGCTGGGATTCTACTTGGCCTTCCAGTGCTTCGCCTACGTGGTGACTATCTTGCCATCGTGACGCTCGGCTTTGGTGAAGTGATCCGCGTACTAGCATTGAATCTTGATAAGCCAATTAATCTAACCAACGGCCCACAAGGTATTACACCCATCCAACGCCCCCCCCTTCCTCCTGGTTTCATCCTGGAACCAATTCGAAGTTTGCTTACACCGATTGTGGGGCACGTCCCAACAGATGCAGAATTCTATAATGTATTCTTTTATTTACTTGCACTGGTCGTGATCTTGATCGCTATTGCCGTAGCAACACGGCTGGAAGATTCACGTATCGGCCGCGCCTGGGCAGCCATTCGCGAAGATGAAACTGCCGCGATTGCAATGGGCATTCCACTGGTACGTATGAAGCTGGCAGCATTTGCCGCTGGAGCATCTTTTGCAGGCTGCATGGGCGTTTTGTACGCAGCCAACCGCACCTTTGTAAGCCCTGAAACTTTTTCGTTCCTACAATCCATCGGTGTGTTGACCATGGTTATTTTAGGTGGACTCGGCAGCATTCCCGGTGTGATTTTTGGAGCGGGCGCAGTTGTCATCCTGAATATCCAAGTCCTACAAAATTTCTCGCTTTACTTAAGTGCATTGCGCCAAAGTGACGCTGTCATCCCGATCATAAACTTTGCCTGGAAGGATCTTTCTAATCAGTTGGATCCTGCCAAATATCAAAAACTTGTCTTCGGTATTATTCTGGTTGTGATGATGATCTTCCGACCAGAAGGCCTTATCCCTGCCGAGCGCCGCAAGCGCGAACTTGTTGAAGACAAAGAATAAGTGGAAGTGACCTATGAGCCTCCTACAAACAATTGACGTCGTTAAACGATTTGGCGGTTTGATCGCTGTAAATAAAATCAACTTCTCTATTGAGCAAGGAACTATTGCCAGCATCATTGGTCCAAACGGAGCAGGAAAGACCACTTTTTTCAATAGTCTCACCGGCATATATAAACCTGAAGAAGGTCAGATTCTGTTCAATGGCCAATCTCTGATCGGTTTGCGCCCAGACCAGGTTTCAACGCGCGGAATCTCCCGCACTTTCCAAAACATACGCCTTTTTGGAAACATGACTGTAATTGAGAACATTATTGTTGGTATGCACACACAGCTCAAACAAGGTGCAACAGATGCGCTCTTTCGCACAAAAAAATTCCATGAAGAAGAAAAAGAAGCGGAAAACAGAGCAAGCCAATTGATGGAATATGTTGGACTTAAAAATGTAGGCAACCAATTGGCACGCAATTTACCTTATGGAGCTCAGCGTCGTATTGAGATAGCACGCGCCATCGCAGCCAACCCGACCTTGTTGCTGCTCGATGAACCCACAGCAGGCATGAACCCGAATGAGACTGCAGACGCCATCAAACTGTTCCGCCACATTCGTGATGACAAAGGTATTACCATCCTGTTGATCGAACATGATATGCGTGTGGTGATGGGTATTTCAGAACACATCAGCGTAATGGACTACGGCGAAAAAATTGCCGAGGGCACACCCAAAGACATACGCAATAATCAACGAGTGATCGAAGCATATCTTGGCCGCGAAGCAGCCAAATTGCGCGACTAGGAGCATCCGAATGGGAAAATTACTTGAACTCACTAACGTCCACTCCTATTACGGACATATCCATGCGTTGAAAGGCATCTCACTTCATGTCGATGAGGGTGAGATTGTTACACTCATTGGTTCAAATGGCGCAGGAAAAAGCACCACTCTGCGTACCATTTCTGGCATGATCCACGCGCGCGAAGGAAAAGTTATATTGGGCGGTACGAATATTACCCAGCACGAGGCGCACGTTATTGTAGGCATGGGCGCGGGACATGTTCCTGAAGGCCGCGGTATCTTTCCTAAATTAACAGTGCAGGAAAATCTCGATATGGGTGCCTACACGATCAATGATCCGAAATTGATCAAAGAGCGCATGGAATTGGTCTTTGAGTTGTTCCCGCGTTTGAAGGAACGTATTCTACAATACGGCGGTACGCTTTCAGGCGGTGAACAGCAGATGCTCGCCATCGGCCGCGGCTTGATGCTTAATCCACGCATCTTAATGCTCGATGAACCATCCATGGGACTTGCCCCCGTACTGGTAGACGTGATCTTTGACACCATCAAAAAATTGAATGAACAAGGCACCACGATATTGCTCGTAGAACAAAACGCCTTGATGGCGCTCTCAATCGCACATCGCGGATATGTACTTCAAACTGGCGAGATTGTCTTAACCGACGACGCAGAAAAACTGAAGAAAAATGAGATGGTGCAAAAATCATATCTGGGTATTGAATAAAATCAGATCGAATTAAACTAGTTGAGACCCGTTTTCCGCCTAGGCGTGAAGACGGGTCTCTTTATAAAACATAATGAACCTACCAACCACAGCAGATATTGTCATCATTGGCGGAGGCGTAATGGGGGCTAGCGCGGCGTATCACCTTGCACAACGTGGGATGAAAGATATAGTTTTATTAGAAAAGGAAACTTTCTTCGGTCAGGGCGCAACGGGTCGATGCGCAGGTGGAGTCCGTTATCAATTCTCAACTGAGATCAATATAAAGTTATCGCTGGCCAGCCTTCCGATGCTTGAACAATTCAAAGAAGAACTTGGGCAGGATGTCAGTTATCACCAGTGTGGATATCTGCTCGTAGCAACGAATGAAAAAGATGCGAATAACTTTAAGCGCAATGTTGAACTCCAAAATAGATTGGGCGTGCAAACTGAATCTCTCAGCGGAGATGAAATCCGCAGGCGATTGCCATTGATGAAATTTGCCGATGCACTGTCTGGAACATTTAATCAAAAAGATGGAACTGTTGACCCCAATAGTGTAGCCATGGGATATATCAATGCGGCGCATCGCTTGAGAGTAAAAGCCTTCACTAGGGTAGAAGTTATTGGGGTTGGCGTCAGCGGCGATAAGGTTTACGAAGTGCAAACAAGTTTAGGCGCGATAAAGACGCGGATGGTGTTGAACGCGGCAGGACCGTGGTCAAGTCAAATCGCAAAAATGGCAGGAGTCGAAATCCCAGTCATCCCCCTCCGCAGGCAAATGTTTACTACCAGTCCGCTGAAAGAAGTTGCAAAAGACTTTCCGTTCGTAATTGATTTTGCAAAGTCACTTTATTTTCATCGCGAAGGCGAAGGATTGTTGATTGGCATGAGCAATCAAAATGAGCAGCCTGGATTCGATCAAAGCGTGGATGAAGATTTTGAAATTACAAATTTGGAGGCTGCCATTGAACGCATGCCTTTGGTGGAAAAAGCCCAACGCGTTTCACATTGGGCAGGTTTATATGAAGTGACACCTGATGCGCATCCGATTTATGGTGAAACAAATGTAAATGGATTTTATGTCTGCACCGGGTTTTCGGGCCACGGTTTTATGCATGGCCCGATCTCAGGAAAATTAATGAGCGAATATATTTTAGATGGAAAATTTTCTAGTGTGGATGTTTCCATGCTCGACTTAAAGCGTTTCAAAGAAGGCAGATTAATTCAAGAGTACAATGTAGTATAAATAATTTTGAATAAAATCTATTGCCACAGAGTATGCCGAGAAAACCAGAGAAAAAACTCAAAGAACTCTGTGGCAAAATATCATGAGAGTAAATGACATCAGCAGAGATCATCACAATCGGAACAGAAATATTACTCGGCGAGATCGTGGATACCAACACGCGTTATCTCGCTAAAAACCTGCGCGCACTTGGTGTAGACCTGTATCGCACCATCACCATTGGCGATAATGAAGATCGGATCGCAAGCGCAATACAACATTCAATGGAGCGGGCTGATATTGTTATCACTACAGGTGGGCTTGGCCCCACAATTGATGACCCCACCCGTGATGCTATTGCAAAAGCTGTAGGCGTGGAAACAGAATTTCGCGAAGACCTATGGGAACAGGTAGTTGCTACGATTGCACGTTATGGACGCAAACCCTCTGAGAATCAAAAACGTCAGGCATATGTCCCAAAGGGTGCGTTGGGAATTCAAAATCCTGTGGGAACAGCGCCTTGTTTCATTGTTGAAACTGAACGCAATGCGGTAATCGCACTGCCCGGTGTTCCAAACGAAATGGAATATATTCTGCACGACTCCATCATTCCATACTTGCAAAAAAGATTCAACCTTAACGAAATTATCAAAGTACGTGTGCTTCATTGCGCAGGTCTTGGTGAAGGCACAATTGATGAAAAAATTACAGACCTTGAAAAATTGAGCAATCCCACCGTTGGCTTGGCCGCACATACTGGTGTTGTGGATATACGCATCGCTGCGAAAGCAAAAAGCGAAAGTGAAGCGAATGCCATGATTGCAGATATCGAGTCACAGGTCCGCGAAAGACTCGGTAATATCGTCTTCGGAGCAGATGAAGATAAGCTCGAAGAAGTCACATTGGATTTGATCGCAAAGCGCGGCTGGACTCTGGCGACAATCGAATCAGGTCTTGATGGAATTCTGGCCCGCACGCTTCGCGTTCCACACACCGTTTCTATACCTAACCTGAATCCTGCTTCTCTCATGGACGCATTACGCGCCGCTCGAACGAACTCCAAGGCGGATATCGCTTTGGGTGTTTCCGCTTATCCTGAAGATCGTTCGGCTGAAATGGCAATCATCTCGCCGCGTGGTGAAAAAACTCATCGCATCACTTATGGCGGGCCGCCTCGCAGTTTACAATATTGGGCAATGAATCTTGCTTTAAATTGGCTTCGAATGACTCTTGAGGAAATTGACTAATGCCTGCACCACGCCAACAAAAAGAATCCATTTGGGTCACATTGGCATGGACGTTAAACATTGCAGGCTTGGGCGGCATAGCGGTTCTAGGAATTGCGTACGTAGCATTACAGCCTGCATTTGCTGCGCCACAGGATGCACAATCTACTTTCACACATCCACCCCCGGTATCATACACGCCTGATCCAAAATTATTTAACCTGCCAACTATTACGCCAAATCCGCGATCCACGATGATCGTTGTGAAAACATTTACGCCTTTCGTCCTTGAAGGCGGCGCGCGCCCAGTCGCCATTGGATATTCGGTATCAGGTCGGCCTATTGAAGTGTATACATTCGGCAACGGCGAACGGGAACGCATGATCGTGGCAGGAATTCATGGCGGCTATGAATGGAATACGATTGCACTCGCCGATGAATTGATGAAACATATCAACGAGAATCCAGATATTATCCCGAGTGATGTTACGCTTTATATCCTGCGGAATTTAAATCCAGATGGCGATGCACGGGCGCACGGAATTGATGGTCGAGTCAACGATCACGGCGTGGACTTGAATCGCAACTTCCCCACCAACTGGGCTTCGGACTGGGATCGTGACGGGTGCTGGAGTTATGGTCCAACAACAGGCGGTACAGGCCCTGGCTCAGAACCAGAAACACAAGCCGTGATGGCCTTTTTGCAAACACATAACATCGAAGCATTGATCAGTTATCACAGCGCTGCCTTGGGTGTTTTTCCTGGTGGTGAACCGTGGGAGAAAAAATCAATTGAATTTGCAAAACAACTTGCGAAGGTAACAAAATATCCGTTCCCACCGATTGATACAGGCTGTATCTTTACAGGCACGCTCGCAGATTATGCAGTGGAACTGGGTGCGACCTCTGTAGACATGGAACTCTCCACACACTCAAAAACAGATTTCAAACAAAATGTAAAAGCCTTGGAAGTGCTTTTGAATTGGGAAAGATAAATCTTGCCAAGAGTTCTGATGGCAGTTGCACTGCCATCAATCAGCAGTACAACTGCTGATGCAACATAAAGTATAAAGGAGATCGAATGATTCAAAAAGTTGATACTCTATTTGTTAATGCCATCGTCCTCACCATGGATGAAAAATTGAATCAATATGATCCCGGCGCAGTAGCAGTCAAAGGTGACTCCATTGTTGCTGTTGGGCCAGAAGCTGAGATCAAGAAAGAATACACTGCTGACGAAATCATTGATTGCGATGGCAAAGTACTCATGCCCGGTCTCGTCAATGCACATACACACGTTCCCATGACTCTTCTGCGCGGCCTCGCCGATGATTTGCGCCTCGATGTATGGCTCATGGGCTATATGCTTCCTGTAGAACGTGAATTCGTTTCGCCTGAATTTGTACGCCTTGGAACCTTGCTGGCTTGCGCCGAGCAAATTCGCAGCGGTGTGACCACCTTCAATGATATGTATTTCTTCGAAGACGCAATCGCGCAAGCCACCGCAGATGCAGGTATGCGTGCAGTCTGCGGGCAGAGCGTGATGAAATACCCCGCGCCTGATGCTGCTTCTTTTGATGACTCGCTTGCTATGGCACGTGAATTTATCAAGAAGTGGAAGGGTCATCCGCTTATTGTCCCAGCGGTTGCACCGCATGCACCTTATTCCACTACACCAGAAATTCTAAAAGCATGTGCGGAACTTGCAAAAGAATTTGACGTGCCTTTGCACATTCATATTTCCGAAACTGCGTTTGAAGTTGAAACCATGCGCAAAGAACAGGGCATGCCCGTTGTGCCATATGTTAAAAAGCAGGGACTTCTCGAAGCAAAAGTTATCGCTGCGCATTGTGTTCATATTGACATTGGCGAAATAAAAACGCTGCAACATGTGAATGCAGGTGTGGCACACAATCCATCATCGAATCTTAAACTCGCATCAGGATTCGCGCCTGTGCAAAAGATGCTTGAGAACGGACTCAACGTTGGCATTGGAACCGACGGCCCTGCATCAAACAATGATCTGGATATGTTCGAAGAAGTGCGCCTTGCTTCATTTGTTGCAAAGGCATCCAGCAATGACCCGACTGTCGTTCCTGCCGCAACTGCTTTGTTGATGGCAACTCGAATGGGAGCGCAAGCGCTTCACATCGGACATTTGACAGGGTCGCTCGAGGTAGGCAAACGCGCCGATTTGATAGTAGTGGACACCTCCCCCATACACAACTCGCCGCGCTTCCGCCGTGACCCAAACAATGCTTATGCTCAACTGGTATTTGCATCCAAGTCAACAGATGTGACCGATGTGATGGTCAATGGCAAATGGCTCATGCGAGAGCATAAATTACTTACATTGAATGAGGCTGATCTTTTAATACAAGCACGTGAACTGGCACAAAAGATAGATGCATTCCTGATCGTGCGTGAACAATCTGTGCTTTCGAAATTGATCGCGCTTGGCGGCTCTATGGAGCAAGAGTCATTCGAGGTGCAGGTCAAGGTCAAGATAACGGAACCAGATAAATTAATCCAGGAAATGAAGCGGCCCGAAATTGAGATCAATGCTCACAAGCATTATCTTCAATATGATGAATATTTCCTGTTCGATGATCCCGCCCAGGGACGCCTGCGCTTCCGTGAAGATAACTTGATCAACGAAAAAGGAGATGTGGAAAATGTACGTTCACGATTGACATTACTGGGCCAGCAGCGCGAAGGCGAGATCGGGCATGATGTTTTACTTTCGCGCAGTCGTTTCCTTGCGCCTGCTGTACACACGTCACGTTTTTATCGTGAATACTTTAAACCCAAGCAGGAAATTCCCATTGAAAAAGACCGCCTGCGCTGGCACATTAAATATAAAGAGACCGAGTTCTTTGTGAATCTGGATCACATGAAGAAACCAGAAATGGGATATTTCCTTGAGATCAAGAGCCGCACATGGAGCCGCAAGGACGCAGAGCACAAAGCAGAGTTGACCAATGAGTTATTAAACCTGCTGGGCGTAGGTAATGCTGAAACAGTAACACAGGATTATATTGAAATATTGCAAGCACAATAAAAAGAGGAATGAAATGAATATGGTCAGAAAAATCTTCGCCACGATCTTCGCAATCTTATTTGTGATCACAGCCGTAGTTGCGCTCTTTGTTTTTAACTTTGATCGAAGAGCTTTTACTGCAGAGACATATCAAAAGGCGTTTGCCAAAGAGGACTTTTATAACCAGCTGCCAGCCGCCCTTGCAGAAGCAATGATTTCTTCAGGCACAGATCAAAGCGGATTCCCCATCGTGATGCGCGGCATGAGCACGGAGGCATGGGAAGCTTTCTACCGCGCCCTACTCCCGCCAGAGACGTTGAAAGTAATGGGCGATGATCTGCTCAATTCCACTTTTGCCTACCTCAACCTGCAAACGGATTCGGCGCAGCTCAATCTCGTTCCCTTAAAGATCAGTTTGACAAGTGATACAGGCGTGGAGGCTGTTTTTGCATTATTGGCAACGCAGCCGGATTGCACATTAGCCCAGCTGGGGCAAATGGCATTTGGGTTGATGTCTGAACAGGAAATGTTGCTTTGTAATCCGCCAGCCGAAATAGCTCCTCTAGTGGCTCCAGTTGTTCAAGCACAACTACAGGCAGCGACAATTGCCATCCCAGACCAGATCACAATTGCAAGTGCGAGTGCGGATGGAACAAACGACCCGCGCCAAAGATTAAAAATTGCAAGACTCTTCATGAGGCTTAGCCCAATTTTACCGCTTACCTTCCTGTTGGCATTAACGATCTTCGCTGTGAGATCACTTAAGAGTTGGTTGAGCTGGTGGGGAGTTTCACTTTTTATCACAGGATCGATTGCATTTGTGATGAGTTTGATCGGCGCACCCGTATTTGGGGCAATTCTCGAACGCATACTCGTACTGCGAATGCCAGCTTACCTCCCCACTATTTTGCTTGATTATGCCAGCGACTTTGCGTCTGTGATGGTACAAACTTTGCTCAGCCCTGTTTTGTGGCAGGGGCTGATAATTGCATTTGTCGGATTTTTAATGGCTATTGCTTCCTACTTTTTCAAGCAAAAAACAACATAGCAAAGTAATTTAGAACGAAAATGAAACTGTCTTTTGGAATTGGGCTTTGCATTTTAACAGATAAAAATCAAATATGAATACAGAAAAAACTGGGCAATAAGAACATTGTCAATAGACTCAAGATCATCCATGGTCAATCCACGGATGATCAATCTTTCAGTTTCGAGTGTTGGACTTCGTCGATCATTTATGTGCAGAAGATGCAGCAAGCATCAAAAAAAACAAACTTAAATTGTTGATCAGCAAAAGCGGGAGAAATCCAAGCAATGCTATCTGAAACCATCTCTTGTTTGCAAGTTCCCGCCATGCCAACGCCAGAAAGAGGAAAATGGCGTACATCCAGTTCGGCGCATACAGAAATACATCTCTTCCATAAAACATATGGAGCACGAAGAAGAAAATTATCGTTAGAATAAAATTAAAAGAATATCTGTTATCTTGCCGTAATAGATTTTTCAGGAAGAGGACACCTCCCAACAACATAAACGCGAACCATAGATATGCAACAGTCGAGGCAAACCATCCATCGTATTGAGCAATTAACATAGGGGCTTTTCTAATAGCAGCGCGGAAAAACCACATTTTGACAAATGGTCCTCCTTCCTTGAAAAACACAGGTTCTGGGGCAACCGTACTATGTAGAAACATAACACGTCCAAGATAATGGGCACGTTGAAGGGTCGGATCAAAAGAATGTTTCTCCTCTCGTCCATAGGAAGATGGATTCCACAAATATGGATGGTCATCAGGATAGATATAATTATTCAACAGATTTATTGGAACGACCAATACAGCAACTATCAAACCATATTTGATCCACTGTTTAATATCTCGTTTGATAAGCAAATGTGTCATCGCGATCTGAGCAAAATTCAAAAAAGTGATTCCAAAGGTGGTCAGTCCCGTAATTACAAGTGTATATTGTGGCTTATCTTTTAGCAAAAGTATAAGAAAGATTAAGGAGGCAGCCGCCAGGAAAATATAAGTCTCAATAAAAGAACCCATTATTAATTGGGATGTGGATGAGCCAAATATAGCTGCAACTAGAGTAGCATAAAGCGGACCATCAACAAATTGCTTAATAAAATACCAAACAAGAAAAACACAAAATGCACCCGTCAGGGCAACAAGTACAAAGGTGGCATAAAGCGTATCTCCTTTCAAGAACAAAGAGATCAGTGCCACCAATGGACGGATGATTATATTAATATAGGGATGTACGGGACGATGAGACATATCCTGATAGTGTTCGGTCGCAAATCTTAGTCGCCATAGATAGACGTCAGTATCAAAAAATGTATCGATGTAATTAAAAATAGGCTGATTAAATATAGAACCGATCAGGAGATAAAGAAAAAAGAAAAAAATTGCGAGCAGCAGTCCACCTAGATGATTGCTAACAAACGAAATAATGCCGCTTAACTGCAATTTCTTATGTTTTAAAATCAAGAAAGTCCACGAGGATGCAGGAAATGCCAGAATAACCCCAAGAAAAAAATAAATTAAGGATTCAGGCTCAACAAGATATAGGGACGGATCGAATAGTCTAGGAACCTTTACTGCCATATTGAACAGGCTGATAAAAAACGCTATCAAGACTACGGCAAGGGTGATATACATTGTCAAGTCAATCGGCCTGGATATAAATTGACTTTTAATTCTCTTTATTAAAAATAGAACAATAAATGTACTAAAGGGATGTATAACCAACGAAAGCAGTATGAACTCAATTTTTGATTGATAAAAGTTACCTAGAAAACCAAGCACAATATAGCTAAAAGGAATCCCAAGCGACCAAGCAAAGAGAAGTTGTTTATTTATCTGCGACATAATTTGTGGGGTTTATTTACTACTTCACTAGTGAGATAATATCTTATCGATAGATTATAAACCATTATCATGAAAGGCAATATCCTGCCTATCTCACCTCTACGGGCAGCTATCCTCAATATGCTCTTCAAAAGTGACTATAAAATTATGATAACCTAAGCCATACCAATTTGCTTGGAAGTAATAATACGGAGAAGCTTGAGGAAAGTCTATAACGTGCGTAAATATATTGTATAGTGAGCCAAATCATAAAAGATTCCTATCTCGTATGTTGTGAAGACGCAGTCAGCATAAATAAAATCAACCTTGAATTGTTAAACAGCAAAAGTAATATAAAGCAAAGTAATGCCACCTGAAACCCTCTCTTGCTTGAAAGTTCCTGCCATGCCAGTGCCAAGAAAAGGACGAGCGCGTATGTCCAATTGGCGGAATATAAAAATACATCCCTTCCATAGCGCATATGAAGTACGAAGTAAAAAGCTATTGTCAGAATGAAAGCAAAAGAAAAACCATTCTCTCGTCTTGATAGGTTTTTTAGAAATAGCACACCACCTAAAACCATAAACGCAAGCCAGAAATATATAATGGTTGATGCAAACCATCCTTCATACTGGGCAATACGCATTGGTTCCCTCCTAAGGGTGGTCTGAAACATCCAAACCTTCAGAAATGGAATTTCGTCTTTTGTGATCAACGGCTCTGGAGCAACTATACTATGGAGAAATATAACGCGTCCCAAGTAATTAGCACGCTGAAAGTTTGGGGTGAAAGCATGTTTTTCCTCTTGTCCGTACGATGAGATCTCCCAAAAATACGGGTGTTCATCGGGATAGATAAAATTATTCAACAGACTTAGTGGAACAAGTAGTACAGCGACGATCAAACCATATTTGATCCATTGTTTTACATCGCGTTTAACAATTATGTGTGCAATAACAGTCTGACCAAAATTTAGAAAAGTGATTCCAAAGGCTGTTAATCCCGTAATGACAAGTGCATATTGCGGTTTATCTTTAAGCAGAAGGATGATAAAAATTAGCGCGACCGCCGCCAGAAAAATATACGTTTCGATCAATGAGCCAAACACTAACTGGGATGACGATGCTCCGAAAAGGGAGGCAATTAAAGTGGCATAAAGTGAATGGCCAGTAACATATTTTACAAAATACCAGACAAAGAAAGTACAAAGCGCGCCCGTTAGAGAAACAAGTACAATGGTGGCATAAAACGAATTCCCTTTTAAGAATAGAGAGATTATCGCAATCAATGGGCGGATGATGATGGTGACAAATGGATGTACTGGACGCATGGATAAATCATGGTAATTTTCCGTGGCAAACCTCGTACGCCAAAGAAAGCTATCTGAATCAAAGAAAATATCATCATATCCAAAAATAGGTTGATTAAATATGGAGCCAATTAAAAGATAAACAAAAAAGAAAAAAGACGCAAGCAGCCACCCACTCAGATGGTCATTTATAAATGAAATAATTGTAGTAGGCCGCAAATTCATCCGTTGTACCAGGGAGAAAATCCATAAGGATATAGGAAATGCCCAGACAATCCCAAGTAAAAATTGAACCCACAATTCAGGTTCAATGCGATATATGGATGGGTCGAACAATTCGGGAAACATCAATGCCATATTGATGAGGCTAACGAGGAATATTGCCAGCGCTACAGCCAGGATGACATATATTGTCATGTCAATTGGCTTGGCTTGAAATTCTCTTTTCATTAATAAAAGGGCCAAAAGAGTAAAAACAGAATGAATAACAAATGAAATCAGGATAAATTCATTTTTCGATGTATAAAAATTATCTAGAAAGCCCAAGATAAGATAGCTAAAAACACCGCCAAGAAACCATATAAGGAAGAATCGTTTATTTATCTGCAGCATAGTTATGTGTAATATTTATTAGATTAGTTACTGTGGTCAGTAGATTTAACATAAAAAAATTCCTATGTTCGGGGTAATGAGCCAACCATGATTTGGCCTAACCAATACCTATATATTAAATATTAGATTATGGACCTGTTACACTAAAATATTGTATTATCTATCTTATGGACATCCATTCGCAATATGTTCTTCAAAAGTGACGGAGAAGTTATGAAAGCCTGGGTTATCACAACTGGCTTGAAAGAAATAAAAATCAGAAGCCATAGGAAAAGCTACAGCTTGCAAAGATTCCAAACTAGGACTTGCAATTGGGCCAGGCGGTAAGCCTGCGTAAATATAGGTATTATATGGGGAGTCAAATTGCAAATCAGCGAGGCTGAGAGGGTTTGTCCACCATGTTTGCTCAATGGGGTCATAGCCAAGCGCGTATTGTATTGTGGGGTCACTGCCGAGGGTCATGCCGATATTCAAACGATTAATGAATACTGATGCGATCAATGACTGTTCTTCTTCCTTGATAGATTCGCGCTCCACTAGAGAAGCCAGCGTGACAGCTTGATATACGTCCAAGCCTTGTGCGGCGAAACCAGCACGCATGTCATCTGTGATGTGCAGGACAAAATTCCGCGCGATGATGTCAAGTAATTCATTTGTAGTTGTGGAACGCGGCAGAATGTAAGAGTCTGGGAGGAAGAATCCTTCGATCGAAGCAGAGACAGGTACGAAGTCCAAAACTTGAGGCGGAGTCTGTGCGGCGGCGAGAAATTCTTCGGGAGAAATATCCAAGCCCGAGGTTGGAAGTGAAGCGGCGATCTCTTCCATCCGCCAGCCTGCGAGAATTGTCAATGTTATATCTTTGGGAGTTGCATCCTGTAGTGTTCTTGCGATATCTATGATCGAAAGCGCGGGGCTGAGGGTGTAATTACCCGATTGAACAGAAAGATCGAGGCCTGTATAAACCAGATAATCATAAAAGGCCTGCGCGTTTGCAATGAGGTTTGATCCTTCAAGGCGATCAGCAATGGAAAGTACAGACTCGCCTTCTTCCACTTGAAAGGACTGCTCAATGCCGTTTGGGATATATGGGGTTTTCAAAAGATCGCCATGCGAAAGCAGGCGCGTGGAATATTCAATGCGATTTGATAATGAAAGCGAGCGTGCAGGCGGACCATATAACAATGATGCGCGCGCAGGAACATATCCAAAGGCAAGATAAACACAAGCAAAAACACCAATGACGAGAAAAGCAAGAATAAAGTGAAGTTGATAACGACGGAAGTTCATTTTGGATTTTCGATTTATGATTTTCGATTGGCTTCAATATAGGATTGTAGAATAACAACCGCTGCAAAAACGTCTTGATGGCCTGCACGTTTTTTTCTTGAAACCCCAAGTTCAATTCGCGCGGTGCGGGCATCTTGTGTGCTGAATGATTCATCCCATAATTCGATGGGAATATTTGTTTGGTTTTTCAATTCATCTGCAAAACGGCCAGATCGCCTGCCCGCAGGATTCGGATTGCCTTCTTCATCAAAGGATTGCCCGATGACGATCAAGGTAACACCATTTTGCACAGCAATATCAGCAACTTGCGCAGCATCAATTGTACGCGAGATATGCTCGACCACTTTAAGTGGGCTTGCTACTGTACCGGTCTCGTCGCTTAATGCGAGGCCGATTCTTTTTTCACCGTGATCTACTGATAGGATTCTCATAACATTATATAAACTGTAAGGGCGACCCGCCCAAAACAACCAGACACCTTACTAACCTTGGCGGGTCGCCCCTACTATTATCTAACCTCCACCGAAATATTAAATGGGATCAACGGAAGCCACGGCCACCAGGAAGGCGTTAGAACAATATCGGATTCCTGACGCAAAGAAAAGTTTTCCGTCAATTGTTCTTCTGCCTGTTTGGGATCACTTCCGCGCACAAAAGAAAATACTTGTGTAAAGTCTACTTTCTGGAGCAAGGTGCGTGTTACATCAAGTTCAAAATGTGTAACGCCAGAAGAATCAGTTATGGGTTCAGTCAAGGGTTTGAAATTCGCATCACCAAAAGGTTCAAAGCCATCTGTAATGGATGAATCCAATGCGGCAAGAGATAATTGATTCATATCTTCTGCCGAAATAGTCCGCGCTGAATATTCAACTTGCATTTTCAATATCAATGTTTCGCCAGGCTGCCCTGCGGGGGGCTCAAAGTTTTCTTCGATAATTTCCACAACTTCAAATGTGTCCGACAATAAAATATCATCTGGAGCGATCTGCGAACTTAATTTTGATGCTGCTTCACGCTGCAAACTTTCCATTACCATTTCACGCAAGTTAGCGCGGTCATCTTCATCTGCACCGATCAACCGTGCATCCACGCCGCCTGTGATCGCATTTGGATTGGTCACGGAAATTGATAGCCCAAGCGGCCCTTCCACGATCGTGATTGTATCTGCCAAAACATTTCCCTGCGTACCCAACTCCATTGCCTCAATCGGCACATCCACAAATTCATCAACACCCGCAAGCAGCCTTGTATTATGCAAAGTCACAAACCGAATCGAAGATTCAGTCACGACCACTGTGCCTGTTGGAATCTCCACTTCACCTTGACCTAAATTTGTAAAGCGCACAATCCCCTTGGACTTTATTTTTGGGATTGCGATCACACTTCTCACAGTCAGTGATTGCTCGGCATTCACTTTAACTGATAACGGCCGAGCAGGGATCACTCCTGTTACAGAAACGGAATCAACTGACTCGCTGGCGCTTACAGGAATAACGACACTTTGAGTCTGCGATTGAGGGTATAGAGTCAGCGTAGCACTCGGGACAAATAAGCCTGCTACTATTAAAACGGCTATCACTCCCGCTGTGAAAGTGATCACTCGCCCAAGCAGAGATATCCGCCACGAGGCTTCTTTTTCGTAAACAGTATCCCGCACTTGACGCAGGTCTCGGCGCGGCACTTTCGGTATTCGCTGACTCCGTGAAATATTTTTAGGCCACAAATCCTTTTGTGCTGTCGTTGTTGAAGCAAAGACTGGAATCCCCAGCGACTCTGCATCACGCCTTACATTTGCACGCCGAGTGACCAAGCCTAATTGTGCTCCAAGCGAATCAGCATGACGCTGTAAGACTTTCAAATCTAATAAACGCAAGGTTACCTTCTCATACTTGGGCCAGACAAGTAAAATGCGCGGCGTCTTCGCCCACGAAAATTTATCGCGGACAGAGATCAGGTCATCGTGAGATTCTAGGGTAATAATTTGGGTTTTCAAATTTCGTTAACCACAGAGATTACTTCTTGTTTAAACCTCTAGCCTTTTCAACCAACTCAGGCAAGGTTTTCAAGAAAGATTCTATTTGTTCAGGGTTTGAATCAACGCCAAGTGTTACACGTAACGAGCCTAATGCCCAGTCACGAGTAAAGCCTAATGAAGTAATCACTTCACTTGGTTCGGGGTTTCCAGTTTTGCAGGCCGAGCCAGATGAACACGCAAAGCCAGCAGAATCTAGTAATTGAAGTAATAGATTGCCATCTACATCTTTGAAAACAAAAGATGCATGGTTTGGTAATCGGTTTTCGGGATGACCCGTTAATTTTGAATCTGATATTTCTTCGAGTACACGGCCGATGATCTGATCTCGCAATGGCTTGACATGGCTTGTCCGTTCTTCACGTTCTTTTGCTACAAGATGTAATGCTTCAGCAAAGCCAACGATATATGGCACATTATGAGTCCCTGCACGTAAACTAAATTCCTGTCCGCCGCCTGTTAGGTGAGGCACAAGCCCAGTCCCCTTGCGGACGTATAATGCACCTACACCTTTTGGCCCGTAAAATTTATGCCCACCAAGTGACATCAAATTCACATCGAGTTTTTCAACATTTACATCTAGATAAGCTGCAGCTTGTACCGCGTCAGTATGAAACAGAATGTTATTTGCTTTTGCAATCACAGCAAGTTCGTAAATGGGATTGATCGTACCAATTTCATTATTTGCATACATCACAGAAGCAAGCGCCGTGTCGCTGCAAACAGCTTTGTTCAGAGATTCAGGAGTGGTTGTGCCATGTTCGTCGACGTCCAACCATTCAAGTAAAAAATCATATTCTTTTTCAAGTTGTTCAGCAGTTTTGCTTACGGCATGATGTTCGGTTTTGGAGGTCAGAATCCATTTTTCACCTGATGCATTACGCCTTGCTATTGCCGCGCCGCGAAGTGCGAGGTTATCTGACTCGCTGCCGCAGGATGTGAAAATAATTTCTTCAGGTTTGCCGTGCAGAACAGCAGCGACTTTCTCACGCGCTTCATCCACTGCGGCTTCCGCTTTTTGCCCAAGTCGATGCACAGAAGATGGATTTCCGTAATTTTCGCGGAAATAAGGAAGCATTCTGTCGAGCACACGTTGGTCAACGGGGGTGGTGGCTGCATAATCAAGATAAATCATGAAAGAGATTATAGCAAACAAATTGCATCGAATGATACAATACAGAAAAAGATATAAAGGTGATAGATGACCGACTTCCTTATTTTTCTTAATACAGCAGACCTTGATACATTGACTAAAATCCCTGGGATTTCACGCATCATTGCAGAAAATATTATTGCGGCAAGGCCGTTCGAATTTGTGGAAGATTGCGCCAAGGTACGCGGTGTTGGAAAAAATCTACTGGGGCGCATGCAGTCCTTTTTTGAAGCGGAGTTAAATAAATCTCGTAACAGTGCCCTGATCCCCGTCGAGGAAGAGGCGCTGCCCGCTCCTATTGCGAAGAGTCAGCCTGAACCAGAACCTGTTGAAGATCAGCCATCTTTTTTTTCCCGCTTGGGCAGAGCATTTCAAAATTTTCTGAGAACAGTAATTAGATTGATCTTAATCGCTGCATTAATTGCGGCATTTGGCGCACTTTTTTATTATGGGTTGCCCTATATCAAGGAAACATTTATTGTGCCCGTGGAACAAAATGCTGCGCGCGTAAGTGAACTTGAAGATGAAGTTACAGCATTACAAATGAGATTAGCTGAGATAAATGTTCGCATGGATGGGCTTGAAACATCGGTTCAATCGCATACAGTTTCAATCGAAAAAATGGAGCAAATACAGACCACGCTTGAAGAGCAATTAAAAGAGAACAACGACAAGGCTTTGTTGGAGTTGAAGCATGAAGTAATGATGACACGCGCTCTGGATATGCTTGGACGTGCAAGGCTTTATCTCGCGCAAAGTAATTTTGGCCTGGCAAAAGAAGATGTGCAATCGGCGCGCAGTCTGCTGGCTGATCTACAAACTGAAACAAATGACGAATTACTTGACCTGATAATTCAACGCCTAGACCTCACACTTGGCAACCTACCAGCTTTTCCTGTTATTGCATCAGGTGATTTGGAAATTGCATGGCAGTTGTTAGTGTCTGGTGAGCAAACAATTACTGTGACCCCAACACCTTTTCAGGAACCATTTCTAACTACATCACCTACGCCCAACCCTATCGTAACGTTGACGCCCACCATCGAGCCTCAACCTGAAAGCAGCACAACACCAACACCTTAAATACGGAGAATATTCATGGCACAAAAAATTAAATTTGGCACAGACGGCTGGCGCGGAGTCATTGCAGAAGATTACACATTCGATAATGTGCGTCGTTGTACACAGGGTTTTGCAAATTATTTACTTAAGCAGGGTAAAGACGGGCAATTTGTTGTCGTGGGTCACGATATGCGATTCAGCAGTGAGCACTTCGCGGCAGCCGTTGCAGAAGTGCTGGCTGGCAACGGATTAAAAGTTTACTTAACAGATGGAGCAACACCTACACCAGTCATCGCTTATGCAGTTGTGGATAAAAAAGCGGCGGGTGCGGTGAACATTACTGCGAGTCACAACCCACCCACTGACAACGGATTCAAAGTCCGCAACGAGACAGGTGGCGCGATTGACCCTGAGGGATTAAAGCAAATTGAAGCAGGCATTCCTGATGACATCAAAGATGCAAAACGCAAAGTATATAAAGAAGCAGAAGCTGCTGGCGAGATCGTCAAATTTGATGCGGCGACTCCGTATATTGAACATCTAACAAAAGATAACTTAATTGACCTGCAGCCCATCAAAGATGCGGGCCTGACCGTCATGGTAGATACGATGTGGGGCAACGGCGCGGGTTGGTTTCCAAGATTATTAGCAGGCGGAAAAACCAAAGTAATTGAGATTCATAATGAAAGGAATCCGTCATTTCCTGAGATGAAAAGGCCTGAACCGATTCAGCCAAATATTGATGTTGGATTGAAAGCGACAGTAGATAACAAAGCTGACGTTTTGTTAATCACAGACGGCGACGCTGACCGTTGTGGAATCGGAGATGAGAACGGCCAGTTCATTAATCAACTGCGCGTGTTTGGCCTACTGGCCTACTACATGCTTGAAGTCCGTGGTGAACGCGGTGACATTGTAAAGACTTTATCCACAACTACTATGCTCAATAAGCTCGGTGAGATTTACGGAGTCCCTGTCCACGAGACAGGTGTGGGATTCAAGTTCGTGGCCCCAAAAATGACCGAGACCAATGCCCTCATTGGCGGTGAAGAATCTGGCGGCTATGCCTTCCGTGGAAATGTCCCTGAGCGTGATGGGATATTGGCTGGTTTATATATGCTTGATTTTATGGTGAAGACTGGCAAGAAGCCTACTGAATTGCTCAAAGATTTATTTGCCAAAGTTGGCGGTGAATATTTCTACGACCGTGTGGATAGTCCGTTTACAGGCGATCCTGAAGCACGCAAGAAGATCATCATGGATAACAATCCCAAGACTCTGGGCGGTTTGAAAGTGACCGAGCTTGTGACTGTTGACGGTTTTCAATTCAAGATGGAAGATGGCGGCTGGATGTTAATCCGCTTTTCTGGAACAGAGCCCATTCTCCGCGTTTATACTGAGACTCGTCATGGCGATAAAGTTAAAGCGATTTTGGAAGATGGACTCAAAGTTGCGGGAATAAAATAATCGTTTACAACTTGGAAGGTTAAAACTTTTAAAAGTTTTAACCTTCCAAGTTATTTAAAAAACAACAGGTGTATAATTTAAACATGAAGGAAATATATGGTTGGGACAAAAGAAAGGCCCAAATCAACCTTGCAAAACATAAAGTAAGTTTTGAAGAAGGTGAAACAATTTTTGATGATCCATTCCTTATTACCTATCATGATGAGTTGCATTCAGAAAAAGAAGAACGATTGATAAGTATAGGTATATCTAAAAATCAACGAATTCTCTTGGTTGTACACGTCGAAAAACAGGAAACAGCAGATTTCATCTTAGTTCGAATTATTAGTTGCAGAAAAGCCACACCATCTGAAAGAAAACTATATGAAGAAAGCAAATAAAATCGACTCAAAAGATTACGATGATGGCATGTTGCCCGAATATGATTTCACGGGCAAAAAAGGTGTGCGCGGAAAATATTATCGTGCCAGAGAGCAAGGCTACACTGTTCGTATTTATAATGAAGATGGCTCATTTACTGAAAAACATTTTGGCCCAACAATTACTCTCGAGCCTGATATAGCAAAGTACTTTCCTGATTCAGAAAGTGTTAATAATGCTTTGCGGACATTGATTTCTCTAGTTCCAAACAAACAAGTTGGCGAGAAGAAAGCAAAATATAAAGTCAGCAAAAAGCCTGCAAAGAAAATCGCCGTCAGAAAGTAACTGACGGCGAAAGTTATTTTATGCAACTCACCGATACCCACTGTCACCTTGACTATCACAAATTCGACTCTGACCGCGCAGAAGTAATTCAACGTGCGATTGATGCAGGGTTGATTCGGATGCTCGTGCCGGGACTCCATCACAGGTCCAGTAGAGATGCGGTGCAGTTGGCGGAGTCAAATTCCAGTGTGTACGCGGCGGTTGGGTTCCATCCAACTGATTTGGAAGAATTCTCCGAAGAATCATTTCAACAAGTAAAAGAGTTGGCGAAGCATCCAAAGGTTGTGGCCATTGGCGAGATCGGCATTGATTATTATTGGGTGAAAGAAAATGACAAACGTGCCTTTCAACGCGATGCTTTAAAACAACAATTGCAATTTGCAAAAGATATTAACAAGCCAGTCATCATCCATATGCGCGAAGAAAATGATGCTTGGTTTGGTGAAGCATCGCAAGACCTGTTAAAAATTCTGGAGGAATGGCAAAACAGTTTGAAAGGCTCACTTGCTGAAAAACCTGGCGTGCTTCATTCGTTTAATGGGACTTTAGAAACTGCCCAAAAAGGGCTTGCACTTAATTTTTATATCGGAGTCACAGGCCCGGTCACTTATAAAAACGCAGAAAAAAAGCGGGAAATTATCCAGCAATTACCCCTTGAAAAGCTGCTGATCGAGACAGATTCGCCATTTCTCTCCCCAAAACCCGTTCGTGAAAAAAGGAACGAACCCTCGTACATTTTGCACATTGCTGATAAAATAGCAGAAATCCATTCCAAGAGCCCGGCAGAGATCGCCGCCATTACCACAGCCAATGCGGCACGGCTCTTTGCATGGGGAGACTAATTTGAGCGCGGTAACCTTTTTCTCACCAGTACAGGAACAAATCAAACTCGTTGAAGAACGAATGTGGATTCAAGCCGATGAATAGCATCCGGAGTTGCAAGCTGCGCTCGAACATTTAATGGCGGCGGGAGGCAAACGCGTTCGCCCTACCCTTGGCCTGCTCGTCGGAAATATGCTGGGTGCTCCCCTTGAAAAACTTATAAACCTCGGCGCAGCTGTTGAATTATTGCACACCGCAACACTTGTACACGACGATCTCATTGATGGGTCATTGCTTCGCAGAGGCATACCTACATTAAATTCGAGCTGGTCTCCACCTGCCACGGTGTTAACTGGTGACTTTCTTTTTGCACGCGCTGCCAAGCTCGCTGCGGAAACAGACAGCCTGCCGTTGATGAAATTATTTTCTGAAACACTGGCGATCATCGTCAACGGCGAATTGACTCAACTTTTCACCTCGCACGGTCTTATTAACCGCGATAACTATTACAAACGCATTTATGCAAAGACAGCTTCCTTATTTGAAATGATTTCCCGCTCTGCGGCCATGCTCAGCCCAGCAAGTGACGAGATGATCGAGTCCATGCGTGATTTTGGATACCAGATCGGTATGGCATTTCAAATTGCAGATGACATTTTGGATTTCAACGGAGATCAATCTGCTGTTGGCAAACCTCTCGGCTCAGACTTAATGAATGGCCTGGTCACCCTTCCAGCCATTTACTACGCTGAATTAAATCCTGAAGATGCAGATATACTATCCTTATCCAACGGCGGTTGGACCCATCACGAAAATATGTCCCGCCTCGTGGAAAAAGTCCGCTCAAGCAGTTGTACCAAGAAAGCCATGCTCGAAGCCGAGCAGCACATTGACCGTGCGCTTGTACACCTTGAATTGTTTGAACCCTGCATCGAGCGTGATGCACTGGAAAACCTCGCCAGATATATTGTTGATAGAAAAATATAATGATATGGAGTCTGTTGGCTTGCCAACGGGATTTTCAGCAGCAAGCTGCTGGATTCCAAAATAACTTCCTATGCCCAGTCCTAAAAAACCCTTTCGCTTAAATGTTGGCTTCATCATTCATGAGGAAATCGGTCGTCACCATGATTTCCCGTTTGAATTTGACAAGATCATCCTCGGTGATGATTTTGAACTACGCAACTTCGAAGGTATTGTCAACATCGGCAGGACGCCGCAAGGCCTCGTCCTTCAGGCAGATTTTTCTGCAGTGACCACACTGGATTGTGTACGGTGTTTAACTACTTTCGATTGTGGACTTAAATGGTCATTTACTGAACTATATGCCTTCGACAAACGTTCTGAAACAGAATCAGAACTCATTCTGCCAGAAGATGCACATATCGAACTGGGTGAGCTTGTGCGCGAATTCGCGCTTTTGGAAGTGCCCATCAGCCCGATCTGCAAACCAGATTGTCAGGGTCTCTGTATTGAATGCGGCCAGAATCTAAATGAAAAAGATTGCGGCCATCGTCCTGAAGAAAACGATTCGCCGTTTGCGAAGCTGAAAGACCTTCTATAAATTTTATAAAATGACAGTCATAAATATGACTGTCATTTTCTTATTAGATGAAAAAAACCACGCAAACTATACTCGGTGCTATTCTTACAATTCTGTTGATCGGGGGAATGATCTTCATGCGCGCGCGAATAAGCTACAACACCTTTGATTTTCAAAGTTCAAATTTTACCTTCTTCTGGCTCGCAGGTCGTATGGTATTGGATGGAGAAAATCCATACGACGAGACTCAATATCTCGCGGGGCATGAGACGTACGGCATCAAATGGCAGCCTAATAAAATATTTCCCTATCCTTTACCACTTGCAATTTTTTGCATTCCGTTTGGCTTCTTTTCATTGCCAACGGCATACATCATTTGGCAGGTAATTTCACTTGTCATTGTTGCTTTCACTATTTTTATCTTATTAAATCACTGGAAGGAAGCAGCGCCGAGACGACTGCTTGTACCCATTTTTGCTTCCATGTTTTTCTTTGGGCCTTTGTATCTTTCCCTACACACAGGCTCGATTGGAGCACTTGCTGTTCTCGCAGTGCTGGCTGCGATTCTTTTATTTGAAAAAGATAAATCCATGCTGGCAGGCATAGCCCTTTCATTAACTATTCTCAAACCTCCTCAAGGTCTAACGATTTTATTACTCGCAGGAATTTGGTTGCTTGCACGACGTGATTGGAAAGCGATTTTCGGCGTGGCAATTGGCGGGCTGGCATTACTAGTTATTGGGATGATTCAAGATCCACTGTGGGTGATCAAATTTCGCGGCGCAAGCGAAGCCGTTATGGATCGGACTCTCGGAGTCCATTCAAATGTATGGGCTTTTTCATATTTAGCTTGTAAAGGTGCTTCACCTTGCTCCACGCTTCTCGGCGGGACCTTGGCTGTGATCCTGCTTGGGTTGGGCGGATTCTACCTTTGGCGGAATCAGGCTAAAATCACAGCATGGGAGGCGTTTAATGTCATCATCCCCATTGGGTTTGTCTCCACCATCTATTTATGGGCGTATGATCAACTTCCTTACATTATTCCTATTGTATGGATCATTGGCACACTCGTACAAAGAACAAAAAGTTATATTCACGCTTTTATCTTTTTGATCGTGCTGGATATATTTTCTTTTTATGCGCTGGTACAGCACGCTTCAACTGATAAAGATTTATGGAGTTTGGTCACCACAATTATTGTTCTCGGAATGGTTTTAGGACTGATGTATCTGAATCAGAAAAAACCTTTAGACAAACCGATGTTATAAAAAACATCCTGCTAAATTTAGCAGGATGTTTTTATATTATTTCTTCCTTTTCTGATAACGGTTATAAACTCGCTGCCAGGCTTCAGTGGGTTTTTCGGGCTTGGATTTTTTATGATTTTCCTTACTTATGAAGAAAGCAAAATCTTCAAGCAAAGCAGAGATCGCTTCTTGAGGTTTATGGAACACTGGAGGCTGTCCAAAATTAATTGCTTCGACAAATACATCTGGAACATGAGGGACGGTTACGATGGAAGTTAATCCTAGAGCAGCTTCGATCTTATCCTTTGGCAAACCTGAACGAGGAAATGTAGCGTTGATCAGCAGTTTTATTCTTTCAGGTGGATAACCAAGTTTGGAGTATGTATCCATTGCAGCAGCGGCAGCACGCACAGACGCCATATCAGGAGTTGCGACCATCAATATCATATCCGCGACATCAAGTGCTTGAATTGCAACATCGCTGAAATCATGGGGCAGATCCGCCACGATGTAGTCATAACGAGTCTTGAGCAAATTCAAAGCAGTAGAAAGTGTTTCATTTCGCAGGGCTTCCCCTTCAGCTGGGAATGTGGGAGCAGCGATGAAAGCCAGTCCACTTTCGTGCATACTGATCACTGAGTGGAGCGCATCCATGTCAAATTCACCAGCACCGAAGCGAGCTACGTCAGCCCAGGTACGACGAAGGTTCATATTGAGCATTAATGCAACCTGCCCAGCTGTCATGGTCATATCAAGAAGAATAGTCCCACCCCATAATGAGGCGAGAGATATTCCAAGATTAACTGACAAACTGGAACTACCTGTTCCCCCGCGTAAACTATGAAGCGCGATCATCCGCCCTTTTTCCGCTGTAGGCTGGCTTGGGAGAGACGCCTGTGCTGTTTCCACACGCCTCAATAAAGCGGTGATCCGTGCAGCGAGTTCAGCGGCTTCAAAAGGCTTGCTCAGGTAATCATCTGCACCTGCTTCAAAAGCTTTAAGTTTATCCTGCAAGCCAGATTGGGCAGTAAGTACGAGAATCGGAGTACCTGCAAACTGCGGGTCGCGCCGCAATTGACGAGTCACTTCATAACCATTGATATCCGGCATCATTACGTCTGTTATTACAACATCAGGCTTTAGTGTACGTGCCTGGGCAATTCCACTGGTGCCATCCTCAGCAAAACTGATCTGACATCCCAGCGGCTGCAAGGCATGGTTCACAAGCTGATGATTCATGGGTTCATCGTCAATATACAAAACACGTGTCATGGCTGCTCCGATTTAATTGATAGTCGAGAAATATATTCCTGCAAACGTATGGATTCTTTTTCAATCTGTTCCACGAGCACTGAGGCATTTTCTAAATTTTCATCACGACCACATGCTTCGAGCTTAATGGCAAGGTTAGATAATGGATCAGCGTTAAAGTTCATGGATAACCCTTTAAGGTTATGTGCCAGCCTGCCGAGTGTATTAATATCTCCTGCAGCCAGCGCAGATTTTATCTCTTTCATGCGATCAGGCAAATGCTCTTTGAATTCCTGGCACATTTCCATCATAAAAGATCGATCTCCGCTAAAGCGAAATAACGCGGCATCGAGGTCGGCGGGTAATTTTTCAGCCAGGGCGTCTATTTGAAAAGCTGAAGCGGGCTCAGGCACCGTAGACGAAGCGGGAGCGAGATGTGCGGTTTCTCCAAACCAGTCACCGCCCAAATCTGCATTGAAAATTTCGAGTCCGCCGGCGGAATAATCCTGCGTGACCTCGACGTTAGATTCTTTTTCAGCGACGGAATCCTGAGTCCAGCGATCAATCGCATTAAACAATGCTCGCGGCTCAAGCGGCTTGGTGACGTAATCATCCATGCCTGCATCAAGACAGCGCTCGCGATCACCTGGCATGGCATGTGCGGTCATGGCAATGATCGGAGTGTGCTGACCATTGTTTTGTTCCCATGCACGGATCTGTCGAGTGGCTTCCAAACCATCCATCTCAGGCATTTGAACATCCATAAGCACAGCGCTGTAATGATCAGTTTGTACTTTATGGAGCGCTTGCGCGCCTGTCTCAACTGCATCTACTGAGTAGCCTGCTTTTTGTAACAAGATCAGCGCGAGTTTTTGATTGATGGGGTTATCTTCTGCCAATAAAAGGCGCAGGTTCAGTTTTCTTTGTTCTGAAAGTACATGGCGTGTAATAAGAGGCGGCGCCTGATCTTCCTTGGTTGCAAGTACAGCGATGACTGCATCAAATAGCATTTGTTGTTTTACCGGCTTTAGTAAATAACCGGAACAGCCAAGGGCTTCCAGGCGGACAGCATCACCGCGTTGTCCCATGGAGGTGAGAACAAGCACCTTCACTTCTTTGACAGCAGGATCACTCTTGATGGCCCGGGCAGTTTGTTCACCGTCCATGCCTGGCATTTGCATATCAAGCAGGACGACGTGATATGGATCGCCGGCGCGATGCGCGTTACGCAAAGTCTCGAGACCTTTCGCACCACTGGAGACAGCATCTACGCGAGAACCAAGCGCTTGCACATTTTTTGTAAGCACCATGCGATTGGTCTGGTTATCATCTATAACAAGGACGCGTGCCTGAGTGAGATTTACAGGGCCAAGCGTGAGCGGGCCAGTAACACGGCGTTTTTCAAGAGGCTGTTTATGAAATTTAACTTCGAACCAAAAGGTAGTTCCAATTCCAGGCTTACTGTTAAGGCCGATCTTGCCTCCCATGATCTCAACCAATTGCTTTGAGATCGTAAGACCAAGTCCGGTTCCGCCGTATGTACGCGTGGTGGAACCATCCGCTTGTGTGAATCGGTCAAACACAGCTGCCTGGCGTTCGTATGGAATTCCAATGCCGGTATCCTGCACAGAGAATCGGATGATGACATGATCATCCATATCTTCGACCGGCTCTGCTCGGATGACGATCTCACCTTGATGAGTGAACTTGATGGCGTTGCCAACGAGGTTGACCAGAATCTGTCTTAAGCGGCCAGGGTCGCCCCGTAAATGAGAATTCAACTCCGGGTCAATCAGACATGCCATTTCAAGTCCCTTATCTTGAGCACGTTTAGCCAGTGTATAGGCCACATCTTCAACTGCATTACGCAAGCTGAAATCAATTGTTTCAATGTCGAGCCTGCCTGCTTCGATTTTTGAGAAATCAAGAATATCATTAAGCAAAGATAGGAGCGCCTCCGCACTGTGGAGAGATGTTTGCAAATAATCATTTTGTTCAGGAGTGAGCTGTGTATCAAGCGCCAACTCGAGCATGCCCATTACACCATTCATCGGCGTGCGTATCTCATGACTCATGTTGGCAAGGAATTCACTCTTGGCTCGGTTGGCTTCCTCGGCTTCCTGACGGGCGCGAACGATCTCCGAGATATCGTGATACATGGCAAATGCGCCTGTTCTTTTTCCATCAATCACGACAGGCACACCAAAGATCTCAACATCCACCGATGAACCATCTTTACGTTGACGCTTTCCAACTGCATGAACTGCGGTATTCATTACATCTTGTGTATAACCTGCAGCTTCGTCACGGGTTTGCTGATTCGTAATGAGCGTATCAAGATTCAAGCCCAAAATCTCATCATTACCAAACCCATATAATTGTTCAAACGCAGGGTTGCTGGAAACTATATTCTGATCATTATCCAGCACGACAATCGCAACAGGACTATTAACTGTTAGTGATTCGAAGTATTGCTTCTCATGAGCCAATTCCGCAGTGATCCGTTGACGTTCAGTGATATCTCGGTCAATTCCGATGATCAGTTCGCGCTCTCCAACCATGATAAGCGACGTTGAAACATCAACGGGAAATATAAAACCGTCTTTTCGTCGATGATGAGTTTCAATTTTAATATTCCCGGCATCACGCAATTTTTTGAGATACGCATCTCGCTCTGCCTGCGTGCCAGATGTGACATTTAATATATCAATGGAATGGCCGATCAATTCTTCACGGCTATAGTCGTTCATCAGGCAGGCGGCCTCATTGCAATCAATGATCGGCCAGGAGACTTTGGGATCATGAGGGTCGATAAGCACGACGGCATCAGGAGAGCGGTCAAACAAGGCACGAAATAAGATTTCGCTTTGTTCCACCTCAGCCTCAGCTTGCTTACGGTAGGTTATATCGTGCAAAATATAAAGTTTACGTTCAAACTGCTTTTCAAGCTGGATCGGGTAGATCGATACGGCATAAACCCGCCCGAGCCACAAATATTCGTTTGAAGAATTTTGTATACTGGGTACGCCTTCCATGCCTGCTATATCAAATATTGGCTGACCAATTACTTTATAAAAGGAAGTATTTAATTTATCAACAAACGCGTGATTACAACGAATAATACGGCTGTCTTTATCAAGAATGAAAATCGGATCCTGAAGTGCGTCAAATGTAGTTTCCCATTCCCTTTTGCTTTGCGATATCAAATTAAACAGGCTGTATTGCGAGCCCGCCAGACCTGCCAAAATCCCGAAAACAAATGGGGCGAGGTCAAGAAGAAAGAAAACAAGATGATTTCTATGCAGGTTAAGATATGACTCAACTGTAAATGGTAGATGGTCTGAAGTTAATTCGATCCAGGCCCCTAACCATAAAAGTAGTATTCCCCCGAGAAAGCCAATAATGGCAAAACGAACAACTGTACGGTCTTTTAGCAAAATCACGGACACCTCCATTACATAAAGAAATGGATTGCCACATCTTTATAGTTTTAGCATAGCAGTAAAATTATTATTTCAGAAGTAGGGTTTACCCGTATTGCCAGCGTTTTACATTTCATAAAATTGTTCTACTTGCCAGACGCCAAAGGACATAGTAAACTTGGCCTTATGAAATTCAGATCTGCTTACCCAATGGTGACAATTACCATGGCCATGCGAATGCAAATGGAGATGTTTAACTGCGCCAAGTGGAAAGCACGTTAGGTTTACATACCTGAATGAAAACGAGCTGTCCATTTTACGGACAGCTTTTTTGTTTGTAAATTTTCCGTAGGTGCGGACGGCCGTCCGCACCTACATCACGGAGTTCACAATGAACGAAAACATATTAATTGCCATTGCATGGCCATATTCGAATGCTGAAATACACGTTGGAAATATCACGGGTTCTCATTTACCCGGTGACATTATCGCACGCTATCACCGCCTCAAGGGAAATAAAGTCCTCGTGGTTTCTGGAACAGATTCACATGGCACGCCCGTTGTGCTTGCGGCGGATAAAGAAGGCAAGCCTGTTGAGGAAGTGTACAAGAGATATCACGAAAGTTTTCTCGAAGTCTTCAAAGGCTATGGCATTACGTACGATATATTCACCACCACGCATAGTGAGAATCATTTCAAGGTTTCACAGGCGATGTTCCTTGCTTTGCAGAAGAACGGATTCCTTTTCAAGGAGTTCAGCAAGCAATGGTATTCGCCCAGCGCAAACAAGTTCCTGCCCGACCGCTATGTGGAAGGGACATGTTACATCTGCGGATTCGAAGGTGCGCGCTCCGATCAATGCGATAACTGCGGTAATGTACTTGAGCCTGAAAAGTTGAAAAATCCGCGTGCAAAAACTGGTGATGGTGCACTTGAATTGCGTGACACTGAACATTTTTATCTCGATCTTTCCAAGCTCGAACCTGATGTGAAAAACTTTTTGCAGGAACGCGCTCCACACATGCGCGATACTGTCATCGGTGAATCACTGCGTAAGATCGAAAGCGAAGGTCTCAAGTCGCGCTCCATCACACGTGACTTGGATTGGGGCGTCCCCATTCCTGTTGAAGGCTGGACGGAAGCAGGAAAACGCATTTACGTTTGGTTCGAGGCAGTTATCGGCTACCTCTCCGCTCCAATTGAGTGGAGTCAGGTATCGGGTAATAAAGATGCGTGGCGCGATTGGTGGACGAATCCAAACGCGAAGCAATTCCACTTCATTGGCAAAGACAACATCTTCTTCCACACATCGCAATGGCCTGCTGAATTAATGGGTGCAGGAAGCGCGTTCATGGAAATCTTTGCAGGCGAGGAAATCCCGTTGACTCTACCGTATGATGTGCCAGCGAATCAATTTATGAATCTCGAAGGGCAAAAGATCAGCGGCTCGCGCAATTGGGCCGTGTGGGGACTCGATGCATTGACGCGCTATGACCCCGATGCGCTGCGTTATTACCTCACCGTGAATATGCCCGAAAGCAAAGACAGCGATTGGGATTGGGCAGAATTTGTAGCGCGCAACAACAATGAACTGGTTGCAACGTGGGGCAACCTTGCAAATCGCGTGTTGGCATTTTGTTATAAGAATTGGGAAGGGCAAGTTCCTGATGTGGATGTGACCACGCTTCGTGACTCCGACTTGAACCTGCTCGCCACCATCGAAAACGGATTCAACACTGTGGGCGCGGAACTCGATGCCGTACGCATACGTTCTGCATTGGGCGAAGCGATGAAACTCGCCACAGTGGTCAATCAATATCTTGATGTCAATGCACCGTGGTCTGCGGTGAAGACAGATAAAGATGGCGCAAGCAAAACCATCTACACGGCCTTGAAAGCAATTGACTCATTGAAAGTGATGTTCTCTCCGTTCCTGCCATTCACCTGCGAAAGATTACATACTTTCTTTAATTATGAAACTCCACTTTTCGGCCAGCAATATATTGAAGAAGTATCTGATTCGTTGGGAACACACAAGGTGTTGAGATATCGAGGCATTGAAGGCTTGCAATGGAAACCCAGCGACTTACAGCCCGGGAAGAAGTTGAATCAGCCGGGTCCACTGTTTAAGAAGTTGGAAGAAAGCGTTATTGAAGAAGAACGGGCAAGGTTAGGAAAATAAATTTAGAAAATTGAGAACCACAAACAAAGAGGCTGGCGACATACCAGCCTTTTCTAAAATCAGCCTAGTTTATACTCTTCATCCCAATTTAGTGCATAACCTTCCCCCAGAGATTTAACCTGATTACAAAGGTCTTCAAAAGTAATGTAATAATATTCACTGCCATGTTCTTTACGAAATCCATCCGTCCACTACGGTGTTAAGTGATTAGCGCAAGCGAGAATAGATACATAATAAATGCTCATTACTTGTTTTTCAGTTAAGTACCCATGTTCGATCATATGCATTAAATCATTTAGAAAATCAACAACCTCTCGTACATGAAACTGGGTCTGTTTTGTTTCTTTTGACTTATAGGTCTTATAGTTTTTATACTTGAACCCTCTAATAACATCCATCCCTTCCGAAAAATGAATTTCCCTTGCAGTGTTTATTACAGTCAAAAACGTCTGTGCTTGAATAGCAATTTGACTTAGTTTGTTTTGCTTTACAGCTTCTATACTCTGCTTTATGGCAATCCACGCAGTTATGATCGCAATAACTGTGCCTATGCTTGCTATAACTGTTCCTATCAAAGCAAATTTTGCATCAATTGACATACTCTTTCTCCGTCAAACCACATTGTTGCTTTTACTTCGATTGTGTTTCTCACAAAGCAATTCAATATTTCGAGCAGTGTTACTTCCACCTTTTGAAATTGGTACTATGTGATCATATTCTAATTTTTCGCGGCTACCACATCTAGCACATTTACCACTATCTCGCCGCCAAACCTCGATACGAACATTTTCGGGAATTCTTGGGCGTTCATTCGAAGGATTGACTTCTTGAGTTTCTTCAAACTTAATCTTCAGTTTTTCAAAATATCTACGCTCTTTGTCAAAATCATCAAGAATCAAGAGTCTTATTTCGTTATCAGAATAAAACCCCTTCACCTCATAAATATATCCGTTGAATACCCACTCATCACCAAGATATTGTCTTTTGTTAAAATCTTGACCAACAAATATCCCTAACTTCATTGGCTCTTTATCAACTCGTGACATACAATCGGCATAGATTTCACATATATTGTATATTGAGTATGTTTTGTCTCTTTCAGGACTAGTGTAATGAAACCACCTCCAAATTTCCATCATCGTTATATCATACGAGTGGCCATACATTTTCTCAAATATAGCTATATTTTCTTCTTGTTTTTTCTCACTCTCAGAAGTAATTTCTATCCGATGCTGTTCCTTATTATATATGTAAGCATATATCTCCATCGCAGCCATAGCTTCAGCTTTCTCTATAGTTTTTAGAGAAATTGGGCTTTTCTTTTTTACAGACGGCATTTTAGACTTATCTCCAATTGAACATTACCTACTTAATTGATTCTCAATTTCCGTTTGCCATTCTGACCTAAGAAGAGTTTCTCTTCGCCCAGCCAAGAATCAATCCAGCCTTCGGCGTTGAGTCGCTGGTAGAGTTCGCGGACGATGGGTTTGTCCTGCGAAGAATGACAGAGGAAAACGCGGAGTTTGCGTTCAGCCATAATATTCCGTTAAATTCCCAAATTATCCTTGCGAATCTTAAGGCTCGCCTTCAACCTGTCAAAAGCAGATGCCTGATTTGTAGCTGGGAAATAATCAAGAGATTGTTTGTCTTTAAGCCTGCGGGGTAATTCGCAATCATCTAATCGAATGGGGATAACAAATATCCCACCTTCTAATTTTTCAAGTGCAATATCCAAAACCTTGCGTAGCTCTTTCTGAACATATCCCTCTTTGGCCACTGAAATACTTGATACACATACAAGCACAGCATCGGAAGATTCGACTGCTTTTTCTATTTCTAGATTCCAATCTTGCCCCGGGAGCAGCCTGTCTTCGTCCAGCCAGGAATCGATCCATGATACAGCTAGCAATTTTTTATGTAAGTCACGGACAATGGGTTTATCTTGTGAAGCATGGCAAAGAAAAACTCGTAGTTTGCGTTTGGCTGGCATAAATGATCTCCCTGATGATTGATGCCCAAATTATACGGCAGATGAGCATGGAGAGGGTGCGTCGCACCTTACTTAATTGGATTCTGTCTTAGGGTGGATTCTATCTGGTTAATGAGATTTGTCTACGGGGCAGGTGCGACGCACTCCGGGCGCCAGTCAACTTAATCCCAAAATAAGTAATGCATTAATTCTTTTTGAGTCTTTTCAGGTGGGACGTAATTCATCACAAAATCTTCATAGGCTTCGGGTGTGCCAAAATTAATTTTGACAAATTCATGGTCAACCAATGTCCCATTACGTTTGCCAATAAATTCTGCATAATTTGAATAATGCCATTGCTCAGGCTTAACCACCATTCCTGCCTCAAGCGGGTTTCGGTGAATATATCTGCAAAGATGCAACAGGTATTCATTACGATCTATAAAAATGGCTTTATAAGGTCCTTCAAACAATGTTCCTGACAGTTCATATTTAGTGTTGAATGCTTTTGTGTAAATATTAAAAATCGCCTGCATAAATTGGCTTACTTCCACATCTCCATTTTGCCGCAGGATAAAATGATAATGATTATCCATCAGACAGTAAGCGATCACGGTAATATCGCATTTTTTAGCTTGTTCTTTCAGTAGCTTCAGAAGAAATATATAATCTCTGTCATTACGAAAGATGATGATTTTATGCGCTCCGCGATTGTAAATATGATAATAGCAATTTGGGTTGAAAACAATTTTTCTTCGAGCCATGAGAGTCCGCCTTACCTGAGAAGGTGCGTCGCACCAGCCTAAATGAGATTCATCGCCAGATAAGATTCTACTCGTTAATCAGAAAATTTCAACTTGTCAGGTGCGACGCACTCGGCTCACTCATGGACATTTCAATACAAAATCCAAAACCACAGTTTCTCCCGGATTGACCGTTACATCTATGCTTGAAAAAAGTATGTCATACCACACACCTACTTTAAGCCATGTGGCGTAATGCTCCCAGTCCAGATCAGTACCATATACATATTCCGGAGTTTCACACAACCTCTCGCTAACTGGTAAGTTAAAGTAGATCCCGAATCCATAATCCCCGGCTTCAATGTTACCGAATGTAAAATGTCCGTTCGCGCCAACTTTTGTTGTATATCTCCGATAGTCACCAGTATGCCCATTGATCTCCAGGTTTACTAATCCAATGGGAGCACTTATGGATGTTGAAGTGAAGAACCAGGAAAAATCGCCTTCGATATGTCCCATGGCAGGGTCGGGGGTTACTGTCATAGTTGGAGTGCCAACTACTTCCACGGTGCTTGTGGGAGGTGCTGATGTATGAGTTGGTTTCAGTGTTGCAGGGGAAGCGCAAGAAGCGAGGAAAATAACGAATAAAAGAAGCAGTTTTGAGGGTTTCATTTGATCGCCTTTTATATTTGAGTCTAATTAAATTATACGATGGAATCAAAAACTGTCCTGCGACTTCAGTCGCAGGACAGTTGGAATTTTATTCAAAACAAATTGTTTATTATCTAGTCGAGTGAGAGTGTCTCAATGGACCTTTCGGCTTGCTTTTAACTTTGACAGGTATATGCATGGCACGTAAGCGGAAGCCGAGAGCGATCAACAAAATACCAAAGATCAAAGCATAGGCGCCGATCAGCCAAATCATTGCGATTCCGCCCGCAACAGGCTGTAAGAATAGTAGTACACCAAGCCCAATAGACAGGAGACCACTTAACACCAAAATCCATTCGTTGGTAATTTCACGGCGTAAACGAATAGCCGCAGCAATCTCAAAGATGCCAGTAACAACCGCCCAAGTAGCGATCACAATCAGTAATGCGTAGGCTGTTAATCCTGGCCATAATAAGGCGCTTACACCCGCACCGATACTTACCAAACCTTCAAACAGGAAGACCCACCAACGAGATGAATCTCTTGTGTGCTTGATGCCGGCAATAACAGCGATAATGCCGTCAACCAAGGCATAGATACCAAATAATATGACCAAAGCGAACCATGTGATCTCAGGTGATAGAAATGCCGCCATACCGAATAGGATTGCTGCCACCCCTCGCAGGACTAACATCCACCAATTTTGAGTTAAGTTCATCATCATAATACTCCTTTTATGAGTTACTTCTGTTTAGTTTAAATTAATATACAAATTAATTTACAACTTAATCAAATTAACGGTATGCCCGAGCTTCTGTTATAAAAACTGAGCTTATTTAGACAATTGATAGTCAAGCGATAAAAATAAATGCAAATCGTCTGTTTCAAAACCATTTCAGCCTATTTAGCTCCAAATTCAGATGTATAATCTCTCCATGCCTGAATGGATTGGTAAGACGATTGGTAAAGTTCGAATTGATAAATACCTCGCACATGGGGGAATGGCAGAGGTTTATTTAGGTTCGCACCTGGCACTTGAACGCCCGGTTGCGATTAAGGTTCTCCATAGCCATGTAGAACAGGACCCCGACCTGCTTGCGCGATTTCAACGAGAGGCTAAAGTGGTAGCGGGGTTACGCCATCCTAATATTGTACAAATCTTTGATTTCGACACAACCGACGGCCACCCTTATATCGTAATGGAATATTTGAAGGGGCCAACTCTCTCAACCTACTTGCGCCGCCTCCATGATCGAGACGAGCGGATCCCGCTGCATCAGGTGGCACGTCTCCTCAAAGTATTGACTGCCGCCCTCGATTACGCTCACGGACAAGGTGTCATTCATCGGGATATAAAACCAGGTAACATCCTGCTCCATGGTAAAGCGGATGAGATCACTCTTGATAAACCATTATCCAATGATGTTGAAGCAGTCATAACCGATTTCGGGCTTGTGCGTATCGAGCACGCAACTTCACAAACTGCATCAGGCATGATCAGCGGGACGCCGGCTTACATGTCTCCTGAACAGGCGCGCGGAGCGAAGACCGACCATCGGACAGACATATATTCGCTTGGCGTTGTGTTGTATGAAATGCTTGCAGGCCGCGTCCCATTTGATGCCGATAGCAGTCTATCGGTGATCTATATGCAAATCAACGAAACGCCTCCACCCATACCTGGAATCCCAGCCGCGGTACAGGAAGTGATGAATCGTGCGCTTGTAAAAGATCCAAATCAACGTTACCAAACCAGCCGCGAAATGGCAGTTGATTTTTTCCTCGCAATTGGCATGACAGCAGAAGCGCAGACGATCCATGAGTTTGCACCTGAGAGCGCCAAGTTCAAAAAGACCATGTCGGAAAGCACCAATGCTGAAAAGACTATGTGGGAAAGCGCCAAGGCTGAAGGCACACGGCTGGAACAGGCCATGCCGGAAAGCACAAGGCTTAAGGCTATGTCCGAAAGTATCAGGTCCGAAGAGGGTGTGTCCGAAAGTATCAAGCCTGCTCAGTCTCCTGTAAAACAGAAGCCAACTCGAAGCCGTGCATGGATCGGCGTAGGAATATTTTTATTCCTCTGCCTGCTCGTTGGGGGAATCGGTGGTTGGCGAGTCTTGTCTGCGCTGCCGATTTTTTCAAGTCCCACAGAAACTTCAAACCCAGATATAAATCCTACAAATGAAAGCACCACATCATCCGATCCCGTCGTCATCCCTTCAGCAGATGGGATGGTAAAGATCGCATCTGGCTCCTACGAAGTTGGCCTCAGCACAGAGGATGAATATCATAGTGCTGTACAAAATATTTCCCTGAATGAATTCTGGATCGACCAGTATCAAACGACAAACATTCAGTATCAGCAATATCTAACTGAGACAGGAGCTGTGGCACCAGTCATCTGGCCCAGCACAGACAATTATCCTGTTAGAGGGGTAACGTGGGATCAGGCTGCTGCTTATTGTGGTTGGGCAAACAAAAGATTAGCAACAGAAGCTGAATGGGAAGCAGCCGGGCGTGGCCCTGGTTCAAGCCCACAGTTGTATCCATGGGGAAATGATCCAACAAATGATGGTCAAGCTCTTCAATTACCTGATCAAGACACATACGAGGTTGGTACTCAATCGTCTAACACTACTCCATCAGGTTTGTACGATATGGTGGGCAATGTATGGGAATGGGTTGCAGAACCATATGGTAGCGTGCAGGAAGGATACAAAATCTTGCGCGGCGGCCGCTTTGGAATTCCACAAGATCTAGCTTATCGACTCGCAGTTACACCTAATGATGAACGTTATGTGAAATTTGCAGGTTTTCGTTGTGCATCTGACCAGGTTCAGTGACGGAGAATATCATGAAAAGCCAGCGCTTTTTCCTATTAAATCAGTTAATGCCAGTATTACTCATCGTTCTGGTTACATTAAGCTGCGTAAGTAGTGCAAGTACCACACCGACAGCAATACCGGCAGCTTCATCCAGCCCTGAAGTTGTTGTTGAGGGTGAGGCTACACCAACTTCAGCGCCTGTTACAAATACAAACTCAAACGTGCTATATCAGGATGACTTCACGAATCCTGCCACCGGCTGGGCAGCAGCAACGTTTGATAATTACTTCATCGGCTATCATGAACCGGAATATTATCACGTCGAAATCAAGAGTCCCAATTCCAAGAGCACAGTCTTCGAACCCGGACAACAGATCTTCGGTGATGCGACCGTCGAGTTGAAAGCCTTTACAAATTCAACGAAAACCGATCCCAACGGAGACTTTCGCTTCGGCCTGGTTTTCCGTCGATCAGGGGATCAGTACTACGCCTTCACCATTTCTCCCCGTTCCAAGAAATGGTATCTGCTCAAAAGTACTCCAAATAAACTGGATGTTTTAGCCGAAGGCACAGATAACACTCTCCACGATGCTGATGAAAACGATGTTCTGCGCGTGGATGCCCAGGCTTCGACCTTCTTCCTACATATCAATGATCGGCTGATTGGTCAATTCAATGATCCTGATTACGCCAGCGGTGAAGTTGGTTTTTTCGTTCAGACCCTGGATAATCCCACTTTACATATCCATTTTGATGAATTAACTGTCTTGAATTTCGAGGCACCACAGCCCTATCAACCCCAAACAGCTGAGTTATATCAGGATGATTTCACAAATCCTGCCACCGGCTGGTCGGCAGCAACGTTTGATAATTACTTCATCGGCTATCATGAACCGGAATATTATCACATCGAAATCAAGAGTCCCAATTCCAAGAGCACGGTCTTCGAACCCGGACAACAGATCTTCGGTGATGCGACCGTCGAGTTGAAGGCCTTTACAAATTCAACGAAAACCGATCCCAACGGAGACTTTCGCTTCGGCCTGGTTTTCCGCCGCTCTGGTGACCAGTATTACGCCTTCACCATTTCTCCTCGCAGCAAGGCATGGTATCTGCTCAAAAGTACTCCAAATGAACTGGTAGTTATTGCCGAAGGCACAGATAACACTCTCCACGATGCTGATATAGATGATGTTCTGCGCGTGGATGCACAAGGGCCGACCTTCTTCCTACATATCAACGGCCACCTGGTTGGTCATTTCGATGATCCTGATTACACCAGTGGTGAAGTTGGTTTTTTCGTTCAGACCCTGGATAATCCCACTTTACATATCCACTTTGACGCGCTAAATATCTGGGATTTTGAATCGCCAAGAACATGCAATGTCAGCACGGCATCAAGGGTAAACATTCGAAGCGGACCCGGCACAACATTCTCGTCGATCATATCTGTATCTCAAGGTGATATATTGGAACCGCTCGGAATCAGCCTTGACGGGAAATGGATCAGCGTAAAAGTTGAGGGAAGTGATCAGCCGGGTTGGATTGCCAACTCAGATGAACTGATTTCCTGTAATGTGGACGTGCAACTTCTTCCTCTCATCGGCCAATAAATAAACCGCCAGGGAAGTTTTGTGGAAGATTCGCGCGTAAGCCAAAAGCAATTCTGGTATCTATAATATTTAATTTCCAATAAAGTTTATAGATACCATCTTAGGTCTATTGCTTTGAATAAGTGTTGTATAATTTTCGCATGCCTGAGTGGATTGGTCAAACGATTGGAAAAGTTCGGGTGGATAAATACCTAGCCCGCGGGGGGATGGCTGAGGTTTATCTAGGCACCCACCTGTCACTAGACCGCCAGGTAGCCATAAAAGTATTGCACAGTTTTATTGAATCAGAACCTGAGCTTCTTAATCGTTTCCAACGTGAAGCAAAAGCGGTTGCAGGGCTGCGTCATTCCAATATTGTGCAGGTATTCGATTTTGATACGTATGATGGTCATCCATACATCGTAATGGAGTATCTGAAAGGCCCGTCCCTTTCAACTTATCTTAACCACCTCCATAAAAACAAAAAGAAACTCTCGTTTGAGCAGATTGGTCAATTGCTCAAATCGATTATTGCTGGAATGGATTATGCTCATGCTCAGGGTATTGTCCACCGCGATATTAAGCCAGCCAATATTATTCTCCATAACAAAAAGGGTGAATTTTCAGAAAACGCAGCAATCACTAAAGACGTAGACGCGATCATCACTGACTTTGGCCTGGCACGTATTACACATTCCGGTACCCAGACTGCGTCTGGGTTGGTCAGTGGAACGCCCGCGTACATGTCGCCTGAACAGGCGCGCGGCAGTAAAGTGGATCACCGAACAGATATTTATTCGATTGGCGTTCTACTGTATGAAATGATCGCGGGCCGGGTTCCTTTTGAAGGTGACACATCCATTACGATTATTTACAAGCATATCAACGAGCCGCCGCCGCCCATTGAAGATATATCACCAGAGTTAGAATCCGTGATGGAAAAGGCGTTAGCAAAATATCCAGAGGATCGATATCAAAATGGATATGACCTGCTTGTGGACTATTATGAAGCAGTGGGCATGCCCCCCGAAGCGGAGAAGACTCCCTCGGTTCAAGCCCGACATACCCCCAAGCCTGCTACAATTTCGAAGAAAAGCAAGCCTGCCTCAGCCCTAAGTGCTTCGATTGGCACCTGGATATTTATATTTTCCTGTGTATCTTTTATGCTCTTGAGCATATTGGGAATATTAGCTTATTCTTTATTCCCACAATTAAGATGAACGGCGAAGAATCAAGGGGAAAACTACAGATGTGTATCTTTCTTTAAAAATAAAACAAATCCTAATAATCTCAATCCAGCACTTACCCATAATGCACCGCCGAGTCCAATGGAATCAGCGAGCCATGTGCCGATTAATGGAGCAACAATGGCGGAGAGATATTGCATAGACTGTGCCAGCGATACAAATGTCGCGCTGTATTCTGCAGGGACCGTTTTCATTAACTCGTCGAAGAAAACCAAGTCTAGACCCGATTGAAAAAAACCTGCTATAGCTGCATAAAGGATAAGCAGATGGATTTGATGAGTTGCCGCAGTAAGAGCGGGATAAAAGATCATGCCGAATGTTGTGGCAAGTAAAACGAACCGTCCGCCGTATTTGCGCGAAGCACGAGGCCAAATGAAATAGCCAGCAAGCATCACAATAGTCATCGCCATCGTAATGGTTCCGATCTGCGAGTCAGTGGCTTTCGCTTCACGCACAAAAAATAATGGCAGGATCGGTTGGCTTAACGCAAGCGCGGAATAGTAGACGAATTTCTTCGAAGCAAAGGAAGTGAATGCAGGTGCGCCCCGAATTAAGGAAAAATAGTTAAGGGCTGAGTCAAATGCCGATGAAGAAGGAGCAAGCATGGGCGGCGTCTGAAGCGGGAGTTTTATCTGCCTTGAAAAATAAAAACTGATCAATCCGCCCAGCGATAGCCCCAGAAACATCATCTCGTAATTGCGCGGGAATTCAACGAGGTCGATCATGCGCGTCACAAAGAAAGTCATGACCACGCTGGTCAGCCCGAAAATTGCCCAACGACGACTGAGCAAGGCATAACGTCCTTCAGGGCCAGCGACGGCATTCATCACAACAGAGAAGGAAACAGCAAGTGCAGTTTGCGGAAGTGTGGCAAACGCCCAAATTGCAAGCGTGGCAATGATCGTATATTCTTTTGAAAGCACAAAAGTGAACACGCCTGTGAGTGCATAACAGGAAATTACAAGCAGGCGCGAAACACTATACCATGACACAATATCTCGTCGTGTTTGAAGAAAGCGCCCCACGACAATAGCGAGGATAAGCCCGGTAATACCCGGCATGGATGTGAGCAACCCCACTTGAAAATTACTGGCGCCGAGACGTGTAAGAAATACGGGAAGAAATGGCCCAGCAACATTTGAAATGCTTACTCCAACGGCATCAATCTGTACATAACGAAAATTACGTTTTTGGATTTCCTTTTGTTGGGGTTCGTTGATCATGGATGATGGATGGATAACTTTGGAATACGGACTTCAGTCCGCTTTTTTTAGCAAACTCGGACTGAAGTCCGCAGTCCGCAAAACAAATATAGATTGTCTACTTAATATCCGCGATACCCATGCTGTACTTTATCAATGGCATCGTGCCATTTTGGCAGCTGCTCAAACAGTTTGCGCATAATTTCTTTTGTATGCTGGGCGAATAAATCATAATTTCCGTATGCTTCACCACTTTCAGAATTTACCAAATCACTAACACCGCGTAGGATCAAGCACTTAACATTATTATTTTTCGCGATCCATGCAATTGCTCCTGACTCCCAATCTGCAGCGACAGCATCATATTTTTTGATCAATGTGGGAATATTGTCGCTCACAATATCGCGGTCAGCAGAAACCAATAGTCCGCGCGAAACAGGAAAGGGCAAAATGCGAGGTAAAAAAGACAAATCCAAATTAGTTGAGTAATGTTCAATCGCTTCATCAGAGTCGGTCATCTGCTCAATGATGTCGTAGATGATGGTCTTCTCAACCAGAATAATAGTGCCTCGTTCTATTCGGTCTTCAAATCCGCCGCATGTTCCCAAGTTGATAAGCAGATCAGGCTTAAAGTGGTCAATTACATATTGGGTACTGGCTGCCGCAGAAATCTTCCCCCACCCTCCTTGAAACAAAAGGACAGGCTCAGTCTCCAATGCCAGAGACGCGAGTTCACCATAAGGTGAATTTTGAATCTCAAGGTTTGGATACAGTTCCTTCACCACACGCCATTCAGCATCTGCCGAGATAAGTATGACCGTTTTCATAGTTTACCCTCCAAATAATCAATAATAAATTGCAGCGCAACTTCGGACGAGTAATGCTTGTTTTCTTTGCGGTTGCCATCCGAAATAAAATGCCTCGACCATTCACCGTCATTTGTAGAAAGCCCAAACCAGGTTGTTCCTACAGGTTTTTCAGGTGTACCACCTGTTGGCCCGGCAATCCCGCTGACTGATATGGCAATATCCGCATTAAACAATTTACGCGCGCCGCGCGCCATTTCGAGAACAATCTCTTCGCTTACTGCGCCGTGTGCATTAAGAGTTGTCCACGATACGCCTAGTAAACTGGCTTTGGCTTCATAAGAATAAGCGACAATGCCGCCAGGAAAATATTCTGACGAACCAGAAACATTCGTAATACGGTCTGATACCAAACCACCCGTACAGGATTCGGCAGTCACAAGCTTCAAATCACGCCCGTGAATATGATCATGCAACACTTCTTCAAGTATGGTTGACATTAAAATCTCCTTGCAATTCTTTGAATTATACTATCGGGTATAATCCCATTTATGTCCAATTGGAGTGGCAAGACGCTTGGCAGGGTGCAGATCGGCGAGTTGATCGCACGTGGTGGCATGGCCGAGGTCTATGTGGGGGAACACACATCACTTAACCGCAAAGTAGCAGTAAAAATCATGCGCGACCATGTGGATAGCGACCCTGAAACACAGTCACGCTTCGAACGCGAAGCACGCGTGGTTGCAAGCTTGCGCCATCCCAACATCATTCAAATGTTTGATTATCAACTCGTAGAGGGGCAACCTTGCTTAATCATGGAGTTGGTACCCGGCGCAACACTTGGAAGTTATCTAAAAGCTCTTCATCAGCGTGAGGAAAAACTTCCGTTCGACATGGTCTCGCGGATTCTCTCCGCACTCGCCTCTGCAATTGACTATGCCCACGAGCAGAATATTGTTCATCGGGATATAAAACCCGCCAATGTTTTATTGCGTTCAGCAACTGGTCCGGTTGATGTTAACAAGCCCTTACCTGATGACGTGGAACCGATCCTGACTGACTTTGGGCTGGTTCGCCTTCTAGATTCATCCATCCAAACTTCAACAGGTACCGTCTCCGGAACACCTGCTTATATGAGCCCCGAACAGGCACGCGGCGACAAAGTAGATCGCAAAACCGATATTTACTCCCTCGGCGTGGTCTTGTACGAAATGCTGGCAGGCACGATCCCCTTCGATGCAGAGTCATCTTTTGGGATGTTGATGAAACATATCAATGACCGTCCTCCCGCCATTGAAAGTATTTCATCTGACCTGCAAACCGTAATGGATCGCGCACTGGCAAAGGATCCTCAGATTCGTTACTCATCAGCAAAAGAACTTGCTGATGAATTCATCGGCGTTTTCAATGGTCAGACCGTATCCATAAACACAGCAGACTTTGCAAAGATAGCTCAACAAAATTCAGAACCAAAACAAGAACGTCCATTTCCGTGGGTATGGGCTGGCATCGGCGCGCTCGTGATTTTTGGTTTGGCATTCGCTTCATTTCGTTTTTTCCTCTCCCCTACTCAACCTGAAAATCAATCTGTAGGGCGCGTTTCGTTATTAGATTTCAACGCATTAATGGACAGGGCAACAGTTACAGTTTCGGGTCTCTCCACACCGGAACCTGGTACACATTACGAGGTTTGGTATTTGGCTGAAGGTGGTGAAATACGACGCAATATAGGCAAAGTTAGTATGGACGATGCTGCACAAGGGCAGTTGGTCTTTAACAATTCAGATCAAGAAAATATTCTATCGTTATATGACCAGCTTGAAGTCACGATTGAATCGGATAATGATGTCAGCCCCGATGTTTCATCCGGAGACGTGGTTGCTTCCTCAGTATTTCCTCCGCTGGCTTTGATCCATGTGCGGCATGTGCTTGTATCATTTCAAAGCGCTCCAAATGAGATCGCCCTTATTCAAGGGCTATGGAATACAGCAGACAGCATCGATACAAATACACTTGAATTGCGGGATGCTTTCAATAATGGTGATGAAGAGTTGGTTCGATTAAAAACAGAGCAGATCATTAATCAGCTCGTAGGAAATACGAACGAGCAGCACCGTGACTGGAATGAAAATGGCACAATTGATGACCCCGGCGATGGATTCGGTTTGTTCGAGAACGGTAACCAGGGTTATATACTAAATACCATTTCTCACGCCCAGTTTGCAGCCGAGTCTGCAGATGCAACTGAAAATATCCAAGTGCATAGTGCGCACGTTGTAGCCTGTATAGAAAATATGAAAACCTGGTCTGAGCAGTTGCTTGAAAAAACTTTGCAATTACAAGAGATGCCTTTTGGCTCTGATATGGACCCTCTGATTAATGAAATGGTATTCCTCTCAAATCAGGTTCTTTTCGGTAGTGACGTAAATGGAAATGAATTAATCGAGCCGACCGCGGGCGAAGGCGGGGGAGATACAGCATATGAACATTCTTATTACATGGCAGAAATGCCGCTTTTGCTCGGCGAGCATCAAATTCCATCTCCTGCAAAATAATAAACTAATTAAGAAAATATGAAGAATTATAAGTAAATCATCCATTCAGGATGATTTACTTAGTTTTGTTGCATTTTCTTATACTTTTATTATCGAAAGCTTAACATAACTGTTAAGGAATATGACCATAATCCTCTTGCCTTTTTATGTAGACAGTGTACAATGAAGTCAATCTTAGGAGACCGTCCTAAGAAATATAACTAGAAAGGAGATTACTCACATGTTATTTTCCCCTAAAGAAAAAGGTCAGGGTCTTGTTGAATACGCTTTAATCCTTGTTTTGGTCGCTATTGTTGTTATTGCAGCTTTAATGATCCTCGGACCAATCATCGGCGGCGTTTTCAGCAAAATCAACACCAGCCTTTCCAGCGTGTAATTCGCACCAAATCGCTAATAAAAAAAGCTCGGTCTTTCGACCGAGCTTTTTTTATTTCTCTTATTAATTATCAACATAAATTACAAGGCAAAGTTCTGGCTACTTAAAAGCATAAAAGCGCCAAAGAACACACAAGCGCAAGTAATTAATATAATTACAATCGGAATAAATACAGAGCCGATGGCCGGGCCCCAGCCAAAGCGATTTACTCCCTTAACTGCCATCACCTGAAGCACAAGAGCATAAATACTCAGGCCAAATGACAATATTCCAAAACATGCCCCTACATAAGGAATTACAGCAAATATGGCAAGCAAAGAGGAAACAAGGGTGAATGGAACACTAATTGCTGCAATGGCATAAAGCAATTTTTCGTAAGTTCCCGTACCGCCAAATAACTTTGCAATCCACTGAATGATTGCTACAAAAAGAGCAAACACTACAACAGAAATTAACCCTGCTATGGGAGATACACAAAGCCCGGTGATAAGCGAAACCCCGGCACTTCCCGCTCCACCAGTAGATTGAGGGAAATATTGCTCCAATCCCGGTATTTGCTGGAACTGTGAATTCATACCGGTCGCGAGACGAATTGTGGTTGCAATTGCCTGAAGGATCCCGGAAATTGTTCCTGCAATGAAGACCCAGATGTAGGCCGTTCTCGCATTCATATCTGGATGTTCAGTAATATCCACAAACGTTTGTTCATTGGGCTTAGTGACGGCTTTGATCCAAACCGGCAGCCAGCCTGCAGGACCAGGCTTGGATTCCATAATGGGTGTATTTGAAGGAATTTGTTCCATGTCTCATTCTCCTATTGGTTGATTTGAATTCTATTGTACGCAGTCACAATAAAAAGTCTAGTAGCAAAACCCTTGCAATTTATTTCAGCACAACTTTATCAGTGATCTCCAATGCCTTATCTAAAATATCTATTCCTTCTTTCAACTGATCTTCCGTAATGATCAAGGGCGGGATAATCAGGACTGTATGCCAATGTGTGTACACGAACAAACCATGATCTATACAATATTTTTTCAATGCTGCCATTTCAGGCGAAGAATTATTCCACGGTGCCATCGGCTCTTTTGTTTTTCTATCTTTGACTAATTCGATGATCCCGAATAACCCAATATTGCGGACTTCGCCAATGGATGGATGCGCTTCGCCGAGATCAGTCAACATGCGCCTCAAGACTCCGCCCATGCCTGCCGCTTGTTCGATGAGTTTATCTTCCCTCAACACATTGATATTCGCCACAGCCGCAGCTAATGAAATAGGATGCGATGTATAAGTCAGCCCGCTTTCAAAAGCATCTTCATCGAAAGCTGCAGCAATTTCAGGTTTCATTGCTACTGCCCCTAACGGCGCATATGCCGACGTGAGTCCTTTTGCCATTGTAATGATATCTGGTACTACATTCCAATGTTCAATTGCAAACCATTTACCCGTACGACCAAATCCGCTCATCACTTCATCTGCGATCATCACGATACCATATTTATCGCACAGAGCACGTATGCCTTGAACATATCCATCAGGCGGGATGATAATACCGTTCGTACCCGTCACTGACTCTATGATAATCCCTGCAATTGAGTCAGGCCCTTCGTATAAAATAATTTCTTCCAAATGATTAACATAATCGCGCGCAAAATCCTCCTCCGAAATATTTGGATTCATGCGATGAAATGTGGAACGATAACGATAGGGGTCAAGAAAGTGGACAACGCCCGACATCAAATTCGGCTCCCAAGCCACGCGGCGCGGGTCACCTGTAGCTGCCATTGCGCCTGCACTTGCACCATGATATGAACGATAACGCGCGAGGATTTTATGTCGTCCAGAATAACCGCGTGCCAACTTGATAGCATTCTCATTAGCATCCGCGCCGCCGAGGGTGAATAAGATTTTGCTCAACTCACCATTTGGCGTGACATCGGCTACAACTTTGCTCGACAGCGCACGGATTTTGGTGGTCATACCCGGTGCAGCATATGGCAATTCTGCTGCTTGCTCTTGCATGGCTTTGATGACACGTTCATCTCCATGGCCGATATTCACACACATCGTCATCGAATTAAAGTCAAGATAACGCTTATCGTCTACATCCCAAAAATACACACCCTTAGCACGCTTTATTGCAATCGGATTCACTTTTGCCTGAGCAGACCACGTCCAAAAGACATGTTCTTTGGAAAGAGAAAGAATTTCATCGTCAGGAAGATCAAACATGGATAGCCTCATGGGATTTACGATACTTCGACAAGCTCAGTACAAGTTTTTGATTTACGATTGAAGAATTATAATCCCCACCCCTTATGAATACATTCACTTTTATTTACTTTGTCTTCTAAACCATCCCACCAATTGACTCAGCCCCAATAGAATCACAAGCACAAGAAGTGCTCCCCATTCAAATGTAAATTGCACACGCACAAGCATCGCGATGGAAGCAAGTCCCAGCCCAGCCAAAGAAAGCAAACTGACTCGCGCAATATGGCGGCGTTCCAAGCCGCGCATATTATCGTCTTTAGCCATCGAACGCATTCGGCGGTGAAAATCGGTCATATCCCAGGCAAACAACGCGAAGATCGAACTGGAAAATAACCAACCTGGAGTAAAGCCGAACCATAATCCAAATGCAGATAGTAAGATTACAAAGAATAATCCAAGCGACGAAAACCAGCCCCAGCCCTGCCATTGCGTAAATAACCATATCATCCCAAAGATCACGATCCAACGCGCAAAAATATCAAATCCCACGCCAGCATATCCCCATGCAAGTGACCCGATGCTGATAATAATACTGGATACAAGCGCAACCACAGTCACAATAATCTCCTTGGCCGCGTCAAGGCTGGACCGATAGCCTGATCCAGCGGAATGGACACATCCCACTCTACAACTTGAATCCCCGCACGCTCAAGGCGGCGGATCAACAGGTCGCGCTCCATACGAATCACTCGTGCCGCTAAATCTACTTGAGATGAGGCTGGCAAAAGTTTATGCTCAAATTTGACAGGGTCTGGACTGATCACCATGACTTGATATCCACGTCCGCGCAAGTGGATCAAAACATTAAGATCATCATTTACCAATGAACTTACCAACACAATTTGTGACTCAGGCGGGAACATGCGCGGTGATAAATGTTCCAAGCCTGCAAACACTGAACTCACACCTACTTCTGCACGAGCCAAAGCCTGCATGATTCGCTCGCGTTGAATCTTTCCATAGCCGGGGATCGTCCAACCTAAATAACCGCTATATACCAACAATCCAACTCGATTGCCTTGTGAAAGAAATGCATCTGAAAGTGCAGCCGCAGCTTTGACCTTGTGCTCAAAAATGGATTGATCTTCGTGAAAGAGATTAGCACGGACACGCGCATCAAGCACAATACCGACATCTGCCACGCGTTCCTGTTGATATTCATTTGAGTATAGATTTTCAGCATGGCGTGCACTGACCTGCCAGTTGATCATACGGGGCGAATCACCTACTTGATATTCACGCACGCCGAAGAATTCCGTCCCCGTGCCGCCTACACGAGCAGGAATTGTCCCTGCGTACACACGAGTTCTGCGCGGATGAATGGCTACATATTTCAATCGTTTCACTTCTGGAAAGATAAATAACTTTTTATTTGTAGCAAAGGATTGCTCACGGCGAATCAAACCAAGTGATTCTGTCGCTGTGACATTTACAGAGTCAAATACATACGTGCCGCGCGGGCCAGCGATGGTATATGAAAAGGTACGAGAGCTGCCTTTCGTAAGCCGAATCAGGTGTCGGGGCGAACCGATGCGAAACATCAGGCGAGGGGATATTTTTTCATCCAGCAAAAGTTCTTCGATGTCTGCGCCGTGATTGGTAACAGTCAATGTTACGACCACATCGGTATTGGGAGTGACGCGGTCAATCGAAAGCGTTCGTTCAATGAGAAGGTCAAGTTTTTCAGGCGCGCTCCAAAACCCGAAGAATAAATAAAGCATGAAGGGAATTGCAAGCGCAATTAATTCGCCGCGCAAGGTGATAAGACCTGCGAGCAATAAGGCGTAAACCAGCGTGGAAAGAAAAATGGAACGATACAATTTAACGAATGACGGGTACTGCTGTATTGTTCAACACATCGCGAATGACATCACCATTGACTTGCTGCGACATCCAATATTCAGGCTGTAGTAAAAGACGATGACTCAAGACAGGTACTGCAAAGTGTTTCACATCATCTGGCAAAATATAATCGCGGCCAGCAAGCACAGCATGTGCCCGTGCCATTTTGAGGAATGCCAGTGAGCCGCGCGGACTAGCCCCCACAGATACACGACGATCTGTGCGCGTGGCATGGACTAATGCAGAGATATAACCTTCGAGGTCAGCATCAACGTGCACAGTTTCAAGAGCGGCACGCATTTCAAGTAACTGCTTCGGCTTTGTAATTTGTCTGAGTGTAAGCTCATCCTGTTTGCGTTGACGGCGGCGCTGTAAAATTTCTTTTTCTTCTTCGAGACTCGGATAACCCACACTAAGTTTCAGCATGAAACGATCCAACTGCGCTTCGGGTAATGGAAACGTACCTTCGTATTCAATTGGGTTTTGTGTAGCCAGCACGAGGAAAGGTTCAGGCAATTTCAAACTTTCGCCTTCCATCGTTACTTGTCCCTCTTGCATAGCCTCAAGCAAAGCGGATTGAGTTTTTGGGGAGGCGCGGTTGATCTCATCTGCAAGCAAAATATTTGTGAAGACGGGACCCTGACGCAGTTCAAATTTATTTTTTGTGCGATTGAAAATATAACCGCCTGTAATATCACCAGGCAAAAGATCGGGCGTGAATTGAATGCGTTTGAAATCCAACCCAAGCGCGGACGCGAAACTGCGCGCGATCAATGTCTTGCCGAGACCTGGATAATCTTCCAGTAAAACATGTCCGCCAGCCAACACAGCAGCCATAATCATTTCAAGGAGGTCGCGCTTGCCTACCACCGCACGTTCAACTTCAGTGACTACTTGTTTACTTAATTCAGATACTTTTGCGATTTCGGTCATGCCTTGTCTCCATCTCGTATTCAAGATATTCGATCACTTGACTTGCATTCATATCCAATGGCGTTGACTGCGGCCTTGCCCAATAGGATTGTGGAAAATCTGAGAATGAACCGTTCAACCCTGACTCTAAATATGCACTCACTTCGGTGGGAGGCTGCCAATCTCTGCCGATCAATCTTGCAAATCCGCGCGCGCGGCGTCCTTCACGTTGGTCAAGCAGCTCGCGCGCCACATTGCCAAGCCGATTTGCGATCAACCACTTGTAGTAGATACCACCAGGCGCTTTATTAAACATTTGAGAAAGATCTTCAATAGGACCTTTTGTTGGCCTTTGATTTTTTTTCTGTGCGCGGCGAAACGGATTTTTCAGGGGAATATTTCTTAACGCTGAAACAAACACAATGACGACCAGAAGTGCCCATACGATCCATTGCGGAATGGCACGATAATATAAATTCAATAGCCACCAAAGATACGCCAGCGGAGTAAGTATCGCCTGCTGTACAACATTCCGTGACAAAAATGAAATCGCAAAGGCGATAATCAATAAAAATGTAATAATTATCCAGCGGCGTTTCATCACTACAAAGCTTCCCCGCAATATTTCAATATAGATGTTAAGCAAGCAGTTGCTTCGGTAATCTCACGCAGACTTGTTATCCGCCCGCCATATCGAACTGACTCAAATAAATGCGTGAGCCTTGTAACAGCATCACGCGGTAAACCAGATCGCTCAAGCCGTAGCGCAAATTCTGATGGCGTCATGGCATTTGCGCGGCGCAGCCCCTGTTTGGAACTTATAACTGCGCTCATACGCTCATAACATTGGATGATGGCATCATCAGAATTTCGGCCCGCTTCAATGTCTTGCAAGGATGCACGTGCGATTGCAGCAATTTCGTTCAGAGGCGCGCGTGCAGCCATTAATTCTTTTTGTTTTGTCCACCAACGACTCAAAACCCAAAACAAGAAAATTAATAAAACGATAAACCCGAATGCAATTAAAAAAGATAAAAGCGGTGATATATGCGGAGGTTGAAAAACGGGTGCAGCCAATTCCTGTGCCTGCGAGGCTTCAGTGACTTCACTAATAGATAATGGCCGCAAAAGCAATCCTGCAAGGATATCGGGATTCTTTTTTAAGATATAAAACAGAATCAGAGCAAATGCAGCGATCCGCAAAAAGCTTAAGATGAATTGTTTTCTTAGTTCAGGTGAAAGTAATAAGGAAAGCATTAACACGATCAAAAATAATCCGCCCCAAAATACGAATTGATTCCAAAGAGGAGCTTCCACGGCTTGAACCAGAATTTCAGCGATCACGGGAGATTCGGCCGCTTCTGTACTTGGTCCGCCCCCAATTGGCTGTGCTGGACGAAAATCCAATCCTCTTAATGTGCTGGTAAGTAGCACCAAAGAGATAAGCGCGAAGAAAGCAAAAGCCAATCCCCAGCGTTTATTTTCAAATCGTTTTTGCATCATGCAGTATTTTACCATTTGAACACAAGCCGCATGATATACTACCGAAACCCTCCAGATTATGCTCACACGAATAGATGTAATCCTCAACATCCGCCCTGAAGAACGCCGCACGGTTTATCTTATGCTGGCACAATACTTCTTCATGGGCGCGGCTATGCTATTCGCACAGACAGTATCCATGCCATTGTTCCTGCAATACTGGGAACCGTCTGATATTCCATTCACGTACATTGGTATTGCAGTTGTTGTTTCGGCCATTACTGCGGTTTTTCTCAAAATATCAGAGCGGGTTTCACTAGCGCGCTGGCTTTGGCTTACCGTGTTATTCCTCGCACTCGTCACACTTGGCTTTCGCGCAGGCCTTGCAATCGCTCCATCCAAAGGATTGGCGTTACTGCTACCCATCTGGACCCAAACACTTATCAACTTAGCCGTACTTGCCTTCTGGACTCTTGCTTCAGATATTTTTGACGTAAGGCAAGGCAAAAGATTATTTGGCTTGCTCAATGCAGGCTCATGGCTTTCATACGTCATAACAGGCCCATTCACTGGAAGCATTGCAAAAACAATCGGTACAGAAAATCTTTACATTATCATCGCCGTCTGTCTTTTTATTGCACTTATTTTTCAAAGCATCATTCTACGTGGCATAAAAAAACCACAGATGCAAAATAATGAAGCCACAGCACCTGAACAGCCCCCGCTAAGTGCAATCTTCCGTAATCGCTACATTCTACTTGTCTTTGCGTTAGCCGCCCTTTGGCGTGTGGCTTATTTCGTGATGGATGCCATTTTTTACGGCATGACGTCTATTCAATTTCCTAATACGGCAGATAACGCAGGTTTCATCGGAAGTTTTTTCAGTATGGTGGGTTTGCTCGGCTTCATCACAGATACTTTCTTAACAGGCAGAATCATCAGCAGATTCGGATTATGGGCTGGACTCTTAACCACGCCTATCGCATTGATCGCATCAATGAGCGGATTCGCCGGTATAGGCATTTTCGCATCATCCTGGACTTTGGGCCTGTTCTGGTTTGCAATCGCAGGGAAATTTAACAACGAGGGACTCGGCTTCACCCTCGATCAATCTGCATCCTCCATTTTGTATCAACCGATATCCGAAGCATTACGTCCACGCGCGCGCGCAATTGGAGAGGGAATTATCCAGCCTGCGGCCATTGGAATTGCAGGTCTGCTGCTTGCTCTGCTGGCCAACGTTTTGAAATTTGACACTATTCAACTTTCGTTTGTCTACATTGGATTGGCAATTGGCTGGCTTTTATTAAGTATCGTTTTGGCGGGTTCGTATCCCATGCAGCTTGTGGAAGCTATCAACAAACGCCGCTTCAAGCGCGAAGACTTAATAAATATAGAGGAAATAAATACTGAAATATTAATGAAAGGTCTGACGAGTCAACATGAAGGGACCGTGATCTATTCATTAGATTTACTTGAAGAGATCAATCATCCAAAGCTCAAAAGCGAATTGATCAATTTGCTAGGACACAGGTCATCCAATGTGCGTTTTTCGGTATTGGAAAAAATCGAACGCATCAAACCTGAGCACGCAAGCCAAAAAGTTTCAGAGCGGATTCCAAAAGAGGATATTCCCAATACACGCAGAGCTGCAGTCCAGGCTTTTTCTGCTTTGACTGCTGACGATATTAATCTTATGCTACCTTATTTGAATTCAAATAATGAGGCAGATACTTTTGGCGCACTGGTTGGTCTGCTTAAATATGGCGGCGAAACTGGGCTTTCGATTTCAAAAGACAAGCTTGAAAAACTCGCCAATCACACATTGCCACGGAATCGTATGCTTGCGGCGCAGGCATTAAGAAGATTCGGCGCAAGCGGATTTGAAAACCTGCTCGAAAAACTTTTAGATGACCCGGAGATCAAAGTTCAACGTGAAGCATTGCTTGCAGCAGGCGCAGGGAAACAAATTACATTGTGGCATAAAGTCATTGATGCTATGCAGAATCGGTCTACGCGTGCTCAGGCTGCAAAAGCGTTAGAAATGGGAGGAGAAGCTTCACTTCCTTTCATGGCAACTGTAATCGCTCAAAATGACTCCCCAAAATCTGCTCGCCTAAAACTTATTCACATATGCGGAAATATAAACGGAGAAGCAGCAATCGATATTCTTAAGGAATATATCAATTGCCATGATGCGGATTTACGGGAAGCAACATTAGCGGCGTTGGCAGAGTGCGGCTACAGAGCTGATTCTGCTGATGAGAAGATTCAAGCTGAAGTTAAGCGTGAATCGGAATATGCACGAGTGTTATATTCTGCTTTGCGGGAGACTGAATCAAAAGCAGAAATGAATCTTCTTGCAGAAGCAATCCGCATTGAGCTTTATCATACACGTGAAAGATTATTTCATTTGATGAGTTTTATTTATAACCGCAAGGCTTTGACGAATGCACGGCGGGTGATCCTGCGAAAAGAAAAAACGAAACTGCCCTATGCAATTGAGACCTTGGACACAGTCTTGCCGCGCGATGCAAAATTGATCTTGCTGACGTTGGTGGAAGAACTTTCAGCAGCAGAAGCGTGCAAACGCTTGGGAATATCTGAAAAAGTTTCAGTGCAAGAGTTAGCGGACAAGTCTCAAGGCTGGCTCGCGATTTGTGCACATGCGATGATGGAGAAAGGAAAAACGAGTATGCATTCAACTGTAGAAAAAGTTTTGATATTGAAATCAGTAAATCTATTTAAGGCAACGCCTGACGATGTGCTGGCTGAACTAAGCGAGCTGCTAACTGAAACGGAAATGCCTGCGGGCAAAAACATTGTTGAAAAAGGTGAACAAGGAAACAGTATGTTTATCATCGTCAACGGGAAAGTAGCGGTGATGGATGGTGAACGCGTGTTGAATACTTTGGGTGAACGTGCAGTGTTTGGCGAACTTGCATTATTAGATACTGAGCCGCGCACTGCAACCATCCGCGCGATGGAAGATACACTGGTATTCAGGCTTGACCAGGAACCATTTTACGAGTTAATGTCAGATCGTGTAGAAGTAGCGATGGGCACGATCCAAATGTTGACAGGGAATTTGCGTGCCCGTGTGCGCGAGGTAATGGAATTACATGAGCAGCTAGGTAAATAGTAATTTGTAATTGGTGAATGATATGAGTAAGGATTGTGAAGGTACATTACATCCAAAAGCAATTGAGGGTATGAAATTATTTAACGCTGGAAAATTCTTCGAGGCACACGAAGAATTGGAAATTGCATGGCTGGCGGAAAAAGGCAACGTACGCAATTTGTATCGCGGTATTTTACAAGTCGGTGTGATGTACTTACATGTCACTCGCGGAAACTACAATGGTGCTGTCAAGTTATATGAAAGAAGTATGAAATGGCTAAAAGACTGGCCCGATATTTGCAGAGGAATTCAAGTAGCAGAATTAAAAAGCAATGCAGAGAATCTTATAAAAGCTATCAAAATATTAGGCGCGGAAAGAATCAAAGAATTTGACCTATCCTTATTAAGGCCTATAACCTGGAGCGAGAAAAGAATATGGATTTGTGACCGCTGTGGAACTGAGATGCACGAAAAGAATTGCAAGGTAAGTTGTCCCAATTGTGGGAATCGATTCGATTGCTCGGATCTGAATATTTATTTTGATTGAAATTTAAACAGGTTCTTCTACGGCAACACAATCGGAGTAAGAGTAACCGTTGGCTGTGGAATAGGAGTTGGTGACACAGGAATCCAGCCGCTGAGGTTGAAGTATTCAGATAAAAACGCATTACGCTCAGGTTGAGTCATCGGGCGTGGACGAGAATAATCTTCCAGCATGGCAGTCAGCAATTCCATGCCGAGGTAACGACCATCATAGAAAACATGGCGGTCTAAAAATTCACGGCGGGTTTCATCAATGACTGTGCCATCAGGAAGTGTATATTTCATCTGATCGAAGAATAAATTCCCCAGCCCATAATGAATAAATGAATCACCACGAAATTCCATAATGTGCGGATAATGCGCCTGGCTGCCGCTTACTACAACTGCACCTGCATACGCCACTTTATGGAAACCATCTTCATGGGTATAGCATGGTCCTGCAAAATAACATTCCTCATGCTGGAATGTAAAAATGACCATATATCCTTGAGCCTTTAAATCTTCAATTTGGTTCGTAAAAAAGTCATAATCACAATCTGCCGCTCCCGGTACTACATCTGTAGCTTTGGCATATTTTAATTTTCCATTACAGCCCATGAAGGCAATTTTATTTCCATTCACTTCCATCAAAACAGGCTGGCGCGCCTCCCTGGCATTTGCGCCGCCACCATAATATGGCAGATTATCCTGTTTATATATTTCAAGCGTGGCAAGCATTGCATTCGTGCCACGGTCTGCAAAGTGGTCACCAGTCAGTTCAACAATATCCGTGCCTACATCTGTTAGAAGTTCAAAATATTTTGGGTCACTACATAAAATGAGGTTCGTATAACTGGAATTCGGCGGAGGGCAATCTTTATCAAATGGCACTTCATTGCTGATATGCGCTATATCTGCCTCGCGCAGCCAATCCCCTACCAAGGAACCCGGATAGGTCACTCCTTTTAATTCCATTGTTACTGCAGTTGCACGCACAAGTGCGGTCACGCCAGTTAACACAACTGTTGTAAGCTTCGACTCATCACGATTCGACTTGGGCAGTGCAAATGATGTGGAACCTGATAAGTCAAAATTTATTTTTAGCGGATATAAATTCGCATCGAAGTTCTTATGAATGGGAGATTGACCATCCACGCTTAGCACTTTCCATTTTGGTTGGATGTCTTCAAATGGGATGATCGCCCAAGCAGATTCACTCCATGCTGTATCTATTAACACATTAGACGGAACGACTCTCACCGCACCCGAAGCTGGCTCACCCCAAATTGCAGTGAACGCTCTCAGCGATGACTCAGCCATTAGAATCGCGTGACCAGTTATAGGTGTAGAAGAAGAACCGCTCCAAGTTGAAAGCAGATCATCCTTGGTTACATCATCTGTAATAGTAGGGAAAGGTGCAACGAGAGCGTAAATCCACAAAGAGCCTGACTCAGTTTCAACTATATCCAGTTTATTTGTTGCCAGTTCAGATATATTTGTGATTGAGATATCCCATGTTTTTGCTATAGCAAGAAGGCCATCAGGAACTGTTGGGCTTATCCACAATGCCTCAGGCATGGGAGTATGGGGCACTAGGGTTGCTGTTGAAACTAGGATTGGCAATGGTGTGGGAGTAATAACTTCAGTAGGCGTACAGGCAGCAAGAATCAAAATAAGCACAATGGCTATAAAGTTTTTTTTCATTCAAATTTTCTCGTGGATATATTATTGCCTGGTCGCAATGATGCAATATTTTAGATATTGAAAACGGAAACAACAGTAAGGTTGTTAATTTACATCAAATGATAATTCAGCAAGAGAAAATTCTTTCAATGCTTTTTCATCAATGGTTATACCCAACCCAGGGCCGTTCGGCACATCAATAGTTGAATCGGAATTCAACACAAACCGTTCATTCGTAATATCGCGCGCATAATAACGATCTGATGCAGAAATATCGCCGGGCAATACAAAATTTGGCAGCGTTGCCAATGCCAGATTCGATGCCCGCCCTATCCCAGTCTCCAACATACCGCCGCACCATACAGGCAGAGAAATCTCTTTGCAAAGATCATGCACCATCACACCCTGACTCAACCCGCCAAGCCTGCCAGCTTTGATATTGATCACGCGACACGCATCCATTTCAATGGCATAACGTGCATGGCGCGGCGAGACTATACTTTCGTCCAAGCAGATCGGCGTTTTAAATCGCTCCTGCAATTTATGATGATCCCAAATATCATCTTCAAACAAAGGCTGTTCGATCAACAATAAATTCATGTTATCCAACGGCGCAAGAATTTTCGCATCATTCAATGAATAGGCCGAATTCGCATCCACTTGCAAACGCAGGTTCGGAAATTCCTTTCGAACAACGGATGCATCTTCGACATCTCTGCCCGGTTTGATCTTGATCTTCACTCGCGCATATCCCTGTCTGACGTAATTTGCCACGCTCAACATTAAACCCTGAGCTGACTCCTGTATTCCAACAGAAACTCCCACTTCAACCTTTTCACGTTCGCCGCCCAACAACTCGCGCAGAGATTTACCGGCTTTCTTGCCAAGCAGATCCCATAATGCCATTTCCACACCTGCCTTCGCGAGATGATGTCCACGAATACCGGAAACAAGTTCCTGAAAATTTGCTGCGTCTTTTATATCTTTTCCAAGAATTAACGGGGTTATAAAATCTTTGAGAATGTGCATGACGGTGCCGGTGGTTTCGTAGTTATAACCGGGGTCACGTGTGGCCACACATTCGCCGTAACCAATCAATCCATCAGAATGAAGCACAACAATAATACATTCGCGGTTGGTCTCACGCCCAAAGGAAGTTTCAAAAGGTGAAACGAGCGGCATGGATATATGATGTAATTTAATGGATTCTATTTTCATTTTGATTAAACCTTATTCAACTTTTACATCACCCGGCTCATCATCCATTTTTAGGCCGCGCAACGCATCATCGATACTAGTGGATTCCAATCTCATACCGGGCGCAGGCGTACCGCAATACGGACAAATATTCCATGATAATTCCATAAACTTGGAGCAGTTTTGACAAGTTTTCTTTAATTTCGTATGACAGTTCGGGCATATCTGCCAATCTTCTTTAACGCGTCTTTCACAACCAGGACAAAGCGGAAGATCTTCCAGCGCTTGAAGTAATGCTTCTTCTTCTAATGTGCGCTGGTATTCCTCTTCTAATGTGCGCGGCGGACGCAAAATTAAGTAAACCAATACCCCCGGGAGATTTAAAACTGCTACCAACAAAGCTGCAAGAGTCTGCACCAATGGGTCACGCGCGCGTGCTCGAATATCACGATACGTCCACACGACAAGGCTGATCCATAATGCAGCTAAAAACGCGCCGCCAAATGCTGTCAGCACAAGTGTTAAACTACTTAGGAAAACGGGGTCAAAGGTCATAAGAACTCCGGGCCAACCGGGATGTTTTATTTTACCGCTATAGTTATTGATACGGCATGCTGTAATTCATTATCTCATAGACACAGGTTTACGGAGTTTGGAAAACAAAGCGCCAATCTGATCCGTTCTGGGTATAAGTGGATGTGGTACCCATTACCTGATAGAAAGTCCGTCCTGGACGCATGTAGATGGGGCTTCCATCCAAAGTAGTTAGCAGAATAGGCTGGTCTTTATCAGTACGATTCCAAATTGCAGGAATTGCTATCCCATCGCGAAATACATATGCATTCCCAAAATCAATCAGGTCGATGTTAAAAACTTCATCATGTGCATTATAGGTATTTGCAAATATATGGGGAACAAATAGAACAACTACATTTTCAGCAGTGACGGGTAGATTCGTCTGTGCATCTGAAAGAGCCGTATATGCTTCCGACTCGCCTTTGTCCATGTCATTTGCTTCCTGATAGCGAAAATATTTATGTGTGGCGGGGTCATATTCCCAGTAGTTATAGCTATAAACTGAATAATGAGAAAAGATGCGTGAGACGCTTAATGCACTTTCGGGCACGTCTTCTGTGAAAAAACCGCCGCTTAATACTTGAGCAGAATTATCCACGCCTTTTTTTATCGCACAAGCTGCCCACTTGGTAGTATTAAAAAATTGATTATTATATGAATCACGGTTATAAGGACCTTTAAAATAAGGGGAACAACCCCCAAAACCCACAATCACCAAAAAATCATTAAGATCGCTTTCTTTCAGATAAGAGAGCTCACGCGGGTCAGCAGATTTAAAAACAAGGAAGGCGTGATACATACGGGTAACGTGTTCGTCAAAATACCGCCCGGAACGTACCGGCCCAACCATTGTAGGATTATTTGAATAAAACACTGCTATAAAACGTGTATCACCCCATTCTATATAATATTCGTATACAACATCTGCAAGCGTCAATCCGGACTGCGGGCGGACATAATCCGGTGAATTCGCTATTTTAATTGCCATTGGTCTTTGTTGCAGTAAAGACGGATTGCTTACAGTCAACCCCGTCAGCGGATTATTGATATTAAGTGAACTGACTTCAGAGGGTGAAATAATCTGAACCGACGCAGGCAAAGTTTCAGCGACGACATATTGTGTTGGATATGGAGTATACGTAGCCTCTGGTTGTGGCAGCGCAGATGAAATAAAAGGATCAGCAGGCGCATTGAGTTGAGGTTGAAAAGGAGTCAGTGTGGGAACTGTTTGTACGCTTTGCGTTGTCATATCAGGTGTCAGGTCCTGAGGAGAGGCGCAAGAGGCGATAAATATAATTGTCACAGCAAAAAGGGCGGTCTTCTGCCTCATCAGATTGCGATATTGAAAAATCATATATATGATTGTACCAAAAGCAAAAGGGCAAAGTACCTCGGCAATAAAACTGATACAATTGTTTTTCCCATGTTAATTTTGATTTCCTGCCTGCTTTTATTTATCACTGCGCTGGCATTGGTTGTCTTACGTGTGATGTTACCGAACACACAATATGCCTGGCTGGTGGCTTTGGGCGGTGCAATACTTGCTCTGATAAGTGTATTTAGCTGGCTGGCACAAATGCCTTTTGAACTTATCATGCCGGCCTGGCAGCCAACTACAGCATTTGTTAACCCGATCTTATTTCGTGCCGATGGGATATCGTGGCCGTTCGCATTAAGTATTAAGGCACTTACATTGACTGTTTTACTTACTGCTGTAGCGCGGCCATTCTTCGCCAATTCCTACGCATGGGTTGGCACCCTCATAATAGGCGGACTGGGTGTTATGGCTGTTACAGCTAATAATCCGCTGACATTACTACTAGTATGGGGCGCATTGGATATTACTGAACTCTTCATATATTTAAGATCTGCAGATGGACCAACAAATAATGAAAAAGTTGTTACATCTTTTTCCACTCGCGCGCTTGGCATGGGACTGTTGTTATGGGTAAACATTGTCAACTTTTCCCAGGGAAGCACTTTTGAAGTAATCGCACCAAGCTCAGGCTTATATCTTGTAATGGCGGCAGGGTTACGATTGGGCGTGCTTCCTCTCCATTTACCATATTCATCTGAATCTACACTGGGGCGCGGACTCAGTACATCGCTTCGTTTAATTTCAGCAGCATCTAGTTTGGTTTTGCTGGTGTATATCCCTGCTGGAAGTTTAGGCTCGGTGCTCACTCCATTTTTAATGGCTCTGGCAATTATTGCGGCTCTTTACGGCGGCTGGAATTGGCTGCGCGCACCCGATGAATTGACAGGACGCCCCTATTGGATCATGGGTATCTCTGCGCTATCTGTCATCTCGGCACTCAGCGGCAATCCCTTAGGCGCAATCGCATGGGGATGCGCGCTCGTTCTTGTAGGTGGCGCACTTTTTCTGGCCTCCGTTCAACAGGCTTGGTTGAATCGTTTTTTACTCGTTGGGGCATTTAGCCTTTCATCTTTACCTTTTTCACTCACAGCAAGTGCATGGCTTGGCAAATTAAGTTTCTTCATTCCATTTGTGATCATTGCACAGGCTATTCTAATGGCTGGCTTTATTCGCCATGCACTTCGCCCAGGAGGACGCGACTCACTTGAGTCTCAACAAAACTGGTCGCGTACAGTGTATCCAACCGGGATCCTTTTGCTTATCATTATTCAACTTTTATTGGGATGGATGGGATGGGATGGCGCACGTCAGATCGGTGCTTGGCTGCAAGCTGTCATCGTTTCAACCCTGGCCTTTGTGCTGGTTTGGGCGACACCACGTCTTCGCATCCTCAATCCGATTCGCGCCCACTGGGTGAATCCGACAACATCGCGTTTGAGCACTATCTACCAAGACCTTTGGACAATAATATACCGGGGCTTTGGGAGAATTAGCCAAACTATCACTCTCACACTTGAGGGTGAAGGCGGCATTATGTGGACATTGCTCTTTTTAGTTCTCTTTGTTTCCCTGCTAACACAAGGTACACCATAAATGGCGATCAACATTGTTTCGTGGATCGCCGTAGGATTAATCCTCGCCACATCCGCTGCAATTCTAATCAACCGCGATTGGCGTGTAAGCCTCGGCGCATTAGCTGTCCAATATATAGCAGCCTTTTGGTTGATAACACGCCACCTCCCTTTCGTAATGGGGTCTGCAAAGCTGATCACAGGTTGGATGGTGATAGCTGCACTTGGCATGACGCGTTTGAGCCTATCCGCAAAAGAAGTTGATAATGAAGAAACTTTTTGGCCACGAGGGCGTGGATTTCGCATTATCCTTATTTGTATTGTGGCACTTGTTGCAGCGGGGTCAACCTCACGCATTGAGGCTGTCATTCCAGGTCTCGGCTTGCAAGTAATCGCAGGGAGTATGATCTTGATTGGCGCGGGTCTTGTGCATTTGGGAGTAACTTCTGATCTGCTGCGCGTGATCCTTGGGTTATTAACTTTGTTGACAGGCTTTGAAATTTTATACGCGGCAGTAGAAAGCTCGATCCTTGTGACGGGGATGTTGGCAGTTACAAATTTAGGGTTAGGTATTGTCGGCTCATATCTATTGGTTGCAGGGACTTCTCCATCCGAAGTAGGGGATGAAATATGAGTGCGCCTGTTATTTGGATTCTTGTTCCTTTCATTTCAGGCATCCTAATTCTGCTCTTTTTTAGCGAACGATATTCTTCTCTAGCTGGGGGGTCTATATCCATCATTCTTGCGCTGACTGCATTGATCTTCCCCATTGATACTGCATTACTACTTGGAGCCATTTCATTAAAAATTTCATCATCTGTTCAATTCTTTGGGCGCAGTTTTGCACTCACCACAGCAGATGGATCTTTGTTAGTCATCATATACGGGTTGTCTGCGTTATGGTTCTTTGGGACCCAGGCTTCTGGCATAGCCAATCGTTTTGTCTCACTGGGATTAATGATAGTTGCGCTCTTAACTGCATCGATTGCGGTTGAGCCATTCCTTTTTGCGGCACTTCTACTTGAAATAGCTGCGATGCTGGTCATTCCGTTGCTTGTGTTGCCATTTCAAAAACCTGGGCGCGGCGTTGTCCGTTTTCTTATCTATCAAACGCTGGCAATGCCATTTATTCTTTTTTCAGGATGGATGTTAGCCGGTGTGGAGGCCAGTCCTGGCAATATCGGAACGACTACTCAAGTAGGCATCATGCTCGGTTTGGGATTCGCATTCTTGCTGGGTGTCTTCCCACTGTACAATTGGATTCCCATGTTAATGGAGGAAGCTTCTCCATATGCAACTGGATTTCTGCTTTGGGCATTACCTACTTTCACAGTCATTTTTGCACTAGGATTTTTAGATCGCTATACATGGATACGTAACTCCCCTCAACTTTCAAGCGCCATTCAATATGCAGGGATTTTCATGGTGGTAAGCGGCGGCTTTTTTGCATCTTTGCAGAGGCATATTGGAAGGATAATGGGATATGCCGCAATCGTAGAAACTGGACTTTTGATTCTTGCCATGAGTTTGAAATCGCTGGAAGTCGTCAACATCACCTTTCTGCTTCTCATCCCGCGTGGGTTTGTATTAGCGCTCTGGGCCTTGTCGCTTTCAATTATTAAACGCGAAGCTTATTCATTACGATTCAGTGAAATTCAAGGATTGGCACGGACTTATCCACTAGCAGTTACAGCCCTAATTTTGGCCCATCTATCAATGACTGGTTTTCCATTACTCGCTGGTTTTCCATCGCGTATTGCATTATGGCAGGAACTAGCGGGCCAATCGCTGACCATTGCATTTTGGATGATTATGGGCATGTTTGGCTTGCTTATCGCTGCCGTTCGCACTCTGGCTGTTTTCGTGATGGCGGAGGATGGCAAAGCTTGGGCGCTGAACGAGTCCTGGATCCAGATGATCATGCTTGGGGTAGGCGCGAGCGGGTTATTCATCCTGGGCATATTTCCACAAATATTACAGCCGCTTCTTACCAATCTACCCGCCCTATTCAATCATCTTGGTCAGTGAACTCGCGTGCTATAATTTAATGCATCGAAGGCAAAATCTTTAAACATAAAGGTCATAAAGAGACCTATTACCTGTACTAATAATTATCGGAGAGCAATATGGAATTCGAACAAATCGTCAAGCGACTCGAATGGTTGGATAAACAACAACGCCAGAATACAGATGCGATCACCACACTGGATGCGCGCTTGAGTTCATTTGAGGCATCGGTCAATGTCGTTTCAAAACAGATCAAAACATTAAGTAAACAGATCACAGATATTACACCCGCCACAAAACGCGTCGATCAATTTGAAGGCATGCTGACCAGGCAACGCAGCGACATCATTAAGATGATCGAAGAGAATGATAAAAAACAGACACTAAGCGTACGTGAATCTGTCAAATTCGTTCAACCCGCACTGACCGATATTAATAAAACCATTTCACAGCTTAAAACAACCACCGATCTTTCAGAGATAAAGAAGCAGATCAAACAGCAGGCAGATGAATCACAACGCATGTTAAATAACATCAGCGATTTTAAAACACATGTAGATGCGGCTACACGCTCAAATGAAGATGTCCTGCATGCTTTGAAAGCTCTGGATGAAACGCGCAAGAATGACTTGAAGCGGGTAACGGATACTCAAGGCGAACTAACTGCGATCCGCAAACGTGTGGATGAAAACCGTGAAAAAGCAACCATGAGCGCCGACGGCCTGCGTAATGTCGAAAATCGTTTCACAGATTTGATTGCATCTGAACTGGAGCGCAAACAGGCACAAACAGCTTTTTTTGAGCAGCAAGCCATTGCACAAATAGATCGTGACCGCGCCTGGAAAGAATGGAAAGAAAAATATGAATCCTTTCAAAAAGAAACCCAGGGTATAGATAAACATATACAGAGTCTGGATGAAGCTTTGCGTGGAGCAAAGAAAGCACAGGAAAGCTATCTGGAGCTTAATACAAAACTCGAACGCCGCATTAGTGAAGTGACCGAAATGCAGCGTCTTGCAGAAGACCGCCTGCGACAGGAATGGGTTAGCTTCAAAACTGATGACCAAAAACGTTGGACCGGGTATAGTCTCTCCTCTGAAGAATCGTTCCGTGATATTCGTAAAGATGTACAAAAAACGGAAGGCCGTATCTCACCGCTTGATGATGCGATACAAGTTCTACAAGATCAATTACATCAAACTACCGACACTACCGAAAAAGAATTACAAGAACTTATGAACGTGGTACATGAATGGATGACTTCCTATCAACGTATTATGGGGCATGGTAAGAAGCCAAAGAAATAGTCAGTGAAAAGTGAAAATTAATGAGTGAAAGGTATAGAAAAGTGGGCATCGACGTGATCTCCACTTTTTATTTTCATGTTTACTGCATTTGTGGTTAAATAAGAATATGAGAGTCATCGGTACGGCAGGTCATGTAGACCACGGAAAATCCACACTCATTGCTGCACTCACAGGTACACATCCAGATCGTCTCAAAGAAGAACAAGCACGCGAGATGACCATCGAGCTCGGCTTTGGCTGGCTCACCCTGCCCAATGGCGAAGAAGTTGGCATCGTGGATGTACCCGGTCACCGTGATTTTATTGAAAATATGCTCTCTGGCATTGGGGGTATCGATGCCGCATTATTGATCATCGCCGCAGATGAAGGCGTAATGCCGCAAACAAAAGAACACCTTGCAATATTAGACTTATTACAGATTCCCGCTGGATTAATTGTTCTGACCAAAATAGACCTCGCTTCTGATTCCACCTGGCTTGATCTATTGGAAGCAGACATTCGTGGTGCTGTTAGTGACACAGTCCTACGCGATGCTCCGATCATACGAGTCTCAGCGAAAAATAAAATAGGGCTTGAAGACCTTATCTCCACTCTTAGCAAAATACTGGAAGAGAAACCTGCACGGCTCGACCTTAACCGTCCACGCCTGCCAATAGACCGCGTCTTCAGCATGAGCGGATTCGGTACTGTAGTAACGGGCACGCTTAGTGATGGTCATCTCTCGATTGGTGATGATGTGGAGATTTTGCCCAGCGGCTTGAAAGGCCGAATTCGAGGGCTTCAAACTCATAAGAAAAAAGAAGAAAGAGCCGTGCCTGGTTCGCGAACAGCTGTAAATATTTCAGGGGTAGATACAGAATTAATTCAACGCGGCGAAGTGGTTGTCCATCCCAATCAATATCAAATCACAAGAAGAGTCGACGCACGTTTTCGCTTGCTCAAAGAAGCATCAGCTTCTATAAAGCATGGAGATGAAGTGAAGTTTTTTGTTGGAGCAAGTGAAACGATTGCCACTCTTCGCTTACTTGGCATCGAAGAATTAGCTCCCGGCGAAGAAGGCTGGATCCAACTTGAATTACGCAACCCCCTCGTCACCGTGCGCGGAGATAGATACATTTTACGCCGCCCGTCCCCTAGTGAAACGCTAGGCGGTGGTGTGATCGTTGACCATCAACCTAAGGGCAGACATAAACGCTTTAATGAAGCAGTGCTCAAGTCACTTGAATCACTCGAACAAGGTTCTCCTGCCGATATATTATTCGAAGCAGCTTTATCTTTAAATGCCGCGCCAATAAAAGAAATTATCACGCGCTCTCGCCTTGAGGCCTCGAATGCAGAATCCGCATTAAGTGAATTAATACAAAACGGTCAGCTTATTATTTTGGAAGAAGGCGACCAAGCGATTACAAGTAATACTCTTGTCGTTCCCATCTCTCATTGGAATATATTACAGCAAAAAGTGTTTCAAATTATTGATACATATCATCAGGCATATCCACTTCGCCGTGGGCTACCACGCGAAGAACTCAAGAGCAAACTAAAGCTAACACCGCGCGTTTTCAACGCTCTCATCCACAAAATGGTTGCTGACCATTCCATCGTTGAATATTCTGTGCTGATTGCGAATGCCGGGCATGAGATCCGCTTCAATGATGTAGAGCAGGCTAAGGTTAAGGAATTAATGCGGAAGTTTGAGTTGAATCCGTATGCCGCGCCCAGCATCAAGGAATGTCAAAGTGAGGTTGGTGAGGAAATTACGAATGCGTTGATCGAGCTAAAAGAGCTAATAGCTGTTTCACAAGATGTGATCTTTCGCAAAAGTGACTATGACAAAATGGTTGAAAAACTGCGCGAGACACTTCAGCAAAAGGGCCAGATATCACTGGGAGAAGTACGCGATCTTTTCAACACAAGCCGCAAGTATGCGCAGGCACTGCTGGAGCATCTGGATACTATTGGTATTACGATAAGAGACGGCGATTTTAGAAAGTTGAGAAATTGAATGGCATTTATTAAAAAATTATTTGCGCCCCCCATCTTTGAGGATGAAGAAAAAACGCATCAGGCATATTTATTACATACCATATTGCTGGCGCTGATAATTATTCCAATTCCTTTTGTCATATACATACTTATTCAAATGCCTGAAGAATCAGATAAGGCACTGTTGTCTGTTGTGGTTTCAGAAATTATTAATATCTTTCCTTTTATTATGCTAAGGCGCGGATACGTGCGCTCTGCCTCTATCATTCAAATTGCTACCCTCTGGTTATTCTTCGCATTCATATCGGTTAATGGAGCAGGTGTATATGGCATAGCATATTTACTTGGCAATGGATTGGTAATTACGATTTCAGGAATTTTACTAGGCGGGCGCGGCGCAGTGGCAATGACTGTGCTGGCGATGGTCGAAGGCGGAGTAATGGTATATGCAGAATCGAATGGCTGGATGCCCCCAGATATTCTTGATGATGCATTACCGACATGGATCGTTGCAGTCGTCCTATTTGCTGTAGGGGCCATACTTCAAAACTTAGCATCACGCACTTTGCGAACTGCACTTATTCGTGCTAAAGAAAGTGAAGAAAAATACCGCCTCATATCGCGCGTCAGCTCAGATTATGTCTTTGTTACTGAAGTATATAAAGATGGGCGTTCAGATCTGAGCTGGGTGGCTGGCGCATTTGAACAAATGACAGGATATTCCTTTGAAGAATATGTAGCCAGCGGTGGTTGGGTTGGGCATGTTCATCCTGATGACCTTGAAAAAGATGCTCAGGACATGGAAACACTGCATAAGAACAAGGATATTAAATCAGAAGTACGCACCTTCGCAAAAAACGGTGAAATTCGTTGGGAACGAATTTTTGCTCATCCCATATGGGATGAAAAAGAAAACCGTCTTGTGAGGATCATCGGCGCAGTGCAGGATGTTACAGAACAAAAACAAACCGAAGCAAATCTTAAAGAAATTCTTTTACAGCAATCAGCCATTCTAAATGGCATTCCTGATATGGCATGGCTGAAAGATATTGAAGGTCAATACATCGCAGTAAACGAGCAATTTATTAAAACCGCTGGAATAAAAACGGGGCAAATTGCAGGCAAAACCGATTTCGATATCTGGCAGAAAAGTTTTGCTGAAAAGTATCGAGATGATGATCTTGAAGTTATGAAAACCCGTCAACGCAAGAATACTGAAGAACTTCAAATCGATGGCACGGGCAGAGAGTATTGGGTGGAAACTACAAAAACGCCCATCTTTAACACAGTTGGAGAAGTAGTTGGTACCACAGGTATCGCAAGAGAAATCACAGAACGAAAAAAAAATGAAGAATTGGAACAGCGGCGGCGCATCATGCTCGAAAAAGTAATTGAACTCGGAAAACAGGTAACAGAGACAAGCGATCTGCGTACAACTGTCAAAAAAATCTGGCATGGCGTTCATGATGACCTGAAATTTGACAGGCTTGCTATTTTCCTTTACAACCCTGAACGTAATTCCATGGACGATACGTTCGGAACTAATAATCAAGGACAGATGATAGATGTTTGGGATTTATGGTTTCCCGTTACCGAAGGAATCTCAGAAGCAGTTACATTTATGAGCGTTTTGGAAAAACCTGACGGGTTATATTTTACGGATGACTATAGTATTACTCATCATATCCCTGAAGGACATGATATGTATGGAGTAAGAGAGTTTGCGGCTGTTGCTGTGTGGGCAGGTAATAAGCCTATCGCCGTTATCTGTGTTGATAATTTCATTACAATGCGCCCAATTGCTTCAGAGCAATTGGAGGCCTTAAGGTTATTTGCTGGATATGCAGGCCTGGCAATTGAAAATGCATATTTAAATGAAACCATCCAAAAAGAACTATCTCAAAAGAGAGACTTTATTGAAGAGCTTGAATCAAAGAATGCTGAACTGGAACGCTTCACTTACACTGTTTCACATGACCTTAAATCTCCCCTGGTAACGATCAAAGGCTTTCTGGGCTATCTCGAACGGGATGCACAAGAAAATAATTTCGAAAAATTTAGACATGATGTTGAGCGGATTGAAGCAGCTGTAGCAAAAATGCAAAATCTGCTCAAAGACCTGCTGGAACTTTCCCGCGTTGGCAGGTTGATGAACGCACCTGTTGAAGTTACTTTTCACGAGATCGTAAAAGATGCACTTGAGATCGTGCATGGACAAATCCAGGCAAAAAATATCCTGATCGAGTTTCATAACAATAAAGCAATATTAAAATGCGACCGCATACGTATGGTCGAGGTTCTGCAAAACTTGATCGACAATGCCATAAAATTCATGGGAAGCCAGCCACGGCCAAGAATTGAGATCGGTGAATTTTTCAATGATAAAAAAGAAACTGTTTTTTATGTGAAAGATAATGGAATTGGCATTGCACCTGAATTCCAGGATAAGATATTTGGTTTGTTCGATAAACTCAATATCGATAGCGATGGAACTGGCATTGGCCTGGCACTTGTGAAAAGGATCATCGAAGTTCACGGAGGACGCATTTGGGTAGAGTCACAGGTTGGCAGCGGCACAACTTTTTATTTCACATTATCATAGGTTAAATTTACAACCACACAAAAGGAGCAGACATGTGCGGAAGATTTACACTTACTGTTGACCCGTCAGAATTACAAGATTCGTTTGGCGATTTTACATTCCCAGATCAATTCGCACCGCGTTTCAATATTGCGCCGACCCAGCCTGTATTAGCCATTCCAAACGACGCAAAAAATAAAGCTGATTTTTTCCTGTGGGGATTAATTCCCTCATGGTCAAAAGACCCAAGCATCGCAAACAAACTGATCAATGCACGCGGCGAAACCATCGCAGAGAAACCATCTTTTCGCGGCGCATTCAAATACAAGCGCTGCTTAATTCTCGCCGATGGATTTTATGAATGGAAAGCACAGGAAGGCGCGAAAACAAAAACACCGTATTTCATCCACATGAAAGACCGAAATCCATTTACATTTGCAGGGTTGTGGGATGAATGGCAATCACCAAATGGTGACGCGCTTCGCACCTGCACCATCATCACCATTAATCCAAATGAATTGATGTCCACTTTGCATAACCGCATGCCTGTGATATTGGATAAAAAGAATTATGCCGATTGGCTTGACCCTGCGCCTCGGACTCCCGAAAGCCTGCTTCATCTCATCCAGCCCTTCCCCGCTGACAAAATGTCTGCCTATCCCGTTTCAACAATGGTCAACAGCCCGGGCAATGATCGCGCCGAATTAGTTGTTCCTGCTTAATGTACTGCGACATAAATGTCGCAGTACATTTTTTGCAATGAAAAAATAAATGAACAAACTGAGCATTCCCCTCTCACAACGTTTCCCTGCCCTTGCATCGCGTGACTTTGCCATCTTCTGGGTGGGGCATTTACTTTCACTGATCGGCACGTCTATGCAAAATACGGCTCTGCCATTGCTGGCATATCGTATCAGCGGCCGCCCATTAGATTTAGGTCTCATCGGTTTTGCAGTCACGTTGCCAACTTTTTTTCTCGCTTTGCCAGGCGGCGTGCTCATTGAGCATGTAGATAAACGCAAAGCCATCATCTTTTTACAGATCATTATGATGTTGGATACATTCACGCTTGCCATACTCACGTTGACTGGAGTCATAGAGATATGGCATATCGTGATCACGTCTCTTATTCTTGGCATAGCAACGGCCTTTGAAATAACGGCTCGCCAAGCTATGCTGATCGAGTTGGTCGGACGGCAGTCTCTGCCAAATGCCATTGCCTTGCAGTCTACAGCTTTCAATCTTTCGCGCGTACTTGGTCCTGCACTCGTTGTGCCTTTATTATTATTCTTTCCAAAAAACGGAGAAGGTTGGGTTTTTCTTTTTAATGGCATTAGTTTTGCAGCTATTATTATTGGATTATTTTTTGTACGCACACTTTATAACGCCCCTATTGAACCACGCACACGTTCCATGATGGTCGAACTGCGCGAGGGAACACAATATCTGGTCAATAATTCTTCGGTGGGCCTTCTTATTGTCATTGCGGCTACATTGGGCATCTTTGCACTGCCTATCATTCAACAATTACCAGTTATTTCAAAAGATCTGCTGGGGCAGATAGGGGATACAAAAACAGTTGTAGACATGCGCAATAGTCTGCTATATACAGCCCAAGGAGCGGGTGCATTGATAGCAGCATTCTCCATTGCTATGAACAATACTGCTCGCTGGCGAGGATTACGGCTTATCTTGGGAGAAGCCGCCTTCATTCTTGGGATGATTGCGATTCCCTTTATACGCTCCACATGGCTGGCTGTGATCATTATCGCATTAATGGGTTGGGGCGCAGTGACACAGCTTGCTACTATGAATACGCTTATTCAACTCCAGGTTCCAGATTCCCTGCGTGGACGTGTGTTTAGTATTTATCTCTGGGCCTTACAAGGCATTACACCTTTTGGCAGTTTATTGATCGGGTGGATGACACAGAAATTTAGCTTATCGACAACTGCGTTATTTTGCGGACTGGTTTCGCTGATTATTATTGGCGGTATTCAGGCCTTTCGGCCTAATGTACGGCTAGGCGACGGGTTAACGTAGGATTAGTAACTTGACTCTGATTTTTCGCCCATGTTATGATGAAACCTATGCAAAACGATTTTACAGAAGATGCTCCCCGTCCCGATGAAGAGGGTGAACAGAAAAAAACGCTAGAAAGTTCCTCGCAAACATTAAGACAAAATAGTTTAATCACACGCTGGATGAACAGCCTTGTGCAAATGGGCTTGGGTGAATCTCTTTTGCGTACTGGCACAAACCTATTTTCCATTGTTGCGATCATCATCGTGATCCTGCTTGTGCAAGCTTTTTACAGTCAGACGCCGAATCAGTTTTCAGTAAACGGCGGGCAGGATTCAGGTCCAGCAGAGACCGCGGTGGTTGACATCAATTCGATTCCCGCTGCAGATATTCCAATCATCTCTGGCATTGCACGTGCAGCACAGCTCCATACCAACGTTCCTACTCGGCCTCGCGATGAAATTGAGATGTATACGGTTCAGGAGGGCGATACAGTCTTTGGTATCGCTGAAAAATTTGGTCTTGAACCTGAGACTGTGTTATGGAGTAACTACAATATTTTGCTGGATTCTCCGCATTCACTAAAACCCGGGCAGGAGTTGATAATACTTCCAGTGAATGGTGTGTATTGGGAATGGCAGGGTGGTATTTCTTTTGGAAGTTGGGCTGAATTCTATGGCGTTACTGCGGCAGATATTATCGAATTGCCTGCCAATAATATTGATCCGGATACAGTCGGGGACTATAACAATGCAAACATTAAGACTGGCTGGTTGATCATTCCCGGTGGCAGAAGAGAATTTGTGAGTTGGAGCGCGCCACTCGGTGTAACGCGCGAGAATCCTGCCTCTGCTCGCGTACTTGGAGCGGGTGCATGTGAGCCTGTAAGTGGTGGCGCCGTGGGATATGGATCTTACGTCTATCCAACAAATAGCCATTCTATATCAGGTTTTGGTTACTCGCCACAAAGCAATCATAATGGCCTTGACTTTGCAGGCAATGAAGGTGAAGGTGTATATGCAGCCGATGCGGGTGTGATCGTATACTCCGGCTGGAATGATTATGGTTATGGCAACATGATCATGATCGATCATGGAAATGGTTTCCAATCTTTATACGCGCACTTGAGTGAGATCTATCGCGGCTGCGGGCAAAGTGTTGGTCAGGGCGAGGCAATTGGTGCGGTTGGCTCTACTGGTCGTTCCTCTGGTTCGCATTTACACTTTGAGTTAATGGCAGGTGTGAAGGTGAATCCATTTGATTACCTGCCGCCGCCATAAGTCCTTGTCAAAGGCTGATGCCTATACTATAATCGCGGTTGCTTCCCGGGCACGTAGCTCAGTTGGTTAGAGCGCATCGTTCACATCGATGAGGTCGGGGGTTCGAGCCCCTCCGCGCCCACAAAAAGCCACCATTTGGTGGCTTTTTATTTTCCAGATGTCTGCGTACCTGAATACTTAATCCATACTTTCTTTGAGACTTTGCGTTAAAAATCTTGAAGGTATAATGAATTTCGCACCCATGAAGAGTTCATCTTTTATTTCACAGTTCTGGCAATATCTGTTTTCACTAAGCGTGATCGCGGCTATCACCGCCATTTTTTTCGCGTTGCGCGGAATTCTGGATATCACCCTGATCGCGCTGTTATATTTAATTCCGCTGGGCATGATCACGGCTTTTCAGGGGCTTGGCCCAGGTATCAGCAGTGCTTTACTTTCTTTCCTCACACTTAACTACTTCTTCATTCAACCATATTACACACTGGCTGCTCACCGTCCAGCAGATGTCGTGATTCTTATCATTTTTTTAATTGTGGCCGTGGTGATCAGTCAGTTGGTTGGACGTATGAGAGCCAGCCTTGCTAAAGCCACAGCGCGCGAACGTGAAGCGACACAGCTCTATGAACTCAGCACTATTTTGACTGGCTTGCATGATGACCATACCATCATACAAGTCCTCACGAAACAGATACAAGCTGTATCACAAGGTGAGTATGTGGAACTGAGTACTACAGGAGCACGGGCATTTACTTATCATTTGCCTGAAATAGATCCGCCTCCTCGTCTTCCAGAGTTGACCGTTCCCATTCAGGCGGCGCGTGGCGTTCTGGGAGAGATAAGGCTTTGGAAGGCTGAGCCAGCCATTTCGTCTGAAGAGAAGCGTTTATTACAAACTTTTGCGAGCCAGGGAGCGTTAGCGCTTGAACGTGCATGGCTTGTGGAAGCAGAGTCGCGCGCCAAAGTCCTGGAAGAGAGTGACCATTTGAAGTCCATTCTTTTATCATCTGTTTCGCACGAACTGCGCACACCGCTCTCAACGATCAAAGCCGCCTCATCAAGCCTGCGCGGAAACGAAGTAAGCTGGGATTCGCATGCACGCGTTGAGTTGATTGCGGCGATAGATGATGAAGCGGATCATTTGAATATGCTGGTGGGTAATCTGCTTGATATGTCGCGTATTGAATCAGGCGCACTCAAACCTAAACGCGAATGGAATATTTTATCTGAGATCGTGGAGAGTGTGCTGGCACGCATGAGATATTCAGCAGATGAACATAAACTTGAGGTTGACATTCCTGAGAATTTGCCGTTCGTATCAGTGGATTACGTTCAGATGGAACAGGTCTTCACCAATTTGGTGAGTAATAGTTTGAAATACGCACCTGCAAGCACTAAGATTCAAATTCGAGCATATATTGAAGGCGACACAATTCATACACAGGTCAGCAACCAGGGTCCGCAAGTGCCGCCTGAACATTTGGAACGTATCTTCGATAAGTTCTATCGCGTCACCGCTGCAGACCGAGTAACTGGTACCGGACTTGGGCTTTCGATTTGCAAAGGGATTATTGAAGCCCATGGTGGGCGCATTTGGGCGGAAAATATTACAGATGGTTTTGCATTTAATTTTACTCTTCCGCTCACATGGGATGGACAGCTTCCTATGGATACGGAGACCGAATGAGCAACGCACCGCACATCCTTGTCATCGATGATGAATCGCAAATTCGACGAGCGATCCGAACTATCTTAACTGAAAAAGGATTCAGAGTCACAACAGCCAGCCGCGGCGAAGAGGGCCTGACCCTCGCCGCCACCAATGAACCCGATATCATCATCCTCGACCTGGGACTGCCTGATATGGATGGCGTGGAAGTCTGTGCGCGCCTGCGTGAATGGACTCAATGCCCGATCATTATTCTTTCTGTACGCGATAGTGAACACGATAAAGTAGCGGCACTCGATGCAGGTGCAGATGATTATCTTACAAAACCATTCGGCATTGAAGAGTTATTGGCACGCGTACGTGTGGCGCTGCGTCATTCCACAAGCAGGCAGGGTGCTCAAACCAAATTGGTCAAAGCGGGGTCACTTACAATTGACCTTGTATGGCATATTGTTAAACGGGGTGAAGAGGAAGTTAAATTGACTGGCACCGAACATAAGCTCCTTGCTTATCTTGCTGCCAATCATGGGCGCGTGCTTACCCATCAAAACATTCTTACACAGGTTTGGGGGCCTGCCGATGCCAACCACACTGAATATTTGCGCGTCTACATGCGTCAACTCCGCAAGAAACTCGAAGTTGATCCTGAACGTCCGCAATATATTCTCACCGAACCTGGAATTGGTTATCGTTTTATTTCAGATGGCTAGTTTTTATTACTAAATTCCCCATAACATATACCCCAATTGCCCCGATATCGGGGCAATTTTTATTTGTTCTTTATACAATTGGACGTTTTTTTTGTCACCGTTTTATGCGGGGTTGATAAGATTTATTTACACATGAGGTGACATGAACAAACTTAATTCTCAAACTGCATCTTTGACTTTATCCACCGCCTCCTATTCGGAGCTCAAGCCTGCTCGTCGTTTAATTGTCCTTGTGCCATATCTTGAAGTTGATCCTATTCCCGCAGCACGAAGGGTCTGGGAGCTGGCAAATGAAATGGACTCATGCGTTCATTTCATTGGTTTACACAATGATGCAGAGCAGGAGTTGACCCTGAGACGTGAACTGGTCACTATGTCTGCAATGGTAAACGATAGAAAAGTATCCTCAGATATAGAAGTGATCTTTGGAAAAGATTGGGCCGAAGCTGTAAAGTCGCGCTGGCAGGCAGGCGATATCGTTGTGTGTTTTTCTGAGCAACGTGTGGGATTGTTACGTAAGCCGTTGAGTGAGGTTTTACAGTCGGAACTAAACATACCTCTTTATATCCTTTCCGGGCTTTATCCGAAAAACAGCCCTAGGCCAAATTGGCCGGCACAGATCGCCGCATGGACGGGTTCCGTTGTCATTATCCTCGGCTTCTTCCTGCTTCAGGTCAAGGTCGATCATCTTGCAAAAGACTGGTCTCATACTTTATTGTTGCTACTTTCCATCCCGATTGAAGTGAGCATGATCTGGGGTTGGAACAGCCTGTTTGAATAACACACTGGAAAAAATCAACAAGTTGGAATATATGATCAAACACGAAGACCACTCACAAACAACATCTATTATTGAACGAGCCACAGATTACAAACCACCACACACCTGGCGTTCCTGGTTTATAGGCCGCCCTTTATCCACTGCAGATGCATCTCATCAGACAATCGGTAAGCGCGTGGGTCTTGCAGTATTTGCATCGGATGCGCTCTCTTCCACCGCATATGCTACACAAGAGATACTTGTCATCCTTGCAGCAGCCGGCACAATGGCCTTTGGGATTGTATTTCCAATTTCCATTGCCATTGTCGTCTTGCTTGCAATTGTTACGATTTCGTACGAGCAAACCATACATGCTTATCCGGATGGCGGCGGCGCATATATTGTAGCGCGCGATAATCTTGGCGCATTTCCAGCTCTTATTGCCGGAGCGGCCCTCCTGACTGACTACATTCTCACGGTATCAGTTTCCATTGCGTCTGGAGTTGCGCAGATCGTATCCGCGTTTCCAGCGTTGTATGCCTATCGTGTTGTACTTGCTGTTATATTCATCATGTTCGTCATGATGATGAATTTGCGTGGTGTAAAAGAATCGGGAACAGCATTCGCCATCCCCACCTATTTCTTTGTAGTATTGATGTTCCTTGCCGTTGGAACCGGTCTCTTCCGCTTGTTTGTTACCAACACACTTGGAACCGTAGTTGATCCGCCAGAGTTGGAAATGTTGCATGGCATTTCAAAGATTACACCTTTCTTAATACTACATGCCTTTGCAAGCGGCACTACTGCACTCACCGGTGTAGAAGCGATCTCGAATGGCATTACTGCTTTCAAAGAACCTCGCAGCAAGAATGCAGGTGTGACCTTGATCTGGATGTCTCTTATTCTTGGCGCACTTTTTCTTGGCATCTCCTATCTTGCGAAAGAAATTGGTGCAATTCCATCGGAAAGTGAAACGGTGATCTCACAATTGGCGCGGACGATTTTTGCCGGGCGGGGCACTCTATATCTGATGTTGATCGGCGCTACGACTGTTATTCTCATTATGGCTGCAAACACAGCCTTTGCGGATTTCCCACGTTTAAGCGCTCTTGTTGCAAAAGATGGATTCCTTCCCCGCCAGCTTACATATCGTGGCAGCCGTCTGGTTTATTCACGCGGCATTGTAGCCCTGGCTGTCATCGCATCCATCATACTTATAATTTTTCAGGCAAGTGTTACACGTCTTATTCCTCTGTATGCAATTGGTGTGTTTCTGTCATTTACGCTTTCGCAAGGCGGTATGGCACTGCGCTGGTGGAAGATCGGCAAGCTTAAACCTGGCGAAGAGAAAGTGGAACGCGGTTCAACCCTGCGCTTTGTAAAAGATTGGTCGCTTAAAATGGTGATCAATGGATTTGGTGCAATATGTACCTTAATTGTGATGCTGGTCTTTGCTGCAACTAAATTTCATGATGGAGCATGGGTGGTCTTGATCCTTATTCCGGTCATGGTCGCAATTTTCTGGTTTATCCATCGGCACTATAACAATCTCGCCAAAAAACTTTCACTGGATAACTTTGGTGTGATCGCGCCACATACCATTCGGCACCGTGTTATTATGCCGGTCAGCGGTGTACATCAAGGTACGCTGGCCGCGCTCCGTTACGCACGCGCTTTGTCAGATGATGTTACGGCAGTCCATGTGACGATTGAACCGGCAGATGCTGAAAAAGTCCGCCAAAAGTGGGAAAGGTGGGGTGAAGGAGTGCGCCTGGTAATGTTGGATTCACCATATCGTCTCTTCCTTGAACCTTTATTGGGATATATCGCCGACATTGCACAAAAACGACAGCCGGGTGAAACTCTCACTATTGTTGTGCCTGAATTTGTTTCAGATAACCGCTTAACTGCCGCATTGCATACGAACACTGCCGATCTTCTTCGCAGTCAACTTAAACGTCAACATGGCATCGTGATCATCAACGTGCCTTATCATGTTCATGAACATGAGGAAGATGACAAACATTAATAAGTTACAGATATAACATTGTCGTAAGAGAAAATATAAAGTCCGCTTCAATTTACATTTAAGCGGACTTTATATTGCACCTGCGTCATGCACCCTGAGACGATAACCTACTCCGGGCTCAGTGTGGATATACGTTGGCCTTGCAGGGTCAGGTTCGAGTTTCCCGCGCAGGTTGCTGATATTAACGCGCAGAATGTGCATATCATCGTATCCTTCCCCCCAAACTTGTCGCAGAAGTTGCCTGTGAGTTAATACTTTTCCTGCATGAGTAACCAACAAACGCAAAATATCATATTCAGTGGGGGTCAATTGAATTTCTTTTTGATTCACCATGACAAGTCGATGGGAAAAATCCATAGTCAAACCGCTTGTAGTAAAGATGGGTTCGTTTACGCTGGTGACCTGCCTGCGTTGAACAACACGCATACGAGCCAGCAATTCCCCCGTGCCAAAAGGTTTGGTGAGGTAATCATCTGCACCGGCATCGAGGGCAGCGATTTTATCCTGCTCGGCTTCACGGACTGAAAGAATGATGATCGGCGTCTGTGACCATTCCCGCAGTCGGCGCGTGACTTCGATGCCGTCAATATCGGGTAAGCCGAGGTCAAGAATGATCAAGTCTGGGCGGTGAGCAAGGACCGCGTTCAAGGCTTCCTGTCCATCAGCGGCCTCATAAACGTTGAGTCCTTGCGCAGTTAATGCAGCGCGCAGATAGCGCCTGATTGATGTTTCATCGTCCACAACCAAAACCCGCTGACCCTTTTCCATGGTTCTTGTTTATCCTATATTTTTCAAAGGTAATTCAATCGTAATGATCGTCCCGCCGCCTTCGCGAGTGTTTGCATAAATAGTACCACCATGCGCTTCGATAATTCCCTTACTAATGGATAGACCAAGCCCGGTACCACTGACATTCTCCGGGCGTTGGACTCGGTAGAATTTGTCAAAGACACGAGCAAGGTCTTCGGACGGGATGCCGGCACCTCGGTCCGCAATCTTGATGCGGATCTTTTCATCCGATAAATCTGCTGAGGCTTCGATTATCGAATCAGCAGGGGAATATTTGACAGCGTTATCCAACACATTGACAAGAACTTGCGCAACCAGCGTAAAATCCATTGGCACAAGTGGAAAGCCCGAAGGCACATTGATCTGGATTTTATGATTTGCAACACGTGAGCCCAATTGTTCAAGCGCCGTGCCAATTACATCTTGAATATCCTCAGACTCAAGCCGCAGTTTGATGGCGCCGCTTTCGATGCGAGTCATATTTAATAGATTGCCGACCAAACGATTCAAACGATCTGCTTCGCCGCGTGCATTCTCGATCAAGGCCCGCCGCGTAGTTTCATCGAGTATGCCATTATCTTCATCCAATGAACTTAATGCACCTGTGATCGAAACCAAAGGTGTACGAAGATCATGCGAAATGGAATTGAGTAACGCAGTTTGCAAAGATTCCGTGGCGCGCAAGAGTTCAGCCTGACGTGCCTGTTCGGAAAGATTAGCGCGTTCAAGTGCCAATGCAGATTGATTCGCAAATGCTGCAAGCGTGAGCCTTTGTTCCGGGGAAAGAAAATTCGTTAAGTCTTTGGAGTGAATTCCAAGTACACCGACAATACCATTGGAAGTTTTCAAGGGGAGGCAGCGTAAGGCCGCGGCTGGAAGTGTATCTGTTCCGCGGCCCGCCGGTTGATTATGTTCATAAGACCAGGTTGCTACAGCCAATTCATTTTCGTCAGGACGATAATTAGGAGAGCTTGCAAAGGTTTGTAGTTGTTGATTATCTGGCAGGAAGATGGCAACGTCACGCCCAAATGCACGACCGATCTGTGAAATAATAATATTTGCAACTTGGAGAAGATCAGCGGCAGAAGTCAGGTCTTTGCTAAGGTCATAAAGCGCCGCAGTTTGCTTCTCACGTTGGATGGCGGCTTCAGCCTGTTCACGCACGCGCACGGTCAATGAACTGACCACCAAACTGACAATGAACATGGCAATAAAAGTGATGATGTATTGCGTATCACTAACAGCGAAAGTGAGATAGGGTGGAATAAGAAAAAAATCAAATGCCAGTACGCCTGCAATGGCAGTGAAAAGCGAAGGTCCGCGCCCAAGAAAAATTGCGGAGATAACAGTGGAAGCCAGATACAACATGACAAGATTGGTAGGTTCAAGATTACCGCGAACAAGCAATCCAAGTGAAGTGGAAATTGCAACCAACAAAAAACCAAGAAAATAGCGTCCAAATGGACGATGAAACTGCCACTCTATCGGCACAATAGACTTGTTTAATTCAGCACGCGCACTGATCACATACACATCAATATCACCGCTGGCATAAATGAGCTGTTCAACAATCGAGCCGCTCCATATTTCCTGCCAACGCGGTTTCAGCGGTTTACCCACTACAACTTTTGTAATATTATTTTTGTGTGCAAAATCCAAAACAGCTTCCTGAATAGAGCTCCCCGCAATCGTGAGACTCTTCGCACCTAATTCTTCGGCCAGTTGCAAAGTTCGTCCAATGCGCTCACGATTTGCAGGCTTGATCTCGGGTTTTGAGGCGATCTCTACATAGATCGCATACCATTCCGCATTCAATTCATCTGCCAGCCTGCGTGTGGTGCGGATTAACTTTTCTGCCAAAGGGCTGGGGCTAATGCAAACAACCAGCCGCTCTCCCGCCGCCCACGGACCAGAAATGGCGCGCGTCTGCATATACGAACGCATTTGATTATCCACACGTTCGGCGGCCCGTCGCAAAGACATTTCACGTAAAGCAGTGAGATTCCCTTTGCGAAAAAACTTGTCGATCGCGCGCGAGGCCTGTTCGGGAATATAAACTTTGCCTTCATTCAGACGTGTGAGCAGTTCATCAGGTGGCAGGTCAATGACTTCGATCTCAGAGGCTTCATCAAGCACGCGATCGGGGACGGTCTCTTTTACAATGACACCCGTCACTTGTGCGACAACATCATTTAAACTTTCGAGATGTTGAATATTGAGCGTGGTGTACACATCAATGCCCGCATCGAGAATTTCTTCCACGTCCAAATATCGTTTGGGGTGACGCGAACCTGGCGCATTGGTATGAGCGAATTCATCGACGAGCACGATTTTTGGATGGCGTTTGATCACTTCATCCACATCCATTTCAGGCAGAGTCACGCCGCGATATTCCACCTGTTTGCGCGGCAACACATCCAACCCTTCAACCAGTTCTTCTGTCTCGGCGCGTTTATGCGTTTCCACATAGCCAACGATCACGTCAATGCCTTGTGTTTTGCGTTGATGCGCGGCTTCGAGCATGGCATAAGTTTTACCCACACCAGCAGCATAGCCGAGGAATATTTTTAATTTTCCTCGGCCAGATTGCTCTGATTGAGCATGTTTTAATAGTTCATCAGGATCAGGGCGGGGTTCCATTAAATTTATTGTATCTTATCCAAAGCCAGATTCAACACCAGCACGTTGACTCGCGGCTCACCTAAAAAGCCGAATTGACGACCTTCAGTATATTCATCCACGAGAGCTTGGACATCCGCTTCACTCAACCCTCTAGCTGCTGCCACACGACGAACTTGATACAACGCTGCGGCAATGCTGATGTGAGGATCAAGCCCACTTCCAGAAGCAGTGACCAGGTCAACGGGAAGCGGGAGTGGATTATTTGGGTCAGCGGCATTAAGCGCGTCAATCCGCCCTTGCACCATTTCAATAAGAGCAGGATTCAATGGGCCGTAGTTCGAGCCAGAGGAGGCAGTCAGATTTTCGGCGTTGAAGGCATTGTATGCGAATGTGCCTGTGGCGGAGATGCGTCCCCAAAAATATTTAGGGTCATCGAATTGCTGGCCGATCAATTCAGAGCCAACGGCTTTTCCATCTTCGGTCATGATGAGGCTGCCATTGGCCTGGCTTGGAAACAAGACTTGTGCAATACCTGTCACCGCCAGTGGATAGATCACACCAGTGATAATGGTAAGCAGAGCAAAAATAGTAAGAGCGGGGCGAAGTTGATTTTTCATTTTATTCCTATTTATTATTTCATCTGGTGGTCGAGTAGCCTCGAGTGTTCTTCGAGAGGCATATCGAGACCACAAATTACAGGTAACATTTTATTTTAAGTTTGCTTATCATTGTTGGTCTCGATATGGCGGCGATCGTTGAGTAGTTTTGCAAAGACATATCCAAATCGCCGCCTACTCGACCAACACAGTTATATTAAGTGAAGCAAGACCAACAACATATCGATCAATTTGATTCCGATGAATGGCACAATGATGCCGCCGAGACCGTAGATCAAAAGATTATCGCGAAGTAGTTGAGCTGCACCGACTGCACGATAGGGCACGCCGCGCAACGCCAAGGGAATCAATGCAATAATAATGACTGCGTTGAAAATCACTGCAGACAAAATTGCACTTTCAGGAGTAGCGAGCCTCATGAAGTTCAGCGTGCCAAGGATGGGGTAGGTTGAAGCAAACGCGGCTGGGATGATGGCGAAGTATTTCGCCACATCATTTGCGATGCTGAAAGTAGTTAGCGCTCCGCGTGTCATCAACAGTTGCTTGCCGATCTCCACGATCTCCAGCAGTTTGGTTGGGTTGCTATCGAGGTCTACCATGTTGGCGGCCTCACGCGCAGGTTGAGTGCCTGTATTCATTGCAACAGCTACGTCAGCTTGTGCGAGGGCGGGTGCATCATTCGTACCATCACCCGTCATCGCAACGAGACGTCCACCTGCTTGATATTCGCGAATGAGTTTCAATTTCATTTCAGGCGTGGCTTGCGCGAGGAAATCATCCACACCTGCCTCCGCCGCAATCGCTGCTGCGGTCAAAGGATTATCGCCCGTGATCATCACAGTCTTGATACCCATCTTGCGGAGTTGGGCAAAGCGTTCCTTGATTCCACCTTTAACGATGTCCTTCAAATGAATCACGCCAAGCGCCTTATTGTTTTTCGCCACTATAAGCGGCGTGCCACCCATACGGGCAATATATTCAACGGCGGGTTTCAGATCAGATGGAACTTTGTTACCACCTGATTGAATCAATTCTGTCATCGTATCGGGCGCACCTTTGCGAATGGTTGTGCCATCGAAATTAACTCCGCTCATGCGGGTTTGCGCAGTGAAAGGCACGAAGTGCATTCCTTCAGGCGCATCATCACTGGCTCCTATCGTCCGCCCGCGAAGGCCGAACTTATCCTTGGCGAGCACAACAATGGAACGACCCTCAGGAGTTTCATCCGCCAAAGAAGCAAGTTGCGCGGCTTCAGCCAAATCTTTTACATCCACTCCATCTACGGCAATGAATTCCACAGCCTGACGGTTGCCAAGAGTGATCGTACCTGTTTTATCGAGCAACAACACATCCACATCACCAGCGGCTTCCACCGCGCGGCCAGACATCGCGATCACATTACGTTGGATCATACGGTCCATGCCTGCAATGCCAATGGCAGAGAGCAATCCACCAATTGTGGTCGGGATCAGACATACAAGTAATGCAACCAGAACAGTAATCGTAATGGCTGCCCCTTGTCCTGCTGCGTTCACACTATAAAGTGAGTAGGGCAGGAGCGTGGCGCACACGACTAGGAAGATAATAGTGAAACCTGCCAGTAAAATATTAAGCGCGATTTCATTGGGAGTCTTTTGTCTCTTCGCGCCTTCTACCATGCTGATCATGCGGTCAAGGAATCCCTGACCGGGGTCAGCACTGACGCGGATGATGAGCCAATCTGAAAGGAGTCGTGTGCCACCTGTGACAGCGGAACGATCACCGCCCGCCTCACGCACAACGGGAGCTGATTCTCCAGTAACGGCACTTTCATCCACGGAAGCTATTCCCGCCACGATCTCGCCATCTGCGGGCATAATGTCACCTGTTTCAACGAGAAACAGGTCATCCTTTCGCAATGCAGTGGATGAAACGACTTCAGTTTTTGATAGTGCGCTTTGCAGATCTGTTGCAGGGCCGCGTAATTTTTTCGCGGGTGTATCCTGCCGTGCCTTGCGGAGCGACTCGGCTTGTGCCTTGCCACGGCCCTCTGCGATGGCCTCCGAGAAATTCGCGAACAACACAGTGAACCACAGCCAGAGCGCAATCGCTCCTATAAAACCTGTGTGAGCTTCACCTTGTCCAATCAAAGCTTGAATCCACAACGCAGTGGTTAATACACTCCCAACTTCCACGACAAACATGACAGGATTACGCACCATCCAGCGCGGATTGAGTTTGGTAAAGGACTCCACAATTGCGCGTTGATAGATCTCGCGGCCATATGTGGTTGGTTTTTTTGTTTGAATAGTCATTTTTATTTTCCTCATAGACCTGACAGGTTTTCAAAAACTTTTGGTTGACCTTGTAGTCACTGACTCGCAAGAATTGCGATTGAGTCAGGTCACGATGAAACCTGTCAAGTCTTTTATTTAAAGACCATCAAGTGTTCGACGATCGGTCCCAACGCTAATGCGGGGATAAAGCTTAGCGCACCAACGATCATGATGACACCGATCAGCCAGACGATGAACAGCGGCGTATGCGTCGGCAGTGTTCCACTGCTGGCAGGAACTTTTTTCTTTTGTACGAGTGAACCTGCAATTGCCAATACGGGAACGATCAACCAGTAACGAGCAAAGAACATACAAATACCAAGCGCAGTATTGTAGAATGGATTATTCGCACCCAAACCTGCAAAAGCCGAACCATTGTTGTTTGCTGCGGACGAGAAGGCATACAACACTTCACTGAATCCATGCGGACCACCAGTGTTATAAATCGTAGCAAGACCGGCAGCAGTCACCACGGCAATTGCCGTACCTACTTTCGCCAATAAAATTGGAATCAAGATCATTAGGGAAGCCATTTTCATTTCATAGGCTTCGATCTTCTTGCCAAGATATTCAGGTGTGCGCCCAACCATCAAGCCAGAGATAAATACGGCTACTATGACAAAAGCCAGCATTCCATACAAGCCAGAGCCGACTCCTCCAAAGATGATCTCACCCAATTGCATTAGGAACATGGGAACCAATCCGCCAAGCGGCATGAATGAATCGTGCATGGCATTGACCGAGCCGTTGGAAGCAGCGGTCGTGACAGCAGCCCATAGCGCCGAGTTGGCGATGCCAAAGCGCGTCTCTTTGCCTTCCATGTTTCCACCTGGGTTGACATTGGTCTGTACTTGATCGATACCCATTTTTGTGAAGGCGGGGTTGCCAGCCTGCTCAGACCAGACTGCCAGTCCTATGAATGCCACGAAGATAATCGTCATCGTAATCAGGATTGCCCAACCTTGGCGCGCGTCGCCGACCATCTTGCCAAAGGTATAACAGAGCGCAGCAGGGATCAAGAGAATGGATAACATCTCCAGGGAATTCGAGAAGGGTGTTGAGTTTTCAAACGGATGTGCTGAGTTGACGTTGAAGAATCCGCCGCCATTCGTACCCAACTGCTTAATCGCAATTTGCGAAGCGGCAGGGCCAACAGCAAGCACTTGTTTAGTTACAACATTCCCATTGGCATCGGTTACAGGCTGAACCAACACAACTGTTTTATATTCGCTGAATGTTTGCACAACACCCTGTGAAACGAGCGCCAAAGCCAAAACAATAGACAAAGGCAAGAGAATGTACAAGGTGGAACGCGTCAGATCGACCCAAAAATTTCCGATGCCTTTGGATGTATGACGTACAAACCCACGGATAAGCGCCACTAAAACTGCCATTCCAGTCGCAGCAGAAACAAAGTTCTGTACATTTAAGCTGAGCATCTGCGTAAGATAACTCATCGTTACTTCACCGCCATAGCCTTGCCAGTTGGTATTGGATGCAAAACTAACGGCCGTATTCCACGAAGAATCAGGTGTGATCGCGCCGAGTCCTTGCGGATTAAGAGGCAGAAAAACTTGAAGCCTTTGCACGGCATATACTGCCAGCAGACCAAGTATATTAAACAAAATTACGGCTACGGCATAGGTCTTCCAGTTCATATCCTCGTCGGCTTTAACACCTGAGACGCGATAAATGAATCTTTCAACGGGACCCAGCACACGGTCAAGAAAGGTGTGCTCGCCTTGATAAACTTTTGCCATAAAGGAACCGAGTGGTTTTGCCAGAAGAAGCAAGACCACTATATAGAAAATAATTTGGAACAAACTATTGAGAGTCATCCGAACCACTCCGGTTTAAGTAAAGCCAATACAAGATAAACGAACAGGATCAGTGTGATGATGCCCGTTATTACGTATAAGATGTTCATGATTTGTCCTCCATGAGCCGCTCACAGACGTTGATCAGTCCAAGGGTGAGGGCGAAGAACAGCAGTGTGAGTCCGATATAAATTAAATCATTCATGTGTGCCTCCATTACCACTTTAGTGTATACAGTTGTTGGTCAATTTAGGCGCAAGAAAGGTGAATAGAAGGTCAAGAAAGTGTCAAGATGTTTTCATAATAGACCCCTGTTAAATACAGCGGCCTCCTGTGGTACACAGGAGGCCGCCGCTTAAAAAAAACACTTGTTATTTTATTGTATCGAAACCAACTCAACATCAAACACAAGAGTAGCATTGGGTGGAATCACGCCACTGGCGCCGCGCTCGCCGTATGCCAAATTCGGAGGAATAATTAGCTGAGCCTTGCCGCCAACTTTCATCAACGCGATACCTTCATCCCAACCTTTGATCACATTTCCTCTGCCCAGCGGAAATGTGATCGGCTCCCCGCGAGAAACAGAGCTGTCAAATACATTTCCGTCTTGAAATTTTCCCGTGTAATGTACACTGACAGTTTTTCCAGCCTCGGCTTGTACGCCGGTGCCAGCCTCCACTTCAATATATTCCAATCCACTTTGAGTTTTCATGATTGCTCCTTGAAAGATTATTTTTATGAAGTAATTGTACCTGTTTTGAAACATCATTCCCCAGTTTCATGTATGGTGAAAAGACTAGCGAAAAGTCTCATAGTTTCATAAGAATTCCACTTCCTGCGTAGTTTTCTTTTATAATAAAGCCACCATGACCACATATAATCCCAGAGCGCCGCGGAGTGGACGCACTAATGAAGCTTGGATTACAGATCTAAGAGACACGGGTGAAAACCGTGAGGCCGCATTGAACGACTTGCGTGAAATAATTCAAAAGGGTTTACCCTATGCGCTTTCCCGCTGGCTTTCATCAGACGATCCGCTCTTTCAACCTCTTGTGGAAGAAGTGACACAGGAGACTCTCCTGCGCGTGCTTGACCAACTCGGTACATTCGAAGGCCGCAGTCTTTTCACCACTTGGGTACATAAGATCGCGATTCGCATTGCATTGACCGAACTTCGTCGAAAACGATGGAGGGACGCATCTCTCGATGAATTGACCGAAAACGAAGACGCTCCCCCGCCGCCCGGCCTGCTGGCTGACTCTCAAGCATCTCCCGAAACCTCAGCGGAACGTGCAGATATGCTGGTACGAGTCCGCCGCATTTTGGATGAAGAACTCACATCCAAACAACGGGAAGCGCTCGTTCTACTTGGTCTGCAGGATGTCCCCATGGAAGATGCCGCCAAACGTATGAAGACCAACCGCAACGCATTATACAAACTTTTACATGATGCCCGTCTGCGACTGAAAAGACGCCTTGCCCTTGAAGATCTAACGCCGCAAGACCTCTTGATGGCGTTCGAGCAAAAGTAAGATTAATATTTTATTAATCGTCAAGCCTTTAGCATGAATATTAAAAAATTTCTAAAACACATTCAAGAGCTCCTCAAACTCAAACCTCAGGAAGAATTGCAAGATGAGGTTGTTCTAAAATTTTTGCGCGTACTTGAGAAAGCACGCGCAGATGATTTATCCTGTGATGATCTCTACACCCGTCTGGACGAATTCGTTGAAACGCAGATAAAATCGAAAGATGCAGACAAAATCATGCCTCTCATCCGTGAACACCTGGATATTTGCCCTGATTGTTCTGAACAATACGAAGCGCTTCTCACTGTTCTCGAAAATACGAAATAACAAAAACCGACTGGTTATCGCCAGTCGTTTTTAGATATAACTCTCAAAACACTAGTTTATTCGTGAAATAACTTCTCCCCCGCCCGAATAGCTATTTTCAAACGATTTTCTGCAGGTGTGATCGGGCAGGACCACATCTCATTGTATGCACAGTAGGGATTGTAAGCTACATTAAAATCTACAAAAAAGCGACCACCCGGTAAAGGTTCAGGTTCAAGATAGCGCCCAGCGGGATAAGTTTCGGCTCCAGCCAGGGAATCCACGAATGGCAGAAAGAAGCCGTGCTGGCTTTGGTAAACGGTCAACTCTGCTTTCTCACCATCCACCATGAATTGAAACTTGCCGAACTTCTCATAAGGCTGCACATCTCCTGTTGAAGTTTGCATCTCAAATTTTTCTTTGGCAGGAAATTCATCTACTTTTACTTCAAGGCGTAGATCATCATTTTCAGAAAAGTAATTCAAGCCCACAAAACTCTGCTTTTGCTCCAGAGTTAGCGGACTTTGCGGATGGCTGCCAAAAAACTCATCCTTTTCAGCACGAACAGCTTCCAAATCTGTCATTGTTCCTCCAAAAGATTATGCTTACTAGACAGGTACTCTATTAATTTTCTTACGAAAATATAATTAAAGAGTAGTGCTTAATATGCTACACTAAAATTCGGTTTTCAATACTAGTAATTGAACGACCCCTTGCCAATTCATATGGAGTATGCTATTTTTAGCATCGAGGAAAGTATATGACATCTACTCAAAAAACAGTCATGATCATTGAAGATGAGCCTGAAGCTGCTGAATTGTTCGCAGAAATGATGCGCGTAAACGGATTCCGTGTACTCAAAATGTTCTCCAGCGCTCCAGCCATCCCACTGATCTCACAGGAAAAACCAGATGTCATTATTCTGGACGTGATGATGCCAGATATCTCAGGCCTCGAAGTTTTACGGTATATGCGCCGTGAGCCTGAATTGCTCTCGATACCCGTGATCGTTGTTTCCGCAAAAAGCATGCCCACCGATATAAAGACCGGCCTTGAAGCAGGAGCATCCATTTACCTCACCAAACCGGTTGGCTTTCTTGATCTCAAAAATGCTGTAGAACAAGTTTTGCAAAAGGCATAACCACATCGCATGAGTCTGCTGCGTGCCTTTATAGCCATCGAACTTCCTCAACATCTGCAAGACGCAATTGAAAAACAAACAGCCCGTCTGCGTCAAACATTGGGGAGCGACATCATTCGTTGGGTGCCAACTCAAAATATGCACCTGACCTTAAAATTTCTTGGTGATATTTCCACCTCCCATGTGGATTTCCTGAAACAACTACTTGCTCGTGAAGCGAATTCACACCCGCAATTTGACCTGCAACTCAGCGGACTCGGATCATTCCCAAACTCGCGCCGGCCACGCGTCCTATGGGCTGGGCTCCACACACCGGCAGATTTAATATCCTTGCAAAAAAGCATCGAAGCAGGTACAACTCGTTTGGGGTATGAACAGGAAGAACATGACTTCTCCCCGCATCTTACTTTAGGCCGTGTCCGCCAGAACATAGACTTGGTAGATATGCAAAAAGTTCGCACAACAATGGACTCGATTCAACTTGGCAATATTGGCACAGCCAGAGTAGACTCCATCCATCTTTTCAAAAGTGATCGGCAACCCAGCGGATCTATTTACACAAAATTATTTTCTGCACCATTATCGAAACCATGAGGTGAAATCTGAACGCACTAGAACTTGCTCGAGAAATCGTAAACTCCCTTGAAGACAAAAAGGGTGAAGATATTGTCCTGATAGACTTGAAAGACATCGTCTCTTTTACTGACTATTTTATAATTTGCACTGGCACCAGCGACCGTATGATCGATGCGCTCGCCAAATCCACCATCGAAGACATTCGCTCCACGCATAAGAAAAAGGGTAAGCAGCAAGGCTTTGCTCGCGATGGGTGGGTGATCATTGATTATGGCGATATTGTCGTCCACCTCTTCTCACCAGATCAACGTGGCTTTTATAATTTGGAAGAATTATGGGAAGATGGTAAAGTATTGGTGAGATTACAGTAAGGCAGTAAACTTGTATATAACAAAAAATCCCGCAGACTTCACAGTCCACGGGATTTTTACTTTTAATTATTCTCTTTATTTCTCAAATATCCACTGATCTACAGCACGCGTCCAATCAACGAGTTCTTCCTTCTTGAACCAGAGTGCAACTTCACGTTCGCCAGTTTCAGGTTTATCTGAAGCATGGATCAAGTTGCGGCCCACTTCAAGAGCATAGTCATGCCGAATGGTGCCAGGAGCAGATTCCACGGGTTTGGTCGAACCAACTGTCTGACGTACAGCAGCAACGGAATTCGATCCTTCCCATACCATCGCCATCACAGGTGCAGAAGTAATATATTGGATCAATCCATCATAAAACGGTTTGCCTTTATGTTCGGCATAATGTGTTTCAGCCAACTCAGAATTGACTTGCATAAATTTTGCGGCCACGAGTCGAAGTCCACGGCGCTCAAAGCGTGCGATCACCTCACCAATGAGTCCGCGCTGCACACCATCGGGTTTTACTAATACGAGCGTTCTTTCCACAGAAAATCCTCCAAAATAAAATATTTTCGTCATTGCGAGCCGCTGTTCTTGTACTTAGGCGGCGAAGCAATCCCCATACTATTGCGGGGATTGCTTCGGGCAAAAACAAGAACGCCCTCGCACTGACGAGTTATTACGAATTAACGAATTAATTCTTCAGCCTTATTATAGGCTTCAAGTGCTTCTTTCAAACGATTCGCACGCATATAAGCATCACCCAACGTTTGCCAGATACCAACTTCTACTGGATAACGATAGATCGATTCCGTCAGATCGCGAATAGTCTCTTCGAGATGCTTACCTTTTTTGATAAGCTTCCCATAGTGTTCCAAGGCTGTGGGGATATCACCCCGATCCAGCTCACCTTTAGCCTGATTCAAAGCAACAGTCACACTCTGCGCTTCAGGCTGACGCTGCTTCGCAGGCAAACCAGCTTTCTTCTTGGCAGGTGCAGCAGGCTTTGCGGCAGGTTGTTCAATAGGAGTCTGAGCAACAGCTTGCTTCTGCTCAGTTACAACTACTTTCGGCTTGGCGACGGGAGCAGGTGATTCTTGTTCCACTTCCACAGCAGGGTGCCAGTCTGATGGAGACGTGGGCTTGGGTTGTTCCGGTGGTACTTCTGATTCCCATTGCTCACGGTGCTGCCAGGGCGGAGTATCTTGTTCATCATCTGCAGGCACGGCAACATCAGGTTTCTCATCCACACCTTTTAGCCAATCGGGGAGATCATTTGCCTCAGAAACAGAAGCAGGCTTTTCCTGCGAAGTCTCCGCCGGGGGAGCCTGATCAAAAAGCTCATCGGTCGGCACAGAAGCAGATTCCTGCCCGACCGATTCCTTCCACAAATCTTCTTCTGATTCTTCTTTAGAATCAACATCGCTTAACCAATCAGGCAGGCTGGAATTCACAACAACAGGTGTTTCAGATTTTGGCGTGGTTAAAATGGAATCAGGCGTTGGTAGAGCATCAAATGGAAGCCCAGGTTCATCATCCAAACCGCTCAACCAATTCGAGAGATCATCATTGGATAAATTTTGGGAAACATATTCACCTTGAGACGGAGAGCCTTCTTCGATACCACTTAGCCAATTAGGCAGGTCTGATTTTTGTGCATCAGATTGCTGTTCAGTAATCTCAGGTTGATCAACAGAACTGGCTGGCGTTGGAGCATCACTTAACCAATCAGGAAGGTTGTTTGCAGACTGTTCACTGGATTCATCTTGTTTATCTTTTTCGTCAAGGCCTCGCAGCCACATCTCTGTTTCATCGTTTGCAGGCGCAGCAGTGGATGCAGTCTCAAATTCAGCAAAGAACTGCTCACCGATATTCATTGCATTTTCCACAGGGTTAGCTTGCTGATCTGATACTGGAGTCTCTTCCATCGCATTGGAGGCAGCTTGTGCTTCTCCGATCGATTGAGCTTGTGAAACCCATTCTGGCGGCTTCTCAAAACGCTTGCTTGGGTCAGTAACCAGTTCTTCAGGTTTGGCACCATGTTTGGCCGCAAGAGATTCAAGCCATGCCACTGCATCATCTTGTTCCTGAGCAGTTGAGCCGAGGCTTTCTACAGTTGGAGCGGGAGTTTGTGGCGAAGTAGCTTGCGGCACAGGAGCTTGTTGATTAAGGTTTTGCGCTTGAGAAACCCACTCAGGTGGAGTTTCAAAACGCTTGCTTGGGTCAGTGACCAGTTCTTCAGGTTTGGCACCATGTTTGGTTGCAAGAGATTCAAGCCATGCCACTGCATCATCCTGTTCCTGTGCAGTTGAGCCGAGGCTTTCTACAGTTGGTGCAGGAGTTTGCGGCGCAAGAGCTTGTTGATTAAGGTTTTGCGCTTGCGAGACCCATTCAGGTGGAGTTTCAAAACGCTTACTTGGGTCCGTAACCAGTTCTTCAGGTTTAGCACCATGTTTGGCTGCAAGAGATTCAAGCCATGCCACTGCGTCATCCTGTTCCTGAGCAGTTGAGCCAAGGCTTTCTACAGTTGGAGCAGGCTGAGAGATTTGAGAGGGTTGATCTTTCGATACATCGTCCATGCCACCTAACCAATCGGGAATATTATTCTCTTGTAGAGGTTCAGTTTCAGAAGTTTGTGAACTATCAAGTCCACCCAACCAATCGGGGAGATTCGCCTCTTGCAAAGGTTCAGGCTCGAGCTCAGGTGATTGAGAAGTTTCTGAAGAGCTAAGACCGCTCAACCAATCAGAAGTATTTCCTGTGGGTACTGACTCAGATTCGGAATCTTGTGATTCACCAAGACCGCTTAACCAATCGGGTGTGGCGATTGGTTGCATTTGATCAGGTAATGGTTTTGTAGGTGGATTCACGGAAGAGGGGACTTGCCCCTTAAGCCAATCAGGTAAATCAGCAGGTGTAAGATCACCAGCGGATGGTTCTTCATCAAAGAATGAGGTGGGTTGTTCCGGGCTGTTAGATTCTCCCCAACCTGCAGCACGGAGAAAGTCCGGGATGCCATCATTTGAATCAGCAACAGGATCAATTACCGGCATCGCTTGAAACGAAGATGAAGAGTCAGACTTTAACCAATCAGGCTGATCAGTTAAAGATCCAGAGCCAAGCGCAGGTGCAGACGAAGCTTCAAGTCCAATACCGAGAGAGGAACCCCATTCCTGTCCCATGGGAACTTCATCGCCTGTATATTCCAGTCGATCTAAATTGATGGCTGCATCCGCAACTTCATTTGATTCAAATACAGGTCCTTTTACAAACGTTGCATATGGATCCAACTCACCCACACGCATTCGATATACCTGCGTGCTTTCAGCCGCTCCAGCAGTAGACGGCAAAAGCTCAACCATAATACGATTTGCATCAAAACAATATGGATAACGCTTAAGCAATTGCCCGCACATATCAGAAGCATCTGATTTTTGACCGCTTCTAAAATAGGAAAGTGCTAATAGGACCTGCATATCGCCGCGCTGTGGATCTTCAGAAAGGACAGAACGAATCTCTGCAATAGACTGTGGATATAACTCGCCCTGAACATACATATGCGCGAGAGCACCACGAGTCATGCGGATCTTCGGCGGCTCCATGCCATCACGACGGCCATAGAGTCTTTGCAATTCTCCTTGAATGGCGGCATTCGCCGACTGTGCCTCAAAGGCGCGTTCCATGTGCCAGATGGAATCATCGAGTTTATTTTCTTCGTCACGGATAATGCTCATGCCCACGTGCGCAACAAAATCACCAGGCACAGACATTAATACGCGGCCAAAAATATCGATCGCATCGTTATAACGCTTTGCTTCAAGATACGACTTACCCAGCAAGCGATACGTTTCAAGGTGTTTGGGGAAGGTTTTCAGAATGTGGTGACAATGTGCAACAGCCTCCTCTGTCTTTCCCTGCTCAATGAGGCCTTCAATTTCGCGGTTATAAATTCTTAATGAAACTTTTGCCATTCCGTTTTCCTGAGTTCAAGTATGCCTGATTCGTAAAAAAATTGCAAGATACCATACTATTTTACTCGTAAAACAGAGGTAATGACGATACAAATTCATCACTAAAAGCGTGAGCTGAAAGTACTGCATCACGCGCTTCAGCTATTTTTGCCTCATCATTTGCATGAATCTCAAATAAAGGTTCGCCCGCCTCAACTTTATCCCCTACTTTTTTATGGATGAGAAAACCAACTGCATGATCGATCGGATCCCCTTTCTTCGCACGGCCTGCTCCAAGTACGACAGATGCTTCACCCACGATTCTTGCATGGACCTGTGAAATGAATCCGCTCTGAGGAGCATTTACTACTTCCACATATTTTGCTTGCTCAAATTTGGACACATCATCTACATAAGAAACATCGCCGCCTTGAGCCTGAACCAGCACACGGAATTTTTCAAACGCACTTCCGTCCACAATGGATTTTTCAGCCATCGCACGGCCTTCATCCAAATCCTTTGCACGTTGACCAATCATAAGCACATGTGCAGCCACATGCAAGCAATGTTCATAATAATCTTTGGGAGCACGTCCGTGCAAAAGCTCAATAGCTTCAATCACTTCCAATGTATTTCCTACAGAGCTGCCAAGAGGTTGATTCATATCGGAAAGCAAAGCCACTGTCTTGCGGCCTGCCAAACGACCAATATCCACCATTAGATTAGCAAGTTCGCGGGCCTCTTCAAGAGTTTGCATAAATGCGCCGAGACCTGTTTTCACATCCAATACAATTGCCTGCGCCCCACCCGCAATCTTTTTACACATAATAGACGATGCGATCAACGGCATGGAAGGCACTGTACCCGTTACATCGCGCAGTGCATACAGTTTTCCGTCTGCAGGCGCCAGGTCCAGAGATTGACCCGTGAGCACGATCCCTTTTTCTTTTAATTGCTGCTTGAATTCATCAGTTGTTAGGTCCACGCGATAGCCTGGAATGGATTCCAATTTATCTAATGTGCCGCCACTGAAACCAAGTCCACGGCCAGACATTTTTCCAACGGGCAATCCGCACGCCGCAACCATCGGCATGACCGAGATGCTGGTCTTATCTCCTACACCGCCTGACGAGTGTTTATCCACTGCAATATCAACTACTTTGGAAAGATCAAGCACATGCCCGGAACGAGCCATGGCAAGCGTGAGATCAGCTGTTTCAAAGGAAGTCATGCCATTTAGCATAATTGCCATGGCAAAGGCCGAAGCTTGATAATCTGGAATATCCCCATTCGTAAAACCGTTTATAAAGAATTCGATCTCTTGAGAGGCCAATTCCTGTTTATCACGTTTTTTGATGATGATGTCCACGGCACGCATCGTTATCTCCTTGTCAGGATTGTATTTTATCGCAAATGATGACGGAGACTAGAAAATAGAAAATCATAAGCCGCAAATATTCTTCGTATTTGCGGCTTATGATCTGACTTTGTAAATTATCGCTTCACTAATTTCTGTCCATCTTTGCTATCTTGTACAGTCCACCCAAGCACAACAATCTCATCTCGCAGGCGATCTGATTCAGCAAAATCTTTTCGAGCACGCGCTGCCTGACGTTGTTCGAGCAAGTTCAATGCTTCGGCTGGTGGCTGTTCATCTTCCACTTTAGATGCGTTGATAACCATCTCCCAGATATCTGGCCGGATATTTTTTTCAATGGGATCAGGGAAAACAAATTGACCTAATTCAGTAGATGAAAAACTCGCGCCCGCAGGATACATTTTCATGCTATCAGGCTTTCCTACAGATACAGAACTCACACCACTGACTTCACACATCCCCTTTTTGCAGTCCATGATGATACCGGTATGTTCATCCAAACCGACAATGATACTTTCAGCAGGCAAAAGTTTACGCCATTGATCAAAACGTTCCTTGCCAAAAAAGCAGCGGCTTGTATCCAGATCAATTCCACCTTCCGCATTATTCCAATGCGGCACAAAAGATAGATTCATTCCATAATCTGCGAACATATTCAACCCCTCTTTGACATGCACATCCTCGCCTACTTTATATATTTCATACACAGGCAAGGCCCATGCACCCACAGAGATCGTGGCAGCAGAGGCAAAGATCAAAGTAGCACCAAGCCTATGGCGCGCGCGGATAATATCCCACGCAAGCGTGTCTTTCAGTTGGCGCACCGCATAGCTGGGGCTGCCGGGTCCCATAAAGATCATATTTGCGTGCAATAATGGTTTTAAAATTTCAGGGTTATCGGGGCTAAATTCAGTTCCCAGCTTGCGAGCAGGAATCACATCAATGATCGGCTTGTAATTCTGCAAACGTGTTTTTAGAAATTCTGCTACACGTCCCGCTACTTGAGCAGAGTTCAACTCAAAGCCAGCTGTTGTTTCCATAATGGCAACATGCAAAGGGTCGGAAATGCCGCGAGCCAGAGATTCAAAAATTCTCCCACCTGCAAGAGATGTTTCACCCGAACCGAGAAATGCAATATGTCCTAAAGTCATGCTACCGCCTGTGTATAAACGAATAAGATTGCTAAAGGGAACTTCGAGTAAAAAACCATGGGGTTAGGTTGGCTACGCATTACTCAAATGTGTGCGGCACCACATGATTGGATGATTTGTTTATCTCATCTATTACTTTGAAAAATACTTTATTATCGGGGATATCAATAGCATTTGAGCCATAATGAATATAGCGAATTCGTCCGTTTTTATCTACAACACAATTCAATGGAATGCGTCCCAGTTTAAAAATATTGATTTCCTGACTATATCGTCCTGAAACAATATGCTGCGGGTCGGGCAACCCAATAAAGGGAATATTCTTATCAGCCCAATAACGCTGAAAAGAACCCATGTCATTCGGGCCAATTGCAACAACCTCAACTCCCTGCGAAACAAATTCAGGGTACTTATTTTTTATGCGCGCCAACTGCACACGGCAATATGGTCAGAAAAAGCCGCGCAGAAAAATAAGTACAACGGATTTACTTCCACGAAAATTTGATAGGCGCACAAGAGTGCCATTTACATCTTCAAGTTCAAAATCAGGGGCGAGTTCGCCGGGGGTGATGATTCCAATTTTCATTTGAGTTCCAAATAATTCAGCACTTCTTCCATAAATTGATCGGGACATTCCTCCTGCGGCACATGTCCGCAGGCTGGGAGCAAAGCAATCTGCGCACCTGGAATTTCCTGAGCAATGGTTTCAAAATACCAAGAGCGGATCAAACGATCCTCCTGACCTGCAACGATAAACACTGGCACAGTTAAATTTTGTACCAAGGGGCGCAATTCAGGATATGCAGGTGAATAGGTCAATTCATAAAAGGCGCGATCCCAATTTTTTATTTTCAATACATTTAAATATTCCTGCTTAATTTCATTCGTCAACTTTGTTTGGTCAAACCATTCGCGCTCAATCGTCTTGGGAAGATTTTCTGGATAATTACGATAATCGCGCATTAACAGCGGGCCAATATGACGAACTTGTGGAGTCCACATTATAGGCAGTGCCCACGCTGGTAACTGCGGACTTCTTCCACCACCCACGCCGGGGTCTACCAAAATAAGTGACTCTACCCTTTCAGGATATTCCAACGCAAATGCTACTGATACTCCCCCACCTGCTGAATTGCCCACGAGAATCGCTTTTTCGATTCCCATCTCATCCATTAACTCGCGCAAGAGTTCAATATTCGCTTTCATGCCATAAGGATTCTCAACCCAATTCTCTGGCATAGGACGTTCTGTTAAGCCAAATGCTGGGCGATCATAAGCAATGACTTTTCCATATTGGGCAAAGTCATCTATTACTTCACGCCATGAAAATGTGCTTCCGCCAAATCCATGCAGGAGAATAAATATTTTATCCCCTTCCCCTTTTTCTTCATAATGAATTGTTACATCATTAATCTCAACGAACTTGCTATCAGAGTCCGCAAATTCGCTTTCATCAAACAATCCATCCAACTGCGGAACAGGGATGAGAAATGGGCCAATAGTTACAGCAAGACATGCGAAAATACTTACACCAAAGAATATTTTTTTAAAACGTTTCATAAGGGTTTTACAGAATTTACTTTCCCAATTCCTTTAAAAATTCAGAGGTAGCTTGGACAATTTGAGCCTGTTGTTCTACCCTGGAGATCGTTGCTTCATTATCACCGGGCTGTGGGCCATAGTCACCAAACTGTGCATGATTGCCACCTTCAATGACGACATATTCGGCATCTGATGTTAACAAAGGTTTCGTCTCATCAAATTTAGCCATGCCTGCCATGTCATTTGTCCCATAAATAGATAGCATTTTGAGATTACTATTTTTTAGCGAATCATCTGCAGGGTAGGATGCCCAAAAAATAAGCCCATCTATTTCAGGATGATCTTTTGCAAACAAAGCAGAAGCCACACCGCCGAGGGAATGTCCACCAATAGCCCAGGATTGAATCTCAGGATGCTGTGCGAAGATAGGTTCAGCAGCATTGATATCAAAAAATGCAAGATTTAAACGGACAGGTACCAACACAACCAAATATCCCTGCTCTGCAATTGCACGCAACGGCACAGCATAAGAACGATAATCTACGCGGCCGCCGGGGTAAAAGATAAAGCCTGTTGTTGGTTGCAGGTTTGAAGGTTGGAAAGTTATAAAATTATCTATCGTCACAGTTACTTGCGAATCTGATTCGAGTGCAGAGTATGCTTCGGGAGTAGGGCCGAGAGGAGTCTCAGCCCAAACGAGGAATCCCAAAACCGATAGAACAGAAACAATTACAAGTCCAAGAACGATTCGCTTAATGATTTTCATCCACCAGTAATTTCGCTTTCTTCCAAATTTCATCGAACATCTTTATTGTCAATTTTCCCGTCAATGTATTTTGTTGGCTCGGATGATACGAACACAAGATCCACTCACCATTTTCCAGTTGATAAGATGCGCCATGAGCAAATTTATATGCCGAACTACGCAAGCCATATATTTTGAGAATTCTCTCAAATGCAATGCGCCCCAAACATACTATCACCTTTGGATTAATGATCTTTAATTCTCGCTCAAGATACGGCTGACAATTATTTAACTCTTCAGGAGTTGGCTTATTATCTGGCGGGGCACAACGACCTGACGCGGTGATATAGATATCTTTTAAGATAAGTCCATCGCCTCGGGACTGCGCCTCAGCCTGATTCGCAAACCCAGCCCGATACAACGCTGGGAAAAGAAATCCGCCCGAAGCGTCACCTGTGAAATTACGGCCTGTACGGTTGGAGCCATGCGCACCAGGAGCAAGGCCTACAACAAGCATGCGCGCCTGCGAATCACCAAACCCAGGGACAGGCTTTCCCCAATATTCTTCGTCTTTATATGCCTTGCGTTTAACGCGTGCAACTTCCTCTCGCCATTCCACAAGGCGCTGACATCTGCGGCAGACGATGATCTCACTATTTAATTGTTCTAGTTGTGATTGCTTTGTCATTTTGTTTATTGTAACGAGATCATAAGATCAACATCGCATCGCCAAAG
>JACMLM010000045.1 GCA_014379595.1 Anaerolineales bacterium
GAGTAATTCTGCGATCAACCCCAGCAAAATAGATTGAAAACCAAGAATGAAAAACATTGCGCTTATTTGTAACAGGGGTGAATTGGCTATACCGACTAAAAAGAAAATACGCCGTGTTAAAAGGTAAGACATAATGGCGGCACTGATCACCATCAGAAGTCCACCTGCACCGCCAAAGAGATAGATAGGCTTCGAGGCGTAAGAGACGAGAAATTTTACTGTAAACAGATCAAGGACAACTTTTACAGTTCGTTCCAAACCGTATTTGGTTTTTCCAAATTTACGAGGATGATGGCGAACAACCACCTCGGTAATATTTGCGCCGACGGAATTGGCAAAGACCGGAATAAAGCGATGCATCTCGCCATATAAACGAAATCCCTCAAGCACATCGCGGCGATAGACTTTGAGCGTGCAGCCATAATCATGTAAATGTACACCGGTTACACGTGAGATAAGCTTGTTTGCAAGCATGGAAGGAAAGTTACGAGTAAAGGCATTATCTTTTCGATTTTTCCGCCAACCACTGACAAGGTCATACCCTTCATCAAGTTTAGCGAGCATCATTGGGATATCGGCAGGATCATTCTGCATATCAGCGTCAAGCAAAACAATGATCTCGCCCTGAGAATAATCCAATCCAGCGGCAATCGCTGCGGTCTGACCAAAGTTTCGTCTGAATGAGATTACGCGAATATGCTGCTTATCTTTTTCTGCATACTCTTTAAGGACATCTAAACTTCTATCGCTACTGCCGTCATCAACCAACACCATTTCCCAGGTTTGGTTAATGGTGTTCATAGTTGTATAGATTGCGTCAAATAAAACAGGTAAAGTATCCTGTTCGTTATAGAGGGGAATAATAAGTGAGATGTTCATGGTAGTCTGTGAAATATCCTTAATTCAGCTCCTTCATTGCAAGTGGGAGCTGTGGGTGGTTTTTGGTATTCTTCAAATTCCTGCGGATTTAAATAGTCTTTCCAGCTTGAATAACGTTTGGCTTCAATAATGAAGATATCGGCGCTATCTCTCCACTCAGTGAGCAATACACTATTCCAGTATCCAAAGCGGAAGAGGGTATCGGGGTCTCCTCCAGTTCTATAAGCATAGCCATCATTGATCTGTGGAGGAAAAATACGTACGTGCGGGACGTATACCATGGGTGTAAACGATAACCCGCCATCCCAATATACCAGACTATCCGGAGGGATGACGCGTGCAAGATGAGCTCCAAGCTGCTCATTTGCAGCAAGCAGATCTTCATTGCAATGTATATGACTTCCGCCTAAATTAATTAACGGGGAAAGCAATAATCCAATTACAAGATATAAGTTAAGCACTATAAAGCCGTAACCAGTCTGTGTTTGATTAATTCTTATACGGCGCCATATAAAAAATGAGACAAGCAATATTCCAACTCCAACCATTAGGCCAATTGCCGAGCTAATATATCTCTTAGTAACTGGCAAGGGAAAGCCAAATTTATTTCTTATCAAATCAACAAGAGTGGTTGTGCCCGGTAAAAATCCGCCGTCGCGCATTCGTGGGACAGGCATATCAAGAATCGAACGTCCAATGTTTTCAAACAATGAAAAACCGATCCCTGTAGAAAGAATAAGGACAAGCAGGATGGCAAGAATTGAAATGATCCGCGATGGCTTGCTTTGCCATGACACAGATAAAGCAATAACTAGCAAAAGAATTCCCAGCGGATCAAAAAAAGCAAGGTAGTTGGCAAAACAATATACACAGCTATAACTTTCATACTGACTTGCCAGAGCTGCCCATCCATGCATGATGAATAAAATAAAATATAACAGGGCAAGAAAAACACTTGCTCGCATGGCAGGCAGAGTCTCCTGCGTAGAAGCAGATTTCCAATCTCGCGGGTGCGACCAAAGGATGAGAGCAAAAACACTTCCAAGTATGGGGATGAAGTGATAGCGAACCCCTTGAAAAAAAGCAATCGTTCGATTCCAAATATCGATGGATGGATCCCAAATGGGAATCGCATCCTTAGGTAATCGAAACGGATCAAGAAACGGAGTGAGGCTTTCAGGAAGCCACGGCGCCCAGATCGTTAAAATATTCGGCCAGTAATAAATATGAACTGCCAGAAAAACTACAGCACTTGTGCCAAAGGATAACAAAGCTTTTTTAAGGCCATGTTGCCAGAATACATAAAGAATCAACAACGGTAAAACTGGCGCCATATTCTGCCTGGTAAGCACGGCAAGCGCAGCAAGTATTGAGCCAAGGATGATCTGCCACAATGGACGATTCTCCCCAAGCACACAAACACACATCCACGTCAGCAGGAATGCAATGATCACTTCTGAAACTGCAACTGAATGTATTCTGATAATAATCGGGCTAAGTGCAAACACCCATACAGTGCCCGCGGCGATCCATTTCCCAGCCCAACGCCGAGCTAGTATCCAAACACCCAAGACAGTAAGCAAACCAAGAAAAATGGAAAAAAAACGGCCTGTTCTCAAACCAGGACCAAACAAAAATTGAGCAAGACCTGGAATTAAAAATGCAAAAGGTGCTTTGTTTGTCAGAGGCCCATAAGGCTCAAACGGCTCATATACCCCACGTAAATACAAGATGCCTTTTAATAAATATGAACCTTCATCCAAACTGGTGACAGTGGTGTAGGCATAGATCACAGCTTGAATTAAATAAAGAAGCGCTCCAAGGACAGCCAGTAAAACTGGAGTCCATGAAGGCCACTCTATTTTTCTTAAAAATTCTATTCTTTTCACCATAAACCTGACGTGATGAAAAATTTTACCCTTTTTTCAATCGTGCTAGATCCGAATCCACCATCATGGTAACAAGCTCTTTAAAAGATACCGCAGGCTCCCACTTCAAAACAGTACGCGCCTTGGACGGATCAGAGATCAACAGGTCCACTTCCGCTGGACGATAGAATTTTTCATCCTGGATGACAAAATCCTTGTAATCCAAACCTACATGTGAAAATGCGATCTGACAAAATTCACGTACTGGATGTGTTTCACCTGTACCGATCACATAATTATCAGGCTGATCCTGCTGAAGCATCAACCACATGGCTTCTACATAATCGCCTGCAAAGCCCCAATCACGCTGCGCTTCAAGATTGCCGAGGCACAGCTCTTTCGCCTTGCCAAGTTTAATTTTTGCTACAGCATCGGATATTTTACGTGTGACAAATTCCAAACCACGGCGCGGACTTTCATGATTAAACAGAATTCCTGAAGTTGCAAACATATCGAATGACTCACGATAATTAACAGTGATCCAGTGGCCATACATTTTGGCCACGCCATAAGGACTGCGCGGATAAAACGGTGTATCTTCTTTTTGAGGTACTTCCATTACTTTGCCAAACATCTCACTTGATGAGGCCTGATAAAAACGGATCTTTGGATTCACAAATCGAATGGCTTCCAATAAGCGCGTTACCCCAATTGCAGTCACGTCGCCTGTTAACGCAGGCTGGCTCCATGAAGTTGGCACAAAAGATTGCGCCGCAAGGTTATATACTTCGGTAGGTTTATATTCTTCCAGCAATGAAAGCAGTGAACCCTGATCTTGTAAATCACCCTGTACAACTGTAATATCATCTAAAATATGCTTAATGCGTTCATTGGTTACTGTGCTTGAACGGCGTGCAACACCGATGACACGATAATCTTTTTTCAATAAAAACTCAGCCAGGTAAGAACCATCCTGACCCGTAATACCAGTAATAAGAGCAGTAGTGGGCATATATTAACTCCTTAGTCAAAATTCAGTCGCTGAATTATACACTACGTTTTCGATCACGCCACAATCCCCAAATGAAAATCAAAGCCCATAAGCCAAGAATGATGACCACCATGTGAGCAAACGGCAACTGTGTTCCAAAATGAATATAGCGATTCGCATACCATTGACCGAATAATATCAGGAAGATAACTTCCATCAATATCACGCGCAATAACCACGCATTTTTTGTTTCCTGCCACCAAACCAAAACATTGCCAGCAAGGATAGCCTGCCATAAAAACAATATTGATCGATAACGTGGATTATCCCATTGATCGCCTCCCCCACGCAAAGCAGTGAATAGAATCCATCCCCACACGATAAAGCTTAACCAGATTAGCAGCCTGCGATTCTTTTCGAGACCCGAGCCTGTTGCGGTTACGAAAGATACGATCAGCACTGGAAGTATCGCATACCAACCCAATGCCCGTAAGATTCCTATAATCTGCCAGATGACTTGTGTGGGCGAAAAGATCGCAGCAGGCAAAACAGGCTGTAGAATCCCATAGATCATCACGAACGGTAACTGCATCCATTCTGGCATTTCATCAAAAAGTTTTTGTACCCAACCTGACTCTGCCTCGACTTTATAAACATTCAATTTTAAAGACTCGCGAATAAAACCAGTGATCACACCAATCGGACCGCCGCCACCCAAATTGCCTTGTCGATCTACAGCAGATGACAAGATGAATAAACCAACCATAAACACACAGGCGGCAATTGCAACCATCCGCCATGAAATACGACCGCGTTCACCTGTGAAATAGACCCAACCTACTAAGATAATTAAGGTCACCAACGCTACGCTGGGTGAAACCAGTAACATACCGGTAATACCAAGGCTAACCCAAATCCACGAATTTCGAGTATGTGTATTCTGCCAGCTAACAAATCCCCACAACACAAAGGCACTGAACAACCATAGATAAGGTTCACGCATGGCAGACCCGCCCAGTAAAATGCTTTCGGGGTAAAGCGCATAGATCCACCCTGAAACAATTGCGACTTTCTCCCCCCACTGTTGACCCACCGCCTTAAACAAAAATGGTACTGCCAATGCAGACATAAATGCCGACATCAATACCAATATCAATGGACGATGCGCATCGGGCGATACATAACGATATATAAACGCGCTGAATGCCAGTAAGCCGCCATATTGATCAGAAGCAAATTTTTGATTGAAAGCATCCAAAACAGGTTGCTCAGAATTCGCCAGATCCCACGCCTGACCATCACGACGATATGCATCTGTATAGGTAAAGCCTGCACTTTGTTCCTCATCTTCCACATAACCATAGACAGGTAATGCAAGATATGTGATTACGCCACCGGCAAAACGTAAAGCGAACGCGAGCGCAACCATCCATATCAAGGTCTTCGCGCTGAGCGGAGTGAAACTCGTGCTCGTCGAGTTGAACGAAGTCGAAGCGCCAGCCCATCTCGTGGACAAAGTCAGCAGGGAGATACAAAGAAGAAAGAGGAAAGAGAATCCCAGCCAGCCAATTAGCCAATTGCCAGGCTGTAGAGATGATAAAACTGCTCCCAAACCAAGGGAGAGAGGCAAAATCCAAATGAAATCACGTTGACTTAAGTTCTTCATATCCCCACTTTTACCACGAAGTGATGAGGAGTGTAGGGCATATTGGCAATGGCAGCATCAGGGATTGTGGATATAATTCTGTATATGACAAGCAACGAAACAATAATTGTGGGATTATTTTTTTTGGTAATAGTATTTTCTATATTCAGAACTCATTTTATTATTTTGCTCAATCTTTTGGGGAAGTTTGAATTTGGCCGCACGAAAACTCTTCAATATATAGACCAAGATATAGAGCCTAAATTATCAAATGTGGACGAAGATATCAAGCCCGAATTACCAATTCTATCTTGGATCACTTTAACTGGAGAAAAGTTTGCAGTTCGCATTTTCATTTTTGTAATTCTCTCGACTTTAATCTATATTGCATTCACATCTTTTTCAAGAGTTTTCATTCAAGTTGGCAATACTCAATTTTCAGCGGGGAATGATAAATTTGGATCAGCCAGTTATACGTTAGCACTAGAATTAAATCGCGACCTTAAAAAATCTATTAATCAGTGTTCTGCTAATATAACTCAGGGCCAATATGGACTGGCAATTAGCTATTGTAGCGAGGCGATTGAGATTGATAGCAATTATGCATATGCCTACTTCCTGCGCGGTAATGCCTATTTGAATTTAAAACAATACGAACAAGCCATTGCCGATTTCACCAAAGATTTAGAGCTTATCCCAATCGCCACGCGTTCTTATATCAATCGTGGTGGCGCTTATATGCAACAGGGAAAATACGATTTGGCAATTGCCGAATTCACCAAATCTCTTGATATTAATCCAAAAGAAAAGCAAGCCTATCTCAATCGAGGTCTTTCTTATTATTGGCAAGGTAAAAGTAATTTAGCCATAGCTGATTGCAACAAAGCCCTTGATTTTGACAAACAATATTGGAACGCATATTTTTGTTTAGGAATGACATTTGGTGGTCAGGAGGAATACGACTTGGCAATAGAAAATTTCAACAGAGCAATTGAACTCGCCCCAACTGCACAGGAAGTATATTTGATGCGCGGTTCAATTTATGACAGACAAGGAAAAAAAGATTTGGCTATTAACGATTTTACGAAAGCTATTGAAATTGACCAAAATTACAGCAGTGCATATTTCTCTCGCGGCGCTATTTATGCTGCACAAAAAAAATACGATTTAGCTATATCTGATTTCAACAAAGCTATAGTGATTGACCCGAATTGTGTGGACAACTATATTTGGCGCGGAAATACATTTGCTGACATCAAAAAATTTACTGAGGCAATTGCTGACTATCAAAGAGCCATTACAGTAAATAACAACTCAAAACCGAATTCCTATGTATACTGTGTGCAAGGTGTCACCTATACTAAAATGGGAGATTTTGAATCAGCTATTGCTTCTCTTGAACAAGGCGTAAAATTAGATGTTACAAGTGAAAATGGCTGGTGTAAATCGGCCCTTGAAAATGCTCAGCAAGGAATACCAACTCCTTAAAATCGCTCCCTAATACCAGCCATTAGCCAAACAAAGATTTCTCCGCAATCTTAAACTCTTCCATCACCATCTCCTCCCTCTTCACCCAACTAAACTGTTCAACATCTTTTCGCGCTTGATTCCCTAACTTCATACGCAAAGATTCATTTGCTAGTAATTTCTCAAGCTCTAACCTCCAACTCTCTACTCTCTGTTCTCTATTCTCTGCACTTACTTCCACAAAAACCGCATTCCCCTCATTCAACACTTCACGGATCGAAGGCAAGTCTGCTGAAACAATTGCGCGCCCCGATGCCATGTATTCAAACATCTTCATTGGGTTGATGACCTCGGCAATGTCCTGTCCACTGCTGGCAGAGATCGAGCGGCTGTACGGCATCAAAAGAATATCGGATGCAGCTTGATAGAGCGGGATACTTTCATGCTTCACAAAACCCGTCATCGTCACGTTCGTCATTTTCGCTTCGGTCAACTTGCCGCGCCAAAAATCCACCAGCTCAGGCGTGCCGCCCACCCACAAAAAATTGACCTGCGGCATTTGCTTTGCAAGTTCAAATAATAAATCCGCACCGCGGCCAGGATATATATGACCTGTGAATCCAACTGTGAGTCCATCGGGCAGATTCAATTGATGCCTTGCTTCAGATGGATTCGGCAGCCCATCATATTTCTCCAACTCGACTCCATTCGGCGCGACGATCACCGAATCATTCTTAAACTGAATCCTGGTTGAGCGTTCTAAAGCATTTCTCAATGCGGATGTTGTGACCGTCATCAACTTTCGTTCGCGTGCTTTCCAAAATTGACGCAGCCACCATGCACCCATTACTCCAGATACATCCGCGTGCATTTCAAGCACAACAGGATAGCCTGCCCATAATCCCATTACAGCAGATTGTGGAAGCCATGTGTAGATTAAGTCCGCGCCAAATCTTTTCGCGGCACGCTGGGCATGGAAGATAAAGTCAAAGCGTTTGAGATGCCTTTGGGACGGAAGCAGTTCCAAATTAGGCGTGATGCGTAATCCGTAATGCGTGAGGAGTGATTGATAATTGGTAATTTCTGTTTCTTTTGGAGCAAACATCTTCACATCATGATTCAATTGCATTAAAGCCTGACCAACTTTCATTGCTTGAATCGAGTTTGCAGTTAAAGATGGAATACGAGAATTGGTAATCAACGCAATCTTCATACTACTGTTCTCTGCTCTCTATGCTCTTAATTTCTTTCAGCCCACGAAGGACCATCACGCCAACTGAAGCGATGTAATAATAGGAAAGTAAAGCACCTGCAGCCACAATGCCGTATTTTGGAACCAGCCAAAACGCCAAGCCAACTTTGATAAGCCCAACAGTTAATGTGACCCAAATTGGAAAATCAGGCAGTCCAAGCGAAAGCAGCAGCGGACGATTCCAAAAAAGTGTGTAATTGAAAACGAGGCCAATAGTCAATGCGACGAGCGCTGGATACGCGGGAATATATTCTTCGCCAGAATAAATTTGAATGACCCAACGTCCAAACAACACAAGGCCAAGTCCAAGCGCGAGATTATATGTAAAAGAAAGCGTTGTGATCTTTCGCAGAAAATCTTTTAAGCGCGGCCAAGCTCTTTCAACAACAAGACGATTTATTTCAGGAAAAGTAGTTGCGATGAGAGGATCAGCAGGAATGGCAAGGAATCCAACAATAATATAGGCCACACGATAGAGTCCGACTGCCTCAGTTGAGAGAAAGAATGCAATCCAAAGAAGTTCGCTCTCACGAAAGATCTTAATAATGGTTGCGCTGATATTTGAACTGACTGCAAAACGAATCATTTCACGTGAAGATTTTACTGTTGGAAGCGGCACTCTCCACCAGTCACCACCAAGAACGCGACGCAATTGAACCTGCGCAGCGAAAAACATGCCAAGCCCAAAAATGATCTTACCAAGCAGATACGCGCCGAGGATGACAGGCAAAGCCCCCTTTAATAAAAAAGCACTAACTATGATCAACGCGGTGACAATGCTTTGAATAAGATTGATCGTGCCTTGCAATTTAATTTTATGAGTCACCTGCAAAATGCCTGTGGAAGTTTCTGTATTGAAATTGGCGAGCAAGCCAACTGCGAATACCGTGAACATCCACGCGGAGTCTGGGCTTTCGGTGAGATAATGTTCAGCCAAACCCGCCGTAAGCGCAACTATAAGAAAAGCAAGCAATGAAACCGCTGCTTCTGTTAAACCTGCAGCCTTCATAATTGCAGATGCTTTGTTGTTTTCACCTTTTCCGAGATACTCACCCCCATAACGTACAACCAACTCACTCATCCGAAATGAGAAAATACTATTTATTACAGCTGCATACACCATCACCACACCCAATAAGCCAAAGCCTTCCAACCCAAGCAAACGCGCGGCTAGTGACCCTTGAATAACACTCAGCCCGAGGCTAATGGTATTCGTGCTGAATAATGCTCCGCTGGAACGGAGCACTTTGGAAAGCAAGGGATCGTCTTTAAATTTTGAGAGAAGCGACATGGATAAAATTATAAACGTTTATGAAAAGACCTCGGAGTTCTTGCGAAGCCCCTGTGGGTGAGAACTCCGAGGTCTGCATTGTTACGGCATCAAAATATCTTTCGCCCACTCACGTTCTGCATAATACCAGTCGATCAGATTCTTGATCCCCTCAGCCAAATTCACCTGCGGATCCCAACCCAGCACCTCGCGGGCTTTGGTCACATTGGCTTGATTCATGAACATATCTGCAAGATTGGGCGGACCGTATTGAACGTTAGCTTTTTTCCCTGTCAACTCTTCAACCAATTCAACAAGACCATTGATAGTAATCACTTCATGGCCGCCCAGATTAATGACTTCGTATCCCACAGGCTTCAACGCAGCAATCGTGCCGCGAGCTATATCATCTACATAAGTAAAGCCGCGCGATTGTTTTCCATCCCCATTGATTCGAATCGGCTCACCTTCAATAATCCATTTTACGAAACGAAAAATGGCAAGATCGGGGCGGCCCGCAGGACCATACACCGTGAAATAGCGGACAATAGTCACATCAATATCATAAAGATGATGATAAGAATGCGCCATTACCTCGGCACCTTTTTTGCTGGCGGCATAAGGCTGCATTGGCTCGCTGCTTGATGCAGTTTCAGGCGTGGGGTATTCAGGATTCTCTCCATAAATACTGGATGTGGACGCGAGGATAAATTTTTTACACCCAAATTGACGACACACTTCGAGCATGTTCAATGTTCCAGTGGTATTTGACTCAAGAAACGCCCAGGGGTTTTCCACGCTGTAACGAACCCCGGCGCGTGCGGCTAGATTAATCACGCCATCAAATTTTTCATTCTTGAACAAGTCGATCACAGATTTGTCTGAAATATCGTGCCTGTGAAAAGTAAATCCTTTTAACTCTTGAAGTTTCTTTAAACGATAATCCTTAATGCGAGGGTCATACGCATCGTTGATATTATCAATACCAACAACCGTATGTCCCTGCTCGATCAGCATTTGGGTGGTTCGTGAACCAATAAATCCAGCAGCGCCTGTTACTAAATAATTTGACATGGTAATTTAAAGTCTCTCAACTTTCTCATGCTCTTTGCCGTACGCGCCTGTAGCATTACGAGTATCAAAGACAAATTTTGAAACTTCAATGAGAGCTTTGTAATCATATCCTTTGTGATTGGTCACAATGATCACAGCATCTGCATCCTTTGCAGATTTCATCATGTCTGGTACGCTCTCCATTTTCCAGCCATCACGTTCATGATGGAAATGTGGGATATATGGATCGTGATATTCAACCAACGCGCCCTTCTTTTTTAGAAGGCCGATTACATCCAGCGCAGGAGACTCGCGCACATCGTTGATATCAGGTTTATAAGCCACACCCAGCACCAGTACCTTTGAGCCTTTGAGATGTTTGCCACGGTCATTCATTGCTTCAAGAATACGGCTAACAACATAGCGCGGCATATTCGTATTGATCTCAGAAGCAAGCTCAATGAAACGCGCATTGTAATGAAAGGACTTCATTTTCCATGATAAATATAACGGGTCAATTGGAATACAGTGCCCCCCTAATCCCGGGCCTGGTGTGAACTTCATAAAACCAAATGGCTTCGAAGCAGCAGCATCGATCACTTCCCAAACATCCACACCGAGGCGTTGACACATGATCGCTAATTCATTGACCAATCCAATATTGATCATACGGAATGTATTCTCAAGCAGCTTGGACATTTCTGCCGCTTCTGCTGTAGATACATAATGGACCGTCTTAATCGCGCCTTCGTACCATACGGTTGCTACATCACCGCAAGCGGCGGTGATGCCGCCTAATACTTTGGGCGTATTGATCGTTGTCCAATCTTCGCGGCCAGGGTCTACACGTTCGGGAGAAAATGCAAGGAACCAATCCACACCAATTTTCAGGTCATTGCCTTCACTCAATTTTGGCAAAAGTAACTCGCGTGTCGTACCGGGATATGTAGTTGATTCCAAAACAACCACCATGCCCTCATGCATATATTTCGCCAATTCTTCTGTGGCAGAAATAATAAACGACATATCCGGGTCACCTGTTTGACGCAGCGGAGTTGGCACACAAATGCTGACCGCATCCATCTCTTTTAAGATGGAAAAGTCAGTCGTGGCGGTCAGCTTTCCTTCTTTAACAAGCTTTGCAACTACATCCGTAGTTACATCAGGAATATAGGATTCTCCTTTTTTTAACGAGTCAACTTTACGTTTATCAGGGTCAACGCCGGTGACATGAAAACCGGCTTCGCCAAACACAACAGCTAGAGGTAACCCTACATAGCCAAGCCCAAGAATGGCGATCTTTGCATCTTTATTTTTTAATTTCTGAATGAGAGTTTCTTTTGTAGTCATTTTTTCCTTCAACCTTATAATAATTAGAACAAGCTCAATTGTTTTGGCTTTTCATTTTGTTTGAGTATTTCTTCTTCTCTTACACTTTTACCTTGTGCAGCACGTGCTTGTTTTAATAACTCAGGCAGGTTTGCAAAATCTGCAAGGATGGCAGGCTTAAGTGCTGCTTGATGCAATGCCGCTGCGGGATGAAACATGGGAATCACAAAGCGATCATCCACTTTTCGCATCTGTCCATGCACTGCACTGATCTTCGCTCCCGAAACAAACTTACCCATTGAAAAACGCCCCAACGTCACAATGATACTCGGATTAATTGCTTTGATCTGTGCTTCCAAATAAGTATCACATGCAGCTAGTTCTTCCGGCAAAGGATCACGATTACCAGGCGGGCGGCACTTTACCACATTCCCGATCCAAACATCTTCGCGAGTAACCCCTGCCTGTGCAAGGAGTTGATCTAAAAATTTACCGGCCGCACCCACAAACGGACGTCCTTGTTCATTTTCATGAAAGCCAGGGCCTTCGCCAATGAACATAATTTCCGCATTTGCCGGGCCTTCACCCGGCACTGATTTTTTACGACCCTCATGCAATGGGCATTTCGTGCAAACAGAAATTTTCTCGGCAAGTGCAGCCAAAGGCTCTTTAACAAACATTTATTCTCCACTCAAATTTTTAAGAGACATCAAGATCGCAGTTTCATCGTTATCTCTGTAATATCCTTCGCGGCGACCACTTTCCACAAAGCCAAATTTACGATACATCTCCTGGGCAACGGTATTGCCTTCGCGCACTTCCAAAAATGATGTAAGTGCCCCCTCTTCTTTTGCAGACTTCAATGTATGTGCCAGTAAGTTTTTGCCAATACCTTGATTAAGAAAATCAGGATGTGTTGCAAAAGTCGCAATATGGATTTCATCCACGATCAACCATGCAACCACCATGCCAACCACGCGGCCATCCAGATCAACCACCCAACAGCGCGAAGCGGGATTATCTGTCAACTCAAATTGAAATGAACGTGCGGGCCACGGCAAACTAAAAGATACCTGATCAATTGCAACAACCTGCTCAAGATCAGCCAGTGTCATTTTGCGAATACTATAACTCATGGAATGGGCGTTCCCGCAACATGCAAATAAACAGGAGCAAGCGATGCAGCGTCATCCACTTCATTTTTTTGCCAGCGTGCCCATGCCAACTCTGCGAGAATGGCGGGGCGGCGAACACAGTGTACCGGTGATGCCAACAGGACGTTCACACGCTTGCGTGCCAGGCGACTTCTATCTTCAGATGATAGCTCGCCCGCCACATATGTTGGACTCTCGATTTGGTCTGCCAATTCATCTACAGTTCCGCTTCCTACCTCGCCTTGAACCTGCCACTCGTTCTTGATGCTTTTATACCAACTGAAAGCGATTCGCTTGCGGCCAGCTTGTATCACCGTCACCAGGGGATACTTTCCCGCAGGCTGCGCTGTTGCAATAATATCCATGGTAGAGATTCCGATAACTGGAATATGCTTTGCAAGCGCAATCCCTTTTACCAAAGATAAACCAACACGTAAACTTGTAAAAGAACCAGGACCTATTGCTACACCCAACGCGCTGACCATGTCCATCGTATTGCCAGATCTGGCTAAAAGTCCAGAGAGAGCCGGTGCTAATTCCGTTGTGTGATGTTGACGAGTCGTCCAGGTCATCTCGCCAAGAACTTGTGCTCCATCATATAAAGCTAATCCCACTTGAGCAGTGGATGTATCAACAGCAAGTAACATTAGGCCACCCCAAACATGGACTGGCGAATGCCATCCAGCAATTCATCATAGCGTTTGCCGTTTGCATTGAAACGCATCTGACGATGTTCATCTGCCATGTATTCAAGATTGATCCACAAACGTTCTTCAGGAATTAACTCGCCTAATTGTTCAGGCCATTCAATAATAAGCGCACCTTCTGCAAGCATTGAATCGAGATCAAGTTCTTCGGCTTCAGAAATGGATTCGAGACGATAGGTATCAAGATGAAAAAGTTGATCACCATTTGCACGGCGATATAAATTTACAATTATAAAAGTTGGGCTTGAAACAGAATCCTGCGACCCCCAACCTTGTGCAAGGCCCTGCACAAAAGTTGTTTTGCCTGCGCCGAGATTTCCCTGTAAGCAAATGACATCACCTGCTTTAATTTCATTGCCAAGCCGCATTCCAATACGACGTGTTTGTTCTGGGCTTCGGCTGAAAAATTCAATGGTATGTGAATCTAAGATGGGCATGGCGGGAGAATTATACTCCCTGATAAATCATGTGCGAGAAAAAGTATTAACTACATAAGGAACAAAGGAGCACAAAGGAAAACCAAAGAATTGCTCTCCTTCGTGCTCCTTTGTGACACTTCGTGGTTACAGGTTTTAGAATTTCAGTTTTGCAGAAATACGCGACATAAAACTGCCGCGCCAATTTTGCAAAATAGCTTCGATATATAGATCTTCCAGTGAACGCACCTGTGCTTCAATGGAATATTTTTTACTCAGTTCTGTAGAACATTTTCCATATCGTTCAAGTTTTTCAGGGTCAGATAACAACTTCACCAACGTTTCACTAAATGCATTCACGTCCAGCGGAGTTAAATGTCCATTCTCATTTTCAATGATCATGCCTTCAAAAGCTTCATCCTGTACCGCCACCATTGGCAAACCAGATGCAATTGCCTCGATCACTGAAATCGGATGCACCTCTGTTGTGGATGCAGAAAGAAAAACAGTGGCATCATGCAATAGATCAGGCAGCTCATCACGATTGACCATTCCAAGAAAATGAATTCGGTCTTTTACTTTTGTAGCAGCAGCATGTTCTTCCAATTTTTGAAGCGCACTTCCGTCACCCGCAAAAACAAGATGCGCTTCAGGTACTCGATTTGACATACGTACAAAAGCATCGATTAGAAAATCAAGACGTTTCTCAGGAGCCACTCTGCCAACGGATAATAATATAGGCGCATCTGATTTTAACCCAAGCCTGCTTCTGAAACTACCGGGGTTTTTCGCCGCTTTGAAATTGCTAAGATCAATTCCATTTGGAATAGTATGGATCGGCTTATTCACTTTCTGTTCTAAAAGCAGACGGTGAAACTTGGGCGACGGCACAACGATTTGATCACCGAGATTAGTGGATGTAGTACTAAACCAGCGCGCCGCGTGGCGAATCACACCTGTACCGCCAATGATCTTTAGGTAATGTGTGTAATCTGTAATGGACGTGTGATAAGTATAAATAAGAGGCAGGTTCTTTGTGGAAGCAGTGAAGTAAGCCAACAGACCTACTGTCAATGGGCTGTGCGCGTGCAATACATCAAAATGTTTTCGCGTTAAGGACCATGTACTACGCGGAGTGCCTAATACAGCAACATATATTGGCGGGTCATTTAAATATTTTAAAGATGGAAGGCGCACGACACCTGGTTGATCATCTGTATAACCGGGAATCCTCGGTGCAAAAATAGTTACCTGATGACCTCTGCGTTGTAACCCTTCTGATACCAATTGCAAAGAAATGGAAACACCGTTGACCTGAGGTGCATATGTATCTGTGAATAAACCGATGCGAAGTGAACCGATATTAGCTTTTGACTTTGGTTGTGTTGCGACTTCCGCCATATTCAAATTCTCCCGAGTGTATTGACAAGATAAATAAAAATAATATCAATCAGCTTCTATTATTGCTGAATCCCCTGGGCTTTCATGTTTTGTTAAATTTGCCTTCATGCGTTTCGCCAATTCACGGCGGGTGAGCATTACACGATGTTGACACCCTTTGCATTCCAAACCAATATCTGCACCGAGACGAACTACTGTCCATTCGTAAGAGCCACATGGATGTGGTTTTCTCAAACGCAAATGGTCTTTCAACTGCAAGTCAGGAAGCATGAGCAGGATTATACCGCCATGATTTGAAACATCGTTTGTCTGATGTTAAAGGTGTGTAAACACAAACAAGTTTAGTCAGCAGTTGCACTGCTGACTATTTCACGGCATCTGCCGCAGTACAACTGCGGCAAATCAGGTGTGACATATTTCCCAGCATCTGTGCGAAAACTTTCCTTGAGGAAAACTCAGTATCAAAGATAATAAAGGCGTAACCTGAAACGGAGGTAATGCCATGAACGACGAAATGAAAATCAAATTCTGGGGTGTGCGCGGAAGTTATCCCACACCCGGTGCTGGGACTATTAAATATGGCGGAAATACGTCATGTGTGGAAATTCGCGCTGGCGAGCGCACAATTATTTTAGATGCTGGTACAGGCATCATTCCGCTCGGACGCGAATTGGCGAAACGCGCTGCACAAGAGAAACGACCGATTGAGGTGCTATTGCTTTTCAGTCATTTGCATCACGATCACACGCAGGGTTTTCCATTCTTTGTGCCTGCTTATATACCCAATGCGCGCTTGCATATTTTTGGTCCGGGCGGCACACCTGAAACAGTAAAACATGTTTTGGAACATAATCAATCTGCAGAAACTTTTCCGCTCAGCTTGCGCGAGATGGCTTCCTCAAAGAATATAGAGTCAGTGCGCGAGTCACAGGTGATTGTTTGGGATGAAGATGGAGTCCATTTTGCTGAATTAGGCTCACGGCTAAGTCCCGATGCGGTTGTCATCCGCATCCATAAATCGTATGCTCATCCCGGCGGAGTTTATATTTATCGCATCACGTGGCGTGACAAGTCGGTTGTGTATGCAACAGATACTGAAGGTTATGTGGGCATGGATCGCAGGCTGGTGGCATTTGCACGCGATGCGGATGTGCTGATCCACGACGCGCAATATAGCGAAGAACATTATCGCGGATCGATGGTTGGATTCCCATCCACGCAAGGATATGGACACTCGACCGCAATAATGGCTTCAGAAGTAGCCGCATCAGCTGAGACGAGTGAACTGATTCTGTTTCATCATGACCCTGCCTACACTGACGATATGGTGGCGGCGCAAGAATCATCTGCGCAGAAGTTATTCCCAGATTCTCGCGCAGCTTATGAAGGCATGGAGATTAAATTAACAATATCTCGTCATTGCGAGGAGGGAGCACTTCCCGACGAAGCAATCTCCCTCAACGTAACGGGGATTGCTTCGGGCACACCTGCCCTGGCGGGCGGTGCCAGGGAAGTGCAAGTACGCCCTCGCAATGACGGAAGTCTTTGAAGAATGGATGTAAAATATGTTAAGAATGAATGAAGTGAAGAAAGACGATACCCGTAATATCCTCTCGGACATCAAACTGTTCGAAGGACTCACGCCCACACAACTAGATTGGGTAGCGAAACATGCGCATCGGCGCGTCTTCGCAGCAGGGACGAATGTGTTGACGATTGAGCAACCTGGTGAAGCTGTGTTTATCATTTTGCATGGGACAGTGAAAATCCATGTTGAACAAGGCGAACGCGATGTCATTCTTTCTGTGTTGGGAAGCGGTGACTTGCTTGGCGAGATGAGCTTGATAGACAGTGTAGGGCGCTCTGCAAGTGCATTAACTTTGGAAAGCTCACTTATGCTATGGATGGACAGAAACACATTTAATTATTTACTTGATAACTTTCCACCTGTGGCGCGCAATTTAGTAAAGATATTATCGTCTCGCGTGAGATTATCAGATCAAGTAATCCAATCTCTTGCCACATTAGATGTGAATGGACGCGTTGCACGTCAATTGCTTGCATTCGCAGAACGTTATGGACGTGAAGTGACCGATGGCGTACAAGTCCGCATTGTGTTGACACAAAGTGATTTGGCTGACCTTGTTGGCGCATCACGCAAGCGTGTCAATCAAGCGATGGTATTTTTCAAAGAGCAGGGATTAGCAAGCACAGACGCAGACGGAAGATTTATCATCCATGATAAGGCGGGACTCACAAGCTTTTGTGATTAATTCTTCGTCCAGAGCGGAGGCGCACGCACTTAATCTTCGTGAGTCGCAGTCGAAGGACAGGTTGTATGTAAATTATTATCTATTTGAATCCTTATACTTCGACTGCGTTCCTCAAAAGCATTCGTCACTCCGCTCAGGACGAATAAAGATTGTATAATCCCGCCATGACTGACTATAAATTCTTCCATCCCACTGAAGTCCGCTACGGGGATTTGGATCCGCAGGGACATGTGAACAACGCAAAATACCTGACGTATTTTGAGCAGGCGCGTATCTATTATTTAATTCAACTTGGATTATTCAATAAGGATCAATCTTTTATGGAAGTGGGGGTTATTATTGCAGACATCCACATTACTTATCATTCAACTACACATTATGGTGACCCTGTTAAAGTTGGCGTACGGACAACAAAGATAGGTAACAAGTCCTTTACTACGGAACAATGCCTTATGCACGCAGAGACAGGCAAAATCATGGCTTCTGCCACTGTGGTACTGGTCACATTTGATTATGAGGGATTGAAACCGATTCGCGTGCCTGATGACTGGAAGAAGAAGATCAACGAGTTTGAAGGTTTGTAGAAAAATCGGTGGTCGAGTAGGCCGAGTGTTCTTCGAGGCCGTATCGAGACTACCAGTTGAAATAAAGATATAAGGATTAACCATGTCTCTCCCTCCAATTGACGAAAAATATTTCACAGACTTCCTCGTTGACCTGCTCAACATCCCATCTCCTACTGGGTTTGCAGAACCAGCGATCAAATTTGTGGAAGAAGAATTATCCAAATATAAGCAGTTAAAACTTTCACGCACAAGAAAAGGCGGACTGGTTGCAAAATGGGAAGTTGAAAGTGGCTTACCTCCTGTTGCTCTCACTGCACATGCGGATACGCTTGGTGCTGTTGTTAAAGAAATCAAATCCAGTGGGCGGCTCAGATTAAGCAAGATCGGCGGCGTTCAATGGCCTTCCGTGGAAACTGAAGGCGTATGGATTTTTACGAGCAAAGGCGAAAAAATTCGCGGCTCGATATTAATTGATAATGCTTCTGGTCATATCTTCGGAGCGGTAGGCGCAGAGACTCTGCGCAGTGACGAACATATGGAAGTACGACTTGATGCACGCACAACTTCTGAAAAAGAAACCCGTGAGCTGGGAATCAACATTGGCGATTGCGTCGCATTTGATCCGCGTGTGGAAGTGACCAATGGATTTATCCGTTCGCGCTTTATGGACGACAAGGCTTGTGTAGCGAATATCATAGCGGCGATCAAGTCGATGGCAGAATCAGGTCAAGGTCCGACTCGAACGGTTTATTTTCTAATATCCAATTATGAAGAAGTAGGACATGGTGCAGCTTCTGGAATTCCATCTGACGTTGCGGAGTTGATCACAGTGGATATGGCTGTGGTTGGTCATGGGCAGGAGTCGGATGAATTTCATGCAACGTTATGCATCAAAGATAGCGGCGGACCGTATCATGAAAGTTTGAATAAAAAAATGCGCGCTCTTGCGGAAAAACATAATATTCCCTACAAAACAGATGTGTATCCTTTTTACAGTTCGGATGGCGAGGCATTTTGGCGTGCAGGCGGCGATGTGACCTTGTCATTGATCGGCCCCGGCATTGACGCTTCGCATAATTACGAACGCGCTCACATGGACGGCTTGAATGCCACAACAAATTGGATCATGGCTTATTTGCTTGAAAGCTAATGAATTTATAATGTAATAGAATCATGTTCCAAGTTATCTTGATAGCATACAAGTTTTCAGGATAAGATATGACCATAGAATCAATTGACGCAAAGATCGGCTCGCTCGCACCAAACTTCAAACTGCTTGCCACCAATGGGCAGGAGATTGCGCTTTCAGATTTTCGCGGAAAATCGAATGTAATCGTGTTCTTTATCCGCGAGACATCCTGCGGACAATGCCGCACACATGTGACTCAACTGGGGCGCATGTACGAGGAATTCCGTGAAGCAGGTGCAGAGATCATCGTCATATTGGGTGAAGATGTGGAAGAAGCGCGTGAATATGCAGAAAGTATAAGCCTGCCTTTCCCTATCCTTTCTGACCCAAACCGCGATGTTTATCATCTTTACGAATTGGAAAAATATTTTTTACTTTTTCAACGCACAGCTTCCCTTGTTGTGGATAAAGATGGCTTGGTCCGTTATCTCAAACGTACTACTGTGCCCAACGTCTGGCTGCAGGAAACTCGCGAGTTGTATGGGTTTGTGGATAGCTTGAACTAAGAACAAAAATGTAAAACGTAAAGAGATCAAGTAAGCCTCACCATGGTGGGGCTTTTTGTTTTCCTATTACTTGGGGCGAGATGACCTCGCCACTTGTTTACCTGTTTACTTGATACTATACTTACCCTATGAAACTCGATGCCGCATTACCCATCGTTCCATTACAAGATGTGCCTGCCATTGCGAAAGCCGCACAAGAGATCGGCTTTGCTGCCTTATGGACTCAAGAGACTCAACACGATCCATTTCTGCCATGTACATTGATTGCGGAACATTCATCCAGTATGGAATTTGGGACAGCCATCGCAGTTTCCTTCGCACGATCACCTGCCAATCTGGCTTACACCGCATGGGATTTGGCAGCACAGTCTGAGGGTAGATTTATTTTGGGACTCGGCACACAGGTCAAGGCGCATATTGAACGCAGGTTCGGCATGAAGTGGCCTGAGTCTGTGACGGGGAAATTGCGCGAACAAATCAATGTCATGCGCGCGTTTTGGGATAATTGGCAGAACGGCACAAAATTAAACTTTCGCGGCGAATATTTCAAGGCCACTTTAATGTCGCCATTCTTTAATCCAGGCCGAATTGAACATCCGAATATTCCCATTTATATTGCTGGCGTAAACACTGGACTTGCAAAACTGGCTGGCGAATTATGTGACGGATTCCATGCGCATCCGTTTAATAGTCCGCGATATATGAATGAAGTGATCTTGCCTGCGATTGAAGAAGGATTGAAGAAGGAAGAAAGAAAGAGGGAAGATATTGCGGTTTCGGTCACAGCATTCGTAGCTACCTCTCCCGAAGAAGAATCTTTCGCGCGAATGCAGTTATCGTTCTACGCATCGACTCCATCCTACCGCCCCGTCATGGATTTGCACGGCTGGGGCGAGACGGCAGAACAGTTATCAAGTCATGCCGCGAAAGGTGAATGGGCTGAGATGCCCATGCTCATCACAGATGAAATGCTGCATGAGTTTTGTCTCGTGACGCATGAAAAGAATTTGGTTTCAGAATTGAAGAAGAAATATGATGGGATTGCAGATAGGTTGACGCTCTACACGCCGTTTGTGCCAAAAGAGAAAGATGAGTGGTGGAGAAATCTGACAGATAACTTCAACAAGACTTTATAAAAGACACGTCGAATTATTGGGAGTAAAAATGAATACAAACTCTAATCCGTTAGAAAAATATCGTGAATTAATCGAACACCTGATGAGATCACACATGTCAAGTTTTTCAGTAAACGGATACTTAACTTCCATTCTTGCTTATTCAAATATTTTACATACACAAATCACTGGCCCTGTCGACGAACAGCAGAGTGAATTTTTGAATAAAATAACTGATAGCACTAATCGTCTGTCAGATCATTTGCATATTTTCATAATAGCATCACAGCTTATGTTTACCCCAGAGCAAATTTACGAGGGTGATTTCAACTTACTCGAAACAATTGAAAGTTTTATCGAACAAACAGCAAAAACAACAGAATTTCAGATTGAAAAAGAGATATTAGCAAATCCACCTGTACTTAACGTTGACAGAAATTTAATTAGCACCTCAATCGACTGTATTGGAAAGATAATCAAACAAGTTCACCCAACTTATAAGGGATGGATAAAACTTTCCGTCGCTGCTGATAAAGATTTTGTCAAGGTGGTCTTTTCAACGAACAAGGACGAAGATATATATCCTGCAAATGAAAACCCAGAATTATTTATTGTTCAAACTGTTGCGGAGTTACATGGTGGTAATTTCGAAATAGTAAATAGTGACGATAATATATACAACTTCATTTTCACCTTGCCAATTCAGAAATGAAAGCCGTTTCAAATATCATTCAATAAATTTGGAGAATTCATGAACTTCACCGATTATCAAACCAAATCACGCGCCACCGCAAAATATCCTGCTATCGGACACGCCGTCATCTACCCCACGCTGGGACTCGTCAACGAGGCGGGCGAAGTGGCAGGCAAGATCAAGAAAGTCTTCCGCGATAAAGACGGCGAAATTACAGCTGAAACCCGTGAGGCTCTCAAAGCCGAATTAGGCGATGTGCTTTGGTATCTTGCCCAAGTTGCAACGGAATTAGGACTTTCTCTCGATGAAGTAGCCGAATCCAATATAACTAAACTAAAGGATAGGCAGGCGCGCGGTAAGATACAAGGTGATGGGGACAACCGATAATCAGTTGAAAGCGTACAGTTAAAGGCTGAAAAGTTAAGAATCAAGCCCATTCCAACCTGGAACTTTCAAAGCTGCAATTTGTACTCAAACTCGTAAGGAAACTCTAACCTTTTTCCTACGGAGAGTTGCTTGCCTTTTTGGTACAATGCCTAAGGATATAGGAGATAAACTATGGCTGGCATGGAACGATTTACACAGCGAGCAAGGCGCGTACTCAGCCTGGCACATCAGGAAGCTGAACGCGCTCGCCAGAGCAATATTGGAACCGAACACCTTCTTCTTGGTCTTATGGACGAAGAGGGCGGCGTCGCCGGCCGTGTGCTGCGCGACCTCGGTATGACCCCCGACCGCGTCCGCGAAGTAGTACAGCGCGTTTCGGGCAATGCAGTTAATTTTGACCCCAACCACATCGAGCTTGCCGCAGAAACACAGCAAGTCCTCGAATTTGCCGTGGACGAAGCCCGTCGACTCGGCCATCATTACATTGGCACAGAACACATTTTGTTGGCACTCGTGCGCATTGAATCAACTGGAATGGAAGCGCTTCGCAGACTCGGCGTCACAGCCGACCAGATCCGCAGACAGACTCGCCGCGTATTGAACGAAACCGCATCATCCTCACCCGCAGCTGCCGGCTCCCAATCAAGCAGGAGCAGCTCTTCATCAGCAGCCGCACCAAAAACCCCCCTCATCGACCAACTCGCCTCCGATCTAACTTCGAAGGCTGAAGAGAAAAAACTTGACCCCGTCATTGGGCGTCAAAAAGAGATCGAACGTGTCATTCAAATATTGGCACGCCGTACAAAGAACAATCCCGCACTCATCGGTGAACCCGGTGTGGGCAAGACTGCAATCGTCGAAGGCCTCGCCCAGCGTATTGTCGAAGGCGATGTGCCTGCGCCATTAATGAACAAGCGCGTTCTTCAACTGGATGTGGGCTCACTCGTTGCCGGCACCATGTATCGTGGTCAGTTCGAGGAAAGACTCAAACGGATCATTGATGAGTTAAAACAATCAGGCGCGATCCTGTTCATTGACGAAGTCCACATGTTGGTCGGGGCAGGAGCCGCAGGTTCATCGGTCGATGCAGCCAACATCCTCAAGCCCGCTTTATCGCGCGGCGAATTACAAGTCATCGGCGCGACCACCATGGACGAATATCGCAAGCACATCGAATCCGATGCTGCGCTTGAACGCCGCTTCCAACCCGTGCAAGTGGATGAACCTTCTGAAGAAGAAACCATTGAAATCCTCAAAGGCATTCGCGGTGCATACGAAGAACATCATCATTTGGTAATTTCAGATGAAGCGCTTGAAGCAGCAACACATTTATCCTCACGTTATGTCACCGAGCGTTTCCTCCCCGATAAAGCCATTGACCTGATCGACGAATCTTCATCACGTGTGCGTATGTATAAGAGTCCCGCCGCAAAATATGCCAAGGATCTATTTGGCCAATTGCGTCAGGCTCGTCAGAACCGTACGCTTGCACAAGAAGAAGGCAATCCCGAAGATATCAAGGAATGGGAAGAGCGCGAATCAGATCTTGGTCAGCAGATCGAACGCCTGCGCACCGGCTGGGATCGCGCAAATAGCCCTGTAGTTTCTGCAGAAGATATTGCCGAAGTAGTTTCCATGTGGACGGGTGTTCCGCTGATGCAGCTTGCAGAAGCAGAATCACAACGTCTGCTCAAAATGGAAGATGAATTACGTGTTTCGATCATCGGTCAGGAAGATGCGATCATTGCCATCTCACGTGCGGTGCGTCGTGCGCGTGCCGGCTTGAAAGACCCGAAGCGCCCGATTGGTTCATTTATGTTCCTCGGCCCAACAGGCGTTGGCAAGACCCAATTAACCAAGACCCTTGCCAAGTTTATGTTTGGCAGTGAAGATGCCGCCATTCAACTGGATATGTCCGAGTTCATGGAACGTCATACTGCGGCTCGTTTGGTTGGCGCCCCTCCCGGATATGTTGGCTACGAAGATGCAGGTCAACTCACTGAGGCCTTGCGCCGCAGACCTTATTCGATCATAGTTTTTGATGAGATCGAAAAGGCACACCCTGAAGTACACAACATGCTGTTGCAGATCATGGAAGAAGGTCATCTTAGTGACGCCAAAGGCCGCAAAGTGGATTTCCGCAATGCGATCATCGTCATGACTTCCAATATCGGCGCAGACATGATCAAGAATCAATCTTCGCTCGGCTTTGCCATGAAACGCGATGAAGTCACCGAAGAACGTCTCTCGTACGAAGACATGCGCAAGAAGTTGAACGAATCCCTCAAACGTGCTTTCCGTCCTGAGTTTATCAACCGCGTGGATGCAGTTGTTATCTTCCGCTCACTCAACAAGGAAGATATTCAGAAGATCGTTTCCCTTGAATTGGACAAGGTTTCTGAACGGCTCACGGAACACAACCTGATACTTACAGCTTCTACTGAAGCATTGGCTTCCATTGCAGACCAGGGCTACGATTCAGAATTTGGCGCCCGCCCGTTACGCCGTGTCATCCAGCAAAAAGTGGAAGATCCGCTATCAGATCGTTTGCTAGCTGGTGAATTCGTGAACGGCGATACTATTGCAGTAGAAGTAAATGAAGACGGCGAAATAATTCTTAGCAAGGCTGAAGATAAAAAAGCCGAAGAGATACTTCCCGAGCCAACTTTGTAAAAACTAATAAGGGTAGGGATGCGGCTTAGCTGCATCCCTACAAATTTTAATGAATAAACAAGAACTCCTCAAGCAAGCTGATTACAACTTTCAACGCGGCAATCGAAAGATCGCAGAAAAATTTCTTTCAGAACTGCTGGCACAACATCCCAACGAAGAATCCGCGTGGATGTTGATGGCACGCGTGGTGGAAGATAAAGACCGCAAAGCCGAATGTTACGAAAAAACGCTTAAGATCAATCCAAATAACATGGAAGCTAAGATCGGGCTTGTGCGTCTGAAATCATCCGATAAAACCATTCCCATTCCTGGTCTTGTTATTGAAAACCCTTTCCCCAAGGCACCCAGCCCATTTAAGAGAATCTTGCGCAGCGCGGTCACTGTCACAGTTTTGGTACTGATCTTTGGCACAACCACTTTTGTAATTGCACAAAACAATCCCGAATCGAACGTTGCAAAATTGATCATACCTTCCACGCCTACTCCTTTGGCAGAGACTCTTGCAGATGGTGTCGCATCAGAAACTAGAGCACAGGTCAATGCGGAATATCCGCAGTACGCGCCCCTCGTGGATGCGTTGATCAGCCTGGCAATCAGCAACGCCAAGAATGGTATGGAAGGTGCGCCTGAACGTCCGGGTGCGCAAATTGTTCCATCTGATACGGTAGCTATGGAAGGAAAGAATTCTCTTGAGAATGCACTTCCTCAGCCCGGCTCCCTAAACACTGCAACTCTTACTGAACAACAAATCACATCCTGGCTTGCAATGGAAATGAGGAACAACCCTGATCTGCCTTTGCATGATGTACAAGTCTACTTGCGCGATGGGACAATACAAGTTTGGGGAATAGTTGAAGGGAATGACAACTCAACTTCTGCACTGATCGTTGGCAAGCTCAATCTTGTCAACGGAGACCCAAGCTTTGAAGTTGAGTCTCTGCAGATCGGTCAACAAGTGATCCCAGATATATTGCTTTCACAAGCGCAATCATGGCTCAATGAATTGATCTCCAAAAAGATTAATGAGCAGGTCCCAGGGTTGGAGATCATGAACATCAACATTAGCAGCGGATTGATCACGATGTCTGGAATGAGATAGAAGTTTCATAAAAAAACCACCGTGATGGTGGTTTTTTTATAATAACCTACGTCCTGAGCGGAGCCGCACGTCTTGTTTTCTGTGCGGCGAAGTCGAAGGACGAAGTTAGTAAAACTGTAATCTTCCTTTAATAATATTTTTCGATCTCGCCGCATCTTATCAATAGAAAGTTCCGCAATCACCGGGAACAAAAGGAGCCTTTATTATGACCGACAATTATGAGATCGCTACATTAGCCGGGGGATGCTTCTGGTGTTTGGAAGCCGTATTTGATGAAGTGAAAGGGGTGGTATCTGTTGAATCAGGGTATTCGAACGGACATACGCAGGACCCCACTTACAAACAAGTTTGCGGTGGAGGTACAGGGCATGCAGAAGTGACACGCATCCAGTTCGACCCCTCCATTCTCTCATTCCGCGACTTGTTAAATGTCTTCTTCGCCATCCATGATCCCACCACTATGAATCGCCAGGGAGCGGACGTAGGCACACAATATCGTTCCGCCATTTTTTATCATTCACCAGAACAAAAGGAAACCGCTGAATCACTCGTCAGCGAGTTAAATGCCCAGAAGATCTGGAACAGCCCCATCGTTACGGAAGTGACCGCAATTAATAACTTCTCGGTCGCCGAAGATTATCATCAGGAATATTTTGCGCGCAATCAAAACCAGCCATATTGTCAGGCAGTGGTTGCACCGAAGGTATCCAAATTCCGCAAACATCATTTGGAGATGTTGAAGAAACAGCCAGTATAAACCAGTTATACTTGGGGCGGACGAAAAATGTCCGCCCTCTTTTTATTTATGAACAATACTTCCTCTCCCCACTTCCACATCCGCGACGTGCCGATTTATGGTGACACCATCCTCGCGCCCATGGACGGCTACTCCGATTGGCCGTTCCGTTCCCTTTGCCGCGAACTGGGTTCAGCCATGAGTTATACCGAATTCGTCAAAGTCGAGAAAATCCTTAGTCGTTCCAAGGAACCCGCTAAACGACTCTACTTCACCGACGTTGAACGTCCTATTACATTTCAAATCTATGGCGACGATCCAGATTTAATTCTAAAAGCTGCTTTGAAAATACAGGTATTAAATCCAGATATCATTGACCTCAACATGGGCTGCCCAGCCAAAAGCATAGCAGAGCGTGGCGCAGGTGTTGGTATGATGCCTTCTCCATTAAAAATCGCGCGTACATTCAAGAAGTTAACTTCCGCATTGAAAGTTCCAGTGACCGGGAAAATTCGCCTCGGCTGGGATAAAAACAAAAACTATAAATTGATTGCGCGTATCGTGGAAGAGAATGGCGGTTCACTGATCGCAGTTCATGGCCGCACAAAAGAACAACGCTACACAGGCAATGCAGATTGGGACGCTGTTGCTGAAGTTAAAGCAAGCGTAAAAATCCCTGTCATCGGAAGCGGCGATGTAAGAAGAGTTATAGATATTGAACGCATGAAAAAATATACAAGTTGTGACGCAGTCATGGTTGGACGCGGCGCACTTGCAAACCCCTGGATATTTTCAAAGCTTGACCGCGAACAAGTGACACCTGAGCAGGTACAACAAACTGTCCGCAGGCATCTTGCGAAGAGCGTTGAATTTTATGGCGACGAAGACGGCTCACGATTATTCCGTAAATACGCCGTACAATATTTGCTGATGCAAACCCTCACACGTGAAACACGCAAACAAATCCTCAAACCCATGCCATCGGGTGAATTTCTTGAAATGCTTAATCAAGTCTACACAGTCACCGCATAATTTTGTGTTTATTCAGCAGTTGCACTGCTGAAATATTAGCTTATCGCAGTGCAACTGCGATAATAACCAAGTTGACGTATAATCATATTATGATCCTCGACCTTCCTCTCCTTCTCGAAACCCGACGCAATCATGCACTTGAACATGCCACGCTGCATATTCTTGCGCGAACACATCAGGGCAACAACATGGGCGGACATTCCAACCCGACAGGATTTTTTCTGTTCGGAAATTTTGAAACGCAAGACATATGGACTGCCGCAACTGAAGCCTTGACTCGATTACGTTCTGGCGAAAGCGGATTAGCCATTCACCCGGGGTGCGGCACCAATATGGCAGCGACCGCGCTTCTTCCTGGATTTATGGCCTGGCTCCCGCTTCGAGGAACAAAATCTACAATGTGGCGACTCCTGCTTGTCCCCATTGCATTGATTCTGGCTGTTGCTGGTTATTACCTGAGCCGTCCGCTTGGGCCATGGCTGCAAAAGAATGTCACCACTGAAGCAAAGATGGGCGAAATGCAAATCATAGACATCATCCCCGTCCGCAAGGGTGTGCATCGAGTCATCACGAAATAAAGGGGTGGACGGCCGTCCACTCCTACGGTCAATTTATGTCCAATGTAATCTTCCTCTACGGCAACGATGAATTCGCTATCACACGCAGACTCAAAGACTTTGAGTCTGATTTTAGTGACCCAACTACTGCGGGCATGAACACAGCGCATCTTGAAGCGCGAACTATGAGTGAAGACGAATTGAATAACGCGGTCAATGCCATGCCGTTTCTCGCATCAAAACGATTGGTGATCATTTCCAACCCTTCGGCAAAATATAGCAACCCTGCTACACGTAAAAAATTTGAAGAGTACATTGGCAATGTCCCCGATTCGGCGCGGCTTGTGATCCATGAATTGATGGAGCCAAAAGAAGCCGAGAAGCATTGGTTAATGAAATGGGCAGGCAAGAATACAACTGCGATCAAAACGCAGGCTTTTATGCTCCCAAAACAAAGGGACATGACAGGCTGGATCGTGAACGAAGTAAAGAAACAAGATGGCAAGATAGACCCAGCTGCTGCATCCAAACTTGCTGAAATGGTCGGTGTGGATACTCGTCAGGCGGGGATGGAAATTGCCAAACTGCTGGCCTATGTCAATTGGGCAAGACCAGTTCAAGGGTCAGATGTTGAAGCGGTTTGTATCGTCACATCCCAGCAAAGTGTATTTGATTTTGTCGATGCCCTGTCACAGGGAAATGCAAAGTCCGCACAAAAGCTTTTGCACCGCCTGCTTGAGAATGAAGATTCATTTTCTTTGTGGGGCATGGTCGTGCGTCAATTTAGGTTATTGATACAAGCGCGTGAAATTTTAGACGGCCGCGGAAACAAGGATGATGTGGCGCGCGCATTAGGTGTTCACCCCTATGTTGCAGAAAAAACAACAGGGCAGGCAGGGCGTTTCTCAATTGAAGCCTTGGAAAATATCTATCATCGTTTATTGAACATTGATGAGAGAGTAAAAAGAAGCCAGATCACTTTGGATCTGGCTCTGGATACTTTGATCGTTGAACTGGCGGGGAAATAATAATTAAGGTGCTTTCCCTTTGCACGGTATAATGGACGGATCACTACCGGGGTATATTACAACGGTACACAAAACAGTATAGTCATCTTCATAATGAGCAGTTACATCGATGCCCACTGTTGAATACACAGATGGAACCTGACTGAGGGTATAAGGTTGATCCGCATGTTCTGGGAACCCTTCAGTTTTCAAAAGAGGCGTTTGATACTCATCAGGGGATGAAGCTCGCGACGCATCTTGCAAAATGCCATGAATAATATATACAGCCTGTTCAGCCTTTGGATTCATCTTTCCATAGATACCAGGAATTAATCCCAGCACAATAATGATCACAAAATTTACAAGAAATACTTTTCTGCGTGCCCATCCATTCTCATATAGTGCATGAACAAATCGGCGTGCAAGCCAGAAAAATATATAAGCGAGCGGGGTCATAATGGCTGTAAAGGGAAGAGCCAGCCCAAGCAGAACCAGCAAATTCAAAAAGATACTGTCTATACCCTGTACAAAATTAATAATGAGGATCGTGGCCGCCATGCTGAACGCAGACAGCAAAATACTCATCCAGCCTTCGGATGAAAGCGCAGCCAACCCGGCCAGAAAGCCGCCTAACACTGACCACAACAACCATGAGACGAATAAGGATGACCATTCAACATAAATGGGCAAATCAGGGTACAGCCAAAGGTTTATGAGGGCCGATACAAGCGAGGCAATGGTCCCAACTAAAAACCCGCTGAGTGCAGCAAAAAGTATACGCTGCGTTCTTTCTGCATTATTTTTTGCAACCAAGGAAGATGTTTCAAAAATTTTGTTTGTCATAAGGATATTATACATCTCCAAAGTTAGAACATTTTTGTCTGCTGGATGTTCTCTTCACCACTTGAACCACTCCAGCCAAATTTCTTTAAGTCAATTTTATCTTTCACAAACACAACGCCTTCATCCTCCAACAATAGACGTTGTCTCTCAGCTCCGCCGGGTCTTTCACTGATCTTGCCTTGCGAGTTGATCACACGCTGCCAGGGGACGTCATCGGGACAATTCGCCATCGCGCCTCCCACCCAACGCGGAGCAAAGGCTGTATAAGCTTCAATCTCCACACCATTAGGTGGAGGAATCATTTTACCAATTTGCCCATAAGTGGCGACGTGACCGTAGGGAATCTGGCGCACGAGGGTCCAAACTTGTTCATAGTATGTCTGCTGGTTGGGCGGCGAGGAATAAGATGGCATTGGCTATTTTCCATTCCATCCATATTTTTTCATATCAATTCGGCCCCTGTTATTAAATTCTATGCCTTCATCTTCCAATAAAAGTTGATGTCTCCTGGCCTGTGCGCCATCTCGTTCTGTGATTTCACCTTTTGAATTAACCACTCTTTGCCAGGGCACTTCATTGGGGCTATTTTCTACTGCATTGCTTACCCACAGTGCACCATATTCGAGATATGTTTCAGAGTCTATGCCAGCAGGTGAATTAATCATTTTTGAGATTTGACCGTAAGAAGCAACTTTTCCGCGTGGAATCATGCAAACAATATTCCAGACTTCGGCGTAAAATGCTGGTGGGTTCGGTAGAGATGGAGGTTGAGCCATAATGTTTTCCTTTTCTAACGAGGCGCTAGATATTGATAATACAATGATTGCCGAACATTGGCAATAAAATTTCTGGAAAGTTGATCATCCATAAACTCCAACGAGACGATGTCATCTGCAACGAGTGAGCCGGGATGCTCTTTTTCCAGCGCACCGGCTTGTTCGAGATGAGTGGCAGGCTCAGTCGGAGTGTCTGCGCGTTGACTTTCATGTAGAATAAAATAATATTCGTAAGTACGATAAATCGAGCGATTGATCTCGTAAAGCGGAGTCAATGCGCCGAGAAGAAGTAATACGTAAAGAGTAAACCGTAAAGTGCGAGTTGTTGTTGTTTGGAAAATGACTTCGCCTGTCATAATCATTAAATAAAATAGCGGAGCAATGGAAGCCCGCATGACAAAATCACGCCCAGTACCGATTTGAATAAATGGAATCATAAGGAGTAATAAGCCTGTTATCACCCAGCGCGCGTCACGCCATTTAGATGGAGCAAGCACCAACCAGAGAATTCCGCCTTCAAGAAGGAAAAAAGCGAAAAATTCATTCATTGCAATCGTTTGTAGACCTCTTTCCTGCGCAGCGGCGTTAGAGGAAAAATACAGATAGGAACTAATAACAATTACTACGCTAGCAAGCAATATATCAAGACGAATATTTTTGAATAAAGATTTGATATCCCTTCCTTTGAAGAATTGAATTAGCAAGTAAGGTAATAATCCAATTGAAGCAAGGGGGGCAAAAAAGAAACATAACGACCAGATGAAAATTTTTCGAAATATCTGAGTATGGAGTGCAGGAGCTTGCTCCTGTATTTCAAACAGCAAGCTGTTTGACTCCATAATCAATATACAACATAACCACGCAGGGACTGCTTGATTAAAGACCCAAAATAATTGAGTAGTAAAGGATGAATACTGTAAATTGCCAGCCCAGATCTCCAAATGTTGAATGGGAGGCCAAAGCGTTGGATAATCACCTTCAAGGAAAAGTGTGCCAATCGCATCCATGCCACTGAAGAGGATAAGTAAAAGTGCAATTTTGTTCAGTGATGCTTTGAGTTTTAAGCGGAGATGCAATGCTGTCAGAAAAACACCAAGCCATGTCCACAGGAACAGGAAAAAATTCGCAGCGCCGAAACCAAAGGCTTTGCCAACAAGTGCAGACGGCAGCCAGTATCCGACATAATATACAAGCATTTTTATTGGCCCGCGTTCAGGTGCAGAATAAATGACAGGCCAATCGTATGTGATGAGGTCACGTAAAACGGCGTTACGCCAATGGTGATCCCAGTTTTGAAAAGCGTATCCGCCCACGCCGGAGATGAAGACCCATAAACCAGTAAAAAGTAAAAAGTAAAAAGTAGTTCGTGAATAGTAAATAGTGAATGATTGATTATAAAAGTATTGCTTTAACAGTTGCCATAAGACGTAAAAAATAATCGCAACTACTGGAATTGCAATCGGTAGTCGTAGCCAACCCACACAAAAGATAATGAATGGGATGGTGAGATAGAGGTAGGTGATGTGAAAAAGCCAGCGCGTTTGCATAATTTATTTATTGTAGTAGGGGCGACCCTTCAAGGCAATTCTTAAGACGTATGACTATTCTGAACGGGTCGCCCCTACTGTTGCAATTCATATATTACATAATCGTCTTTCTGAATTGTAACGGAATAATTCTCAGTCAAGAACACGCGTAATTCAGGGAATTCGCGAGATGTATTTATACCTGAAACCCAAGGTTTATCTATCGCGGTGACTTCAATAATAAAGTTTGGATTTGCAAGTTTCAAATCGTTTATAAAATCTGCACGCAGGGATTGGATATATGGCGTTGAGATATGATGATAAAAATAAAAGTCAAATATATAAGGTGTGGCGATATGTGCACGTGTTTCAAGCATTGCAAGCAAGGTTCCGCCCGTCCAATCTAGGGGCTGGACGGTGTCACCCTCTTCGAGATTCTTTTCCAGGAAATGCGAAATTTCATCCGCACGGCTGGCGGCGATGAAGATGGGTTTGCCTTCGAGTTGACGCAGAAAAGCAGTTGATGGACGGATGGTTAAAAGGATAACGACTAGAAGGGTGAAAGATGAAATAAAAGTCAAAGGTCGAAGGTCAACGGTCGAAAGAGATAATGAAGCTAAAAGAATAATGAAATAGAGAAATGGAACATAATGGTATTCAAAGAATTGACCCGACAAAGCGGGGTAAATGGCATAGCATAATACAAGGCTTGCCAGTAAATAAACTCTTTTACTTTGATTGAGATATATACCGATCAATGCGGGAATGATCCAGAGTGCGTTTCCACCGAGACGAAAGAACTGATTCAGCAAAAATGGGATTCGCCCAAGCCCGGTGTTCATCGCCATTTGACCATCAATTTGCGAATAAAGCGGCCAGTAATTAATGGCAATGTTGATGAAGGGAGTCAATGCGCCTGTGACAGCAAGCCATACGATCATAATCAATATCGGAATCAAAAACCCTGCCACAGTGGGGAGAATACTTGCCTTCGCCGCATCGAGCAGAGTCAACTTGAAGCGTTTGACCATGTCACTCATGTCAAAGAGCAGAATGGGGATGAGTCCGATCGCTGCGTGGGGTTTGAGAGTGGCTGCCAGACCAAAGAAAAATCCAATAGCGAGGCGATGTTTGAGAGTCAGGTCATCACGCATGGTTATATAAACAGCAAGCGCGATGAAGAGAAGCAAAAGATATTCACGTTGAAGCGACATAGACGGGCCGCCTTGAAGATATTTCAAGCCAAAGAGAATCCCAGCGGTGATAGCTGTTATTTTTCCAAAACGACGCATTGAAAAAAAGGTGATGGTGAGAAGTGCTGTAAGGAGAACGAGATCGAGGATGCGAATACGAAGAGCGCTGAACCCGCTTAAGAAACCCAGCACGGAATAAGCGGCAAAACTACCTGGCATTTGAAAATCAAAGATATCGCGATAGGGAATGCGGTCTTCACTTTGCATAAGGAAGGCTTCGTAGAAAAGCGGTGCTTCGTCATGTGCGATGGGCCATTGCAAAGAGAACGCGGCTTGAACAATAAGTAAAGCAGCGAGGAGAATGACAAAGATTATAAGTATTGTGCGACGCATCAAGAGAATCTTTATTTCACATCTTCGCCTAGGTCCATTTCAGTTGTTGTGACAACTTCACGGGTTAGCAGATTTATCTTTGCAAGATAATTTTTTTCGTTCGAGTTATATATGACAAATAATGTAGAGCCTTCCTTATAAATATCTCCAAGCAGGTTATCCACATCTGGTATTACTTCTGCAAATCCGTTTCCGCCAACATCAGAGATACCCAGAGTCTTTTTATCTTCGTAATCCAGATTGCCATTTTTATTGGTATCAGCTTTTACCATGACGTACAACCACCACTCGATGGGCGGAGGCGGTTTTGCAGGTTCCGTAGCAGCGTAATCGGGGACAGGAAAACCCCTGATCTGAAGAATCACAGTGTCATTGGTTGGCAATAAACGATGATATGTTTCGGAATCAAGGTCAAAAAAAACATAGTTATACACATCGTAGCCGCTTGATCGGTAGCTGCTGTCGATCCATGTAAGTGGATTCGCGCTTGATTCGCGTGAAGTTGGGTCGGCGGAAATCCTTGCCAACAAATAATTTGTCCCCTGTATTGGAGTGAAGACCGAGAGGATCTTTTCGACGGGTTGAAGTGTTGGTGCAGGTCCCAAGTTTGGCTGTGATGGATTGGGGCCACTTAGGAGTTGGGTACAGGATGCACTCACTACCATAAGGCTGATGACTGTGATAAATAAAATAAGTTTTCTTTTCATTTTTATATACTTCCTGTTTTATATAAAGCATAGAGTTATTTATAGATGACTTTGAACCGCTCGCAAACAAGCGGCATGTCTTCGCTGAATTCCCTGCCAAATTTAGGGAGAATGCGTGAGAAAAAATTTGTGTGTGCTTTGCGCCAGTATTCAAGGGTGAGATCGCCTTCACCTTCTGAACGCGCAAAATCTTCATCTACTTCGTTGAAGCGGCGGAGAGTAACTTCAGTGGTTTCGAGAATACAGATCGGATTATTATGACCATCCAATGTAATGGAGATGAGTCCAACCTCAGGGATTGGATTTCCTTCCGCTTCCCATTCCCATACGGCGGAGCATGTCCCTGTTTTAATTCCGCTTAAAACAAGCTGACCCAGTTCATCTGCCAGTTCGGGGTTATCTCCAAACCACTCGGCAATATAGCTTTTGCCATGATAAGGAGAATCGGGAGAAAGAGTTGATAAAAAGGATTTCCAGTATTGTTCGATCTTTGGGTCAACCATCTAAACAAACTCTCCGCCTTTTACTTCCTGTTCGATCAATTCACGATTGTATGTGAATTTGAAATCGACTTCCATGCGCTGAAAACATTTATTGTCACCCATTAACACTTTGCGCCCAATATACACGTCGCGGCCTGATTCGTATTCGACGCTTAAGTCATTGTCCAGATCCACGCGACCCTCAATTACTTCTCCACAGCGTTTGCATTTGACAGAGAAGGTGTAATATCGTTTTTCAGGTTTGGAAGAAGCTCCGCCAAAGAATCTTTTAAAAAAGCTCATTAGAACCTCCAGGTATTCAAAACATTTATTACCTTGTGATGAATTATTTTATAATTATAACCCGCCAAATTAAATAAAACAGGGACATAGCAGCGCTGTGTCCCTGCAATAGCTTTCAAAATTTCTTATGGCAATACCAATAAGAAAAAGGTTAAGGCAAGAGAAACCAGGAATGCTTTTCCAAGTATCTTCATAGCTTGCAATCTGACTTGTTTTAATTCGCTTTGATCTTCTATCTTTTCCACTTCATCGGTTAATTGACGTGAACCACGTCCAGCGAGAGATACTCAGGTTTTGTCTCGCCATTGAAAGTAACTTGCGGCAGCAGCTCCAAATGGAAGAATTAATGTGAGTCGCCAAACTTTGTCAGCGCCTGTGATGAGGAGAATAGCCAAAATAATCAGAGCTATCACAAATTGGATGATGGCGAAATTTAAGCGCTTGCGCCTCTCTGCAAGACTGATGTTGGCAATACATACTTCATAATTGCCATCCTCTTCTTCCGGGGAAAAAGAATCAGATTTGGTATTTGAAAACGGAATATTTAATCCTGAAAGCATGAATGAATCCTTTAAAAGACCTCCGAGTTCTTTTAGAACTCGGAGGTCTCTCATATTATAACTAACTTATCTTACGTAGTATCACACCATTCTGTGACGGGTCAACCATCAGAAGCCCATCTTCTGTTTGATTGGATGCAATTCCCGCATTATTGACTCGCGCAACTACTTCGTCCAATGCTTCCTGATTCGCAAAGTCAATTGTGAAGTGACGCAGGCCCACTGAATCCGCGGGTGGAGGCGGCGCACCTTCACCCTGCCAGGCGTTAAGCCCGAGGTGATGATGATATCCACCCGCGGAAATAAACGCGGCCTGGAAAGTACTGGACATGCCCATCACGTCAAAACCGATGATGCCGTGATAAAAATCCACAGCTTCCTGCACATTCCGCACATGCAAATGGACGTGTCCCACTCGTGTTTCGGGCGGGATGGAAACATCCAAACGATCATCTTCCTTGAGATGCTTGAACAACGCATCCACATCCAACGGCTCACGGCCGCTGCTTAATGTGCCATCTGTACGGCGTGTAACGAAATCATTTTTCTCAATGATGAACGTCCCATCTTCAGGTGACTCGGCGTATAACTCAATGCCATTGCCTTCAGGATCATCCAAATATGTGGTCTTCGTCATGATATGGTCAGTTGGGTGGTTGCGATATTTCAACTCAAACAAACGCGCCACTGCAATAGCCAGCTGACGTCTATCCGGAAACAATACGGCAAAGTGATATAAGCCAGTCGCGCCGCGATATTTCTTTAAGTTAGGTTCTTCGGTCAGGCGTAACAAGTCTGTGCCGCCTGCGCCGAGTCCAGCTTTATTTCCTTCACGCCAATGGAGTTGAAAGCCAAGTACCTTTTGATAGAATTCGATCTGATTCTCCAGGCTGGCAACTGTCAACGAGACAAGGCCCATCATCGTGGCGGGATGAATCGAAAATTCAGTTTTATTCGCAGTTTGTGTTTGCATTGGTTTCATTTTTTTCTCTTGTAGTTTATGATTAAAGTCTAATAGCTAGACAACATCATCACGAGTTTAATTTCTTTTGAGAATCAACTCACGATTACAATCCATTAACTAATGGTGCTACCCGTTTACCGATCAGTTCAATAGATTGCGTGAGTTTTTCGTGCGATAAGCCTGCATTATCCATCTGGAAAGTGACTCTTGAAATACCGCCAAGTGCTTCACTATGCCGAAGGATTTTTGCAGCA
>JACMLM010000046.1 GCA_014379595.1 Anaerolineales bacterium
GCTACGGGATGTTTTCCTGGTCATTCTTGGCTCACTATTTGTGGCTGCGCTGGCTCAAGTTGAAATTCCCCTGTTCTTTACACCTGTGCCTATTACAGGGCAAACTTTTGGCGTCTTGCTTGTCGGCGCGGCATTGGGATCCAAGCGCGGCGCAGCATCAATGGCTTTGTATCTTGTGGAGGGCGCGCTTGGACTACCCTTCTTTGCAGGCGGCGCACATGGACTCAGTGTGTTAACTGGAGCAACGGCCGGCTATCTGGTGGGGTTTATCGGCGCAGCGTATGCTATTGGTCTGCTCGCAGAACGAGGTTTGGAAAGAAACATGCGCACTTCCTTTATCCCATTTTTGGTTGGCACGGTGATCATTTATGCTTGTGGAGTCACTTGGCTGACTGTCGTGCTTGGCAGTTTTAGTAAAGCTGTGACATTGGGTCTGGTTCCTTTCATTATTGGTGATATTATCAAGTTGATCGCGGCTGCGCTGGCTTTGCCCGCAGCATGGAATTTGAGCAAATAATTAGTTAAGAATCACCTGATTATCAAGGCTTCGGATGCTGGAATGGTCTCCGAAGCCTACTATTTTAAACGCATCAATTTGATTATGAAGGGACTATAATTGAAACGAAGTGCGAAACCACTAAAGAGATAATGAGAAAACATGTTTATAGATCAAGTTAATATTCACGTAAAATCAGGCAAAGGCGGAGATGGCATGGTTCACTTCCGCCGCGAGAAATTTGTGCCGCTTGGGGGGCCAGATGGCGGCGACGGCGGCCGAGGCGGCAACCTCATCTTTGAAGTGAAAGCCACACTCAATACACTTTCCGCATTTCGACACAATGAGACGTTTAAGGCAGATGATGGCAAAAATGGCGGTGGTTCTGAAAAATCAGGGCGCAGCGGAAAAGACCGAATTATTTTTGTGCCGCCTGGTACTGTGCTTTATGATGCTGAAACAGGTGATCTGCTTGGTGACTTAACCACTCCCGGCCAGCAGCTTCTGGTTTGCAAAGGCGGTCGCGGTGGACTCGGCAATCAACATTACGCCACTTCGCGCAATCAAGCGCCTCGGACAGCGGAACGAGGTGAACCACATGAAGAAAAAATGATTCGGCTCGAACTTAAGCTGATAGCTGATATTGGCATCATCGGCTTACCCAACGCTGGGAAATCCACACTGCTAGGCGCGCTGACAAATGCCAAGCCGAAGATCGGTGATTATCCATTCACCACGCTTGAACCAAACCTCGGCGTGGCAAATATTGACCTTGATACAACCGTTGTCCTGGCCGATATCCCTGGCTTGATCGAAGGTGCAGCTGAAGGCGCGGGTCTGGGTCATGACTTTTTGCGCCACATCCAACGTACACGTGTGCTCATTCACATGCTGGACGGTTTGTCGGAAGATCCACTCGCAGACTATAGCCAGATCAATAGCGAGTTGGCTCTCTTTGATCCGAAACTTGCGACCAAACCGCAGATTGTAGCTCTTAATAAAATTGATCAACCCGATGTGCAGGAACGTTTAAAAGCTATCAAGGCCAGCTTCAAAAAGAAAAAAATAGAATTGTTCACACTCTCTGCAATGGCACGCACAAATACACGTGACATTCTGATCGCTGCACATCAAAAACTGGCTGAAGTTCCTGTGGAAGAAATAGATGAAACTCTGCCAGTGTATAAACCTGATGTTGACCCGAATCAATTCGAGGTTAAGCGTGAAGACGATGGCAATTGGCGTGTTACTGGCGTAGCCATCGAACGTTCCGCAAAGATGACTTATTTCGAACACGATGGTTCTCTCCGTCGATTCCAAAAACTGTTGGAAAAACTTGGTGTGGATAAAGCTCTGCGCGAAGCAGGGATCGATGAAGGCGATACTGTATTCATCGGTAATTTTGAATTCGAGTGGAAAGATTAGAGAAGTGAATAGCAAACGGCCTTGGAGATTTCAATCTCCAAGGCCGTTTGATTTAAGAAAAGGATTAAAGAAGTAAGTTGTGCTTCGCGCAACTCCTCTTCCTAGATCAAATTCTAGTGATTATGTCCTTCTTCATGGACATGGCCGTGATCAAGTTCTTCTGCCGTAGGCTCACGCAGTGCCACTACTGTTACATTGAAATGCAATTCTGCCCCAGCCAGCGGATGATTTAAATCAAGCCGCACGCTTTCATTGGTTATACTCTCAACACGCGCAAATTGATTCTCGCCATCTTCATCGGTGATATTTAGCTCAACACCTTCTTCGATCTGCATATCACTTGGGAATTCACTGCGTGGCACATCCATAAAGCCTTCTTCATCGAATTCGCCATAACCATCCTCTGGGGAAACCACTACATCCTTGCTGTCGCCAATCTTCATACCGATCATTTCGCGCTCAAGCCCGGGGACAATATTGTCGTGCCCTGCAAGGAATTGCAAGGGGCCTGCATCATCAGAAGAATCAAGAACCTCGCCATCCACTGTTAATTTATAGTCCATTGAAACAACCACACCATTTTGCACTGTATCTTTGCTCATGTTATTTTCCTTTTGTGAAATTTGTGCGTCCATTTTACCAGTGAAAAGGCGGGTTGAAGGTTTACAAGTTCAAGGTTCAAAGTTGTAAGGCCTCTGACCTTTAACATTCAAGCTTAAAACCTTCGACTATAATTCGTTTATGCGCTACGACTTATGCCTGCCCTGGTATTGGGAATATGATGACGTTTTTGTTGGAATGGTTGAACGCGCCTGTATTGAAGAAGGCATTTCACTGTGGCAGATCAAACCCGATAATTTACTCGAGTCCATTACTGCGCTTTATAAGGGGATTACAACTTTTAAGACACTCCTTCATCGTGGACAAGGTGACGTACGCTTCGACCCAATCCCAAATTGGGCGCGTGAATATAATGCACGGCGCATCAATCCTTTGGAAATTTCAGCATGGTCTGAAGATAAAGCTACCATGCACCTTGAACTTATCAGCAGCGGATTGCATACACCTTATACGGTCTTGCTGGCACCTTTTCTTGAGCAACCTGTTGTTCAAGAAATTGATCTGACTCCTCTTGGCGAGAGTTTTGTGATCAAACCGTCAAATGGCGGAGGCGGTGAAGGCGTGATTGTTGGAGCATCTTCGGTGGATGAAATTTTACAAGCACGCATGGAATTCCCCGAGCAGAAATATTTAATTCAAGCACATGTCAGGCCGCAAACTATACAAAAAAGCCCTGCATGGTTTCGAGTTTTTTATGCCAACGGTGAAACTTATCCATGCTGGTGGGATACCAATACGCACATCTATGCAACTGTCACAGCGGAGGAAGAGTCACAGTATCGCCTCGGCAGGTTGCGGGATGTCACGATGCGGATCGCATCCATCTGCAAACTGGATTGGTTTTCTACAGAGATCGCATTAGCTGATGAATTCGTCGTCATAGATTATGTGAACGATGAAATTGATACGCGAGTTCAAAGCGCTGCAATGGATGGCGTGCCCGATGAAATTATGGAAAACATTGCCAAACAACTTGTAAAGATCGCAAAGGAAAATTTATGATGAAACCACGCGCACGAGATTTGGGAATTCCATTTGAAGGCCAAACGGGAATAAATAATGCCATCACAGACATTTCAGGCGTGACCGTTGGGTATGCCACCGTTATCGAAGGCGACTCAGCGCGAACGGGCGTGACCATTATTCATCCGCATGGAAGCAAGGATCATGCCCCCGTGTATGCAGGGATACATTCATTTAATGGCAATGGTGAAATGACAGGCGCAGCATGGGTTGAAGAAGGTGGATTACTTGAAGGGCCGATTGGAATTACAAATACACATAGTGTTGGCATCGTGCGTGATACGATCATTAAATGGCAGATAAAAAATAATGCCATGTATCAACCATGGTCATGTCCTCTTGTTACCGAAACAGCAGATGCCTGGTTGAATGATATGAATGCCTTTTACATAAAAGAAGAACATGCATTGGCTGCATTAGATTCTGCAAAGTCTGGTGCAATTGAAGAAGGTAGCGTGGGTGGTGGGACAGGCATGATCTGTTATGAATTTAAAGGCGGTACAGGCACATCTTCGCGAAAACTTCCTGAAAACCTCGGCGGCTGGACAGTGGGTGCTTTGGTACAAACAAACTTTGGAAAAAGATATCAGCTCACTATTGCAGGCGCACCTGTCGGTCATCAACTCGTAGATTATGCACCTTATTCAAAAATGCCTAGCCCTTTTGCACAAGACACAGGTTCATTAATTGTTATTATTGGGACAGACGCTCCGCTACTTCCCCATCAACTCAAACGAGTCGCAAAACGCGCAGCTCTTGGCATGGCACGCACAGGCAGCATGGGCGGTAATGGTTCTGGTGATATTTTCTTTGCGTTCTCCACTGCGAATCCAAAAGCAGCATATCCTGAAAGTAATGGATTATTGAATATAGAAGCTTTATCCAATGAACATATTGACCCAATTTTATTTTCATCTGTGCTTGCAACAGAAGAAGCAATTATCAATTCATTAGTCGCAGCCGAAGAGATGACAGGGCGTGATAAATTGAACATCAAGGCATTGCCGCATGATAAGGTAAAAGATGTTATGAAAAAATATAACAGGCTTGTACAGAAAACAGAACAGAAAGCATAAGGTAGGCGGAGAAACTTATTTTATTCTCATCCGTAGACTATTTATGATGAGAACCATAAAAACTGAAATCATTAACTGGTTACAGTCCAAAAGGCGGGCAATTAATTTATTTATTGGACTAAGTGCAGTTGTAATATATGAAGTAATGCGGGCATATTATCGCCCGTTTATTTATACAAACGGAATCAATGATTTTTATATTGCAGATACACTAGGCAATTCACTTGGTACAATCGCTACTGTTTTTGTATTTGTATCCGTGCTTGGTACTGACCATGCAAAAGATATTTTCTTAATCCGCACTGTGACGATTGCTGTAATTGTCTACGAATTGGCTCATCCATTATTAGGCAAGACAATTGACCCCCTAGATATAATTGCCACAGTTGTTGCTGGTATATTTTCTGAAATTTTGTATCGCGTCATTCACAGGAGTTAACATGACTAACATTCTCGAAGTAAAGGATCTCGAAAAAAATTATGGTGATTTCAAAGCCGTAAAAGGCATTTCGTTTGAAATTAAAGAAGGCGAGATTTTCAGTTTATTAGGTCCAAATGGTGCGGGGAAGACAACGACAATTTCCATGTTATCTACTTTATATGAGCCAACGGCGGGCGATGCAACGGTTGCTGGTCATTCCATTACAAAAGCGCCAATGCAAGTTAGAAATGCCATTGGAGTTGTGCCGCAGGATTTGGCTTTGTATGAAGATTTGACTGCAAAAGAAAATCTCATCTTTTGGGGTCAAATGTATAACTTGAGTGGACAATCTCTAAAAAACCGTGTGGATGAAGTGCTCGAACAAATTGGTTTGACAGATAAAGCCAAAAACAAAGTCAAGACTTATTCAGGCGGAATGAAGCGCCGAGTCAATATTGGGGTGGGGTTACTCCACAAACCTAAACTTTTATTCATGGATGAACCCACAGTTGGCATTGACCCACAATCTCGCCGTGCAATTTTGGATACAGTCAAAGATTTGAATAAGCAGGGCATGACTGTTTTATATACCACTCATTACATGGAAGAAGCCGAGGAATTATCTGATCGTGTGGGCATCATTGACCATGGTGAACTCATCGCAATTGGAACGCAAAAAGAATTGACCAAGCAAGTAGGTGAAACTGAAACCCTTGTGTTGCACATCGGCGAAAATGAAGACCCCGATGCTTTGGCAAAATCAATCAAGGGAATCAATGGCGTATTGGAAGCCAACGTTATTAACCGTGAAATTGCGGTCATTACACCTTCAGCGAAAGATGTGCTTGCTTCGGTTGTAACAAAAGCCAATGAACGCGGAATCAAGATACATTCGATTGATATCCGTGAACCGAATTTGGAAGCAGTATTTTTGCATCTTACTGGTAGAGCGTTGCGCGATTAATACCATGTCGTTGCGAGGAGCGATAGCGACGAAGCAATCCCCTACTTACTTGGAGATTGCTTCGCAAAGTACGCTCGCAATGACATAAGAGAGACTATTATGCTAAAAACTTTCCTCATCGGACTCAAAGATTTAAAAATCGCATTCCGTGACCGTGCCGCAATTGTGTTCATGTTGCTCACACCATTTTTGCTCACCATTGGTATGGGACTAGTCACTGGAAGATTTTCAAGTAACGATAGTAGCGGTGCGTTAAACATTCCCATTGTGATTGTTAACTTAGATAATGATTCATTGGGTGATGCTTTAGTCGAAGTCTTCAACTCGGAAGAATTAGCTGATTTGGTCGAACCAACTATAAGTCAAGATGCAGAAGCGGCTCGTACCTTAGTTGATGAAGATGAAACCACAGTCGCCATCATCATCCCCAGCGGATTCACACAAAGCATCTTTTCTGAAAACATAAACCAAAGTGAAAATATTCAAATTGAATTTTATGCAAATCCATCACGCCCAACCAGTGCAGGAATTGTCAAAACAATTTTGGATGGCTTCATGGCGCGTGTAGATGAAATGCGAGTCGGCAGTATCACTTCTGTTGCACAATTAATTATCAGCGGAAGAATTTCTCCCGAACAAGCAAATGCAGTTGGTGAAGAAATGGGTGCGCGTTTTGAAAACACTTCAACTGATTTCAATGAAACACTCATCACATTAAATACTTCAACCAACGAAACTGAAACCAACGAAGTAGATATGCTGGCATTTCTTGCACCTGGCATGGCATTGATGTTTTTGATGTATACCGTCAGTTATGGCGGGCGTTCGATTCTTGCTGAAAAAGCAGGTGGCACATTACCACGTTTGCTTGTTACGCCCACAAACTCAATGCAAATTTTAGGCGGCAAAGTGTTTGGCATTTTCTTAACTGGTGCGGCGCAAATGTTAATTCTCATTGGTGCAACCACATTATTTTTTCAATTGCAATGGGGCGATGTCATCGGCGTGGTGCTTCTTGTTTTCGCGGCAGTGTTTGGCGCAACAGGTTGGGGCTTGTTCATCACAGCGTTGGCACGCACACCTGCGCAAGTTGGCAGTGTTGGCACAGCCGTAATGTTGATTTTTGGAATCTTAGGCGGAAGTTTTTTTGAAGTAGAAAATCTTCCAGTCATTGCACAGATGTTTAGCAAGATTACTCCTAACGCTTGGGCATTGGATGGATTCACTTCGCTTGCTTTTGGTGGAAACCTCGCCTCTTTGACTACGCCTCTACTTGCTCTGCTGACGATGGGCATTGTCTTGTTTTTGATTTCTGCCCTTTTGTTTGGACGAAAGAATTTGGTGCAAAAATAATTTGGAGTCAGCCAGCTTGCTGGCGTGTTTGCAGGAGCAAGCTCCTGCACTCCAAAATGGAGCTGAAATGAAAAAAATATTTGCAATTGCATGGAAAGACTCGATTATACGTTTTGCAAGTTCATCGGAATTACTGTTCTTCATCATCCTGCCGATTATTTTTATATTCCTCATCGCAGGCGGAGTGCCAACTGGTGATGAAGATAATCGCAGACGTTTATTAGTCGTTGACCACGCAAACACAGCAATTTCGCAAGAATTAGTTTCAGAGTTGGAAAATTCAACATCGGTCAGACCAGATGTAATGTCAATAGAAGAAGCGGAAGAGCAATTTGAGTCACGGCGTGCGGCGGCGATGTTAATCATCCCTGCAAGTTTTGATATCGAGTCAATTCAAAATGGCACAGCACAATTAGATTTTCGTGGACAACCAAATGATATTGATTCAAGTGTGGCACAACGTGCCGTTGAAACTGCAATAAGAAAAGCAAGCAGTGTAATGAGTGCCGCAAACATGGCATTAGAAGAAGCCAAAGCGCGCGGAACTTTTGAATCATCGGAAGATGAACAAGCCTATTTCAATGCCGCATTAGAAACAGCAAAATCATTGCAAGCAGATTCACCTGAACGAATCACAACGATTCAAGGCAACACGCCTGATGATTTTGATTATGACCCGCAAGCCAATGTTTCGGCGGGACAATTAATCACATGGGTATTTATTCCGTTGTTTGGGATTTCAGCATTATTGGCTTATGAAAGACAACAAGGAACATTGCGTCGCGTATTGACAACACCAACAAGCAAAGCGACATTTTTGCTTGGCACAATTTCTGGTCAGGTTGTGATGGCGTTGATTCAAATGACGTTGTTGGTTTTATTTGCAGTGCTTGCATTCAAATTAAATTGGGGCAACCCAATTGGTCTTTATATTGTTTTGACATGCGCCTGTCTCGCCGCCGCCGCAATTGGGACAACGATGGGAACATTTATCAAATCCGAAGGTCAGGCAACTGGATTAAGCATCATGGCAGGTATGTTAATGGCTATGCTAGGCGGATGTATGTATCCGTTGGAATTATTCCCGCCATTTATGCAAAGCATCGCACGCATATTCCCCACCACTTGGGCAATGCAAGGTTTATTAGATTTGTCCTTACGTGGTGCAGGCGTTGTAGATATTCTTCTAGAAGCGGGTGTATTACTTGGCTTTGCAGGAATCTTCTTTGCCATTGGTGTCATGAGATTTCGATACGAGTAAATAGATACTCTTGCAAAAGAAATGAATATAAGTAATAATCAACTTACTCCGTTTAGGGTGCCCCCCTCACCCTGAACGGAGTGTTTTCTTAATACTTGATTAAAGGATAAATATGAGTCATCTTCAGGATGTAGAGGAAATCCCCTATCCGCCAGCACCATGGAAATGTTCTGGGCAGATATGGATAGGTATTTTCAAGAGTCATGCCCCACGACCACTGCCCGACGACTTTAAACATTTGTTTGACCCACACTTATTCGTTGTGTCGCTTATCCGCTATCTTGATGGGACGTTGCGTTACGATGAGATATTGTTCAGCACCCCGGCGCGGCTTGGGGCGCGCATCGGCACGCATGTGGATGATATTTGGGTTAATGATCTGGCATCATTATGGGGAGGAAGGCGCATATGGGGACTGCCAAAGAATCTAGCAGATTTTAAATGGGATGAATCCACAGTCCACATTACTGACGATCATGGATTGATCGCCAAAATTTCTGTCGATATGCGTCCCGCGCGTTCACCTTTACTATGGATGCCTATTCCTGGATTTGGACATTTGGATCAAGCCTGGACTTATTATGTCGGAAGCCTATGGGCACATTTTGGCAAAGCAGGTATGCAAATTGTAGAATGGCCAGAGCGCTTTGCTGCTTTGCAAAACACTAAACCTTCGTTTAGTGTGGCAGCTAAACCCTTTGTTGAAATGCAAGTCCCGCCTCCTAAGATCTTACGAAGTAAAAGTCCCGCTTAATGCGGGACTTTGAATAATTTACATACCTCAGTTATTATAGAAGACTAAAACTCACTATCAGGCACCTTTCAATTCCTTATCACTGATGAATGGGGGGAGGGATTCCAGTATTCGTTAGAGTTAAGTTACGCACTTTATTAGTCAAGCCTACTTTTAGTCGCGACTACAACCACTACCACAAGTAAATCGTATCTCAGTAACTATAAAGTTCGTATCGAAATAAAACATTAATACTGTATAGTCGTTTCCAGTCAAATCATAAAAACTTTTAGTAACAGCATCTCCGTTTGCATCTCTTACAGGATAATCAAATCTAAATTGAAATTTTCCGAATACCACTTGCACATCTTCGTAAGTTGCAATTCCAACTGGAAATGCTGCGCGAATTTCTTCTTCTAAGTCGCTTGTAAAAGTTTGAGTGTTTGGTTCACACTTTTTGGTATCTTGCTTGATATCCAATTTTGCACATAAATCTGCCAAAATCCTTGTATTTATCGGGATTGAAGTAAAGTCTTGAACAAAAACTAAATCCTCAAGCACTTTGCTTTTATCGAAATAAAACAGGATACGTGAATTTATGTTGTCACCGAAAAGAAAATATAAATTATAGTGATGAGGATTTTCTATATAAGAATAAGGCATCAACGATGCGAATAATGCTTCGGTGTCTGCCTTGCCAGAATACTTTTTCTCGATTGGTGTGAAAAAATCCTGTGCATAAACGATAGCTTTACTTAAGCATAGGGGCGTATTGGTCAAACTAAGCCTATTACATAAATCAATAATTGTTTCTTTAGAGAGCGGAGTAAGTACATCTGGACGAATGAAAACAAAGGAATCAACAATATTCTCATAATTATTCCAGATAATTATACGGTTTACGCCTGTGCCTGCAAGATCAAACTGATGATAATCAGAATACATGTAGAACGGCGTGATTTCTTCTATCTTTTCAGAACCAAGCAGGTCAAAAACCTCATCATAAGTAGTTTTATTTGGTTTAAATTTTTTCTCGAATAAGGCAAAATAGTCAGATGCTATAGTCTTATTTTTAAATGAACCTACACTTGAACAAGGCAGCTCTGTTTGTATACCATCCAATTTTTCACATAATTCATCTCTAAAGCTGGGCCTTATAGGCTGTGGAGCAGGTGATGCTGCTTCTACACTTGAGAGTAATAGGATGAGTAGAAAACCAGCAACAAAAATGCTGCCAAGTAGGCCAATCACTATAGAAAATATAATTTTAGTTTTTATTTTTGGCTCAATCATTTTATAAAAGCATTCAAAATAACAAATTTACTTATATCTTATCGCAAGCCTTCGAACAGATCACGCTCAACCGCACGTCCTCCGCTGACCAAACTAAATGCGCGCAGGAATGTTCCTTCTCCTAAAAATTTATCAAGGGCTTCACGCGGGAGGTCTACAAATGGTCCATAGCCAGCCAGTTGAGACTGATGACACAGGATCGCTTTCCAAACTGTATCAAAATATTCCCTAACATCAATGCGAGCGCTGATGGCCCAATCGTCCCAGCCAACATGGCTTCGCACCACACCATCTATTTCCATTGAGATTCCACCCATTCCTTGCATCATCTCTTCCACCATACCCTTTGTATCCGCCATGTAATAATGCTTCGAAACTTGATGTGCAGATTGATTTTGCGGGTCTTGATAACTGCTCGACGCTGCACAAACAATAGCTGCAGAAGTGAACTGTGCCAAGGCAATATGATCAGGATGCCCATAACTGCCATCCAATGAAAACGTGACAATCACTTGAGGTTGAATTCGGCGGATATGCTCGGTGATGTCTGCGATGATCTGTGATGGAATTGCCTGATCAACATCCCCATCTATATAACCTAGAAAAGTAATTTCTTTTAATCCGAGTTGATCTGCCGCACACTTTAATTCGCCCTCGCGAATTTTCCCCAAGGCAGCCATGCCAGGGTTTTGGTCTTCGGGACCGTTCCATCCGCGTTCACCGCGTGTGGCGCAGACTAGATATGTCTCTACGCCGTCGGCAGAATATTTTGCAAGAGTCCCGCCCAACCCAAGCGACTCATCGTCAGGGTGGGGAAATACTGCCAGTAATTTTAAAGGGTCAGCCATGTTAACTCCTTTTCCTTGAAGGCAATTCTACTCTTTATTGAAAATAATTCAACCACTATCCCAACCCATGGTTTTCTGAGAATATTTTGCCGTCCCATCATAAGATTTGGAACAAATTAGGCAATAAAGGGCAGATCAATTTGTAAAACTGCTCGTCCAAAATGTCGATTCTGCCGTCTCTTGTTCGACGTATTAATAGAGTGAAAATTAAAAATTTTCTCAAATCTCGAACAAAAGGAGAAAGTATGCAAAAGTAATTTCAAAAGATCTAAAAGTAACAAATTTGCAGCTCATTGCCGCTGTTGTCGCTGGCCCGGTCTACCTGATCATGGGGTTGATACAAGCTTTCACCCGCCCCGGGTTTGACATCACACGCCATGCCCTGAGCTTGCTAAGCAATGGCGACCTGGGATGGATCCATGTCACCAACTTGGTGGTTAGCGGTCTGTTGGTCATGATCGGCGCTGTTGGGATGCGGCGAGCCTTGGATGGTCGAGGCAAAACCTGGGGCCCTTTGCTCGTTGGTGTCTACGGATTGAGCCTTATTGGCGCAGGCATTTTCAAAGCTGACCCTGCCATGGGCTTTCCCAGTGGGACTCCTGAAGGTGCTACAATCTTGAGCAATCACGGTCTGTTACACTTCATATCCGGTGGATTAGGATTTCTGGCGCTCATCGCAGCATGCTTCGTGTTTGCCCACCGCTTTAACTCGCTTCACCAAAAAGGTTGGGCCGCTTACTCCATATTCACCGGTGTGATCTTCCTTGCGAGCTTCATCGGAATCGCTTCAGGGTCAGGCAATGGCTGGATACTCCTTGGCTTCTGGATTGGGGTTGTGCTTGCTTGGACATGGATTTCGCTCATGGCGAGACGACTGATGCTCGGACTTTAGTAAACAAATAACTGACAATAAAAACAAGAAACATTTAGATAACAAGGAGAAATAAAATGAGATTCATGATGATGACCACGAACGACCCGAACCAACCTATGACCCCACCCAGCCCGGAAATGTATGCCGAAATGGGCAAGTTGATCGAAGAAATGACCAAAGCCGGCGTCCTGTTAGCCACAGGCGGCTTGAGCCCCACACCGATCCGCGTTAAATCTTCTGGTGGCAAGCTCACTGTCACTGATGGCCCTTTTACCGAAGCAAAAGAGGGAGTCGTTGGTTTCGCCTTGATCGAAGCAAAATCAAAGGAAGAGGCGCTCGAATTCTCAAAACGCTTCTGGCAGGTTGCCGGTGATGGCCAAGGCAACATTTACGAAGTTTTCGGCCCGTAAAGATCTGTGACCCTTCCTGATATTCATCGCACCATTGACGCAGTCTGGCGGATCGAATCCGCCAGACTGATTGGGAGTCTCACACGTATGGTGCGGGATGTTGGTCTTGCGGAAGATTTAGCCCAAGGCGCACTTGTGGCCGCGCTTGAACAATGGCCTCAATCTGGCATCCCAGATAATCCCGGCGCCTGGTTAATGACCACTGCCAAACATCATGCCATAGATCAGATCCGCCGCAACATTCGCCTGGAGCGCAAGCAGGAGGAAATAGGTCGTGACCTTGAAATAGAAGAAGAATTATCCGTTCCAGATCTTGACGCAAACGCGGATGAAGATATGGGAGATGACCTTCTACGCCTGATCTTTATCTCCTGTCATCCAGTTCTCTCAAAAGAAGCACGTCTCGCACTTACCCTGCGTCTGCTCGGTGGTCTAACAACAGATGAGATCGCCCGAGCATTTCTCGTCCCCGAGCCGACCATCGCTCAACGCATCGTCCGCGCCAAACGGACTCTTTCCGAAGCACATGTGCCGTTTGAAGTCCCAGTGGGAAGTGAACGCTCTGAAAGATTATCCTCTGTGCTTGAAGTTATCTATTTAATATTCAATGAAGGTTATTCAGCCACAGCCGGTGATGATTGGATGCGCCCCACACTTTGTGAAGATGCACTTCGTCTCGGACGTGTTCTTGCAGAACTTGCACCGAATGAACCAGAGGTACATGGCCTTGTCGCATTGATGGAAATTCAAGCCTCGCGCTTGCGTGCACGCATTGGACAATCTGGCGAAGCGATTCCATTAATGGAACAAAATCGCGGACGTTGGGATCTGCTCCTCATTCATCGTGGATTCGCAGCTTTGATGCGTGCTGAGTCAGTCGGCGGTGCACTCGGACCATATCGCTTGCAAGCGGCCATTGCGGCTTGTCACGCCCAGGCACGTAACGCAGAAGATACTGATTGGGAAAGGATCGCTGCGCTGTATGATGCGCTGGTCCAACTTGCACCATCCCCCATCGTCGAATTGAATCGTGCGGTTGCTGTGGGAATGGCATTCGGCCCGGCCGCTGGGCTTGAAATTGTGGATACATTGACATCTGAACCATCGCTCAAGTCTTATCACCTGTTGCCAAGTGTAAGAGCGGACTTGCTCACAAAACTTGGCCGCTTTAGTGAAGCACATACAGAATTCAAACGCGCCGCATCGCTGACCAGAAACGTCCGCGAACGTGAGTTACTTTTAGAACGCGCGGCGACAGTGATGAAGGGAAAATCATAATAAATTATTTTGCAAGATAATCGCTATAGCCGCCTTGATATTCAACCAGTTGACCATTTTCAATGACAAGTAATCTTTCAACTGTTCTATCAAGAAAATAACGATCATGTGAAATAACGAGAACCGTGCCTACGAACTCTTCGAGCGCTTGCTCCAACACTTCGGCAGAGGCAATATCAAGATTATTGGTCGGTTCATCAAGCAATAAAAAGTTTGCGCTGGATAAAACAACCAATGCCAATTGCAAGCGACTGCGCTCTCCGCCAGAGAGTTCACCTATCTTTTGCGAAACTTGTTTGTATGTGAATAAATAATGCAGCAGAAAAGCAGTCGCTCTTCCTTCGCTCATCTCGCCCGCATAACGGACAGCATCTACAACGGTTTGATTGAAATCCAGCGTTTCGTGCTCCTGCGCGTAATGTCCAATGGAGATGCTGGGGCCAATTTTAATTTCACCAGAGTCAGGTTGTTCCTGCCCCAGGAGCATGCGTAAAAGCACAGACTTCCCTGCGCCATTCGGGCCGATCAGTCCCACACGCTCACCATGCCAGATAGTTTCATTGAGATTTGCAAACACTTGCTTCGAGCCAAAGGATTTTGAAACATCGGCGAGTTCTAAAACTTTATTGGAACCGCGCCAGCCGCTCAAACGCAAATCCATACGCTTGCGCTCCAGAATAGGTCTATCAATTTTATCCACGCGTGCTATGCGTGCTTCCATGGCATGGATGCGGCTCGCAAATTTATCGTTGAACTGCACCCAAATTTTGTAGCGCTTGATCGCCATTTCCATGCGGGCAATTCCGCGTTTCTGGATTTTATACAACTCTTCCTGCCGCGCCAATCGTTCTTCCTTATCGATCACAAATTCAGTATAGTTACCACCGAATAACGTCAACTTGCCATCTTCCAACTCAGCGATATGTGTGACTGCAGCATCCAACAAATAACGGTCATGCGAGATCAGCACAACTGTCCCCTCGTATTCGCGGATCAATTTTTCAAGAAACATTTTTCCAGGCAGGTCAAGATGATTATCAGGTTCATCCAATAACAAAATATCAGGGCGGATGATCAGCAGGCGCGCCAGCCCAACCAGCTTTTTCTGCCCGCCGCTCAACACAGACAAGGGCTTGGTCAGTTCACTTTGAGCGAGTCCCAGCCCAAGCAGTAGTTCACGCACGCGTGCAGGGTAAGAGTCACCGCCGAGGGAGTGATATTCTTCAATAAGTTTATGCTGTGCTTCAAGTACCTGTTGAAGTTTTCTCTCATTGCCATAGACTTCAGGATTACCCAAACTATTTTCAACGCGTTCCAATTCTCCATGGATTTCGGCCACACGCGGATTACCCGCGAGCGCGGCTTCAAGCGCCGTCAGCGAAGAATCAAGCTCGGGTTGTTGAGACAGATACCCTGTCGTAATGAGCCGGGCGCGGGTGATCGATCCGCCCATTTCGGGGGAATATTCCCCTTCGATCATTTTTAAGAGCGAAGATTTCCCTGCGCCATTCGCACCAATGAAGCCGATCTTCTGTCCTGTATGGATCTCCCAGTTGAGATCTTCGAAGATGCGTTTTGCGCCGAGGATAAGCGTGATATTTGCGAGTTGAAGTTGTATCATTTTGTAATTACCTTTTTGGAGTCAGGGAGCTCACTTGCCCTGTGGGTGCTCCCGTAATTTCGGCGGCGAGCCGCTTGAGTCCATATTAAAAATTGTTAAATAAAAACGCCGCAGAGCAACCTGCGGCGTAAGAAAGTAAGGGAAATGCTTTCAGCGTACAGGCGCGATTCGAGGAAGCCCTGCGAAGTCAAAGCCACGCACACC
>JACMLM010000047.1 GCA_014379595.1 Anaerolineales bacterium
AACGGTTCAGAATATTTTGTTCACGCGATTTGCCAATACCATTTTCGAACCAATTTGGAATCGCACTTATATTGACCACGTCCAGATCACCGTGGCAGAGAAGGTTGGTCTCGAACATCGCGCAGGTTTCTACGACAGTGTTGGCATTCTGCGTGACATGTTCCAAAACCATTTATTGCAACTTTTAACTCTTGTAGGAATGGAACCACCTTCATCTTTTAGCGCCCAACATCTTCGCAACGAAAAAGTAAAAGTCCTCAACGCGATCCAGCCGATGACGCCCGAACAGGTTTCGACACATACCGTACGCGCTCAATACAAAGGCTATCGCGACGAACCTGAAGTAAAGCTCAATTCAACAACCCCCACGTACGCTGCATTACGTCTCTTCATCAACAACTGGCGTTGGAAGGGCGTGCCATTCTACTTGCGTTCTGGCAAACATCTCGCTGAAAAACAATCGCAGATCATTATTCAATTCAAAGAGCCGCCGCTTGCTATGTTTCCCATGCAAACTATGAAGTCAAACATACTTGTACTATATCTACAGCCCGATGAAGGCGTGCATTTGCGTTTTGAGGCAAAGGCTCCAGATACGGTGGCAGAGACTCGCTCGGTGGATATGGAATTTCATTATGCTGAGGCTTTCGGTCAAACCGCCATTCCAGAATCCTACGAACGCCTTTTGCTTGATGCTCTGCAAGGTGACGCATCGCTCTTTACACGTGCAGACGAAGTGGAAACAGCGTGGTCGCTGATCGACCCCATATTGCAAACTTGGGAAACGCATCAGACTCCGCCGTTAGCTGTTTACAAACCAGGGAGTTGGGGGCCGCCCGAAGGCAATGATCTACTGGCCCGCAATGGACGCCGCTGGCTTAACGAAGAAACCAGCATGATGCTAAAAAAATAGTTTTTTGAAGCAGTACGTTTAAGATTGGGTTAACAAATAATAGGGTACTCAACTTGTACAAGTTGAGTACCCTATTATCTTTGCAACCAAAGTATATTTACCTCGTAAATAAATTAGAATTCCCCTCGAAGCGGGAGACCACTACAAAAGGACAACTAGAATGAAATACATTAAATTATTAACATTGATCGTTCTTACTTTATCCATGGCGGCATGTGGTTCAGCCACGGCCACGCCGCAAGCCACTGAAATCCCAATCGTCGTCGCAGACGATACCATCATAGCCGAAGGGCGGGTTGAACCCATTCAATATGCTGAGATCGCCTTCAATGCCAGCGGAGCGATCAGCGAAGTGTTGGTGAAAGAAGGTCAGTTAGTGAAAGAAGGTGACCCTCTCATCCGTTTAGGCGGCGAATCGGATACAAACTATGCCGCTGCACAAGTTGAGTTGGTCAGTGCGCAAAAAGCATGGGATGACCTGCTAAATTCAAGAGGCGCCGACTTTGCCCAGGCCGTCATCGAACTGAAAGATGCTCAGGAAGCGAGCGAAAAAGCTTATCAGTACCTTGTGTATTTGCAAAATGACCAGAAGATCCCGCAAACAGAATCTCGCAGGATTTTAACCAATACACCTTATGGTTATCAATATGAAATTAAAACAAAAAGTTTTAAAGGACCCGCTCCACAGGATTGGATCGTGGAAGCTGAAAATGACCTTGCATTGAAAAAAGCTGAGTTGGAAAAGGCACAACTTGTTTATGACCGCTTGAAAGATGGTCCCGATACAGATCAACTGCCTTTATTGGAAGCGCGGTTGAATGCAGCAAAAGCAGGCGTGGCAGCATTTTCGGTTATTGCTCCGTTCGATGGCGTAGTTGCTACATTGAATGCAAAAACTGGCGGCTCGATCAATGCGGGAGAAATTGCGGTTACGATAGCCGATATCTCCAGTTGGACAGTCATCACCACGGATGTAACCGAGATTGATGTTGTCAAATTGAAAGAGGGCCAGCCTGTCACTATTAAACTGGATGCCATACCTGATGTAGAGCTGAAAGGCGAAGTCCTTTCCATTGGACAAGGCTTTACAGAAAATCAAGGCGATATCGTGTACGAAGTCATAATCCTGTTGACAGATCAGGCTCCCAACATGCGCTGGGGCATGACGGCTGTTGTTACGTTTAAATAAAGAATTTACAACGCGAGACCATGGTCTCGCGCTACAGGATGCTGATATATGGCTATTTCATTTTTCAAACAAAAAACCGAGGGCGAGCAAGTGCAAGTTGAAAACCGTCCTATGATAGATCTGCGTGATGTGAATAAATATTATAAGACTGCAGTCGGTGATTATCATGCTCTCGAAGGCGTGGACTTGCAGATCAACGCGGGCGAATTTGTCAGCATTATTGGTAAATCAGGCAGCGGTAAAACCACTTTGCTAAATATGATCACGGGCATTGACCGTCCCACCACTGGCGAGGTATGGGTCAACGGAACGGCTGTGCATGGATTGAACGAAAACAAGATGGCGCGCTGGCGTGGAAAGAATCTCGGTATCGTCTTTCAATTCTTTCAACTGCTTCCAATGATCTCCGTCATAGAGAACATTATGCTGCCCATGGATTTCTGTCGCACGTATCCGATGAACGAGCGGCCCAAACGTGCGATGGAATTACTGGAACTCGTTGAGCTTGCAGATCATGCACACAAACTTCCTACAGCGCTATCTGGAGGTCAGCAGCAACGCGTAGCAATTGCACGCGGGCTTGCAAATGACCCACCCGTTGTCATTGCAGATGAACCTACTGGTAACCTTGACTCAAAGACAGCCGAGTCAGTTTTTGCGTTGTTCAATGATCTCGTTGCAAAAGGCAAGACTATCATCATCGTGACGCATGATAGTGGACTTGCGAAACGTACACATCGCATAGAACATATTGTAGATGGAGAAATGCTCAAAGAATCACCGAATCAGGCTGAGGATGGGAATGAAACGGTTGATTCGTCAGAAAGAGCTATGTCATGATGAGCAGCCGCTGGAAAAAAGTCTGGGCTGATTTTTGGAGCAACCGCGGGCGGACTTTTCTGACCATCGTTACTATCGCTGTCGGCGCGTTTGCAGTTGGCTTCAACGGCAATATCGGTCAGTATATGAATGAAAGCATGGACAGTGATTATCTTTCCGCGAATCCATCTGAAGCCCAGGTTTATGCATACCCACTCAATGATGACATGGTTAAGATCGCACGCAGTGTGCCTGGTGTAGATCAGGTGGAAGGGTTTTCGTCTGTTGGTGCGCGCATTGTCCGCGCTGATGGAACTTATGTAGACATCAATTTCACTGCCGTGGAAGACCCAAACCTGTTGACTTTAGATACACTCAAACCCGCAAAAGGTGAAACCAGCATTCCCAAATATGGCAGCAAGGAAATGATCATTGATGCCAGTGCACTGTCACTTGGTTACAAAGTTGGCGACACTATCCTTTTGGAATTGGGCAATGGTAAAAAACGCGAAGTCAAACTGACTGGGTACATGCATGCAGTGACTGGCTTTCCATACAACCTTGCCAATACGATCAACGCCTATGTGACACCCGATACTTTGGAGTGGCTTGGCGGCGATATCGTCAATTACGAATTGCTGTCTATTAGTGTTTCAGAAAAACAGACTGACGCGGAGCATGTCACTGACGTTGCTCAAGCGGTAGCAGACCGCATGGAACGCGCAGGCGCAACCATTTATTTCGTAAGTGTGTATGAGCCCGGGCATCATTTTGCCTACAGCGTCACACAGGGTGTTTTCTTTATTCTGGGTGTGCTTGGCTATCTGACCGTATTTCTGAGTGGATTTCTGATCGTCAATACCATCACTGCATTAATGACCCAACACACAAGACAGATCGGCATCATGAAAGCCACTGGCGGCGGAACACTGCAAATATTTGGTATGTATCTTGTGTTGATCCTTGCTTTTGGAATTTGTTCGCTATTGATCGCAATTCCCCTGGCAAATGCAGTTGGGTCAACTGTTGGCGGCGGCATGGCGACATGGTTGAATTTTTACACTGTGCCATTTCATGCCTATAGATCCACAATAATACAGCAGGTAGTTGTAGCGATTGTCGTTCCGTTGTTGGCGGCCATTCTCCCGATCTACAACAGCGTAAGAGTTACTGTCCGCGAGGCGTTGAGCGATTACGGTCTCGGCGGCAATGCCAAGGTTAAAAAAGATTCTGTTAGCGAAAATTCTGTGTTGATCCCGCGTCCGATTCGAATCTCGATCCGCAATACATTCAGGCGCAAAGTAAGGTTGGGCATTACGCTGTTCACATTGGTATTGGGCGGCGCAGTATTTATCGCTGTTTATAACCTGTGGGCATCCTTTGATAAGGTTATGGAGGATATTCAGGGATATTTTATGGCGGACATAAACGTGTCCTTTGATCACGGATATCGCTTTGACAAGGTGGAAGGCATTGCAGAAAGCATCCCCGGTGTGGAAAGTGCCGAAGGCTGGCTGGAATATCCCGGAACGCTCAAAATGGGCGATGATGAAGCCGGCACGCAAATTCTCTTTGTAGCTCCGCCTTCAACCTCCATATTGATAGACCCGATCATCACCTCTGGCCGCTGGCTTAAGACCGGAGATGAGAATGCCATCGTTATCGGAAATCACCTGCTTAATGTTTTTCCCGATCTCAAAGTTGGTGATTGGTTGACTATTGATGCAAATGGCAAAGAAACAGACTGGCAAATCGTTGGCACCTATAGCATTACGGGCAATGTCAGCCCGCCGCTGTTGTATGTCAATTATGAATATCTGAGTGTCTTAGTCGGCGAGCCAGAGATGGCTTATTCTCTTCGTATCATCACTACGCAACACGACTCTGCTTCCCAAAGGCGCATCAACGACCAGATCCAGGCGGCCTATGAAAGGCGCGGAATCAACATCCGCTCGACTCAATTGGGTGCAGATTTTATCCGCGACCAGAAGGCGCAGACGGATGTCCTTGTGTATTTTATGTTAGTGATGGCGAGTTTGATCGCAATTGTCGGCGGACTAGGATTGATGGGCACGATGAGTATCAACGTACTTGAACGCACCCGTGAGATTGGCGTAATGCGCGCCATTGGCGCAAGCAATGGTGATATTCAAGCAATCGTCATCACCGAAGGCATGGTGATCGGTATTCTCAGTTGGGCAATTAGCATTTTGATAGCCATTCCTATCACCAATATACTTTGCTATGGAGTGGGCACCGCAATCCTCACTGCACCCATGCCAGCCGTATATGGAGCCACTGGAATCATTGCATGGCTGATCTTCACTATAGTCTTAGGAACGCTGGCAAGTGCCCTACCCGCACGGAGAGCATCTCGTTTGACTGTGAAAGATACACTGGCATATGAGTAAGTAGATAAGTAAACACGTAAGCAAGTAGACACACGGATTAAAAAATCTGCGTGTCTTTTATTTATCGAATTACAAAAACCCAGACAATTTTTGTTCCGTCAGTAGTTGTACTGCTGACGGTTCGGCACGCTTCGCGAACTACCGAAAAACTTCTTAATAAACATATTTATGCAAGAAGTCCATTACAAAACCCACACAATTCCTCCATCCTTATGTAGCTGACAGGTGAGAAAATAAAGTCAGGTTTACAAATGGAGGTAAACATGAAAAACAATAAATGGATTTGGCGGACGCTCACCGTTCTAATGACACTTGTGATATTGGTCGGAGTTGGCGCAGCTGGTTTCCGCATCGGATTTATGCAAGGCGCAAATGCAGATGGAAAATCTCCCATCTTTGGTCACCCACAAAGATTTGACAATAAATTTACTGACAAGCCAGGCAACGATGAACGTCAGTTACAGAAATTCGATCACCAACAGGGACAAGATCGAGGATTCCATCGTGGCTTTCAGCGCGGAATGATGCATGGCAGATTCTCTTTTCTATTCGGTCTTGTCCATCTTGCAATACTGGGATTAATCTTGTGGGCGGGGTATAAACTTTATCAGAAAAGCGGCTGGCAATTCGTGAAGGTCAATGCACCTGAAGTTGAACCTGCCGAAGTTAACCCTGCCGAAGTCAAACCTGAGGCAAAGAAAAAGAAATAGCGTAAATCAAAATTGTTAAACAGAATCAAGCATCCGCTTTGTTATGAGGCGGATGTTTGATTCCACACAATTTCTTCACATCATTACTGGCATACCCTGTGGCATAATTGAATCATGCAACAAACAATTTTAATCGTTGATGATGAAAAAAGACTCGTATCTCTTGTGCAGAGTTATCTGTCGCAGGAAGGCTATCGTGTTGTCACTGCTTTTAACGGCAAAGACGCGCTGCCTCTTGCAAAAAAAGAAAAACCAGACTTGATCATTTTGGATATTATGATGCCTGAAATGAACGGGTATGATTTTATGCGCGCCCATCGTGCCGAACATGATACGCCTATCATTATGCTCACTGCAAAAGTGGAGGATGATGATAAAGTTGTCGGCCTTGAATTGGGTGCGGATGATTATGTAACTAAACCATTCAGGCCGCGCGAACTTATGGCGCGTGTCCGCAATGTATTACGACGCGCGGGAAAATCAGAAGCTACGGGTAAAACCTTGCGCGTTTCAGATATAACACTTGACCACGACAGCCATAAAGTACAAATTGCAAATCGCTATGCTGACCTTACGCCCTCTGAATTTGATTTACTTGCCGCGCTAATGAGATCCCCCGGGCGGGTATTCTCACGCTTGGATTTGCTTGATGTGATCCAGGGTGTGCGTTATGAAGGCTATGAACGCACAATTGATACTCACGTAAAAAACCTGCGTTCAAAAATTGAGGCAAATCCGCGCAAGCCGCTCTATGTTGAAACGGTATATGGCGTAGGCTACCGCCTTAATAAAGGCAAGCCGTGAAACTTACTTCAAAATTAATTATTGCTTTTCTTTTGGTAAGTTTATTAAGTATTGGCATAATTGCCGCATTCACACGCGCTGCTACGAATCGCGAATTCAATAAATTCATCAACAACCAGTATCAGGCTGAATTGATGGAAGAGCTTGTAAATTATTATCAGGAACATCAAACATGGGACGGGGTGAAAGAATCTTTGAGGCGTTTCAATAACAATCAACCTGGGCCACGCAAAAATCATCAACCATACTATTCGATTTCCGATACAGCAGGCAAAGTAATTATTGCTGGCTCTGATCATTATCCCGGGGAAATCATCAGCCGCCAGAGCCTCAACACCGGCATAAAAATTCAAGTAGAGAACGAAACGGTTGGCATCCTCCTGCTTGATAACGGGCCAGATAGAGACCCGATGCAAATCGAATTTCTACATCGTATAAACAACTTCATTTTTCTCAGCGCTGTTGGCACGATCATTCTTTCATTCATTCTCGGCGCGATCCTTTCGCGTACCATCACACGCCCCATCCGCGAACTCACCTCTGCTACGCGCGAAATGGCAAGCGGGAAATTAGGTCAGCAAGTGCCCGTCCGTTCAAGCGATGAAATTGGTGAGCTTGCATCTTCTTTCAATAAGATGAACGATGACCTTGCCCGTTCGTTTAATCTTCGTAAACAAATGACCGCTGATATCGCCCATGAACTACGCACACCGCTGAGCCTTATTATTGGTCATGCCGAAGCAGTAAACGACGGCGTGCTGCCGCCTTCGCGTGAAAATTTTGAGATCATCCGCGAAGAAGCCAACCGTCTTGAACAACTCGTCAATGACCTGCGGATTTTATCTCTCGCCGACGCTGGTGAACTTACATTGAATATCCAAGCTGTGGATATCAACAAACTATTAAGTGACATTCAAACTTTATACCTTCACCAGTTCAATCAAAAGCGCATCACCCTTAAGCTCGAGCTTGCTCCTGCTACCCTGGAAGCGACTCTTGACCCAGTCCGCATTACTCAAGTCTTAACAAACATTCTAAACAATGCACTTCGTTACACCCCAGAAGATGGGCAAGTTGTTATAGCAGCTTCACTGAAAAATAACTTTATAGAAATTGCAGTGCAGGATAGCGGCCCCGGTGTTAATCCCGAAGAAGCAGGGCATCTCTTTGACCGCTTCTATCGTTCGGATGAATCACGCACACGCGATAGCGAAGCAGGCGGCTCTGGCTTGGGACTCGCGATTGCAAAGTCAATCATTGAGATGCACAATGGAAGGATATGGGCGGAGAGTGAAAAAGGTAAAGGACTAAAAGTGGTAATTCAATTACCTGCTTCAAAATAAAACTCCTCGCTCGCTTGGCAAGGATGTCCTCACCCGCCAAATATTGACCGAAGGTCTCATATACACCTCTAATCTCTTAATAACAAGTTGGGAATGAATTTGGAGACCTGCGGTCATATCTTGGCGGGGACGGAGTCCCACGCCAAGCGAGCTGCAATTGAAACATTTTATGATAGTACCGTTACCCCATATTTGCACAATCGATTTAACTTGGGAATCAATAGGACATCAATAGCATATGAAAACCATAACAAGTCTAATAAAAATATTTACACAAAAACTTGAGATAGAAGAACGCGTTAAAATCCAGAAATGGATAGGGATATTTCTTATTGTTAGCGTTCTTCTATTCTTCATTATAGCTGGCTTAACAACGGATCCTTCTGGGGATATTCTCTTTTATCTTTCTATATTAGTAGCCTTGGTCGGGGTTTTCGATGGATTAGTAACAATACTCCGCAAAGAGTTTTACTTGACCTTTCCTTTCACTAGCATTAACGGTAGATTAGCTATTTTTCTTGGATTAGCTCAAGCCGTTATTTGCCTTCTGTTGGTAATAATATTCATAATATTCGTTGTCTAAACATCCAATAGATCCTTACAAGGTGGTACGCTCCCCAAATCTGATCAAGGTATTTCGAAAGACAGGTAGTGCCTACCCTTAACCAATTGAGGTACAAATAACATGAAAAAAGACACTTCGGTTTTCAGCGCAATTCTTGACAATATTAAGAGCTATAACATTCAATCTCTTTATAATTCATCACTTTTTGTCGCCATAGTTCCAGTAGCACTATATTTCTTAGTTGGTCTTTCTATTCCCGATCTATCGGTCCCAATAAGATATACAGCCTTAATTTTAATCTAGCCCACCTCGATATTTTTTCTTTTAGGTATAGCCCAAATTGTTCATAAAGAAATACCATCATATCCGGCTCGGCGAAGTATCCGAGGAAAATTTGCAATTGTTCTTAAGTATTTTCAAATAGCTGTTATGATATTTTGTATTTATTATTTACTAAGAGGAGTTATTTGCAACTGCTAAAATCTTCTATTAAATAGCGAGAGATTGACCGAAAGTCTCAAAAACGGTGATGCACACTCTTCGGCTTCGCTTAAGGCAAATATAGTCGGTGAGCAGAGATATTATCCCTTCGGCGAAACAAGACTCTCCACAGGTAAAATATTTACAGATGCAAAATGTTCATAGCAAATTTCTGATAATAGAACGATGTACGGCTTGGATATATTAATTCGAAGCAACAACAGGAAGTGTAAAATAAAAAGTACTGCCTTTATCCACTCCTTCAGACTCCAACCAAATTCGCCCGCCATGAACTTCCACTATTCTTTTTACGAGCGTTAAGCCAATCCCTGTCCCATCCATTTCGGGGCTTAAGCGATTAAATAAACCGAATACACGGTCATGGTATTGCGGCTCAATCCCAACCCCGTTATCTTTCACAAAGAATATACAAAGCCCGCTGTCAACATCCAAACCACTTGAACCGATCTGTATCACAGGCTCAGGCTGATCGCCCATAAATTTGACTGCATTACCAACAAGGTTTTGAATTACTTCAACAATGCGTGTCCGATCACAACGGACAACGGGAAGATCATCTTGTATTTCTATCTTTATTTTTTCTGGCCCCATCGGATTTAAAAGCAAGTCAAGTGTTTCTTTCGCAATTTCTCCAAATGAAAACTCTTCTATCGGGCTGATGATGCGCCCGACTCTTGAGAGTTCAAGCAAATCATTCAATAGATTTTGCATCGTATCCGTTGCATTGATCACGCGTGCCAGGTCTTTATCAAAGCGGGTCAAATCCCCTTTTTTTGCATCTTCACGCAAGTAGCCCAAAAAACCGCGAATGGTCACAAGCGGTGATTTCAAGTCATGTGACACGGTATATGAAAATCGCTCCAACTCTGCGTTTTTAGTTTCCAGTTCCTTGATCAAAACTGCACGCTCATCAAATAGCCGAGCAGTTTCTATTGCATTCGCAACCTGATCTGCCATTGTCTGCAGCACAGCGAGGTCTGCATCAGTAAAAGCAGCTGCTCTGGCAGATTGAATGGTCATAGCACCAATCACCTCCCCATGAGATTTAAGCGGCAAAGCCAACTCAGAACGCGTCAGTGGCAAAATGGGATTCTTGAAACGTACTGCATCTTCTCCCACATCCAATGCAATGCGTGCCTGATTATTTTCAACACACCAGCCAACCATGGATGAGTTCCCAATTGAAAACGAATGTTGCGAAGCGAGCATTTGCATTCCCATTTCGCCGGTAGCTGCACGCAATATTAATCTCTCTCGATTCTCATCTGCCAGGAAGATGCCGACATAATAATATTCAAAATGAGAGCGGATCAATTCCACCACTTTTGGAAGTAATTCATTCAACTCCAATATGGAAGTTGCTGCGCGCGAAACTTCGCTGGCCGTCTGCAGTTGATTGCTGCGTTTAATCAGCGCTCTCACTGCATCGATCTGAGCGGTTTCCAAATTCTTTCTCTGCGTAATATCAGTCCATATCCCCAGCCAATAGTGAGGCTGACCATTTTCATCACGAATGAGAGTCGCTTCATCTCGCACCCAAACAATGGTTTGATCTTTGGATACCAAACGATATTCCATCGTGAATGGTTCGCCAGTTTCAATTGTTATTTTGTTTTCCATAAGCACGCTATCGCGATCTTCTGCGAAGATGAGCGTTGCCCATAAAGCCGGGCTGCTCATAAAATCATCTTGTGTGTACCCAAGCATTTTTTCAACTTGCGGGCTGACATAAATTGTCAACGTTTCCAAAGAATTATCGTTAAGATAAGTAACGGTAGAAATATTCTCCAAAAAGGAACGATATTGATCTTCACTCGTACGAGCCCGCAGGATCAAATTTTTTGTTGTATCCACTGCCGCTTTTTGAAGCAAAAGGATGACAAAAAAGAAAAAGGCATAAATTGCCAATCTTGCGCCAGAAGAATAATCTATAGGCTTTGGAAGAAACTGATTGATCTCGGCATAGACCGTAAAATACCCAAAACCAATGCTTAGAAGCGCAATCAAAATCCCCGTTCTGGTACCCAGCACAAGAGCGCCTATTAGAATAACAGCCGCATAGCCAAAAAAGATCGGAGCCGTTAATCCGCCAGCGGTATATGCCCCTACAGAGACGATCAACCATAAGAATACAACTAAAACTCCCCCAGCAATTCGCATCTGCATACGGCGTATCAACCACAAAATCGAAAAGCACGTGATGAACGCTGTAGAACCAATGATGAAAGCGCGGGGCAACAATTGTCGAAACCCCACAAACGCAAATAGGATAAATAAAAAACTTAGGATCAGAATGCCCACTGCAATGGAACGAAGCAAGCCTGATAAAAGTTCTTTTTCAGATTCTCTGGGAAATGCCACGATAGGATCATTTTTCATAACATACAGCTGATGGGTTTTATTTTACTGTATATCATCAAAGGTTCAGGTTTAATGTTTAAATCTTGACCCTTATAACTACAGGTTTCAGCAATTGCCCTCTCACGTGATTTGGCAGTAAAATGTATCCACATAAGGTGCTATGATTGAGCCTTGGAATCAAGGAAAGCCAAATGACTAAAGTTTTCATCTCCTACTCTCGTAAAGACACTGAGTTCGCAAGGCAGCTGGCTGATGAATTAAAAAAAAACAAGCTGGAGTTCTGGGTGGACTGGGAGGGTATTCCACCCACTGTCGATTGGATGAAACAGGTTCAAAAAGGGATCGAGGGATCTGATGTCTTTTTGTTTCTACTCAGCCCAGACTCTGCGAAATCAAAAATTTGCGGGGAGGAACTTATTCATGCTGTAAAAAATGGCAAACGATTAATACCTTTGGTGGTGCGCGACGTTAAACCTGAAGAGGTATTTCAGGAACTTTCTCATCTCAACTGGACCTTCTTTCGCAAGAAAGATAATTTCGAAGAATCATTTCAAAAATTGCTATTGGGGATTAATACAGATTTCGAATGGGTGGAAGTACACAGCCGCTTACTAGTGCGGGCATTGGAATGGAATGAGGCAGGAAAAGATCCCAGTTTTCTTTTACGCGGAAAGGATCTAAGTGTAGCCGAAACCCAGCTTGCAATTAATACATCCAAGAACCCTCATCCAACCGATCTGCACAGGGAATATATATTAGAGAGCCGCCAGGCCGCAGATAGGCAAAGGAGATGGTTTACTGTATCGGTGGTGGTGGCAGCAATTGTTATGTTTGCCTTGGCGGTATATGGCTTTAGAGAAGCTGCACGAGCAAATGAAAATGAACAGCGTGAGATCATTGCAAAGAATCATGCACAGGCAAAGGAATTTGAATCGAAGATAAATCAGTTATCGGCGCTGGCCGTAACGAAAATTGATCAAAATTTTAACCAAGCCCTGCTTTTGGGGGTAGAAGCTTACCGTCATGCAGAAGAAAATGCTGTTAATAATTACAGCTCACAGGATGCTATCTCGGCAATACTTCAGAGCAACCCCGGGCTAATTCATGTTCTTACGGGTCATACAGACTGGGTTAACGTGATGGCAATTAGCCCGGATGGAGATTTTCTGGCATCGGGTAGTTATGACAACACAGTTATTCTATGGAATATTTCAAACCCTGCCTTTCCGGTAAAACTTAAAACGCTTACGGAGCATACCGCATCGGTGGATGGCGTAGCATTCAGCTCTGATGGAAAAACCCTGGCTTCGAGAAGTGGAGGTCAGCTTATTTTATGGGATATATCTGATCCATCCGACCCTGAGTTGCTCAGCGAAACCAGCGGGACCTGGTCATCAAACCTTGTATTCACACAGGACGATCAAACCCTGCTCACAGTAAACAATAGCCTGGTTGTGTTGTTGAATATCACTAATAGAAGATCTCCTGTTGAATTAACTTCTCTCCAGACAGGAGAAGAGAACGCGAGTGTGGTTAATATCGCCTTTAATCCCGATAAAAATCTATTATTCTCATTGCTTTATGATGGAAATATTATTGAATGGGATATTACCGATCCAGCCAACCCGATACAGTTATTTTTGATGCAAGGAAATATTTCGCCCAATAGTGACAGTATATATTCAAACGTGATCGCCATCAGCCCGGACGGCAGGACGCTGGCCCATAGCAATTCGGATACAACCATTGCTCTATGGGACATCACCGACCCTGCTTCGCCGGCTAAGCTCAGTTTCTGGGGCGGACATTCACTCCCAGTAACCAGTCTGTCATTTAGTTTAGAAGGAGATATTCTGGTAACCAGTAGTGGTGACGCGGCGGCACCCATTATTTTATGGGACATCTCAAACCGAAATGTTCCGAAAAAAATCAGAACACTCGCTGGACATTCTTTAACAGTTACAAGCGTTACATTTAATCAAAATAACGGAATCCTAATCTCGGGAAGCCGTGACGGTACGCTCATGCTTTGGAATATGAACAATCCAAAAACTCCCATAGAGTTAGGACATATTGATAATATTTATAACAGCTTCGCTTTCAAGCCCAACAGTAACTTGCTTGCATCCACAGGCTCTGAAGGAACATTGGCAATATGGGATATTTCCAGTCCTGCAATTCCGAAGCAGATCAAGAACCTGAATGAAGCCTATGTTCTTGTGGATTTTAGTCCAGATGGAAAATTGCTGGCTTCAAGTGACACGGGTGGCAACGTGATCCTGTGGGACACAGAGGACTATGTCAAGCTCAAGACCCTAAAAGCAAATGATGAATACACAAATCTAATCACGTTCAGTGCAGATGGCAAAATAATGGCCACTGCGGGTGATAAATTTATTCTATGGGATATTAATGATCCAAAGAAGCCTGTATCGCTTTCAGGAGATTTAGCCCAGCCCGACCAAACAATTACGGATATTGTTTTCAGCTCAGATGGAAAATTCATGGCATCCACCATAGATAAAACCATCGTTTTGTGGGATGTTTCCAATCCCGCCAAGCCAGCCAAATTAAGCAGTATGGAAGGTCATTCCAATAGCGTGGTGGATATTGCATTCAGCCCAACGAATTATCTCCTTGCGTCTGCCAGCAAAGATAAGACCATTATTTTTTGGGATCTTACCGACCCAGTTAATCCCCAAAGTGTTAGTACGCTTAGCAATCATTCCGATTGGGTTGAAAGCATTGCGTTTAGCCCGGACGGAACCATGCTTGCTTCTGGAAGCGACGACAAACAAATCAATGTGTGGAATATTTCAAACCCCGCATCCCCTGTCCTTATCGGCGAGCTAACCGGGCACAAAGATATTATTGTTGATGTCTCATTCAATCCAATAGGAAACTTCATCGCTTCGTGGAGCTATGACTATAGAATTATTTTCTGGGATATAAACCCGGAATCATGGGTGCAAAAAGCCTGCTCAGTTTCAGGAGGAGATCTAACAATTATTGAGTGGAAGCAGTTCTTCCCAGCCGAAGAGTATCGCGCCACATGTGAACCATTTAAAACATATCCATCCACAGAGGAAACAGGCGAGCCTATCGTTCCAGTAATCCCAACCGCTGAACAGCCTGCCTTCCTTCTTCCTGTTTGCCAAATCGAGCAAACCTTAAGCTGTGACCTGCCTGCTTCTCAAAAATTAGATGAGTTCTGCGTGGATAATATCTCATACGGGCTTTATAGACTGCCCATTAACACAACTTTTGAGGTGGTCACTCCCGGGTTCACCTGCATCAATGAAGAAGTTAACAGCTATGGCGAACCACGAATATCGTGCACCGGCCCAACAAACCAGAATTTTGAAGTTTCATTTTGTAATTCAAGCTGCTCAAATACACTCGATACTGAATCAAATCAATGCCAGGTTGGTTATGGCTTGGATTCAGCGCAGGGATGCTGTACTGCGTTATCCACTACGAATAACAGTTGTGTAACAGAAACCCTAACCTTACTAGGCTGTAAATAGCCCAAACAAAAGAACCCCGAGATTTTGCACCCCTGGGAAAAACCTCAGGGCTCTAATCTCATATCTGCCTCTGTAAAAAAAACTAGGATTCGGCAAGTGAAATAATAAGCCTATGAAGAAAAAACAATTTGACATTGATCTGGCTTTGAAACTCCTAAGCGCCGCTGTTAAGCCATGGCCGAAAGCGGCAATGTTCGAATTAGCTGAGCATGGGTACAACTCCCCATTCGAGCAACTCGTCGCGTGCATGATCTCGATCCGTACCTATGACGAGGTATCACTTCCCACAGCCCGTAAGCTTTTTGAACGCGCTCGCACACCTGATCAGATAAGTAAGTTAACTGTTGAAGAAATTGACAACTTGATTCGCACAAGTACATTCCACGAACGAAAAGCCGCACAAATCCACGAGATTGCACAGCTTATAGTGGATAAATATAACGGCAATCTTCCATGCGAAGATGAAATTTTGCAATCTTTCCCGGGCGTTGGACCCAAGTGCTCTCATCTTGTATTGGGCATTGCAGATAATCAGTCATTTATCAGCGTGGATATTCATGTTCATCGAGTCACCAACCGCTGGGGGTATGTGAAAGCATCGACCCCTGAAAAAACAATGGCAGCACTGGAGGCTAAACTACCACGTGAAGATTGGATTGATATCAATCGTCTGCTGGTGCCATTTGGTAAACACATCTGCACAGGAAATCTTCCAAAGTGTTCAACCTGCCCGGTTCTTGAGATGTGTGAGCAGGTGGGAGTGAAGGCATATCGCTGATGATTGAGATAACACTAGGGTTTAGACAAGCGTATAACCTGGTAATCTATTTTCTCTATTTGACATTGTATAATAAGTAATAATCTGCTTCTTCAGCTAATTGCCAAGCAAAGGGACCATCCATGGCTAAAATTTTTGTTTCTTATTCACGTAAAGACATTGAGTTTGCAAGAAAGTTGACAGACGAACTCCAAAAAAATGACCTTGATTTCTGGGTCGATTGGGAGGGCATCCCACCCACAGTGGATTGGTGGCAGCAGATCGAGAAAGGCATTGAAGAAGCAGATGTATTTCTCTTCCTCATTAGCCCAGACTCTGCTTCGTCAAAAATTTGTGCACAGGAAATCGATTGCGCTGTTAAAAATGGCAAGAGGTTAATTCCGTTAGTGGTGCGCGACATTAAGGGAGAGGAAGCGCCTGCTCAATTGGGTCACATTAACTGGATCTTTTTTCGTAAGACCGACGATTTTGACGCATCCACTGCAAAATTACTAACAGCAATTCAAACTGATTATGAATGGGCGCAGACACATCGCCGTTTACAGGTCAAGGCTTTGGAGTGGGAAAGAAATAATCACGAAAATAGTTTCCTATTACGGGGTAAAGACTTACAATATGCAGAATTACAACTTGCTACAAATACATCCAAGGAACCACAACCAACCGACTTGCAAAGAGAGCATGTGCTCAAAAGTCGTCAAGCCGCAGATCGGCAGCGCAGAATTACAGCAGGTATTTCCGCTACAGGTATTATTGCATTGGCTGTGCTGGCAGTGTATGCATTTATTCAAGCAGGAGCAGCACGTGTTGCACAAGCAGAGGCCGAAAAACAGGCACAGGCGGCAATTGTTGCCCAAGAAAGAGCAGAGCAAGAACAAGCAAAAGCAGAAACCGCACAACTTCATGCAGAGGCTGAAACCCGCATCGCCACTGCAGGACGTTTGGCATTGGAGTCTGAAAATTCTTTAGCGCAATATCCACAAAGAGCTTTACTTCTCGCCTTAGAAGCAGTGAAAGTTAATGAAGATGCGAATGAACCCGTGCGCCCAGATGCAGAGGAAGCCTTGCGCGAGGCACTTGAAAAAGTAACGGGTACGGGTGTAACAGGATTTAAACATGAAGTTAGCCTGGTCCAATTTACAAACGATAATCGTTGGCTGGTAGCAGGTACAAATGCATTAGAAGGCGAAGTAAAAATTTGGAATTTGGAAAAGACATTAAATGAGACTGATTATCAGCCATTTTACATTTCTTTTCCTATAGAATTATCACAAAACCTAGATGAACATTACTGGTCATCATCAATCAATTTAAGTCCGCAGACAAGTTGGCTTATTGTTGCCGACACAAAAGAGACAAGACTCTGGCAAATTGACGATGAAGATGAGCAGCGCGAACCGCTGGTTTTTGAAGGCAAAATAGAATTTGCAAATATCAAGAGTGACTATTTCGTCATCGAGGATCAAACGAATCAAGTCATCTATTGGCAAATTGACCCTAAGACATTAACAAAAAAACAGCTTGCCTCTTTTAATGGTAGTTTAGTGAAACTAAGTGATGATCGCAAGTACCTAGTTACAGATGACCCTGCCCAAGGTCTGTTGCTGTGGAATTTTGCCACACTATCCTCACAGCCTGTGTTGTTATCAGAAAAACATATTTCTGATTTTTTCTATACAACCATTTCACCAACCAACGAGTGGCTGGTTTTATTTGAAAACCAACCTCGAGAAGAGTATCCAATTGCAAAATATAATCCCGACCCTCCCTATGAGCAGATTGGTACAGAGCCATGGAATTCCACTACTATTGTTTTGATTCCACTCCAACAGACAAAAAAGCAGGAATTTAAAATTGAACTGGATTTTGCAGTTGATACTCTTTATGTCAAACCTTTATTTAGCAAAGATGGAGATTCTTTTGCTTATTCAGGCTCAAACCCGCCCGATCAATTTGGTGGTGCTACAGGCGGCAATATTGGAGTATTAAAGTTTACAGGGCTTCAATTTTTAAACCTGACATATTCAGCGAAATTGGAATATTACAGTCAAATATCGTTTATAAAAAATGATTGGCTGTACCTTGAAATATACGATGCTGCAACTGGTGTGCCTGCTGGTAGATTCATCGACTTGCGCGAAGATGAGTTAATTACCAATGGCGAAACTTCTGTATTATTGTTCATAGACAGCCAAAGAAATGTAACATTCACAGAAGATGAAAATTATCTCTTAACGCAAAGCAATGGCGACTTAATCAATTTTCATCAGTTGGATTTTAATCATTTCATTTCAATTGAGCCTGCTTCACAAGATTCTGAAATACAAACATTCAATAAGCTGGCAATTGATGTACAAAATGATTATAAAAACCTGGGGATGGAAAACTACGCAACCAAGACAGCCCAAAGCCAGGATGGTGCCTGGTTCGCAGCAGGTGGGTTTGATGGCTCTATGCGCTTTTGGAACAATCTCAACCCACACGAAGATGCAAGCTTGCCCTTATCATCCATTGACACAAACTATATTGCGTTCAGCAATGATAATCAATGGATGGCTATTAATGACACTATTTGGCAACTAGAAAACGGGAAACCGAAAACAGCCTATCCATTTGCCATCGAACTCAACGCATACGGCGGCAACGTACCATTCGCAGTTTTCAGCTCTGATAGTCGCTGGTTTATATATCTTCAATATTCTGATATCCAAGACAATGAAGGGATCAATTACAATATAATCTTAATTGACCTAACCAAAATGGCAGAAGAAGGAAAAATTAACTCTGTAGAAATTAGCAAACGTGAAGGATCTTACGATACGATCAAGTTTAGCCAAAACAGCGAATGGGTATTTGTAAATGGCTATTCAAACTCATATGATAGCAACCAGACTGATCACCCACCATCCCTATCCTTTCTTTATAACCTGGAAAACAGAGAATATTACGAGGTCCCGATCCAAACCAGTATATTTGCGTTTACAGATGACCAAAAGTATATTGCCTTTGCAATAAATGAAACCCAGGACTATAGCACAATCTGGAAAGGTGTAGAAGTTTGGTCGCTGCCAAATGGAACTAGTCAATCTCTTAAAAAAGTCGGCGAACTCAATACAGATGGTTATCCAGTCCTTAGCTCAAACGGTCGTTGGCTTAGCACTCATCCATTGGCACCTGATAAAAACGAAGCACAACTGTGGGATCTAAATTGTGTAATTACAAACTCTGCGTGTAAACCGTTTATATTCCTGGCTAGCAGTGCAGGTTTTAGCCCTAACTCTCATTATCTTGTTTCCTATCACATTAAAACTCAAAATCCTGATGATGCTCAAATTATTGGCTATGATGTTTGGAGTATAAAAAATAATACGCCTGAAAAAATTGATGAGCGTGAGAGCGAACTGATTAGCACTCTGGGTATAAGCAATACAGGCAATTGGATTCTGTTGACCAAACCCACTGAAGCTACTTACATATATCCTACCATACGCACAGCAGGTTTATTTTCAACATGGGGTGGGTATGATTACATTGGACCTACAGTCACTACATTTGATGGCTATGGTCATCACACATATGGTGGAGGCGGAGGCGGAGGCTTGGCTATAGGTGGGTATCAAGCCGATTACAGTGTGGAGGCATTTTATACAGGAGATGATTCAAGCCTTTCATTACGCGGACATGAGTCCAACGTCTCCATGAGTCAAATCAGTCCAAACGAAAAATTTGTACTCACCAATTCAGGCAATCCTAAGGACGATAACGGTCTGCCTGAAAAATTATTGCGCCTATGGAATATGGACAACATGCGCCTCGACCCTGTCGAGAAACCGATTGTTTTGCCCCTGCATCTCGACCCTACGAGTGGAGAAATTCAGGCTCTTGCTTTCAGTCCAAACAGTGAATGGGTATATGTTGTAAATGATAAAAATATTTTACACTTTTACCCCACTTCCATTGCAAAGCTAAAAGAACGGGCATGTATTGCTATAGGTCGTAATTTGACAATCAGCGAATGGGAACGCTTCTTCCCCAACACTGAATATCGTAAGACCTGTGAAAATCTGCCAGAGCATCCATCGGCAGTTTCTCAATAATCAGAATTCGGGGGTTTTGAAAACCTCCGAATTCTTTTTTAACAACTTGATGCAAAATAACTTTAGCACCTACTCTAGATACTTTTACCCGCGAGTTATGCATAGACATTACGGGACAATATTTTTAAGTATAGGTAGTTTTTGAATGATAAAAACAATGAGAAACGAAATTCCAAATCCGAGAATAGCCAGGAAAGGGATCATATAGAAAGCCGAACCTAAGAATGGTAGAGATGAAAATGGCGCGATCAATAACAATTGGACCATTACGATAACATGCACGAGATATATTCCAAAGCTTGTCCTGCTAAATGGCAGAATAATACGATAGAAATACTCAGACACATTCAACTGGATCAAGACAACATAAAGTGCAAAACACATTAACACGACATTCACGCTTAGATAATCTTCAAAATATTGTGTTTTTAGCTTATAAGATGCAGAGAGATACATACCAATAATGGTAATAATCAGGCTTAAGATAAATATAGTCAATGCAACTAATTTTTGATTTTTACTAAATTGCATTCTAGAAGCTAAGTAGCCAAAAATAAAATATCCAATATATCCCAGAAGAAAATAATACTCAAATCCAATTTGAATGGGTGTAAATTCTTGTACAAGATTCGCCAGGGGAATTAGCAAAAACCATATGCCACAAAAATAAAGCAGGTCTTTATTTGAGGCTTTCTCTACATACACCCGCAGAATGGGTGTAAACAAGTACAAGCTAAATAATTCGTAAAAAAACCATAAGTGGTTTTCGCGGGGACCTCGAACGATCTTAATGAAATAGCTCTTGATAATTTCTAAAAGTGGCTGATCTAAGCTTTCACCCTTCCATATAAGATAAATAATCGACCAAATAATAAAGGGCACAAAAACTTTAATGGCACGTTTACGAAAAAAATCTTCCAGAGGTTCATTCTTGGATAATAGTAAAAAACCGCTTACCATGAAAAATAAAGGCACAGCCACGCGAGTCAATGCGTAATAAGAAATACCAACCAAGCCTGAACCTGGATACTGAACATGAGCTAACACTACCAGAAATGCGCCAAGGGCGCGTATCAGATCCACCCACCGAAAACGTGATTGATCACTTGAAGTATTGATTTGCATTTGGTAATCCCATCTGTGATTAGGTTTTATAAATTATACACGCTCCATTTGTTGTTTTTGTTTTATGGATCTCAAGCCTATTTAAAGCTTCCGAAATCAGAAAAAATTATATATAATGTATAATCATGACAACATTAATGGAAAGAGAACTCACCCACAAACCTCTTAAGGAAGAAATTTATGATGCGCTTCATCGCCATATTATCGCGGGCAAATACGCGCCCGGTGACTGGCTGCGCCAGGAGGATATTGCCAGCCAGATGGGCGTGAGCATGACTCCTGTGCGAGAGGCGCTGGACTTGCTCGTAGCCTCAGGTCTTGCAGAACGGGTGCCCTATCGCGGCGTGCGCGTGCGCGAGATGTTGGCTAAGGATGTGGCAGAAGCCTATGGGATGAGACTGATACTTGAGGCAGTTACAGCACGGGAAGCAGCAATCAACATTACGCCTCAGCAGGTTTCGGGTCTGAAAAAAATAATCGAAGAGATGAGAAAGCATGTTAAGTTGAATGAGATGCCTCATGAGCGCCGATTGAGCCGTGAATTTCATTCAGCAATAGCAGAGGCAACGGGCAATAATTTATTGGTCAAGTTATATGATGTTGTTGCAAACGCATTTCCTGATTGGTTATTGTATGAAGCATTATTTCGTTATCCAGAACTGCTTGCTGATAGTGTGAAACATACACATGAGGAACATATTGCAATCGTGGATGCGCTTTCAAAGCACGATGCTGATAGAGCAGTTCAAGTATCGCTTGAGCATGTAATGGAATCTGGCAAATGGCTGGAAGAGTATCTAAATATCCCCGCAGAATTATTGAGGGAAAAAGAGCAACAAGTAATTCATTTAATTAAGAAATCGAAGTAGGAGAAATTATATGACCGAAGATTTAGAAGCCTTATACAAAGAGATGGCGCAAAGTATTATTGACGGAGAATCGGAAATAGCCATTGAGCTTGCCAAGAAATCCATCGAATTGAATATGCATCCGCTGGAGACGATCACAAAAGGATTCGTGATCGGTGTAAATTATATTGGTGACCAATTCGGCGCGGGAGAGGCGTTTTTACCAGAGTTGGTTATGGCCGGCGAAGCGATGAAAGCTGCAGTTGCTGTGCTGGAACCTGAATTACTCAAACTTGGTGAAGCACGCGAAATGATGGGAAAAGTAGTTCTCGCAACTGTGGAAGGCGACATTCATGAAATTGGCAAGACTCTTGTCGGTACCATGTTAAGCGCATCTGGCTTTGAAGTCGTTGACCTGGGTGTCGATCAACCTGCGGCGAATATCATCGGCAAGGCGCTTGAGATCAATGCAGACATCATCGGCATGAGCGCATTGCTGACAACCACCATGGTTCGTCAGCGTGAGGTGATCGAAGAGTTGGATAAAGAAGGTTTGCGCCCACGCATCAAAGTGATGGTTGGTGGCGCCCCCATCACACGTGATTGGGTCACTAAGATCAAAGCAGATGGTTATTCTGAAGACGCAATTGGCGCGGTAAAGATCGCGAAGGAATTAGTCGGCAAAGCAGATCAGTAACAATATTAAACATTGAAAGTTGGAGGTTGAAGGTTATTCATACAACAAATATGTAACCATCAACCTTTTTTGCTCCATTGGTCAAAGAGAATGTTTTTATAAGAGGTGTCATATGCAACCTAAACTTTTGCTTCTTGAAGATGAAATGATCGCCCGTATTTTAGATGAGGCCCATCAACTATTATTGAAGCCGGGTATCAAAGTTAATAATGACGAGGCAAGAGAGTTGCTTGCTTTAGCAGGCGCACAAGTTGACCTTGAGACCAATGTTGTAAAAATCCCCGAGCAGATCGTCCGCAAAGCGTTAGCAACTGCACCGCGCGAATTTTATCTTTATGACTATGATGGAAATCCCACAGTCAAATATGGAGGCGACGCTGTCCACTTTGACCCAGGCTCATCTGGCATTGCCATGCTTAATCCAGAAACACTTGAACATGACACCACGGAAACTCCTCACCTTATTAAATTAATAAAAGTTGCAGAACAGCTCTCGCAATATGATGCACAATCCACTGCGGTTGTATGTCATGACGTGCCACAAGAAATCCAGGATTCATATCGCTTATATCTGGCATTGTTATATTCCAAAAAACCAATTGTCACGGGCGCCTTTACAAATAAAACTGTGACTGAGATGATTGATATGCTTGCTATCCTTGCAGGTGGACATCAGGCAGCCATAGAAAAACCACGCGCCATCTTTGATGTGTGCCCAGCACCTCCTCTTATCTGGAGCAATTTCGGTGCTGGTAATTTAATAGCATTGGCACGTGCGGGCGTCCCTGCTGAAATTGTCTCAGTTCCTTTGTCGGGCGCAGCTGCACCAGTGACCATGCTGGGTACAGTCACACAACATACAGCGGAATGTCTTGCAGGTATCACCATTCATCAACTTGCAAAAGCGGGCTCTCCCATTGTTTGGGGCGGAGCAGCCTGTATTTTCGACATGAAAAAAGGTGCCACTCCCATGGGTGCAGTTGAAACTGCCATGTTGGATTGTTCCTACGCACAGGTTGCGAAATCAATTGGCATGCCCACACATACCTACCTCGGCGCAACAGATTCAAAACTAGTGGATGCACAAGCAGGCATGGAAAGTGGTATCACTGCCATGATCGGCGCGCTGAGTGGCATCAACATGATCTCTGGTTCGGGCATGTTGGACTTTCTCTCCTGCCATAGCGCCGAAAAACTTGTCATTGACGCCGAGGGCATTGCAATGGCAAAGCGTATGCTCGAAGGCGTAAAACTTCACACAGAAACACTGGCAACAGAATTCTACGATAAAAATATTAATTTCAAAGGCGGCGATTTTCTCAAACAGCGCGTGACAATGAATCTATTTCGCAAGGAACAACATCTGCCAAGCAATGTCATCGACCGCGACTCAATGCGCGATTGGAAAAAAGCTGGGTCGCTGGATACTTTCGATCGCGCAAAAGTGATGGTGAAAGATCTGCTCGCATCATATAAACGACCCGAACTTGATCCAGCCAAAGAAAGAGAACTCCACGGTTACATGCTGGGCCTTGCCAAAATAGCCGGGATTGAACAACTGCCAATCATAGAAGACTTTCAGCCAACCTAACATGCTAGATCTTGCCCAATTGCTGCGCGTTCCACATGTAGATAGCGGACTCAATTTTGACATCTCACCTGACGGGCAGAAGCTAGTTTTCTCCTGGAATAAGACCGGCAGATGGGAGCTTTATGAAATGCAACTCAATGATGAGAACGCATCTCCCTTACCTTTACCTGTTTCACAAAAACTGGGAGGCAAATTCTCCCCATTACATTCTCCAGATGGCACAATGCTTGCCTATGCCTTGGATCTTGATGGCAGTGAGTCATATCACATTGTCGTCCATGATTTGCAGACTCATGTCTGCACTGACCTAACACCTCAAATTGCCTACGCGCATCAGCCAAATTTATCTTGGTCACCAGATGGAAAAATGCTGGCTGTGCTTTCTGACCAAAAAGGTCAATTTGCTTTGTATCTGCTAGCCGCTGATGGCAGTTCAAGGCGGTTACTTAAAAATGTTTTTCATCCTTGCTGGGATGCAAAATGGTCACCTGATAGCCAGTGGATCGCCATCGAAGCGGAGTCAATTGCAAGTGATCGAAGTATTTATGTGATGCCTGTCAATCGTTCGCGAAAAGGCGTAAGAGTAAATACAACACAATTAAAAATAAATGACCAATTATTGAACGCTCAGAATCCTGCATGGTCGCCTGATTCTAAATTTCTTGCTTTCTCTGGAGAAAATGGTGAATGGCATGACATAGGGTTATTCAATGTTGAGACTCAGGAAATTACGTGGGTCAATGAATCCATTGGCGATGATACACAACCTGCATGGTCGCGGAGCGGAGAATCAATCGGGTGGATACATTCTGAAGGAGCACGAACCAGCTTCCAGTTTAAGGATGGAAGCGATGTTATTAATGAGAGAAAGGTTGGAGACGGTGTCCACTATTTTCCGCAGTTCATTGATGATAGCGTTGTAATTCTCTATGAAGATCCACGTCACTCATGTGACTTATGGAAAATAAACCTTAAAGATGGTTCGATGCGGCAATTAACAAATTCGTTGCCTGAAGAGTTACGAAACGCAGAATTTATTCAACCTGATGAAGTCTGGTATGCAGGCAAAGATGGTACGCAAATCCCTGCTTTATTATACCGTCCAAAAAATGCGGACAGAGATTCGCCTGCCGTCATAAACATTCACGGCGGACCCAATTGGTTGTATCAATTTTTATGGCAACCGATGATGAGTCATTTTGCATCACGCGGCTGGACTGTGCTCGCACCAAATTATCGCGGCTCGACAGGCTATGGAAAAAAATGGCAGAACGCAAGCCGCTATGATATGGGCGGCGTAGATACAGATGATTGCGCAGCTGGTGTAAATTATTTAATTGAAAATGGCTTAGCCGATAAAAATAAAATTGCAGTGACAGGCAGAAGCCATGGCGGTTATCTAACAATGACATGCATGACAAGGTATCCTGAATTATGGGCAGTGGGGTCAGCAGGTGTTCCATTCTTAAATTGGATCAAGTCGCATTATGATTCGCGCGAAGATTTGCAGCATTGGAATATTGAAAATATGGGCGATCCCGAAGACAACAAGGAATTATGGATCGCGCGCTCACCGTATTTCTTTTTAGATAAAGTCAACGCGCCCGTGCAAATGATCTGCGGTGGAAATGATCCGCGCTGCCCTGCGTCTGATTCAATTGATGCCCGTGATAAACTCATTGAATTGGGCAAGGAAGTGGAATTATTAATATATGAAGATGAGGGGCATTCGTTTTTAAATATTGAAAACGTAATTGATGCAGATGAAAAGTGCGTGGAATTTTTGGCAAAGGTATTGGAAAACAAATAAACAACTTGAGTAATAAGATAATCAGCCACAGAGCACGCAGAGACCTTTGAGAAAAGGCTCTTAAAACTCATTTTTCTCTGTGGTCTCCCCTGGCACCGACCGCCAGGGCAGGTGTGTGGCCAAATGCTTTCAAGGAAATTGTATGGAAAAATTGAAATTTTTATCAGATGAAGAAATCAAGGCGATGCATGAAGCCACGCTTCATATCATGGCTGAAATTGGAATTATTTGGTCACATAAACCAAGCCTCGATATCCTAACTGGCGCAGGCTGTACCATCAAAGACAATCGAGTATGTTTTCCTCCAGAGCTTGTAATGGATTGCATTGCAAAGGCCAATAAACGACCAACGATCAAAGGCCGAAATGGAAAAACAAATAACTTTGGAGATGGGAATGTATATTTTCATAACCTTGGCGGCGCAAGAGATATCTTCGAAGCAAAAACAAACTCACGCAGACCCGCGAGTAATCAAGATGCTGTCGATGCAATTCGTGTGCTGGATGCATTAATTAATTGTCATACGGTGACACCATTTTTTACACCGCCTGAAATTTCAAATGAAATGATGTCGCTGCACATGTATCGTCATACTCTGCCGCACACCACCAAACCCGTGCAAGGACCTGGTATTCAATTCGCGCACGAAGTTAAGTTTGCAGTTGAAATGGCAAATGTAGTCGGCACATCAGCGGATGAATTAACTTTATCGCTTTCGCCAGTCAGCCCGTTAACCATGCATGATGCATCTGCTGCGGCTGTGATGGCAATGGCAGAAGCAGGCGTGATTCATTCCAATCTCCCTGCCCCAACGGGTGGTGCAACTTCTCCGATGACGATGACAGGTAGTATCGTTCAACAAAGCGCCGAGACGCTTGCTCCATTAGTTTTGACTCAACTTATCAATCCCGGATGCGGCGTTCTTTATTGTGGAAGGCTTGGAATGCTTGAACCGCGCACGGGATTAATTTGGGGCGGCGTGGAACTTGGCTTGTCATCTGCTGCCACGGTTCAACTCGGACATTATTATGGATTCAGTGTCAACGTGTATGGGTTTTCAACGAATGCACATACCATTGATGCACAAAATACATTTGAACGTGGACTCAACGCCACTATCCCAGCCCTGGCCGGGGCCGATGAACTCTCGGGCATTGGTGAAATGGAAGCAGGTGTGATGGGTTCACATGCTCAAATGGTTTTGGATAATGAACTCGCTAGTAGCGTCTTGCGTTTGCGAACCGGTCTTTCAGCAGACGTGGAACATTTAGCTGTTGAAATCATTGGCAATGTAATGAATGGAACACGAAATTATCTCGGTCAAAAACACACACTCAAACATATTCGTGCTGGTGAGCTTGCACTTACAAGACTTGCTGAACGCAATTCCTGGGAAACATGGGATGAAAAGCTCGAACGAAAACAAATGGCAGATTATGCAATTCTGGAAGCAGAAAGAATTCTGAGAGAGCATCAAGTGACTCCACTGGAAACTCAGCAGGAAAAAGAGTTGGATGCAATTATGGCCGCCGCTGAAAAAGAAACTTTGAAGAAGAAATAGTATTTTCGTCATTGCGAGGGCGATGCGCGAAGCGTTTCGCCCGACACTTGCGCCGCACGCCAGTGCAGGTGAGCAATCTCCCACAAAGTTGGGGATTGCTTCGTCGTGACTTCGTCACTCCTCGCAATGACGTCAAAAAATTTGGAGGTATTATGCTCAAACAAGCAAATGCAATTTCAGAAGAACTAATTGAATGGCGCCGTGATTTTCACATGCACCCTGAAACGGGATTCGATGTCCACCGCACAGCAGGAATTGTTGCAGATGAATTGGAAAAAATGGGATATAGGGTCAAGCGCGGGGTTGGAAAGACCGGTGTTGTCGCAGAGATCGGTGAAGGCGGCAAAGTGGTTGCCATCCGTGCTGACATGGATGCACTTCCTATTTTTGAACAAAATGAAACCGATTATATTTCCCAAAATAATGGGAAAATGCACGCCTGCGGACATGACTCACATACGGCCATGGCATTGGGTGCGGCACAATTGCTTTCCAAAGAAAAACTAAATGGACGAGTCCGATTTCTTTTTCAGCCTTCGGAAGAAACTGCGGATGAGGAAGGTTTAAGTGGCGCACAACGCATGGAAAGAGAAGGCGCAGTGGAAGGCGTGGATTATGTCATTGCACAGCATGTTGACCCAAACAGCGCTGTTGGAACAATTGCGATCAATGAAGGTCCAAGCGGCGGCGGCGTAGATACTTTTTTTGCCACCATTATTGGCAAAGGCGGCCATGGAGCTTATCCGCATACAACTGTTGACCCGTTTGTTTTACTTGCACATGTCATCATGGCATTGAACGGAATTGTCTCACGCAGACTTGATCCGTTTGAACCTGCTGTCGTCAGCATCGGAGTTATCAATGGCGGCTTTGCAGAAAACGTGATTCCTGAAAATGTCACCATGAAAGGCACATTGAGATTTACTTCACTGGAAGTACGAAATCAGATTCGTGAGGAAGTGCAGCGCGCGTTTGAAATCACAAAGGCGCTAGGTGGGAGCTACGAATTAAAGTTTGAATTTGGCGGACTGCCTTTGATCAACGATAAATACGTCTCGAAAATTATTGAAGAAGTTGGCAAAGACTTGCTCGGAAACGATAATGTGCATGAGATGCACAAAACACTGGGCGCAGAAGACTTTCCCGAATTTCTCAAGAATGCACCGGGCGCAATGTATACACTTGGAACGATGATTCCTGGGCGTGAAATATACGAACTTCATCACCCTAAATTTGATCTTGATGAGCGCGCCTTGCCAATCGGCACAGCTGTATTGGTTGAAACCGCAATGAGGTTTTTAAGATCTTAAAGGTGTACACAGCTAAATGAGTAAACATTTACAAAAGGAGGCAGTAATAAACTGTCTCCTTTTGTGTTCTTAATAAGCAGGAGCTCTATGATGAAAAAAGTATTTTTGATTCTAATAACTATCGCTCTCTTAGTAACAGCCTGTGCAACACAGGTTACTGCGCCAGCGAGTACACCCATTCTTCCAGTTGAAACTGCAACAACCACAAACACAGTTCCCCCCCCACCCTCTCTAACATTCACACCAGCGCCCGTGGCAACCGCAACACCTGTTCCACACCCGATGAGCATCGCTGCCATGCGAGCGGGCGATTACCCCGGCAGTGAAGTCACCATCGTTAGGGAATTAGACAGAGGGTTAAATTATCGCCGCTACTATGCATACTATCTTTCAGAAGGATTGAAAATATATGCACTGCTTACTATCCCAAATGGTGACGCTCCCGAGGGCGGTTGGCCTGCCATTGTATTTAATCACGGCTATATTCCGCCAGATGTCTATCGCACCACTGAAAGATATATTGCTTATGTAGATGAAATTGCAAAGGCTGGTTATGTTGTCTTTCGAATAGATTATCGTGGTCACGATGCATCAGAAGGCGAAGCTACAGGCGCGTATGGCAGCCCTGGCTATCAAATTGATGTGTTGAATGCAGTTGCATCTATTAAACAGTTAGCTGGAGTGAACCCCGATAAGATCGGCATGTGGGGACATTCCATGGGCGGCTATCTTACGCTCCGCACGATGGTCATTTCAAATGATGTAAAAGTTGGTGTAATCTGGGCGGGCGTTGTTGCATCATATAATGACCTGCTTTATAACTGGCGGCGCACTGGCTCATTCACCCCATCTCCAAGTTCACGCGGAGTTGGCTGGCGCACAGGATGGATCGAATCATATGGCACACCTGAAGATAATCCTGTTTTTTGGGATTCTGTCTCGGCCACATCTTATCTCACCGATCTTTCTGGACCTTTGGAACTGCACCACGGAACCTTAGACGAAGACGTCCCTTTGGCATTCTCCCTTCGGCTTGCAGAGTTGGCACGCAATGCAGGCAAAGTCGCCAACTTATATACATATGAAGGCGACAATCATAATATCTCCAAATATTTTTCAACTGCCATGCAGCGAACAATTGCCTTTTTCGATTCGGTTTTAAAATAAGCTCTGGATTCACTTAAACATAAAGAGGCTGGTGATGTACCAGCCTCTTTATGTTTAAGTATTATCTATTTCTACAAAACGCAATTCAGGATACTTTTCAGAATAATGTTTCAAAAAGAACGTTGAGCTGAATAATGCTACCCACTCGTCACGAGAATCGCGGGCAATGATCGCCTCGCCGCGATTCGGTAATTTCTCAACATCAGAATCCGACCCCTTGATCCAGCGCATGAGAATGTGAGGTAATTTTTCCAAGTCAGTTGGCACATTATATTCAGCTTTCAATCTGGCTTGCACAACATCAAACTGTAACTGTCCAACAACAGCCAAGATTGGCTCACGCTTGAAGGCATTTAAGTTATATAAAACCTGAACAGCCCCTTCACTTTCCAGTTGACCTAATCCTTTGGCAAATTGTTTTTGTTTGCCTAAATCAGTATTTCGCAATAAAGCAAAATGTTCGGGCTGAAAACGCGGAATGGATGCAAAACGAAACGGCGTACCAGAGCACAATGAATCACCTATTGCAAAATCTCCGTTATTCGGAAGACCAAGTACATCTCCAGCGTATGCCTCATCAATAATCTCACGTTCACTGGCAAAAAGTTTATAGGGGCGTAATAACCGTAACGTCTTTCCAGTTTGAGCATGGACCAGGTCCATGCCGCGTTCAAAGCGGCCGGAGCAAATGCGCAAAAATGCCACACTGTCACGATGTTTGGGATTCATATTCGCTTGAATTTTAAAGATAAAACCAGAAAACTCTGGCGACTCAGGAGAAACGATTCCCGCGTCACTTAGATAAGGCTGAGGAGGCGGCCCATATTTTACAAAGGCTTCCAAAAACAAACGCACGCCAAAATTTGTCACAGCGCTGCCAAAGAAAACAGGTGTCTGTTTTTCACTCAATACGCTCGCATGATCAAAAACTACACCAGCTTCGTCCAGCAGATCAATACTTTCATTGAGTTGATCAAAACGCACCTGTGATATAACTTTGTTTTTCACAAGCTGATCCAAAGGCATAAACACTTCAGGAGCCATTCGTTCATTGCGTTCAGTACGTTCAAACAAATAAACGCCCTTAGAATCGCGGTCATAAACACCCTTAAAGTCTGGCCCATCACCCACCGGCCAGTTCATTGGGATGGGTTCCATACCCATAACTTTTTTAATTTCATCCAGCAGGTCCAATGGGTCACGAGCGGGGCGATCCATTTTATTAATAAATGTGAAAACAGGAATACCGCGTTTACGGCACACCTCAAACAGCTTAAGGGTTTGCGGCTCAATGCCTTTGGCCGCATCGATCACCATCACCGCACTATCCACCGCTGACAAGGTGCGATAAGTGTCCTCAGAAAAATCCTGATGGCCCGGAGTATCCAATAGGTTTATGATATTGCCTTGATACGGAAATTGCAGGATGGTCGAAGTGATGGAAATGCCACGCTCGCGCTCCATTTCCATCCAATCGGAAGTTGTGGCGCGTTGATTACGGCGAGCACGAACATTCCCCGCTAGTTCAATTGCATTTCCGTATAAGAGCAACTTTTCCGTTAGCGTTGTCTTGCCAGCATCGGGATGCGAAATAATCGCAAATGTACGGCGTGTGGCAATGGCTTCACGTAGAGGAATGCTCTGAGTTGTGTTGATATGGGGTGTTTCGTCTTGCATACGTTTTCTCCAAGCCTCTTACAAAGGCCGTAAATTTTAGCATAGATTTAATTCAGATAGGCGGAGAATTTTGTCATGAATTACAAGCAGCTTTATAACCTAGCAAAACTGCGTGAATGTGATCAAAAATAATGGCTTCAGGAGTCTGTGTAATTTCTCCGCGGCGGATATGCTCATATTGATTTGGCATAAATTGGCTCAATAAAGAAAGAGGCAGTGGTTTTTCATCTAAATTCTTCAACAACTTGCCCATTGCTGACTGCACTTGCGGGTCAGGCCAATAATAACGGATACGGTCGCTAAAGCTATATTTTCTTTTAAACGCCTGTTCTGCAGATGTGCCTTGATAATGTTTTTGCCAATACTCTGGATTCCTCAACATTACATCATCCAGAACCTGTATCAAATTCGAGCATGTGTCTTTTGAAAACAATTCGTCTTCCATCATTGCCAAAGCAAAAACAGCTTCACGAAATGAAAAGGTCAACGCGGGACCAACTTTGAGAATCGCAAAATGGTCACGCACAAGATTACTTAACCCATCACCTGTTTGATAATCAGTAGAATGTCCTTCATAGATCACTGCTTGATTTTCAATGAAACGTGACAGGTTTTTTGTTTTCACTGGCTGATATTCTAAAACGAAATCATCGCCAAATTCAACCCCAGGCTGGACAACGACACCAATCACTCTCTCCCACGCAGATTGTAACTTTTCTCGATAAAATGCTTCACGCGTGACCTGGATGGTCTGCTCCACATCATGGACATTCGTTACGCTGACAGCTTCTTCGTGCTCATGCGCTCCACCTGGGATGGGCACTTCTGTGCCAATAATATATCGTGGTAACTTGGCAGGGACAAGCTCTGCATCTACGGACATCTCTGCAATTTTTGCCAATTGTGCTGCACGCTTTGCAGGTATTTCCATATCCAGTACCCCTTTAGAGTCATCACCCAATTTCATACTACAATCCAAATGGATTTTTACAAAACCTGCTTTTACATAATCGCGAATCATTATTTCTGATTTTTGCATGGCAGATTCAGCAGACTCATTTTGCCAAACATTGGGTCCTAAATGATCACCACCCAAAATAATATTTTCAAATGGGAAATTATTTTCTTTCGCGATTCCCTGTACGTAACCAACAAAATCTGCAGGCGTCATACCCGTGTATCCGCCAAATTGATTAACTTGATTACAGGTGGATTCAATTAATAAAACTTCCGAGGTCTTAAAGACTTCGGAAGTTTGCATAGCAGCTTTCAACACCCAGGGATGTGCAGAACAAATAGAAGTGATTCCTTTTGCCTCGCCACGTTTTTGTGCCTTGATAATCTCATCAAGATACATATTTCATAGCCTCTTCTAAAGTTGGCTGACCATCAGTTCCTCCCGCTTTTTGCGTGGACAAAGCTCCACACATGCAAGCCAGCCTCAACGATTTTTCAAGTGGCCAATCATTGAGATAACCGTATATAAATCCTGCATCAAAGCTATCACCTGCACCTACCGTATCTACAACATTTACTGAAATAGATTCAGATCGAATGATCTCTTTATCTCTGCAAGCTAAAGCACCGTCTGCGCCGAGTTTGATAGCGACGAGTTCACTTTTATTCGTCAGTTGTCTTGCAGCCACTTCAATATTATCTGCCTTGCTTATGGAAAGAGCTTCAGTTTTGTTCGGCAGGAAAACATCTGTGACTGAAAGTAATTTGTCAAAGCCTAGCCATTTTTCAGATGGATCATAATTTGTGTCAAGAGAAGTTGTAAGTCCCAACGAACCTGCACGCTGAAATAGATCAGGTAAATCAGGTTGAAGTTTCGTTTGCAGAAAGTAAGATGCAACATGCAAATGACGAGATTGACTGAGTAAACTGTCAGAGATATCTGATGCTTGTAGGTCAGCGATCAAGCCGAGGTGAGTCAGAATCGCGCGGTCTACTTCCTGATTAAGAATCACGCTGAGTCCAGTTTGTCCACCGGAACGAATGATCACATTGCTGACATCCACATTTCTTTTTTGCATTTCATCGAGCATAAAATGGCCAAAGACATCATCGCCGCATACACCAATGAAAGCAACTCGCAAACCAAGCCGTGCTGCGCCGCACGCAAAAATCGCGGAAGATGAACCAATAGTGAGTGTGGTTGAATTAACAATTTTTTCAACCTGATCAAACTCAGGTTTTACATTCCCTGACAGAATCAGATCAGCATTGATCTCGCCAGCAACAAGAATATCAAACATTAGTATGTTTTATACCAATCGAATGGCACTTTAACTTGATAAAAATCTGTATAAGGTTTTGCAAGCGCGTGACATAAGGATGTAAGGCGCGCGAGGCGTTGGCGCGCGGTTGTGTGTAGGAAGTTCATTCGTTCATCATCAGCCATCATCACCGCTTCTTTCCACACAGCACGACCCACAGCAATTCCGCTGGCACCTGCGTTGCAGGCCACTGTTACTTGTTGCACAAAAGTTTCATAATCAACGGCAGCAGATAAGAGAATCCATGGAGCAATAGATGCAGCAGAAATTTCAGCACACGCATCAGCCCAGTTTTTTTGATCTAATTCAGTTACATCGAGTGGAAACTCTGCTTTGAGAATATCAGCGCCAAGTGGAGTTAAACGCCTCGCAGTTTCAACTACTACATATCTTTTTTCTGCTGATGAAAGTTTTTTATTTTCGTCGAGTGAATATGATAATGGCTCAAGCATAAGCACGAGATCATGTTTGACACAATCATCTACGATATTTTTTGTGAACGATTCGATTTCAGGAGCAGTTGGCGAATCAGGGTGATAGTAGACAAGCAATTTGATCGCAGATGCGCCCATACGTTTAGCTTTTTCCACACTCCAACCTGGAATAACTTGAGCCTGACGAGCAGTTGCATCACCTGTATAGCCAGTGGATTCCACTGCTACAACCAATCCAATATTCTTAGGAATCACATGTTGAGCAATCGCTTGTGCGGCAGATACTTCAGGATCAAGCAGAACGGCTGTGGCACTCGATGCAAGCGTGGATGTCACATCCAGCTTGAAACGTGAGAGTTCTTCGTTACTGGCGAGCCCAGGATTCGCTTTACGCAGATTTTGACGATGGTCTAATGCCAGTGCAGTAAACGTGCCGCGATCAGAAGAGATTTGTTGTAGTCCACGTAATTTTCCGATGGTGATATTTTTCATGTATTAAGTTCCAAGTTTACAAGTTAAAGGTTGAAGTTAGGGACAGGCTTGTATCCATGCATCGAGATTTCTGTTTTTGAGGATGGTGCTGAATTTAAGTTCTTTGGATTTCTGGCAATAAGATTCAAAGTCGCCGCTTAAGTCGGTGTATTCTGCAGCCAAGACAGGTTTACCCGCTTCGATATATGGGAGCATTGATTCCGCTTCGTTATAAAAGAAATAATCTTCGGTAATGGCGAAATCATAAATACCGACAAGGTCTAATACTTGGTCGGAGGCATTTTTCTGTCCGATGGCGAGTCCGCGTTGATGAGCTTCGTCTGCAAGCCAGAGAGCAAACTTTAATTGATCTTCATAAGTGAGCGGAAAGCCTGTGTTGTTAGTGTAGATTTCCATATTGTCTGGCTCAACAGCATCAAAGCCTTTGGATTTGCACAAATCCAAGCGAGCACGCATAATGGGTGCAAGTTTATCTATCGCGCGAATATCCAGCCATTTTTCGCCCGGCCAGCCATCATAGTCATTGCCTAATACTTCAGGCGAAAATTGGTCTTTGTCTGGCCGCCAATCTTCATACGAGCCAACACTCATGTAACAAATCACCTTGCGTCCTGTGGCATGTAATTCGTCAATAATGGATTGGTTGACGTATAAGTCAATATCATAGACATCAGCTTCAATTGAAGTATCAATGTCCATGTTGCCGATTTGCCATTGCCAGGTGAGTCCTACAGTTGGATGCCACCATGACGAAGGGATGGGAGAAGATGTAGAGGCCAAAGGAATCTCCATAGTTGGCGAGACAGGTTCAAGGGTAGATGACGATGCGCTGCCTTCGCTTGGATTCTGTCCACAAGCAGATAATGCAAAAGTTATGACTAAGCTAATAGACAGAAATTTCCTAAACCACATGATGTTTGAATTGCGGCAGATATTCTTTGTGCTGCGCGAAAAGATCATTGGTCATCTGGCGAATCTCGGCGAGCGACAAAACAGCGGAGGTCAATGGGTCATGCGCAATGGCGCGATAGACCATTGTGGGATCACCTTCGATGGAGGCAGTGATCGCCATCTCCTCGATACCGCTGGAAAGCTGAGTAAGCAATGCAGTTTCAGCCGGGAGCGCTCCAACATGAATTGGATGAATGCCAGCTTTATCAACCAGGACAGGCACTTCAACACATGCGCCTTGCGGAAGATTGGTAATGAGATTTGTGTTACGGACATTGCCATTGAATTTAAACATCTCACCGCCTTTGAGAGCATTGATAATGTATGCAGCATATTCATGTTCGCGCTGTAGATCTTCGTCAGTTAATTTTTCAGCGAGCCGCGTTTTGACTTGATCTTGCCATGTAGCTTCGTTATGTTGATATTCTTTTAAGATATAAGCATATTCACCAGGGTTCCAACCCGAGCCGTCTTTGCAATATTTTTCAATCAAGTCAGGGCGTTTACGGAACCAGGGATTGTATTCAGAGTTATGCCCGCTTGATTCGGTGACATATTTTCCAATCGCGAGATACATTTCATTGCGGACTTGTTCATGATTATAAATTTCAGGCCGCTCCGTGATCGCTTTATG
>JACMLM010000048.1 GCA_014379595.1 Anaerolineales bacterium
CACCGTCGCCCTCGGCATCGGGGCGGACACGGCAATTTTCAGCGCACTTAGGTTGGCGACACAAGAACGCGTTCCCACTAAACCGGGCTCGCGATGCGCGAATGAGCCTCTCTGCGACACTCCGCCCTCATTATTCTAAAGCGATTGTAGCGCTGCACAAAGATGGGATATACATTTACATACAGGTTTATAGCGAAGATGACAAGAAACTGTACTATGGACAATTGCGGAAGTTTAACTACCAAAATACAAACAGTAAAAAGCAGGGCCAGCGAGTGAATAACTTCGTTCCGCCTTGTTTCCCACTCGAGCCGTTTCAGTTCTGCCTTTAGCACTTCTTGACCCCCCTGTATCTCCGCCTTCTTGCCACGCAGGCGGAAGAGCAAAACCTCAGTGGGCAGGAGATATCTTTTGAAGAACTTCACGCCCAAGAACTCATATATGGATCTCCCATCCCATTGTTCGAGCTTCCTTGGTTCGAAGTAGTTACGCATGTTTATTTCCTAAAGTAAACGCCTAACGGTTTGCGTCATCGTCCCCGAGGGTGATCTTCCCGAGCGGGATCGCGTAGCTGGGCGCCGGGGCGGGCGTGGACTTTGTTTGGGGCAGAGAAAAACTCGAAGCGCAGCAAGTGGGAGGGTTATCCTGGTGCTCGTGCAGGACGCTTTGTTAGCCCGCATTGATGGATTGATGAGTGTCATTTTTTAAGAGCAAAATACCTTGCCAGATACCTATTATTGTGCCAAGCAATAAAACAAGCCCATCTAGTTCTTGAAATAGATAAACAAACCAGCCTGCAATTCCTGCTACGAAATACAATATATTTAGCAGGCGGGGAAAGATGTGTGATGACCAACTGGCTGAGCCAAGTAACACAAACGTCCATCCGAGAAAATGAAATCCAATTGCATTCATGCCTGCAACAAGCGTAGTCCAAACGAGGAGAACAGTTATAGAGTTTTCCAGATTTAACTCAGGATGTATCAAATGGTAATGACGATTAGATGCACGGATAAATGCGACTGCCGCCATGCCTACTGCTGAAAGGACAGCCGCCAGGAGCGCCAAGTCCATGCGCCGAAACGCACTCTTGCCGATGCGTTCACGAAGCACATAGACCACAGTAATTAGACTGGCTGCTACAACTGGTCCGTAAAGAAAATCTGCCAGGTGATATGTAAATACACCAACGGTATCTCGCAAATTTCCAGTTAAGTAAATCATCGGTGCAACGAAAAACGACACCGCTAGTAAAAAGGATGCAACCCCGCCCCATTTACTGATTGTCATGGCTTTTACTCCTTATTCAAACGCTAAAATTAAATTTCGGGTGCACGCTGTGTTGAGTAGCGCTCTTACATGGCACCTAGCACAACTTCCGGGTGATGTAGGTAATCCTGCAGCTTTTCATAAAATCTGCCCATGTGTATTCCATCCATGACAGCATGATGCCCCTGTACACTTAACGGCATCTTCAATATGTCGCTTTCCTTGAAGTATTTTCCCCACGCAAAGCGGGGGATAGAATCCGCTGGGTGTAACGGCATTGGATGGCTAAAACTCGTGAATGATACCCAGGGTATGGGGCTCATGTACAACACATTATCCTTCTCAGGGTTTCCTTCCAGATTAGGATGTGCTTTCACATCCGCAATATTCTTTTCGGTTCCCCTTGCAAACTCGGAAAAATTCTCAACATACTCAACAGCACAAAAGCTGAAAAGATCTTTGTCAATCAATATTGAAAAACCGGGGTTCACGATCTCGTGCTCTATAACTTGATCCCCTCGTATACGTTGTTTGAATTCTGGAATCGCATTCGAAGCCCGAGAGATGACGTACACCATGGATACGGTGAGCGAATATCCATTGCGCTTCACGAATGGATAAAATGCTGTCACATCGACGTTTACACACATACTGAAATGGGGGTGATTAAAACTACTAAATAGTCTGAAATGATTCCGTCGAGACCAAGTCTGCATATCAATATGACGCATATTTCACCTCTTACTCAGTAAATACATTTCAAATGCATGGTTGTATCCAAATTCCAGCCGCCCAACTATGTCTTAACCAGACGGATTTCTGTAAAGTCCCCTTGTGGGATAAGCATCTATATACAGCATTATAAATCGCAATTCTTTGCATATCATCCTGGTGCTTGTGCTGCAGGCTGTGTTAGGCGGCGTGCCTCTTTGAGCCATAATATTCCAGCATTCCCAGAAGCATGAAGGCGCGTGTCATAAACGCGAAAAACACACAATATGCTATTAACATAAGTAGATCACCAAATACCTGCCGAGGATCATTGCTGGCCCAATTGAACATAACGTAATAAAAGTTCTGAACCACTGCATAATGACCGATTAGATAAACAATCAACCCAATCCCTCCAACCACAAAGGAAAGCGCCGATTCCCTTTTAATTAATCGCCTTCTCTTGGCGTTTGCAAATTGTTGCCGACGTCCGAATGTCCAAAGAATTATGAAAAGGCACGTCACGGTCGAAATAGCCGTCACGAGAGTCGGACTGAAGAGGGCAAACCCACCTGCGGGCCACTGTGCCAGTGGAATGACTTTGGCCAACACATTTGACAAAGGAAACAGTACGGAAATGCCTGCCAAAGTAGCCCAAAGGCTTTGAAGGAACTTGGTGAACTGCTTGAGTTCATCTATAGACGTTACTTCTTCTTGAGAATTATTCATTTTCCAGCGAGCTTGCTGCATATCGTTTTCTCCTGAAGCCGGAGCGGATGTGGTACTCGCTTTCGACGTGGCAGGTTTACCTATTAATTCGTCGTTATCGTTTTGCTGTGACTCCAGGATGGTTGGGTTGTTTTTTGAAAGCAGATCTATGCCTCTTACTAAACGCGTAAGATGTTCTTGTAAGTCCAGCCCAGCTCGTACTTCCGCCGCGTTGCGAAAGGCAAGCTCTTGGAGGCTGGATGGCAGCTCAGTTGCCGACGGCATGCGTGCTTTTCCAACCAAAACTGGAATCACGGGAATATCACGCTTCAGAGCAGATTCAACCTCCAAACGCACGAAATCAGTGGGATCGTCTAAACGTCTACTTCCTTGATCGTTGGTTAAATTAATCCAAGAATCTCCGATGAGCGCCAATAGAACGTTACATTGTCCCACGCTATCAGAAATATGTTTTCGGAAATCGAGACCCAATGGAATACTGTCAATATCAAGGAAAACAGAATTGGGGCCGAAGTGTTTTTCAAGCCTTTCATTAATCATGCCCGCTATATACGAGCTATCATCACGGCGATATGAGATAAAGATTTTTGTCATTTGTTAGCCTTCAAAATCTCCAGTGCCTAACTATGATTTATGCGGAATTGTTCTGTATAAGTACCTATGTACGGCATTATAACTTGATTGATCTACTTCCCTTCCACAAATCCAATCTCTTCCTCGGTCAACCCATATAGTTTGCACGCTGTGTTGGGCAGCGCTCATAGTTTACATCGATACAATGCCGTTGGACCTTCTTGATACACGACAGTTTGGAGAAACTCCCACCTTAAGCGTTCAAAAATCCCGGCCGCCGCGACGGTTGTGGCAAAAACAGTCTTATACCCTTGATTGCGAGCGAGTTGCATGCCCGCCCGAACCAATTCTGTAGCGATGCCATGACCGCGATGCGACTCCACGACATATAATCCTCCTAATTCGGGTTGAAACTCTGATAACATCTCCGTTCCGTTTTCACGTAGGATAATTGTGCCAGCCAGCGCACTGGACTCGAAGGCAACCAGGCGAGAGGGTAGACGATCACGAGAAGTGTCTTCAAGAAAATCCTGTTCCATCTCTGATTGCGACCGGTTAGCATAATAATCGGGCCATTGGTCGCCGAACCATTTTGCCAACGTAGGTATAGTATTGGGGTAGTCTGCGAGGAAACCTATGGTGATCATATAAATCGCAACTCTTTACTTTCCTTCCACAATCCCAATCTCTTCCTCGGTCAATCCATAGAGGTTATAAACGCGGCTATCAATTTCAGAGTCAATCTTTGCAATCTCACGGTCTAAATTTCTAGCATGGTCTAAATCATCTTCTGGGCGCACAGCTTGACGTTCTTTCTGTAACGCCAGCATTTTCTCGACCAGCTTCACGATTTCATCATGTGTTTGTTTTTCGGTAGGATTACCAAAGTCAATTTGGTGAATAGGAAGCTTCATTACATCTTGACGAAACCATCGAAGCCTGCCACCTTTATCAGCATCACCCAACACCGCAGCAATACGTTTGAAATATGTAAAAATAATTTTTGAATTTAGCAAAGCAAGAAGATACAGATTATCTAAAGGAATAAAGTAAATAGTATTACTAAAATAAAATCCAGTCGTGTCAAAAGTTGCACGACTCTCTTTAGCAATATCAGGATAAATAATTTTAGGCTTTTCAAATTCATCGTAATAATCGCAAGCGCGTAACTCCCACCAATAATCTCCTTGATCTTGTCTCTTCTTTGCGGCATCTTCAAAAGGTTTTAGATGTTTTGCAATAGCAGGGTAGGTTATTTCAAACCATGCCCATGCATCTTTATGTTTTCCCATATTTGCATTGGTAAAACCTTTAGGAATTAATATCAAGAAAGTATCTCTGGAATTAATGCGATATTTCCTAACATCATCACCAACTACAAAAGGTTTTATAAGCTCTTCACTTTTAGAGTTTTGAGAAATCAACTTTTCTTTAACAGAATGGCTAATTATGAAAGCATCGTTATAACCTGTTTTAATTCCAAAATAAATTTTTTCTTGAACATATTCGCCTAGCAATAAACTAGACTGCCGCATTTTGTTGAAAATGTTTTGCTCTTTGTTGTCAGTAAGCGTCCAGTTTCCATCATGCAAAGCACTTTCGTCTAATATTGAAGAGACATTTTTTACTTCATCAGTTAATGAATCGAAATCCAAATTTTTGATTTGAGCATACAAGAAGCTTTGTTTTTCAGTTTTCTTTTTTCTCGTAATGATAATAACGGGAAATGTTGCGGCATTCCCAAATACTGGCAACTCGCCGAAATCTATAATTTCTAAAATCTCTGCATTTTTTGTCAAATATTGGCGTAAGGCTTTACCATAATTTGAACGTATCCATTTATTAGAAACAATCATGCCAAATAAACCATTTGGCTTTAATAATTTATGCGCTTGCTCGATGAAATAAATATATAAATCTGCTGTACCTGCGAATGTCTCAAAATTCTGTTTGGCATAGGTTTTGAATTCTTCTCCTAAAGTTTCTTGTCTCACATAAGGCGGGTTGCCAATAATGACATCAAACCCGCCTTCTTTTATAACTTGCGGGAATTGGTTTGGATACGTTTCGTTTTTCAAGCTATTGCCATTTGCAATATTTTCAAGCATAGGCAATTTTTCGCGTGAGTGTAAACCTCGTAACAATAAATTTAGGCGTGCCACTTCCACAGCTTGCTTGTCTTTGTCCACGCCGAAAATACAACTTTGTAAAACTTCTAATTGCCTTGTTCTATCGTGAAAATCAATCTCGCCTCTTTGCGCTTGTCCGCGTTGCTTGGCTACAAAATCATCAATCACATCAAATGCTTCAATCAGGAACGACCCTGAACCGCAAGCCATGTCCAACACGCGAGGGGGGTTGGAAGCGTTATACCCATTTTCTGCAAGATACTTTCCCACTGTTTGCTGGACAATATATTTTGTGACAAAGGTAGGCGTGTAATAAATGCCTTGTGATTTTCGTTTTGTCCGCTTTTCTTCCACATGCGTTTCTTCTGCGCCCTCGGCAACCACATGACCTAAATATTGTTCGTATGCTGTGCCTAATACATCCGCATCAAGAGCATTGAAGTTGTAGCGCGTGAAATTCTTTTCGTACAATCCATTTATGATTTCTTCCAAATCTGTTGGTGGGATCTGTAATTCTTCTGAAAAATGCCTTGCGAACAATTCTGAGTTATAGACCCCATCCAATTCACGAAAAAGCCCTGCCAGTTCGCGGTCAAGATTACTGATCTGTTTCTTGTCTTTTAAAACTCTGACAAGAGATTGCAAGCGGTTTTCTTCTACTGCGCGGTCTTCGGCTGTTCGAATGAAAATCAAACGATTTAATAAACGTAAAACAGCTTCATCCACTTGCGCGGCTGAATATCCAAGATTAAATCCCTTATAACTTTTGAAAAGATTCTCACGCCATTTTTTCAAGTCATCAAATAGATTTTGACTGACAGGGAGGCGCTTAACTTTCTTCCCGACATTTTCCGCTTCAGCATCTAACCTGCGCGAAACCGTTTCAGCCTTCGAGAGCCACCACAAACGTTCGAAATCAGTCAGGTAAGTATCTAAATTGAATTCGATAAATTGAGCGCGAAAAGGGTCACTTTCTTTCCATTCGGCATTGAACACTCGCAGACCTTCAAAGTCCGACAGTAAAGCCCAAGTAACCGATTTAGTCCAAGCGTAATCAATCGCCTGTTTCACCCAACGCGGATCATTCAAATCTTCGTTTACTTTTTTAGTTTCTAAAAAGAAGCGTGGAGTATTGCCAATCCGAAAAGAAAAATCCACCCATCCACGCGATACTTTTTCCTCGGGACTTACTTCATTGATGTTGCTTGTGTCCCACCCAAGAGCCTTGAATAACGGCAATATATATCCAAGCCGTGTTTGCATTTCACCCATTGCCTTACGTTTTGCGGCGGGAATGTTCTTGAAATTCGTTACCAGCTTTTCGATCTCAGCGTAAGCGAGTTTTTGAGAGGTCATTTGGGTTTCCCTTTCACCTATTTTACCTGCTAATGAGACCTCGGAGGTCTCTCATGAAGACTCCACGGCCATGAAGTCATCTAGCAAGACCTCCGAGGTCTGAATTTCTAAATGCGCTGTGGCTCGGAACTCCGCAGGTCCGAGCCGTTGCCTGACGTATTATTTCTCCGATTGACGTATTAAGCGTGCAGAGTTTCCGAGAATGCCCAGATCAGGAATGGATTGAAGTGCAGCGGCGAGCATAGGCGGCAGGAAACCAAATGCTGCAAGAATTAAGCCAATGATGTTATAGGCGGCCGTAAAACCAAGGTTGCCTTTTACCACACGCATGGTACGTTTTGCAGTTTGGATGAGCTGAGGAATCAACGTCCAATCTTCACGCATAAGGGTAATGTGCGCCGCTTCGATGGCAACGTCTGCACCTGCCTTGCCCATTGCGATGCCTACATTTGCTTGTGCAAGTGCAGGCGCGTCATTGATCCCGTCACCAACCATGACGACGATACGCCCCTGTGATTGATATTCTTTTACGATGCGAATTTTGTCTTCGGGCATTAACCCTGCGCGATATGAAATTCCTAATGAAGCAGCGAGGGAAGATGCAACACTTTCATTGTCGCCTGTGAGTAATTCAATTTTTTGGATGCCGAGCTTTTTTACTTCGCCTAAAGCATCTGGCACTTCGCTTCGTAATATATCTGATGCAGCGATCAACCCTGCAAGCTGGTCATTGACCATTACAGATAAAACGGTTTTGCCTTGTGACTCAAGAGTTTTTACTTGTTCATCTTTTTCCAACGAGTACCGACCGACTGAAACTTTATACCCGCTTACATTCGCACGTACACCAATACCAGCAATGGATTCAAAATCTGTTGCTTCTTTTAATTCCAGACCGCGTTCGTGCGCTGAACGGCGCAAGGCATCTGCTAGTGGATGCTCAGAGTAACGATCAGCAGATGCAGCGATGGAAAGAAGGGAGTTCTCGTCCATGCCATTCAATGAAACAATATCCGTTACGATTGGTTTGCCGAGAGTCAGAGTCCCAGTTTTATCTATCAATAGTACATCGGCGCGTGCAAGCGTTTCTAAATATTTTCCGCCCTTAATCAGAATTCCCTTTTTTGCGCTTGCTCCAACAGAAGCAAGCATGGCAATGGGTGTGGCGAGGGCGATGGTGCAGGAACATGCCACCAGCAAAACGGCCGCAGTGGCAAGCAGGTTTCGACTCAATAAAAAGGTTAATGCGGCAATGCCCAGCACAACGGGGAGATAGTAGGTGCTGAATTTATCTGCAAATTGCTGCACATCTGCGCGGTGCATCTCGGCTTCTTCAACCATTTTGATAACACGCCCGAACGCCGATTGTGCGCCAATGGCTTGAGCACGGACTTTGAGACTGCCTTGTTTGAGAAGCGTGGCCGCAAATACATGTGAGCCTGTGTTTGTTTCAACAGGCATCGATTCACCTGTTACAGAAGCCTGATTAATTGCGCCTTGACCATAAACCACATTGCCGTCTACAGGAATTTTTTCACCTGGCCGAACAATCACAATATCATTGATCTGCACCTCTGCAATTGGAATTTCTTTTTCTTCGTTATTGCGTTCGACACGCGCAGTTTGTGGAGCCATTGCTGTTAAATCTTTAACAGCACGACGAGCGCCTTCTGCTGTAAGTTTTTCGGTGTAGCTGCCAATGTGCATGAAAAAGACCACGACCATTGCAGTGGTCCACTCGCCAACTAGTATTGCCGCAAGCGCACCGATGGACATCAATGTATGTGAAATGACCTGTCGATTTAGTGTGGCGCGAATGACATTTAAAAAGATGGGCGCGCCGCCAAGGATGACAAGTAAAACTCCAATTGGGAAGGGAATGAACTGTGTTAGGCCATCCAACAATCCAAGCCATTCGCCCGCGACTACCAGGAGGATGATCCCGCCAAAGGCGAGTCCAAGCACTGTGAAGATGCGGCGTGAGAAATTAACAAGCGCGGCATTAGGAGTTGTGTTCTCTTCGTTTTGTTGTGGCACGGAATAGCCGGCATTTTTCACGGCATTCCGAATATCTATCATTTTGACGAGGGACGGGTCAAGTTGAATGATGGCTTTTTCAGAAGAGAGAAAGACATCGGCTTTCTTAATGCCATTGAGTGAAGAAATTGCACGCTGAACTGTTTGAGTACATTCGGTACAGTCCATGCCCGCAATTGGGATTTCGATGGTTTGCGTTTGATTCATTATGTCCTCTGTTTATATCCAGCGGCGGACTTGCTTTTGATAATCAAGATACGACTCGCCATGTGTGCGCGTGAGAAATTCCTCTTCCAGCCGCACTTGAATTTGAATGAGTAACTCTCCTGTAATCAGAATAAGAAGTGTAACTGCATTTGGAATGATAAGAAAAAGACCTAGCAGCATGATTCGCGTTCCCAAGAAAATGGGGTTGCGGGATATTTTGAACAGACCGTTTTGAACCAATTCGGTTTTGACATCCTCGTCAATACCGATGCGCCATGATTTCCGCATGTGGTTTTGGGCTATGAGCACCCAAACCAACGCGAGCAGTAATAAGCCTTCTCCAATAATTACCAAAATGTTATTTGCTACATATGGAATTGGTAAAAGCAATTGATAAACATTTGGAAAAAATGCAAACAGGATCACGACCAGGAAACAAGCAATCAAGACAACGCGAAAAACGTTTCCGATGTAATCATGTGCATTATCAGATGAACCGAGTTTATAGGGATTCACGCCTGTTGATTTCCAGGTGCGATAGGTAGGCAAGATCATTGCCAACCCGAAAAATAGAAGAAAGTATATAAGAAGAATAATTTTCATCATAAGCCTTTATGGTTCCGTAGGGTATTCGGCATTGGTCCATGCTTCAAAGCCGCCAAGAATGGGTGTTACATTTTTAAAACCGTTTTCGAGCAAAATAGACGCCGCACGGGCGCTTGAATGTTCGTCCTGTCAGGTACAGTAGGTAATGATCCACTGTTCAGGGTCGAGTTCAGTCATACGCGATTCAAGTTCAGCGAGGGGAATATTTATTGAACCTGTAATGCGTTCGCTTTGGAATGCTTCTGCAGTTCGTACATCTAAAAAGATCGCAGAGCCTGAATCCAATGCTGCTTTTGAGTCAACAAGTGACACACGAGGAACCAGGGCATCAGCCTCTTCTTCAGAGAGGGCCGCAGTTGTTGGAGCAGTGGAAGTATTTTGTGAGGCTAACATCAGCCCAATCACAATTAATAGTAATCCGCTGCCAACTATAAAGAGAAGCGGGTTTTTAGAATTTTGTTTTCGTCGTTTCATGATTCTATAGCTCCTTTATTTCAACTTTCTTTATATGCCAATAATCTTAATGCGTTGGCAACCACGAGCAAGGTGCTGCCCTCATGGAAGATCACAGCAATGCCAATGCTCACAATACCTGTGATGGAAGTAATGATAAGAATTGCAATCACTCCGAGCGAGATGAATAGGTTTTGCATAATGATGTTTCGAGTGGCACGCCCCAAGCCAACAGCGAACGGTAGTTTGGAAAGATCATCGCCCATTAAGGCAACGTCTGCAGTTTCGAGCGCAACATCGGTGCCTGCGCCACCCATTGCAATGCCTACGGTTGCATTCGCCAATGCAGGCGCGTCGTTCACGCCGTCACCGATCATGGCAACTTGACCATACTCTTTGACCAACTCGCGGATGATGGTTAATTTGTTTTCAGGCATTAAGTCAGCGCGAACATCCGTGAGACCTACTTCTTTGGCAATGGCCGAGGCAGAACGCGAATTATCGCCCGTGAGCATGATGGTATGCTGCACGCCCATTTTCTTCAAGGCTTTCATAGTCGCTGCGGCTTCCTTACGCAATGTGTCTGCAAGAGCGATCAATCCAATGGCAGTTTTATCTTCAGCGATCCACATTAACGTCTTGCCTGATTGTTGTAATGACTCTGCTTTTTGAATTGCATCAGGTGAAAGCGTTACACCTGCTTCGTCCATTAGTTTTTTGTTACCGATCCAAATTGTTTTGCCATTCGTAACGGCGCGCAATCCGCGCCCCGTCAGCGACTCGACTTCGTCCATAATGGAAGCAGGCACACTCTGAGTCTGAGCCGCACGTACAACGGCTTGAGCAAGTGGATGTGCGGATCGTGATTCCGCTCCAGCCGCGATGGATAAAACATCCGCTTCTTTCCTGCCTGATTCCTGAAGCGCTACGATATCAGTTACCTCAGGTTTGCCATGTGTGACCGTGCCAGTTTTATCAAACGCAATAGCTTTGAGGCGACCAAGATTCTCAAGGTGTGCGCCGCCTTTAACTAGCACTCCATTGCGTGCGGCTTGTGCAACACCTGCAAGAATGGAGGCTGGTGTGCCAAGCGCAAGTGCGCAAGGTGATGCAGCGACAAGCAAAGTCATAGCGCGTAGAAATGATTCGCGGAATGGAAACCCAAACAATGGCGGCAGGATGATGATCAACGCGGTGATAATCAACACAGCGGGCACAAAGATGCGCTCGAATTTTTCAACGGTTTGTTGCGTGGGTGATTTCTGCGCCTGTGCTTCTTCCACCATTTTCATCACGCGCGATAGTGTTGAGTCTTTGGCAAGGCGTGTTACTTTTACTTCGAGTGCCCCTTCACCATTGATCGTGCTTGCAAAGACCTGATCGCCAGGAGCTTTATCAATAGGGAGAGATTCGCCCGTTACAGAGGATTGATCAACTCCAGAGTTTCCATCCGCGATGACTCCGTCCACGGGGATACGCACACCCGGACGCACGATGACAACGTCATCAAGTTGAAGTGACTCAACAGGAAGTTCCTGTTCTTTTCCATCGCGTCTTACAAGCGCGATTTTCGGTGCAAGGTCTGCCAGAGCGCGAACTGCACTTCGGGCGCGGTCCAGAGCGCGTTCTTCGAGCGAATGACCAAGACTAAAAAGGAAGAGCAACAATGCACCTTCTGCATATTCGCCAAGGAATGCCGCGCCGATGGCGGCCACGATCATCAAACCATCTGTATCAAAATGCTTTTCCCTTAATGCGTGCCAGGCATGGCGTGAAATATCCCAACCGCCGAAGAGATAGGCGGCAACATAAAAGCCAATGCTAAGAAGTGTGGGGAAGCCAAGGAATAATCCGCCGAGCCAGCCAATGAGCAAGAGCAAGCCTGATGACAAACTAAATATAAGCTCACGGTTTTCCTGCAAACGAGCCTGCAAGCCATCCAGAGGAATTTGATACCCTAATGAACGGACGCGTTTTTCGATGGCGGCGCGATTTACTTTTTGATTATCATATTCCACCCACATCTTTTCAGCAGGATAATTGACATTGACAGAGAGCACTCCGTCCATCCGCCCGACGCTGTGTTCGATGACAAGACTGCAGTCAGAGCAATCCATATCTTCAATGGGAATTGATTCGTGGTGGAAGCGATTAACGATTTCTGCACCAGCGCGTTCTGCGAGGCGTTTGACATCAGATAGCGTTAAGAGATTTGGGTCATAGTGCAGGCACAGGTCCACTGGGGACTTATCACGCTCAATATGGGCGCGTATGATACCTTTGTAATTTTGAAGTGATGTTTCCAATCGGATGAGGCACTCATCCTTTTCATTTTCGATGCCTGGTAAAAGCAGTGGGATTTCCAGATCAATTGTTTGTTCCATAAAATAATTCCATTTCAAGTTATAAAAAATATATGCTACACAAACTAAAAAGAGCAGTTTGTGATCGGATAGTTGATGCGAGGAGAAAATTAAAATGTTGGAGGGTGAGAGATTTTCACGCTCAACTTTAAGGCGTGGGTACTGTCCTGTATTTCCCCAATGGCAATAGCTGGCTTGAGCGTGAAAGGTTGTACTTCTTTGGGTTCAGCTATAGCACCATGGATCGGGCAGTTGGATTCTTGAGATATATGAGATGCGTTATTGGCAAATGAAAACACATGACCCATTACTCCAAAGACCAGGAGAAAAAGTAGTAGTGCAAGAGAGAGCCGTCGAATTAAGTCAGTCATATTATCCGTGCTTCACATGGTCAAGACCCATGAGATACAGTTTTTTGACATGCTCGTCATCAAGTGAGTAAAAGACCTGCCTGCCAGATTTTCTTGTGCGAACGAGCCGCATTTGGCGCAATCCTCGCAGTTGATGCGATACAGCCGATTCGGTCATCTGCATTTTCCCTGCCAGGTCGCTGACGTTCATTTCTTTTTCAATTAAAGCAGAAATGATGCGTACGCGGCTAGCGTCGCTGAGGGCGCTGAAGAGTTCAGCAAGTTGAATGGCTTTGAGTTCTGAGAGTGTCATGGTTTATTGAATATATGAACAAGTATTCATATATTACACTGTAAAAAATGACCTGTCAATGGCCATTTTTTACAGTGTAACTCAGTTTTAGTTATTCTGTGCGCCAGCATTGATCCAGTCCGTAATGATCTGGATTTGCTCAGAGGTAAGTTTCTGTCCGCGTTTGGGCATTTCGCCTTCGACCACTTTTTCAACCAATAAGCTTGCGCTTGCGTTGCCAGAGACTATGACAGGACCATTTTGTGAGCCAGCCATCAGGCTTTCGTACGTTTCCATATTCAAGTTTTCGCTGGTGAATTCGCCCATATGACATTTGCTGCAGCGCCTTTCCAGAATTGGTTGTACATCTTGTGAAAAGCTAACGTCCGTGCTGGGCGCAGTATCCATATGTGGTGCAGCACGTGCGCCACTGTTTTGCAAAATGGCATATGCCGATACAAGGACCAATGTGATCAAGATAGGTATTAATTGCTTCTTCATTTTTATTCTCCGTCTGTTTTGAGTCCAGGCAGGTTTCTCATTGCCACTAGACTAAAGATATATTTAGGTATACCTAAATATAGTAGACGAAAAGTAGAGCCTTGTCAAGGGGAGCAGATTTGTTTTTTCTAAGCTTTATTTAAGAGGTTGTTTATTGAGAGTGGTATTACATAATTGAAACGTCCCCTGACCATTTGTGGGCAGGGGACGTTTCAATTCGCTCACTAAAATAATTTTGGCAAATAGCGCCCTGTTCGTTTCATATATTCGCGGTATTCATCACCGAATTTTTCGATGAGATTAGCTTCTTCCTTGGGAGTGCGCATTGCCATTCCGATGAATGCCAGAATTCCTAATACTGCAATGAACCAATTATCAGCCATCATTCCAAACGAAATAATAAGAGATGAACCAAATGTATATAATGGATGACGAATCCATTTGTAAGGTCCCTTTGTACTTAATACATGTTGTTGGCGGGTTCCGCTGGTGGGGGAGATGCCGCTTCCAATACTACTAAACAACCAGTAGATTCCAGGCACACAGAGGATGCCGATGCCAACGCCGAGCCAGCGAACCCATTCAGGTAAGCCGATCTTTGACCAAGCCATCCAGGATGGATTGATTAGATAAACGAGTGGACTAAGCCAAAGGATCAACCCGCCTATTTTAATTACAGTCATCGTCACAGAGCCATCTACTTTACGAGAGATTTTTTCGCCTGTGTCGCGATCTGCTTTTCGGCGGAAGTAAGATGAAATACCTATTCCTGTAAAAAGGATTAGGGCGGCTAAAATACGAAAAATGTTTTCGTTCATATTATTTATTCCTTATGTTTCTAAAATTTGATTGTTACATTAGTCGGGGAAAGAGTCTTCCCGTCTTTTTCATATATTCACGATATTGATCCCCAAAATATTCGAGCATAATAGATTCTTCAAAGCCAATTCGTGAAATAATTTCGATAACTGTCATCCCTGCCCAACATAAGCCGATCAGCCAGTTAGATGATATAAGAAGTGTTGAGCCAAGAATGAGAAGGAACGCTGTGTAGATGGGATGCCTGATCGTGCGATAAGGTCCGCTGGTGATGAGTGTTTGTTCTTTCATCATACGCGGTGTGTCGCTCCAGCTATTGGCAAGTGTGACTTGTGCCCATTGCAGCAAAACAAATCCTATAACTGCAATGCCCAGGCCCGTCCATCTAAACCATAAAGGTAGATGCAAGGTAGACCATGCGAGCCATGCTGGGTTAATCACGTAAATGAGTACAGCTATAAAACCGATCATACCGAGCAGGCCAGCCAGTTTTGAAATGATTCCTTCTTCGCGTTGCTTGACAGTCGCTTCTTCAGGCTTGCTATAATTTTTAACGTAGTATCCACGATGCGCTGCAAAAGCGATAATGAGGACGGGTAGAATAATTCTGAAGATAGTTTCTGTTTGCATTTGATTTTTCCTAAAAAATCACCATGCTCTCGCGCCGTCCTCGGCGCCGAGGACGGCGCGAGAGCAACTTATTATTTTTCAATAAAAACCTGATTGGTGATGACTGTGCCAAGCACAACATTAGATTTTCGGCCTGCAACTTGTAATGTAATATTTCCATCAAACTCGGAGTAATTCTTTACTGTCACTTTTACCTCGGGGATAACCCCGATCTCATGCAGGTGGCGGAGCAAAGCCGGGTCGTCGTCTGATACTCGTTTGACGGTGGCAGTTTCATCGGTCCGCAATGAAGCGAGCGGACGTGATTTGTCCAGAGGCATGGTCAAATCTGCTGTTGGAATTAATTCGCCATGCGGGTCACGAGTCGGGTGGCCCAATGCTTCCGCCATACGCGCTTCAAAATCCTCAGAGATCACGTGCTCCAGTTTGTCTGCTTCGAGATGAACTTCATCCCACGAGTAGCCCAGCGTGTTGACAAGAAATGATTCAAGCAGGCGATGGTGACGGATCACTTCGAGCGCGGCTTTCTCACCATTTTTTGTGAGCGTTACTCCTTGATGCTTTTTATAAATAACAAGCGGCGGTTTTGCATTTGAAAGTTTTTGTAACATGCCAGTTACCGAAGCTGGCGCAATATTAAGGCGCGCAGCTATATCGTTCGTGCTGGCAGAGCCGCCATTTTCATTGAGTTCATAGATATGTTTTAAATAATCCTGGATCGATTGTGTAATGGTTTCAGTCATTGGTCACCTATTTGATAAGTAAGCCTGTAACCCAGAGCATCATCATACCGACAAGTACGCCGCTAAAGACAGTGCCAGACATGGATTCTTTGGTTGTATCTCTTTGAATAAGCTTGGCAATTTCATAAACAACCTGGAAGATCGCGCCGGCTCCAATGGAGAGGAAGAGAACCGCGAGAGTTGGAGAGGGGGCGTATCCGCCGATCCATGCACCGATGATGGCTGGAGCGCCTCCGATGAGTCCCATTAATGCGAGGGCTTTCAGAGTTGGGCGGTCTCGTAGAACGGGCGCAATGATTCCCAAACCCTCAGTAATATTTTGAATAATAAAACCAACAACGAGGAATGTACCGAGCGAAATTTCACCGATGCTATATGCGGCACCAATGGCAAGCCCTTCGCCTAAGTTATGGATGCCTATGCCAATCGCAATCGTGAACGCAAGTGACAGACGCTTCGAAGCTTCGTCCCGGCCTGTTTGTGCCTGTCGTTTGGAGACCGCGTCGAGAATCAGGAAGGTAGAAACCACACCGATGCCGATCAGACCTATGCCCTGGAATACTCCTGGCACTTCAGCGGCTTGTTCAAAGGCTTCTGCGATCGTATCGAATCCCAAAAATAATAACAAGCCTGCAGTGACAGCCATTAGGAAAAGCATCCAGCGTTTTCCTAAATTGCGAAGTGCGGGCAGCCAGAAGATGCCCAGAAAGATCGGGATCACACCAACGTAAAGCCCAATGAGGGTAAAACCCCAAAATGTTTTGCTATCTGGTTGCGGCGTAACGAACGCAACAGGGATCTCCAGGTCAATTGGGACAGAATTGCTGGTGAAGATTCGAACTGCGTAGGCTTCGCCCCCGGTCCAGGAATATTTTATTGTTATGTATGCCTTACCCAAGCGTGGAAGTGTGGCATCCGGTGTTACTTCAAACGGCATGATGGAGTCATTGATAATGACCTGGGCAATAGTGAGTTCTTGAGGCCCGGTATTACGTACCTGCAATTCAAAAACATCACGTTCGAGGCGATATCGTTCAACCGTCAGCTCTTCGATTGGGACGGGTGACTCAAGGTTCAGCCCGCCGCCTGTGTTAAGGAAGAGGGCGATCACTCCAGCGAGGAGAATGATCGGGAGCAGAAACAGGGCAAAGGTCCGAAGTGTGAAACCGTTATTTTTTGTGGAGGGAGTCTGTTCAGTCATTGTGTCCTCTTAAGGTAGAACTTCAAACATGCCATTCCAGCCGAGTTCAGCAAATTCGGTCACATGGGCGTGGAACATATACATGCCTGGATATTTGTAACTAAATTCGAGAATGCCGCGCTGGGCCTGCCCTTGAACGATCGTGTCGGTAAATTCAGAGGGAATCAGGCTGGTACCTGTTGGATAGTACTGGAAAAAATTTGCGTGCAGGTGAAAGGAATTCACAAAATCGAATTCGAGAATGTTGACGAGATAGATGCGTACCGTTTCACCGACATGAATTTGGATCGGATGATTCTGATAATAAAAGGGGATTGCGTTGACAGCATAAAAATCATTACCATCGTCAAAGTCAATGTCAAAGCCGCTCATGACCATCACCATTTCAGTATCTACTGGCGGACGGCCTTCTTTAGGATCAATAATAAAAGCGCCATATAGTCCCTTTGCGATGTGTCTTGCAAGTGGGAAAACATGGCAGTGATACAAGTGCAGACCAAATGGCTCCGCATCAAATTCGTATATAAATTCTTCACCTGGATGAACCATACCGCCCGGCCCTGTGCCGGGAACGCCATCCATCTCTCCGGAATGAAACCCATGAAAATGCATGGAATGTGGGTGGCTGCTTCCATTCACAAAGCGGATGCGAATGCGATCTCCCTCTGTAGCTCTGATGGTTGGGCCGGGGATGCGCCCGTTGTAGGTCCACGCGGCAAATTCGATGCCCGGCACGACTTCAATATTTTTATTGATAGCAACGATCTCATACTCGCGCAGGGTTTGTCCGTTTGGAAGCGTTGAGACTGTGCCATAATCAAAATCAGTCAGGATCTCTCCTGGATTAAATCCATTCTTTTCGTGGTCCACATCGCCTGTGCCGGGCAGGTCTCCATGATCCATCGGCGTTTGTATCGCGAGGCTGCTGTGATGATCATGTTTTGCAGATGTGGTCTTGTTGTTTAATGCCGCAATGCCTGTTGCAGTCAATACTCCAAGCCCGCCTAGTTTGAAAAAATCTCTTCTTGATAGTTTAGATGACATAAATTCTCCTTTTGAATAAAAAATTAAATTAAGATACTTTCCAAAGTGTTAAAGTTGTGCAAAGAAAAAAAACAAAGTAGGCTATGTTGAAACCTGCGCCTTCTAAGGATTCGGTTATAAATTTGGGAAGTACGCGTTTGACAACAAGCCATGCAATTGTGAGCGTGACAGGGTTGACTGCAGCCATCCATTGAGGGAAGTTAGTTTCGTTTGTGGCGACTAAGAATGAGAATAAGATGGAAGCAATTAGAATAATTATAAGGACGGGTGCGTAGCTCATGATCAATACTTTTTTATGACGTGTGATCATATCTGCAATAATGGTCTGAGAGAATTCATCCACTTTGTTCAATGCCTGCACATATTCACCCATATAATAAAACGTTCCATGAACGAATGCGCCAACGACTGATGCAATTGCAAATAAAATTACGGTTGTAAGTGCAAGAGATTCGTTGGCTCCCGTTAGTCCTTGATACACCTGCCAAAACCCAGCCAGTACAAGAGGCGTGGCAAAGACGCCGAGTAACGCGCCCCAGATCATGCGGTTGGGGGAGAGCACTACCATCTTTTCTGCATCTGAAAGTAATTTGGCGTACATCTTGAGTTTGGGATAATCGTCCATGTTGACTTTGCTGGCAAGTAAAAGTACATCACCAATTGCATATAAAATTGCACCGATTATGGCAAGAATGCCTATGATTTGAATGAATGTCATTTTTCACCTAAAAATATAAATTTAGCTATATAACTTAAAGTATTTTAGTCTTGCCTAAATTTTTTGTCAAGGGCAATTTGTCGTAAAATAGCAGTATGAGCCTATATTCTGAAATCAACGAACAACCCGAACGTATCAAATCCCTGCTTTCATCTCAGAGGAAAGTTGTGGAGAAGATCGCAGCCGAAATCCATAAGCGTGATGTCCAATATGTGTTCCTTGCCGCGCGAGGCACATCGGATAATGCGGGGCGTTATGCAAATTATCTACTCGGCGCACAGAACGGACTTCCGCTGGCGTTGGCTACGCCGTCTTTATTCACGTATTACAAACAACCGCCAAAATTAAAAAATGCCCTAGTGGTTGGAATTTCGCAATCGGGTCAATCACCTGATATCGTCAGCGTGTTGGAGGAGGGGAAGAAGCAGGGTTGTGCAACGCTTGCCATTACGAACGAGCCAAAATCCCCCCTTACTCAAAATGCAGATTTTGTTTTAGATATTCAAGCAGGTGCAGAGAAAGCAGTCGCTGCTACGAAGACCTACACCACTGAATTGATGTCGATTGCAATGCTTTCAGCTGCATTGAGCGGAAATAAAAAACATTGGCAGGAATTAAGTAAAGTGCCAGGCTGGATGAAAGATGTTTTAAAACAAGATAAAGTCATTGCGCAGGCAGCAGAGAGATATCGATACATGGATCAAACGATTGTCCTTGGCCGTGGATTTAATTACGCAACTGCCTTCGAATGGGCTTTGAAATTAAAGGAATTAACTTATATCAATGCTGAGCCGTATTCTTCTGCCGACTTTGCTCACGGTCCCATTGCGATGATCGAACCAGGATTCCCTGTTTTAGCAGTTGCGCCGAAAGGCAAAGTATTTGACTCTATGCTGGAAATGTTAAAACGCTTGCGTACGGATATCTCTGCTGAATTGGTTGTGATCTCGAACGATAAAAGGGCTTTATCTCTTGCTCAGGTGCCGTTGACGATTCCAGCGGATACACCTGAATGGCTCTCGCCGTTGGTAAGTATTCTCCCGGCGCAGTTATTTGCGTATTATCTGACTCTTGCAAAAGGATATAACTCTGAACAGCCCCGCACGATCCGCAAGGTGACCGAAACGAAATAATAAAAATGAGCAGTGAAAACTGCTCATTTTTATTATTTAACCGTCAAGTATTGTATGAATGATGGTTTTATATGATAATGACAAAAATAGTTTGAGAGGTGACTGATGCGCGTATGTGTTCTTTCGGACGAAGATATTCAAAAATTTGATCCATCTCCATACCTAAAAGGGTTTGACTGGCACATGGTCACAATGAAAGCACCTGTGATGGAGATTTTACGTTCACTTGCTGAGAAAAAAGAGTTCGATGTTTATCTAAATGTTTGTGAAGGTTATGAGTTTGAAGATGACGAAGACGATGAAATTGGTTATCACAGCGTCGAAGTTGTTCAAGCATTAGAGGCTCTTAATCTGCCTTTCACAGGTGCGGATACAAATTGTTTTGACCCCACTCGCGAAGAGATGCAAGCAGTTGCAGATGCAAATGGGATTGGCTTTGCAAGGGGATATCAAGTAAAAAACGTACAGGAAGCCGAAGAACTTGTAAAGAACCTGCGTTATCCTATTATGATTAAACATCCCAAGAGTTATGGCAGTACCGGCATGACGAAGGACTCGCGGGCGGATACGCTTGAACAAGTCCTGACACAGGTGAATCGTATTTGCTCCGAATTTGGAGCGGCCCGCATGGAGGAATTTATTGTCGGTAAGGAATTTAATGTGCTGGTTGTGGATAATGTCGATGATCTAAGTCAGCCGATTGCATATCCGCCAGCCGAATTGGTATTTCCTCCCAATGAAGAATTTTGGCATGTAGATGTTAAATGGAATTATGACATAGTCTTTGATTTCAAACAGGTAACTGACCCTGAGTTAATTTCCCGCCTGCATGATATTGCGAAAAGAATGTATTTGGCAATGGGCATGTCTGGATACGGCCGTTGTGACATTCGTATGAATGAAAAAGGCGAATTGTATATTTTAGAGATTAATCCGAACGGCGGCATTATGTTTAAGCCTGAAGAATATGGCCCCGCAGATTATATGATCTTGTATGATAAAGATGGATATAAAGGTTTTTTTGACCGAATATTCAGTTCTGCTTTGTTAAGACAAAAGATGAGAGCACAGAGTTAAATAAAAAGAAGGATGGCTGCAGCCATCCTTCTTTTTATTTAGTCAGAATAATTTATGGGGCGCTAACTACAAGATTATCGTAATGTACTTCTGCAAGGGGTTCGCCTGTTTCAAATGAAACGGCTGCAAAGGCTATTGCACCAGATGTGGGTCCGTCTGCAGTTGCGCTGGCAGTGGCGAGTACTTCTCCGTTAACTTCCAATATCAATTCACTTCCGTTGCAAGTAGCGCGGATCGTATTTTCCAAGTTGCCTTGATTGATCGTATCTGAATATGTCCAATCTACTAATGGATCCATGGAGCTTGAAACAATGCTGCGAATGGAATAGAAACCGTCAGCACTGATCGCAAGCAGATAACCATCGATCGAGTTATCTTCACGAGCGTGCATGCGACAAATTACACCTGAGCCAGCATTATTGTTGGCAGGGGCAATCGTCGTGGTTGTATCAAACTCGATCACGGTGTCATTAAATTCGGAAGTGGATGCTCCCCAATTCCATAGTTCGCCTGTAGAGCGCACTACATACACTCCATCCTTTGTCTCCGCAGACCCAGAGTCATCTGAGAAAGTTTCGAGTTCGGCGCTTGGGACGCTAAAATCATCACGAAGCAGAGCGCTGCTGGTTTCTATAGTGGGAATGATTGGAATATCGGGTTCCGTTGGTATTACCGGTATGCTTGTGGTGGGCTCTTCAGCAATCGGGGTCAGGCTTGTAGCTGGGCAGGCGCATGCGAGCAAAATGATCGTTGCAATCATACCTACTGTTAGGCGGTTTCTTTTGTTCATGATGATCTCCTCATTATTTTTTCACATTATAGCAGGAGATATTGAACATCTGTTTGCATTATCCCTTACGTTGGTACTGTATTTGCCATAACACGCGCCACGTCTCGCCTTCATCGTCTGAGCGTTCCCAATTCCATTGGAAGCTATTCTCTTGGATGTCGTACCAGATCATACGTTGTTTGACAGGTTTGCCTTCCACGATTCCATTTCGGCCAAGGATCATTTTCCCATCAGCAAACTCACCTGTGAAATCAAGATAGCTGCCCAAACTATCCACCCAGGTTTGATGCCAGCGCGAATCTTCCTTACTGAAAACTGATACGCTCATCCCTTTATATTCATCACTTTCAAAATTCTCCTGGATGACCGCGCCGTCCATGGTGTGTTCGATACGATTGGTGCCCTGATTGTTTTCACCCCAAGCCAGTTCCCATTCACCAATCCAAAAATCAAATTCGTGATTGATATTTTCTTCGGCCATTTTACTCCTCCAGAACAAATTTATTCTCTACTATCTTAGAGTTTATGGCTTTACCAATATAAAGCAACCTTCTTGAGAATTGTTTCGCCGATCAATTTCACATTATTCAAGCGATGTAAGAAACTCCAGCACAGCTTTGGCATCTTCACCGCCTGCTTCAGCATGCGTGATCAATGGAATTCCATGTGGGCCGGGGATATCAATTGCATCTGGATATGCTGATAATGCCGCTTTGACAATTTCCAGTTTGCCCAACATCGCTGCAACAAAAATATCGATTCGTGCACCATGTTCCAATAAATAATTGGCGATATCTTTATTCCCCATATGACCTGCCGCGCCGAGAGCTGTTTCAAAATCGCCGCCGCCCCAATCCCAAGTGGCGTTGACCAGCGCGGGTTCCTGTGCGAGTAATTCTTTTACACGTGCCAAATTTCCATGTGCATTGCCGACAAATTCTTCTACTAAGCCCGCATCCAAAGCTGTTTTCTTGTCCATGGTTAATCTCCTTTGTAAAAGTTTATAGTGAATATTCCAACTTGACAAGCTATTACAGAACCATTAATCTTGTCCAAAATGAAAAAGATCAATTTTGGCAATCAAAGTTTGACTGAGATTCCTGAAAGTGTATGGCTCGAGCTTGATGCGGATGAACTTTATCTGCATGAAAATCATCTTTCATCTTTACCGGAGATGATCGGAAAATTGCAGCATTTGCGTGTTTTGGATTTGGGCCACGGCGAATTTATTCATATACATGGCGCGCTTGGTGAATTACAAAAACTTGAATTTCTTTATCTGGCTGATAACCAGATTTCTGAATTACCCTCTTCGCTTAAAAAATTGAAACAATTGATTTATTTAAATCTGAGTGACAACCCTTTAGGCATTCTCCCTGACTGGATTGGAGAATTGGAAAACTTGATCGAGTTTAGATCATATAATGCTGGCTTAAAAACATTGCCTGAGACAATTGGTAATTTGAAAAACCTAAAAGAATTGCATCTAAAAAATAACTCGTTGACATTCCTGCCCGATTCAATTGGAGGATTAAAGAGTTTAAAGAAACTCTCTCTTATGGATAATCCGCTGGGATATTTGCCTGAATTTATTGGTCAATTGGGTGAGCTGAAAGAATTGGATTTACGAAATAACCATTTGACATCGCTTCCTGATTCGATAGGAAGTTTGCATAAATTGGAATTGCTTGACTTGCGCGCCAATCAATTAACCATGCTTCCTGATTCTCTGGGTAGTTTGTCAAATCTTGAAAAACTAGATCTGCGTTGGAATCCATTCTCAGTATTTCCATCATTTTTGGATGAGCTAGTTGCACAGGGCTGTGTAGTTTTCAAATAATTTTGAGGTGTTATGCGAATCTGTCTGTTGACCGATGAAACAATAGAAGAGTTTAATCCCTCACAGCATTTGACGGATTACGAATGGGACTTGGCAACGGTACAGCGGCCTATATTTGAATTTATGAGCGAGCTTTCTTCTCGAAAACAATATGATGTTTATTTAAATATGTTTGATGGGGATGATGACGATAATGCGGGCTTTCAAATGGTTTGTGCTCTTGAGAAATTAAAACTGGCATTTACAGGCGCAGACAGCAAATGTTATGACCCATCCCGTGAGGAGATGCAGGCTGTTGCAGAGGCAAACCAATTAAATTTTGCTCGTGGTTTTCATGCAAAATCTGATCTTGACCTTGCACAAGCAGATGCTTTAAATTTCCCCTTGATCGTTAAACATCCGAATAGTTTTGCAAGCATAGGGTTAACGCGTAGTTCTCGGGTTGAAACAAAAGAACAACTTAAGGAACAATTTCAGATCACTGCCGCTGAATTTGGTTCGGCACGTGTGGAGGAATTTATTGAAGGACGCGAGGTCAGCTGCCTGGTGGTAGATAACCCTGATGACCTTTCTGCTCCGTATGCGTATTTACCTGCAGAAGTGATCTTCCCTTCTGGCGAAACATTTTTGCATGAAGAAGTGAAATGGTACAACTGGGATACATATGTTGTGCGGCTTGAAGATAAAAATATTTGCGAGAGAGTGCAGAATGCCAGCACAAAAATGTTTTCGGCAATAGGCGGAACAGGCTATGCGCGTGTTGACCTGCGTATCCGCCCTAATGGGGAATTGGTTATCTTAGAGATCAATCCCAATTGCGGCATCCTTTTCTATGGGCCAGATGATAGAAGCCATGCAGACCTGCCGATCACATGGGATAAAGATGGGCATAAAGGATTTCTGGAGCGAATATTTCAATCGGCCATTTTGAGGCGGGACATTAGGAAAATCAATTCCTAGCTAAAATTTTGCTAAGTTGTTCCTCACAAATCCGGGATAGTTAAGGAACTGGAACTGTGGTTAACAAACATTGATTGTCTGTTGTTCGAAAGCTTTCATAGAACTCATGGGCATCCATTTCTGTAAGTGCATCCAAAGGTTTCAGCTTGTGCCAACCCCGAGTAACAAAAATATTCATCTCAGCAAGTGTATAGCGACTTGATTCTAACAAGTACAAATCTGGAGAAGTATCTGTGGGGCAAATATTAATGAATGACTGTGAGAATGTGGCTTCACCAGAATAAATCGCAAAAAAACCTTGTTGAGGATAAACCAGGATGAGACTAAACCAGGATGTTCCTTCTGCAGTTTCTGGAATAACTTCCGCGCCAACTTCCTCGGGTTCACCATATTCGTTAAACAAGTAATGCACACTGTATAACTCTGTAATCCCTGGAGGGAGATTAATACTAGTCACCAAACCATCTTTGTAGGTAAGATCGACAACGACTCGCTTATTACGATATTCAAAAAATACGCTGCCATTAATCAGTTCTCCAATTGAAGACAAAAATTTTTTGGTTGCAAACTCACTGGTCTTTCCTGGAATAATATTTCCCCAACATGAAAGACGGCATTGAGATGACAGGGATTGGATCATATTCTCTGAACTTGCCGCCTCGCTTGTTGGAATTAACGTCTGAGTAGCTGTAAGAGTAAATGTAGGGACAATAGTTGCTGTTATTGTAGGAGTAAGACTGGCAGGTAATGGTGTTGTACTTGGTTGATGGTCAGGCTCTATTGTTGCACTGTCAGTATTTTTGATAGAAAAACATCCAGACACAGCTAAACCAAGTATAGGCACGAGACATACCCTCAGCAGTAAGTACCTTAAAGATGTTCTTTTCATTCTGTCATTTCCTTTAATCTCGCTCAACGCGGATGTCCCTACCCATTCTAAGAATTGCCTTGATTTACTCCACATTAACTCTATCTCCATGGCTTTTTGGAACAGAGACAACCAGAAAAACCACATCTGCACTTGAATTATTTTCAAAGCAATGTTTTACAAGCGGGGGGATTTCCAAGCCTTCGCCCTTTTGCAAAGCTATCAAATCATTTTCAAATCTCATTTCTGCTTCACCCTCAAGAATATAAAAGAACTGGCGCGATATTTTATGATAATGCATGACTTCCGCTTTCCCAGCAGAAACGTGTTCCTGTATCACACTCACATCATCACGTTTGAGCAAAGGCCAGCCGTCAGAGTTGTCACCCCATAGATAATGTTCTGCATTCGCTATTGATACTGGTTTTATCTCTTTTTTCGTTTCATCCATCTTTTACCTATTATGAACGAGATAACGACACACGCAATGGCTGCCCATGAGAAAATGCTATTGTCGGTGCTGATGCCGATAAATAATAATGCCATGCCAAGAATAAGAAGAATTACTGAGATAGTGCGGCGATCTAACTTCATTTCTTATCTCACTTTCACTTCACTAAAATCATCAAATGATCCATCAAATAACTTGGATGGCTTATTGTTCAAGGTTAACTCAAAGAAATCAAGTAAGTAGGAATTAATGATCTCAGTCACCTGCTTGCCATTCAATTGTCCTTTCAAGCCTAATTGCGGCGCAATAGGTGAAAGCAGCGGTAGGTCGCTGAAATCGTAATGTTTGGTTCCATTAATAACAACAGCACCTTTGCTTTGTGAAACACTCGGATAAAACTGATTGAATAATTGGTTGTTCTTGCTGTCTGTAATTTCTGCCCATGATTGGCTGAACATAAAGAAAGATGGTTGCGGAACGCCGCTCTCGATCACTTCAGCAGAGACGGGACGCATGAATGGGTCCATGCCCAAAACAGCTTTACAACGCGGATCAATGCCGCAGAATTGGATGGCTGCACCGCCGCCCGTGGAATGTCCATACACTCCGATGCGTTCCATATCCAGCTTTTGGAAGAAGAAGCTGTCCGCATCTTCATCCCAATCTTGAAATTGATTCAACACGAAAGACATATCTCCAGCCCATTGATCCACCAGCCTACGTGCCACAATTTCATAATTTGGATCATCCGCATCTTCAGGCAATGCTTTCGGATTATTTAGCGCAACGGCCCCATCAGGGAATACGGTAATCACTGCGCCGTATGTATGTTGAATTGCGATCACAACATATCCATGACTCGCCAATTCCAACGCCTGACCAGTATTCTGTGCATTGAATCCATTCCAGCCATGCGAGAATAAGATAACAGGATAACCGTTATCTGTTTGTGCGATCGGCGCATCTTTGTAAGCGGGGATGTCTACCAGCGCCAGATGATTCAAGAAATAAGATGGGAGGTTAATGTAAGTCGCAATGGCGGGAGCAAAAGTTTTTGCATCCGACACCCAGGGTGCGCGTTCGTCCTCTGCGGTTATGTTTGCAGGATACCAAACTTGAACCATAAACCTGCGCGCTTCATCTTTTCCTGAATATTTTTCTTTGCGCGTCGTATCTGTAAATTCATAAATCGATGTGCCGATTTGGAGTGGCCCGCTTGGCGTGGGGATTCTTGGAACAGGCAACAGAATAGGCAATGCTGTTGAAAGCAAAAGCAGGATCACGGTTAAGGTTGAAGCGAGCGTAGACCAATCTGCTTGATTGGTAATTTTTATCAGGCTGCTTATTACCAATATTAAAGTTAGCCCATAGATCGGAATCATCTGCCAGCGATATCCCTCGACATATAAATGAATAAGGATAAGAATCAACGCGAGAGCAGGGATCAATCTAATCACGAGCGGACGCGGATGAGGCCAGAGTAAATATATTGCGAGAAGGGCTGGAATTATTATTTCAAGTGGGCGCATAGTTTTCCTTTAATTTGTGACTATCATTTTAAAGCTTTTTGCATAAAATTGACCACGGAGGCCGCATGTTAATATTTTCTCTCAGTATTTTTCTTTCTGCATTTTTATTGTTTCAAATCCAGCCAATGATCGGAAAGTTTATTTTGCCATGGTTCGGGGGCACGCCCGCGGTATGGTCAACCGCCATGTTGTTCTTTCAAATTATTTTAACAGGCGGATACGCGTATGCATATTGGCTTGTTAAACGTGCTCGACAAGGTTGGATTCATATCGCGCTGATCGGAATAACAATTGCGCTTCTTGCTGCGCTCGGGCTTGCGTGGCCGTCCCCGATCACTCCCTCCGCTGACATGCGTCCCGCCGATGTGAGTTTTCCTATCTTCCATATATTTCTCTTGCTGACAGTTTCAGTCGGCTTGCCATATTTTGTATTGGCTTCCAACGGGACATTGATGCAAGCGTGGTTTAGTCGTGCTTTCCCTGAGCAGTCTTACGCGCGTTTATATGCTTTGTCTAATGCTGGTTCCTTGCTTGGGTTGCTTGCTTATCCGTTGTTGGTGGAGCCACTGCTGACTCTTCGTCAACAAGGCTGGGCCTGGGCTGGCGGATTCATTCTCTTTGCACTCGTCGCGGGGAGTATAAGTTGGCGCACTCGCGAAACAAGAGGAAATACCGAACAAATTTCTACACATGAGAAGCCATCACTTTCATTGCGCACCTTGTGGATTATTTTGAGCGGCATTGCTTCTTTATTTTTATTGTCGGTTACTAATCAGATATCTCAAGAGGTGGCAGTGATTCCATTCTTATGGATATTACCGCTTGCCATTTATTTACTTTCCTTCATTCTTGCATTCTCTGATTCGCGTTGGTATGAAAGGCGTTTATATACCTTGCTGTTTAGTTTTGCCAGCCTGGCCATTTTATGGATGTTGACTCAGGCCGAATCTCTGAACGTACTTTGGCAGATCGCTATATATAACTTACTTTTATTTCTAGCGTGTATGATCTGTCATGGTGAGCTGTATCGCTTGCGGCCCCATGCAGACCATCTGACCACTTTTTATCTAATGGTTTCGATTGGTGGGGCAGTGGGCGGTATCTTTGTTAATTTGATCGCTCCTTTTATCTTTACAGGATATTGGGAGTTTTATCTTGGATGGCTGCTTACGATCATTTTGCTGGCAGTAATGTTATTGCCGCGATTATCTGCTCAGGTGAACAGTCAGACGCGTGTGATGAGCGTGTCTTTTATTATTGCCATCGCGCTTCTCGCATTTGGTTTGAATCGATATCAAAATGCACTTTTTGTGGAACGTAATTTTTATGGGGTCATTCGCGTTAAGGAATTAGATGATAATGCGCTTGCCATGATCCACGGTGTCACTGTTCATGGAATTCAATATCCTAATGAACCAACGCGTACTTCCACTTATTATGTCGAAGATAGCGGCATAGGATTATTATTACTAAACCACCCTCAACGTGGGCAGGGACTGCATGTCGGAATTCTAGGTCTCGGTACGGGAACACTTGCTGCATATGCCGAAGATGGAGATGTATATCGTTTATATGAGATCAATCCTGTTGTTGTCAAATTGGCAGAAGGCGAAGGCGGTTATTTTACATTTCTAAGCGATAGCAAAGCAGATGTCACTGTCATCACTGGAGATGCACGTATTTCTTTGGAACAGGAATTGCTTCAAGGACAGCCGCAGGGTTTTGATGTGTTGGTATTAGATACATTCAGCAGCGACTCGATTCCTGTTCATCTGGTCACAAAAGAAGCGTTTGCGCTTTATCTGGATCATCTTGCCCCAAATGGTGTGATTGCCGCTCATATCTCGAATCGTCATCTGGACCTGCAGCCTGTCATCTGGCAACTGGCACAGGAATACTCCCTCGACATCGTGCGTATCAGCAGACCCATTCAATCAGAAGTGGATGGCTTTCCATCTGAATGGATTTTGTTGACAAATAGCCATGCTGTGCTTGAAAAACCAGCAATTGCATCACATGCTGATAGCTATGATGAATATTATTCGTCAATTCCCTTGTGGACGGACGATTACAGTAATTTATTTCAAATATTAAGATGAAAAGGGATAGAATCCCTAAATTTTTTGTAAGGTTTTCAAAACTTATGGGTGGTTCTAATTTAGGCTCATACAGGTATAATAATTGGAGACGTAATAGCTGTGCATACAGCTTTTTTAACTAAAGGAGAAAATTATGATAACTAGATCCCGTATTTCGCTGACGGCGGCAACAGTTCTCATGGTGCTCATGTTCAGCGCCATGTGGACTGTTCCAGCTTTTGCTGATGACACCACTCCTCCGCCAACGGAGACACCTACTGAGGTGGTCCCACCGGTTGAGGAAGAAGCTGTCGAAGCTCAACCTGCTGAGGCTGTAGTAGTTGAAACTGCACCAGCTGATGATGTAGTAGTAGAAGAGCCTGCTCCACAGGAAGAGACAGTGGCAGAGCTTCTTGCACAACTTCCAGAGGGAACTGATTTGATTGTAACGGATGCAAATGGCGAAGCGCTTCCTCTTGCTAGTACAGAAGCTGCTGAAGCGATTCCATTTGTTGACCCGGTTTGGTGCCCAACAGGAGTTACTCCTCAGAATGGCACTGGGGGATGTTCAACAAGTTACGCAAGTTTAGCACTTTTGATTACTGGTTTTGTTCCAACAGGAAATGGAGTGATCTGGATTCAGAGTGGTGCTGATGCAACTCCATCTGGCACAGCTCTTACTATTGATGGTGCTACCAACTGGGCAGCTGCAGCAAATTTCTCTCTTGCTCTTCAAGGTGGCTGGAGTGGTACTATGGGGACAACCACTGTTAATGTCGAGACTCCATCCATATTTGACCAGACACTGTCTATTATCAATTGGAATGCTGCCGTATCCCTCGCAGATATTGTAATTGATGGTGCAGCCAGCAATACCGCTACTGAAAATTCTGCTCTTTTAATCGAGACTACGGGAAACATCCAGCTTACCCGCGTGACATTGAAAAATAGTCAAAATAGTGGTGCTGCTGCAACAAATGGTGCTACGCTTGACAACAGCACCAGTACCACCGCCAGTACGGTCTATGTGAATAATGGCTACTTCCAGAATAATGACGGAGATGGCTTACATATCTACTCTGCTGGTATGGTAACGATGGCAAATATTTATGCAAATGGCAATGACTTAGGTGGTGCCATCATTGATAATTCCTTTGCAGCTACAGATCAAGCCGTGACATTGAGCGGCGCCCAGGAATATAATAACAACGGAAACACCTCAGGCTTAGATATTACTTCTAACGGTCTCGTTACTATCACTAGTGTCATCGCCAATGGTAATGGTGGCAATGGCGTTGGTATTAATAACAGCACCAGTGCTACCAACCAGGGTGTGACAATCCTTGGTACGAACAACTTTAATACAAATGGTAATGGTCTCTACGTTTTGTCACAGGGCATTATCACAACCTATAACATCATTGCTTCTGATAATGACAATTTTGGTGCACAATTGGATAATTGTGATAGTGTAGGAGCGGGGTGTAGGGGAGCTTCAGGTGTGAATGTGTATGGCAGCAATTTGTTCTATGGGAATGGCGCAGACGGACTTAACGTCGAGACTTTTGGGGCCATTAATGCCTACAGCCTGACAGCTTCTTATAACGGTGGACATGGTGCCCGTCTTGAAAATCAGCTTTTTAATGAATCTAATGTAGATGCTGCTGGTGGCATAATGTTGTATGGCTACAATGTCTTTAATGGCAATGATTTCGATGGACTGAATGCATCCAGCCATGGAGATATTATTGCTTACAGCAATTTAACGGCTAGTGAAAATACAGGGAGCGGCGCTAGTTTGAATGCTACTAAACTACAGCCCACTCTATATTGCTATGTAGCAAAAGTTAAGGGAAAGAAGAAAACTGTCTGTAGTTACATAACGGCAGCAAATATATCTCTGTATGGGGTTAATAAATTTGATTGGAATAACGGTGATGGTTTGTATGCTTCTTCAAACGGCACAATTACCCTTTACAATGTCAGCGCAAATTTCAATGGAGCTAGTGGCGCTAATCTAACCAACACAACTCAAGGTTATGGCATTGGCCTCTATGGGACAAATTCCTTTGCAGGAAATTGCTCGTGTGGGGCAGGTTTGCTTATAAATAGCGCGGGTACAGTTACCCTGTACAATATTACTGCAGAGGATAATGCGGGGAATGGCGTTGATATTGATAATACTGCGAGTACAACTGGCCTGGGTGTGACCTTATATGGTAACAATACGTTTAATGGTAATGCAACTGGTTTGAACGTCTTATCCCATGGCATTATCACAACAAATGGCATCTCTGCTTATGGTAATACAGAGGACGGTGTACACCTGGATAATTGTCATGTTGTTTCTGGTAAATGCAGCGTCTCTGGTGCCCCATATGTTTACATGTTGGGCAATAATTATTTCTCTTTGAATGGTGAAGATGGACTGGATATTACCAGCTTTGGCCAGATCATCACCTATAACTTAACAGCTTCCAATAACGGTCTTCTTTCTGGTGGACATGGTGCCCGACTAAACAATCAATGGTTCAATAATGCGGTTGTATCTGCTGAGTCTGTTGGTACTATAACCTTGTATGGAACGAATGTCTTCAGAATGAATGCTGACGATGGATTAAATGCAAGCAGCAGTAATGACATTATCACCTATAACCTGACAGCTAATTATAATGGTGATAATGGCGTTAGTTTATCTGTAAATAAGACCACCCCCACTCTTAAGGCATACTCCTATGTCACAAAAGTTAAAGGGAAGAAAAAGACGGTAACCGTATACTATAACCAAACCGCTGGGAATGTTACCCTGTATGGAGACAACAATTTTGTTAGAAATGATGTCGGAGATGGCCTTAACATTTCTGCTGATGGCGCGATCACTGTCTATAACTTGACGGCCAATGGAAATGGGCAGAGTGCCGCGCTAGGAGTTGGCAATGGTGCAACTTTGAATAATTGTCTGGCATCCTGCAATAACCCTGATGTCAATCCCGTAACCATATACGGCTTTGTGAACGTGAATGATAATAATTGGAGAGGTCTGGATATTGACAGTCCCGGTGCAATCACATTGAGCAATATTATCGCCAACGGGAATTTAGGTGTGGGTGTACGTGCTAACAATCAATATAATTCAGCACTTGACTCCGCAACGCGTGGAGTGACAATTACCGGCACAAACATATTCAATGAAAATGATTCAACAGGACTTGTTGTACTCAGCTATGGTGCTATCTCACTAAATAGTATTAACGCTTACAATAATGGTGACGACACCCCTGGTAGTACCTCTGGCGCAGTGTTAAACAATGCAGGAGGAATTGCGCCTAAGAACATTACCTTGACAGGCATAAACTCCTTCGTTGGCAATTACTTCTGGGGGTTGCAATTCACCTCTGATGGTGCCGTTAATATTTCACGAATTAGTGCAGATGGTAATGATTATGGTCCAACCGATCCGACGCCCGGTCCATTTATTGGTGGCGGTGTATTAGGTACTGCCAATACCATTACTATTACCTGCGGTCATATGTTTGGCAATGGTGTTACTGATCCAGGTCGCGGATATAATTTGGCTGCTACAGGTGTCTTGACCCTCAATGGCATCTACTCCGCTGGAAATGGTAATCCAACAGATATTGGTACTGGTTCTTCAGTAGTCAGAACTAGTGCTTGTGCTCTGCCATAACGAATTGATATAGCTGTAATAATAAATAAAAAGAGTGGACAGCCGAAAGGCTGTCCACTCTTTTTATATTACCTGTAGTACCGACTTCAGTCGCTCTTGCACTACTGCCAAAAAACTAAATTGTTTATGCTTGTTGAAGAATTACTTCTTTTTCTGAGAGCTTTTCCTTGCCAACTTTATAAGCCTGCGCAATAGTAACGTACATGATGAGAATAAGATACATCATCAATGCGGGTAGAAGAATAGGCAGCAGACACCCAAGAATTAACGTGGCCATAATGATCTGAAAGGCAAACATCAGGATCATGGATGCAACATAGTAAATTCCAAATGCTGCGATAAATCCGCTTAGGTTGGCGCGCAAGATCGGCCACCATTCTTTGATGCGAAAGCCTGCGGCAAATTCATTTCTATCCACTGCGTGCATTTCTGCGGCAGGGATAATGACAGCCAGTGGAAAGGAGAGCGGAATGATCAAACAAAAGGCTCCGAACATGATCAATGAAAAGATAACCAGGATCGAATCAATGTTTGCACTGTTGGCATTTTCCAGAAAAATGGGCATGCCAACCCCCGCAATGAAAATGGGAATTGTCAAGATCAGGATCGGTATCGAATAGATAATACGCACACCGTACATCTTCGCGCCGTCTTTGAACATACTGCCCCAATCGTCCCATGCTACCATATGAGGGGATTCGTTGTTAAATATTTGCTTCACGATCTTCACCGCGTAGCCAGATAACACAAAATACGGCAGGATGGGAATCACAAAACCTGCCAGCGATACAACACATCCAATGAAAAAGTGCTTGCGCGCTTCCGCATCTTTGACGGGGAACATGAAAATTTCTTTCAAATCAAAACCGAAAAACATATAAAAATCCTCCTATTAAATTAAAGTGCCACGCCCACTACAGCCACAAAATGTGCAGCAGCAGCGAGTAATACGAAAATATGCCAGACTTCATGGAAGCCGAAGATGCCGGGTTTGAAGTTAAATATCTTGGTGCTGTAAACTACTGCGCCGAGTGTATAAGTCACACCGCCGATGACGAGCCAGGTAAATACCCAGGTGGGAAGGTTTGTGAGCAATTGTCCGCTGGCGCCCACGCACAACCAGCCCATCGCCACATAAATACCTGCATTCAACCAGCGCGGCGCGTGGATGATAAATACCTTTATTACAATGCCGATAATGGCCAGTGACCAGATGATGCTTAACATACCCCATTGCCAAAAGCCAGTAAATGCGTTAATACAAAATGGTGTGTAGGTCCCTGCAATGAGAAGATAAATCGCGGCATGGTCAACTTTGCGGAAGATTTCCAGCGCCTTGTCTTTCACGCGCACCATATGATAGGTGGCGCTTGCAGAAAATAAGAAGATCAGGCTCACGCCATAAATAGTCAATGACAGGACCTTAAGAGGCGCGCCCCAGCCAACGATAAGCAATGCGATCAATCCCGCAGCTGCCAGAATTGCGCCAACCCAATGGGTAAGGCTATTAACAGGTTCTCGTAATTTGTTCAACATTTTTATTATTTCCTTTTACTTAGATCAATCACAAACGGTTTATTGGGTCTTGAAAATAAATACCCGAAAAGCAGCACAATCGTTCCTATTCCCAACCCGCAAAACATAGTGGTGTATTCAAGAAAAAACGCTAACTTTACTTTTGCAATTTGAGGAAAGCTTTCGAAATATCGAACGTCAAAGTTACTATATTCTTCGTAAGGTCTGCCGCTTAGAAATGGGTCAAAGTCAAAAAGTATTGGAAAAGTCATAGGGTAGAAGGCGACTGGGTCATTGGTCTTGGTATTAAATTCTACTTTTGAGGTCCAGCAGGTTTTACTCCCACTACAACCGGTTGACGCATTCGATAATTTGCCAATTGCTTTTTCTCCAAAGATATCGAGTGAGATAGTTCCAATTAAAAATATACAGGTAAATAAAACTATCAAAACCCCTATTACCATTGTGCTGCGCCCTGATTTAAAAACTTTTTTATTTTCTGTTTGTTGTGTATTTTCCATTTATATTTCTTCTTTTCCTATTTTGTGTGCAATCACGATTAATAGATTGCTCGATTTTACTTCAATAATTTGCGTTTCTGTTTCAAAGCCTGCATTTATGAAAGGCTGTTTAAATTTTGATTTGATGGATTCGTCTAGCTGGGCTGGACTCTCGCCTGTAACTTTATACAGCCATTTGAGGAATCTGCTATTTGGAAACGCGGCGGGCAGGACGATCAGCCTGCCTCCGTCCGAAAGACATCTTCTAATCTCAGAGAGTGTATCCACGCGGAAGATGTAATTAGTGGGAAAGGTTGCTACGACTGTATCAAATGAGTTATTTCGAAACGGAAGATGTTGAGCCAACCCGCGAGTGAGTTTATTTATGGAGCCAAGGCGGCGTTTGGTGAGAGTCCCCATTTGTGCTGATTCGTCTATCGCAACAGAATCAATTTTCAGGTTTAGCAAGGCTCGCTGCAAATGACCGGGACCATGTCCCAATTCCAGAATGCGCTTTCCTTCGATAAACGGGAGAACAGTCATCACCCAGTCTTTCCAATGACCAAATGAAACTGCCGCAGCGATGAGATCGTATGTGAAAGCGAATGGGTGATAAAGCAGCTTAAAGAAAATGCGCATGAAGCGCTGAGTAATAAGATTCATAAATTAAAAAAACAAGGGTTTGACTGTGAGGTCAAACCCTTGCTGCGTTCTTTTGAAACTATACAGCCGTAGATTCGCTGCTGTCTTTCTTGGGCTTGCGGACCGCTTCGATGGCGCTTTTGCTGCGTTCGCGAACATCTTCAATGACGTTCATACTACGTTCACGCACATCGTGGGTAAGCTCTCCAGCGCGGATGCGGGCTTCGCGGGCGAGTTCTTCGGCGCGGGCATATGCATCTTTTGCGGCTTGTTCGGCGCGGGCATAAGTCTCTTCAGCGGTGAGCTGAGCCTTGTCACGCAGTTCAATGGACTTGTCCTTGATCAGTGCGCGGGTTTCTTCGCCAGTTTGCGGAGCGAAAAGCAAAGCGACGACGGCGCCGGTGAGGCCGCCTACTACAAAACCTACGAGAAATGCTCCAAATTCATCACGGTCAGACATGGTATTACTCCTTTTGATAATGGGTTGTTGTTTTATTTGGGCTTGATGCCCATTAATTCTAACATACGTCGTAAGCCGGCCAGATAGCCATTGAGTTGGACAACGGGTTCGACCACGTTTTCGCCTAAAAATTCCACTGTGCCACGCAAAGTATTGACGGTTTCATTTGTGGCATTGAGAATCGGACGCACTTCGTTTTGTATTAGATTGATCAGGCTGGCAAGCTGTATAACTAATACAATGAGTGCAACTCCGATCACCAAAGATTCAAGGGCTACGACGATGATAAATACATCGCGGATCTTATCTGTGGGAGTGCCGGGCTGCATAAGAAAAAATATAGCCACTCCAAGTATTACAAGAATTAACACAATTCCTGCAATAATACTTGTGACAATTATTTTTTGTTTGCGTTCAGCCTCATGTTTGGCAGCCAATTCTGCAGCTGTTAGAGCAGGTGTTACAGGTGGTTGTGGAGGAAGTGATGTTGCCATAATTCGATTATAGCATTGACTTCTTTATTTTCATAAGAAAACTATATGAATTGGCCTATAAATTAAATAAATATTTTTTTACATTCCGAGTAAATTCATTTCATGCTTGAGCGTTTCTTGGGGCCCATCGTGCAGTGGGTGCGGATCAAATCCAAGCTCACTTTTAGCTTTGCTATTATCGCCAATATAAGTCACGCCTGCAACAACACGTAAACCCTCTGATGTATAAGTTTCGGGGAGCAGTGTATCGAATGGCTTTACTAAAACAGATAGCGCCTTCATCACTTGGTGGGGAACGGTCATGGGTGCACGTTTACCTGTGACCTGACTGGCAAGTTTGAATGCATCTACTATGGGGAGCGGCTCGCCAGCGATCATATAGCTTTCCCCAATTTTGCCTTTTTCCATCGCAAGAATGTGTCCACGCACAGTGTCTTCTACATGTGCCCAGCAAAACTTTGTTTGCGAAGGCAACATCGGAAGTCTGCCCTTTAAGAAGTCAATGATACTCGTCCGCAAACTGGATGTGTCACCGGGTCCATAGATCAGTCCCGGCATGGCTATTATAAGAGGCAGTCCATTTGCAATAAATTGTTTTGCCATGTCATGTGCGGCGGCTTTGGTGCGATCATACTCGCTGATATGTTTTCCAGTGAAATGGTAACTTTCATCAACTAATTTACCTTTTGTATCTGAATTGACAGCCAGTGTACTGGTATACACTCCTCTGGGGATTTTTAGTTCCTGCATCAATTCAAGTACATTACGCGTTCCTTGTATATTGACCTTTTCGCCTGGAGTTTTATCTTTTGTGCCTACTTTATACCAACCCGCTACATGAAAGACTCCATCCACACCTGTCATCGCTTCGCGCATGGACTCTTTGTCTGTCACGTCACCTTTGAATAGTTTCACCCCAAGGCTTTTTAATTCATTGGCCTTTTCAATATTCCGCACCGAAGCATGGACTTCATGTCCCGCTTCTCTTAATCGTTTTGCAAGTACACCCCTACGAATCCTGTTGCTCCTGTAACGAAATATTTCATGTTGCCTCCTAGGCTACAGGAGAGTCTACCAGCCAATTTTTTCTCTGTCCATAAATCGTTAGTTAAACAAAAAGTCTCGTGAAAATATTTTCACGAGACTTGTGGCATTTTGTAATTCCGATCACTTATTACGAAACCCGCACAACCTGACCAACATAGATAATGTTAACGTCTTTGATCTGTAGGTTGAGTGCAGTCAGCGAGTCGAGAGTGGTGCCGAAGCGGGCGGCGATCTTCTTCATCGTGTCACCAGATTGAACGGTGTAGTAAGAAGCGCTGGCAGGCAGGTTGATGATCTGGCCCACATAGATCAAGTTTGCATTCGTGATCTGCGGGTTGACTGCAAGAATATCACTGACAGTGCTATTGATACGGGTTGCGATCTTGCGAAGCGTGTCGCCTTGTTGGATGGTGTAGATTGTCCCTGATGTAGGAGGGGGAGGAACTGGGACAGCACTTCCACTTGGAACTGTCAACCGTTGACCCTCATAGATCAGGTTGTAATTTGTCAGCCCATTGAGTGAGCCAAGTACATCCATTGTGGTTCCAAAGCGGGTTGCCAGCGCCTTGAGCGTGTCACCTCGTGCAACGACGTAAGTAGCGTATCCATTCCCATTATCCCAATAAGCACCGGGAAGCGTGAGTACTTGCCCTGCGTAGATATATTGTCCGAGACCAGGGTTTGCAAGCTTGAGCGCAGCCACACTTGTGCCACAAGCTTTGGCAATCGAGCCAAGCGTGTTTCCACTTTGAACAGTGTAACTGGTCCCGCATGTGTAGGCAAAAGCATTGCTGGTAATGCCCAGTGATGCAACTAAAACTGCGATGAGTAGAATAATTTGTAAAAATCTTTTATTAAACATAATATACCTCTTTGATAAATGATAATTTGATCTCTAGTTTTAGACGTAAAGGCATAAAAATTGTTCCCGTAACCTCTTGACTCTTGAAAACCTGAGGAGTAAACTTTGTCTACCTACCGTTCGGTAGGGAAGGAGAGCTATGACAAGGGATGACATTCTTGATGCGGCAGCACAGGTCTTTCGCCAAAAGGGTTTTCATGGCGCGTCTATGTCTGCCATTGCAGACTCTGTCAATTTGCAAAAAGCCAGTTTGTATCACCATGTCTCTTCCAAGCAGGAAATTTTGCTTGCGCTTCTAGACCGCGCCCTCGGCATGTTGACTGACCATATCGCATCCATCTCCGCCCAAGCTATTCCCCCAGACCAAAAACTCAGGCAAATGATCCGTGGATATTTATCTGCTCTGGCAGATAACGCCGATTTAGCAGCTGTCTTATTATTTGAGCATCGTTCATTAGATAAAAAGACTCACACCCGTCATGTTCCTCAACGCGATGCGTTCGAGACTATATGGCGGGATGTTCTTAATGAGGGTGTGCGCACAAAAATATTTGATTGCAAAGATACAAGTATGGCAGTTCGCGCATTGATGGGCACGCTCAATTGGACACTAACCTGGTATCGCCCGGAAGGCGGCAAAGCCATCGAAAAAATTGCAGATCAATATACCGATCTGTTTCTTAATGGATTGTTGAGGTAAGTAGAGAAGTAAACATGTAGACACGTAAACAAGTTTTGTGTACTTGTTTACGTGTCTACTTCATCCTGAAAGGAAGAAAAATAAATGTATTCATTCGAACCAAATGAAGAGCAACAGATGTTAATGGATGCAGTGGGGAAGTACGCAGAAAATGATTTGCGGCCTGCAGCTCACGATGCCGAAGAGAGTCACGCGCTGCCCAAGAAACTTGTCAACAAAGGTTGGGAGTTGGGTTTATTGCAAGCATCTATTCCCGAATCTTATGGCGGTTTTGGTGAGCGCAGCGCAGTTACCGGTGTGCTTGCGTTGGAAGAGATGGCCTTTGGTGATCTTGCTGCAACACTGGCTGTACAAACACCCTCGTTGTTTGCTACTCCTATTTTGCTTGCTGGTAGTGAAGAACAAAAGCAGGAATATCTTCCCAAGATCGTTGGCGGTGAATGGAGTCCTTACACTGCCGCATTTATTGAATTTAGTTTTGACTTCGATCCTCATGCACTCAAGACCACTGCAACATTAAACGACGGCGAGTATGTTCTCAATGGTGAAAAAGTATTTGTCCCTTTTGCCAAAGATGCCGAAGCCATGATTATCTACGCCAACTTGAATGGTGTGACGCAAGGGTTTATTGTCCCAGCCAATACTGCGGGATTAAAAATTTCTGATGAGCGCGAAAAATTAATGGGATTGAATGCTTTACCGATGTATCGTGTTAACTTGGATGACGTGAAAATTCCTGCGTCCAATAGACTCGGCGGCGCTTCAGGCCATGACTTTGACTTGATTCTGTCTTCGATGCGTATTGCCTCCGCTGCGGTAGCAGTTGGTGTAGCGAATTCTTCTTTTGAATATGCAAAAAATTATGCGAAGGAACGCGATGCCTTTGGCATGAAGATCGCGCAAAAGCAAGCTATAGCATTCATGCTCGCCGAAATGCGGACAGAGATCGAAGCCATGCGTTTACTGACATGGGAAGCCGCTTGGAAACTAGACAATCACAAAGAAGATGCCTGCGTGGAAGCTTATCTCGCTTTCACAGGCTCAGTAGACATGGCAATGATGGTCACAGATCGTGGTGTGCAAATTTATGGCGGCCACGGTTACATCCGCGAGAACCCTGTTGAATTGTTGATGCGCAACGGGCGCGGTTTTCCGATGTTGTTGGGGTTGGCGATAGTATAAAAAAGTAAACCAGTAGACAGGTAAACATGTGAACTTGTTTACCTGTCTACTTAATACAGGAGAAATTATGACCATTGAATTTGAAACTCCAAAACCAATTTTGAATCAACAGGTGATGTTGAAAACTGTTGCTGAAAATATGATGCGTTCTGTATCGCGTGAGTTTGATGAGAACGAACATTCGATTCCATGGGATTATGTTGAATTCATGCACAGCGCCATGCGTGCGATGGGTGGGAACGGACTTGCTCCGCGTGAAAGCGAGAATGGAAAAGAAAGTAGCGGGAAGGAAAAACACCCCCCGATTGGATATCAATTGATCGCTACTCAAATTGAAGCTCTTTCATGGGGCGATTTGGGAATGTATCATTGTCTGCCTGGTGGCGGACTTGGTGCAGCGGCTGTATATTCTGCGGGATCGGTTGAGCAAAGACAAAAGTTCCTTGCAAGATTCAATGAAGAAAAACCAACCTTTGCAGCCATGTGTATGACAGAACCTGGAGCTGGTTCAGATACTTCTTCCATTCTTACGCGTGCTGTGTTAGATGAAAAGACAAATGAATGGATTATCAACGGCGAGAAGATTTTCGTGACAGGTGGTGACAAGTCATTTACTGAATATGAAAAGCTTGGTAAGGGATTCATCGTAGTATGGGCAAGCATTGATCTAATTGCGGGCAGAGCGGGGATGCGAGCTTTTGTTATTGAAAGCGGAACTGCTGGTGTGAAGATCAATAAGCTCGAAAAGAAAATGGGAATCCGAGTCAGCGATACAGCGGCTATCTCTCTCGTGGATGTTCGCATTCCTTTTGAAAATGTATTGGGCAGTCCAACTGTTGAAAAGACTAACACAGGCTTTAAGGGGGCGATGGCAACTTTCGATGCGACTCGGCCTCTCGTCGCCGCATCAGGTATCGGCGTAGCGAGAGCCGCTCTTGAATTCCTCAAAGAAAAGTTAAACGAAAATGGAATCCAAATTCGTTATGGATTGCCGCGTCAGAAATTATCCAATATTGAGCGTGAAGTGATTGATATGGATATTATGTTGAAGTCTGCCTGGCTGATGGTGTTAAAGGCGGTGTGGATGGCGGATAATAAAAAGCCGAATGCAATTGAGGCTTCGATGTGCAAGATCAAGGCTGGAGATGTGTCCACGAAGATCACACAGAAAGTTGTGGAGATTTTAGGGCCACTTGGTTATAGCCGTGAGTTTCTTGCTGAGAAATGGTTTCGTGACGCAAAGATCACCGATATTTATGAAGGCACAGGCCAGATTAATCGCTTGGTTGTAGCACGGCAGATTCTTGGCTATAGCGGAAAAGAATTGAGATGAACACTTCATATATTGTCTCTATGGATGATGACGACTATGTAGATTTATATGAAACCCCGGTTGTATATGTTGAGCAACCAGATATTCCTTTGTGTTCAGCTTTTGATAATCAAGGTTATATAATGGATTTAGTTGTTGAAAAAGTAGAAATTCCTCATAAATTCTTATGGCTTACATGGCATTCGGCCTATCAACAAGTGGTACTAAAACAACGTATACCTCTACTAAAAGATGTTAATACACTTTCTGAAAAATTAATGACTCATTTAATAAAACACAGTCACATACCTCAAAACGAATTAAGAGGTTTGACATTAGAATCATTAATTTTATTAGTCAAAGGAACTTAATAAATATGAGATATAAAATATATCGCGCAGTTGTTATTGGTTCAGGCACAATGGGTGCAGCGATTGCCGCGCATCTTGCGAATATCGGTGTGCCTGTTACATTATTGGATATCGTAGCAAAAGACTCGTCTGATAAAAATAAAATTGTCAAAGAAGGTTGGGATCGTTGTTTGAAAGCCAAGCCCGCCAACTTGATGTCTGATGAATTAAAGACGTTGGTTACACTTGGAAATTTGGAAGACGATTTCAACGTAGTTGCAGAAGCCGATTGGGTTTTGGAAGCCGTTGTTGAAAATCTAAAAATCAAACAAGAGTTGATGGCACGCATTGATGAAGTCCGCAAGCCGAATGCGATTGTTTCCACAAATACGTCAGGCATTCCGGTCCATGCAATTGCCGAAGATCGCTCGAAGGAATTCAAAAGACATTTTCTCGGCACGCACTTTTTCAACCCGCCCAGGTATTTGAAATTGCTTGAAATTATTCCAACTGCTGATACATCCAAAGATGTAATTGAATTTATGTCTCATTTTTGTGAATATCGTTTGGGCAAAGGTATCGTCATTTGCAAAGATACACCAAACTTTATTGGCAATCGCGTTGCTTTTGGAACAGGCGCATTTGCTATGGATTTCATTCTCAACAATGAATATACCGTTGACGAAGTAGACGCTCTCACTGGACCTTTATTGGGTCGCCCAAAAACGGCAACGTTTAGGCTGATAGATTTGGTCGGTGTGGACGTGTGGGATCATGTCGGAAAAAATCTCGCCCCATTGATTCCACATGACAAACTTGGTCAGCAATATCTCGCTGCTGAAAAGCCGCGCAAGTTAATGGATACATTGCTTGAAAGAAAATGGCTTGGCAATAAAACCAAAGTTGGGTTTTATAAAGAAGTTCGCGATGTGGAAGGAAAGAAACAATTTTATTCTTTAGATTTAAATACGTTTGAACATGTAGCTCCAACCAAGCCACGCTTTGACTCTGTCAAGGCGGCGAAAGATGTCGAAGATTTGGCTGGCAAGTTGAAGGTCATGTTAGATACGGATGATAAAGCCGCGAAACTTGTCAAAGCTTTGACTTATCAAAGTTTCCAATATTCATCTTCCATCATCCCTGAAGTTGCGGATACAGCTAAGCCAATTGACGATGCAGTTCGTTGGGGGTTTTCACATGAAGCAGGTCCATTTGAGATTTGGGATTTGCTTGGTGTGAAAGAGACTGTGAAGCATATGAAAGCAGAAGGATACGCTCCAGCGAAATGGGTGGATGAAATGTTGAAAGCAGGTGTGGAAACTTTTTATCAATATAAGCGAAGCAGTCCTGCGGACAAAGGCACGAATAAAATTGGCGTGTATGATGTAACCAAAAAGAAATATGTAAAGTTGAAACAAGATGATAAATTTGTATTCCTGAAAAATTTGCGTGGCACGAAAAAAGAAGTGAACAAGAACGCAGGTGCATCACTATTTGACATTGGCGATGGCGTTGGCTTAGTTGAATTTCATACCAAGATGAATGCATTGGATGACGATATTTTCACAATTGCATCAGAAGCATTAGATAGACTCGATACTGATTTTGATGGTTTGGTGATCGGCAGTGAAGGTGATAACTTTAGTGCGGGCGCGAATTTGTTTATGGTCGTGGTCGCCGCACAGCAAGGAATGTGGGAAACATTGGATAATGCAGTTCGTAGATTACAAGGCTTGAACATGCGAATGCGATATTCCCCGAAACCAGTTGTAGTTGCACCTGCCGGGCTTGCACTGGGCGGTGGCTGCGAAATCACAATGCACGCTTCACGAGTCGTAGCTGCCTCTGAAACTTATATTGGGTTAGTGGAATTAGGTGCAGGCGTAATCCCTGCGGGTGCGGGCACAAAAGAATATATGCGTCGTATTATTAACCCTGTAATGAAAGTTGAAAATGCAGAACCATTTCCGTTTATTCAGAAAGCATTTTTACAAATTGGGCAAGCCAAAGTTGCCACATCTGCTGAAGAAGCACGCGGAATGGGAATCCTGAATCCGCAAGATCGGATCGTGACCAACCGCGACCATTTGCTCACAGAAGCGAAGAAAGAAGTTTTGCATTTAGTTGCATCTGGATATCGCGCACCTGCACCAGAAATGATCTACGCTGCAGGGCGTGATATGTTCGGCGCAATGAAGATTGGTGCGTGGGCATTCAAGGAAGGCAATTACATCACTGAATATGATTCGTACATTGCCACGAAACTTGCACATATCATCGCAGGCGGTGATTTGACCAAGCCAACCTGGGTCAGCGAGCAATATATTTTAGATCTGGAACGAGAAGCATTTTTGTCTTTATGTGGCGAAGATAAAACACAGGCAAGAATGTGGAATATTTTGCAAACGGGTAAACCCTTAAGAAATTAGTTTATTGCATATTTGTGTACATGTTTACATGTATACATGTACACTGGTATACATGTAAGGAGAATTATAATGAGAGAAGCAGTTATCGTTAGTGCTGTTAGAACTCCCGTAGGAAAAGCCAAGCGTGGCGGGATGGCAACAGTTCGTCCCGATGAGATGGGTGCGGCCGTGATTAAAGAATTATTGAATCGCACGCCCAACCTTGACCCTTCTCAAATTGAAGATGTGGTTTTGGGTTGTGCATTCCCTGAAGGTGAGCAAGGTATGAATGTGGCCCGCACGATTTCTATTCGTGCAGGTTTACCTGATACAGTTCCTGCTGAAACAATTAATCGTTATTGTTCCTCGGGCGTGCAATCCATTGCACACGTTGCTCAAGCGATTCGATCTGGTGATATCGAAATTGGAATCGGCGGCGGTGTAGAGTCTATGTCTATGGTGCCGATGATGGGATATAAGTTTTCGCCCAATCCGCAATTTGCCCAAGACCTTCCGCAGTATTACACCAACATGGGGCTCACTGCTGAAAATATTTCCATCAAATATGGAATCACGCGTGAGCAACAAGATGAGTTCGCGCTCAAAAGTAATCAGAAAGCCGCGCAGGCAGTTGACTCTGGACTCTTCGATCCTGAATTGATTTCGCTGGATGTTCAAGTTGTTGATTATGTGGATGGTAAAGCCGAGAAAAGATTTTTCACAGTGAGACGAGATGAAGGTCCGCGCGGTGATTCAACAATGGACGGTCTTTCCAAGCTCAAGCCTGCTTTCAAGGAAGAGGGCTTTGTCACCGCTGGAAATTCTTCCCAAATGTCTGACGGAGCTTCTGCAGTGATGGTTATGTCATCAGAAAAAGCGTCACAGCTAGGATTAAAGCCATTAGCAAGATTCGTTTCCTTCGCAGTAGGAGGCGTTCCACCAGAGTTAATGGGAATTGGTCCGATTGCAGCAATTCCAAAGGCTTTGAAAATCGCAGGTCTTTCATTGAATGATATTGACCTGATAGAATTAAACGAAGCCTTTGCTGCGCAGTCACTGGCCGTCATGCAAACCTTGGAAATTGATCCTGAAAAAGTGAATGTCAATGGTGGCGCGATTGCGCTGGGACATCCACTGGGCTGCACAGGCTCAAAATTAACAACACAACTGATCTATGAAATGGGTCGCCGAAAATCCAAATATGGAATGGTGACCATGTGCATAGGCGGTGGCATGGGCGCCGCAGCGATTTTTGAGAATTTACAAAATTAATAATAATGTAGGGGCGAGGTCTCCTCGCCCTGTTGAATGGATATAAAAATTGGGCAGGGTTTCCCTGCCCCTATAAATAACAAGGAGAAATATAAAATGCCCTTAACAATATCCGACCTCATGTCCAAAATGCCTGATGCATTTATCCCTGAAAAAGCCGCAGGCTTGGATGCAGTCATTCAATTTAAATTTACAGGTGCAGAGCCAGGTGATTGGTATGCAGTAGTTAAAGATGGAAAAGTGGAAGTATCGCAAGGCGAACATGCAACTCCAAAAATGACTCTCACTGCCGATTCTGCCGACTACGTCAAAATCTTCACAGGTGAATTAGATGGAATGCAAGCCTTCATGCAAGGGAAGTTGAAATTAGCAGGTGATTTGAACCTGGCAATGAAATTGACCCAGATGTTCAAGATCAAATAGGTTGATATCTTTGCAAAGGAGACCTTAGCTTAAGAACTCCCATTCACAACGCCACGTATTTATAGAGTTTTTATATACTCAAATTTGCTAATTGCCATTAAAATGAGGCAATCTTTTTTTAGGAGCATCAATCGTGGACTTTAGCTGGATTTCCCAACCCGAAACTTGGATCGCATTCTTTACCCTCGTTGCATTGGAATTGGTGCTGGGTGTAGATAACGTAATCTTCATTTCTATTCTTGCAGGAAAACTTCCTCAGCAAGATCAACAACGTGCGCGTACAACTGGTATTGCACTTGCAGTAATCACACGCATCTTGTTGTTGTTCTCTCTTTCATGGATTATCGGACTCGTTGAGCCATTATTTTCCATCCCATGGCTTGGCGGTGAGGTAATTGATATTTCAGGACGTGACATCATTCTTCTGGCAGGTGGTCTCTTCCTAATCTGGAAAAGCACACGCGAAATTCACGATAAGTTGGAAGGCACAGAAGGCCATGCTTCTGCAAAAGTTGGTGCAACTTTTACAAGTGTCATTATCCAAATCCTGCTGCTTGATATTGTGTTTTCACTAGACTCTGTGATTACTGCCGTTGGAATGGTAGATGAACTTGTCATTATGGTTGTTGCGGTGATTGCAGCGGCCCTGGTTATGATTTTCACTGCGGGTCCAATTGCAAAATTTGTGGAAGAACATCCAACGATCAAAATACTCGCTTTGAGCTTCCTGCTTTTGATCGGTTTTACCCTTGTTGTAGAAGGTTTCCATCAGCATATTCCAAAAGGATACATTTACTTTGCGATGGGCTTCTCGGTTCTTGTGGAAGTTCTCAACTTGCGTGTGCGCAGCACCTCGCCTGTCCATTTGCGTGATGCATACTCGGAAGTACCACTTGAACTGCAGCCTGCCGCAGTCGCAGTGCCAGCTAGTACTACAAAGAAAGTAAAATCAAAAGCTAAGACGAAAAAGAAATAGATTAAAAATAAAACGTCCTCCAATATTTGGAGGACGTTTTTTATATTCGGTGAGTACCCCGTGTTGAAGGCTTTGTTACTACATCTTTTGTTTTAATTCCACGTTCATGAAAAACTTGGGCGATTTCCTTCCTGGCTCTTTCAGCATTCTCGGGTATGACAAAATTTATAATAGATGGTCCTGCTCCTGAAAGTGCGGCTGCTCCAAATTGTTTTGCTGTTTTATACGCCGCCATTCCGCCTGAAATGTGTTTCAAGCGATAAGGTTGGTGAATACGATCATCCATTACTTTTTGAAGCAGGTCAAGATCACCGCCTCGTAGTGCATCTACAACAAGTACGGCACGGCCAATATTGTGAATCGCATCTGCCCTGGAAACAGATTTTGGCAAAACTGCCCGTGCCATGCGTGTGGGCCAATCTACAATTGGTTTTACGATCACTAATGTGATGTCTGGGATTTCATATCGTTTGGTAATGATCTCTTCACGAGCCATTACCGAGACCACCAGCCCGCCAAGTAATGCAGGTGCAACATTATCAGGGTGTCCCTCCATATCTGTTGCAAGTTTCAAAATTTCATTTTCATTAAGTAGATTGCCCAATATTTCATTTGCACCGAACAAACCCGATACAATTGCCGCTGCACTGGAACCAAGTCCACTGCTCATTAAAATTTTATTGTCGGCATAAATTTTTACGCCGCTCATTGGCTTGCCGCATACTTCATATACAAGCGCATATGCTTTCGTTAGTAAATTTTTTGTGCCTTTGTTTAACTTCTCTGCGCCTTCACCAGTTACTTGATATATCAATTTATTGGCAGGCTCGAAAGAAATCTCATTCCAAACATCCAAAGCCAGACCCAGACAGTCGAAGCCTGGGCCTAAATTTGCGGAGGTAGCAGGAACTCGGATTTTTATCATCACAACAATTATAATCGCCTTGTTTCGATACACTCAACACGCCGCATTCTTAAACTTGGAGTTGATATGACATACCAGGGCTTGATCCATCGCTATGGGCAGTATCTTGACTTACCCGCCCACACTAAAAATATTTCCCTGCTCGAAGGGAATACTCCGTTAATTCCCATGCCGCGTTTGAGCAGGGAATTGGGTTGTGAATTATTTGTTAAATATGAAGGCTTGAATCCAACAGGTTCCTTCAAAGATCGCGGCATGACGGCGGCGATTAGTGAAGCTGTCGGTCGAGGCGCACAGACTGTGATTTGTGCGTCTACTGGTAATACTGCTGCGTCTGCTGCTGCATATGCAGCTCGTGCTGGCATCCGTTCGATTGTATTAATTCCAGAAGGTAAAGTTGCGATTGGTAAACTTGCAGGTGCGATTGCTTATGGGGCAGAGGTGATTCAAATCCAAGGGTCATTTGATGATGCGCTTACGCTCGTTGTCGAGATCACTGAGAAAACTCCCATTGCATTGGTCAACTCAATAAACCCTTTCCGCATTGAAGGGCAGAAGACTGCTGCCTTTGAAATTTGTGATGATCTTGGCTCTGCACCTGATTGGTTGTGTTTGCCTGTTGGGAATGCAGGAAATATCACATCTTACTGGGCAGGCTTCAAGCAATATGAAGAAGGGCTGCCAGGCGTGTTGGGTGTGCAAGCTGCGGGAGCAGCTCCACTTGTTTTAGGTCATTCTGTAGAAAAGCCTGAAACCATCGCGACAGCCATTCGTATAGGCAAACCAGCGCGTGGAGAGCAGGCCTTGGTTGCTGCTCAAGAATCAAATGGGAAAATTATAGCAGTTTCGGATGAGCAGATTTTGTCAGCACAAAAAATATTGGCATCAGAAGGGGTTTGGGTGGAGCCAGCATCTGCTGCAGGGCTGGCTGGCTTATTGGCAGAGTCAGCTGTCGGCAAGATTGAAGCGAAAGGCAAAAGAGTCGTCATAGTCTGCACAGGTCATGGCATGAAAGACCCATCCATTATCACCGAGTCGTTTCAATCCCCAAAAATAATTCCTGCGAATTACGAAGCATTAATGGATGTGATCGGTTTATAGTACCGACGTACCTTTCTTAGATACGTGGGTGTTCTTATAATTGAAATTAGAAGGAGATCATAAATGTTTTTTAACGAATGGAATATCCTTGTAGTTGATGACGAGCCTGATGTACTTGCTGTCACCAGGCTGGCTTTAAGAGATGTGAAAGTTTACGGCCTGCCTGTAAAGATCCATACTGCGAGCAGTAAAGCTGAAGCAATTGAATTATTGAAAGGCCCACTTTCTCTACAAGGCTCTTTGGAGCCAATTGTAGCTGTTGCCTTGGTGGATGTAGTGATGGAAAGTGACCACGCCGGCCTTGAGTTGTGCAAATATATCCGTGAAGAAGCAAAAGGCCATTCGGTGCAGTTATATATCCGTACCGGGCAACCAGGCGTTGCTCCTGAACGAAAAATAATAGATGACTATGATATTTCTGGCTATTTCACCAAAGTGGAATTAAGTGAGCAGAAATTGTATACACTTGTGAAGAGCGGCGTTCGACAATGGTTTACAAGTTGGTATGCCCTAATGACCGAAGCCACGACAAATAGTATTGTGACACATTCTGGTTCACGCAAGGAATTCTTGGAAAATGGTCTTGGTTGGTTCGGCGAACCTGGTCCACAGGAGTCTGAAGGTGTGACGGGCTATGTGTTTGATAAGAACCTTGTTATCAGCGATTACCCTGATCAGATCAAACCTTTACATGATCGTCTTAATGTTTTAAAGCCTGTTATTCAAACACCGGAAGGTCATAAGCTTGCGATGGATGAGATGGGAAACGTGTTGGTGAAAACTGTAAAGACCAAGACTACAGCAGATTATGTTTATGTGGGTGAAGCTTTAATGGTAATGCCTCGTTTATTACTAGACCTGACATTTCAAAGCGGTTTGAATATTTCCACTTTATGGAAGAAAATTACCGATGGCGAGAAGATGAAAGTTGCGTCAAAGTCCACAAAAAAGAAGTCTGTCAAAAAGGCAGCCAAAAAACTTGTTAAAAAGACTGTAAAGAAAGTTTCAAAAAATAAACGATAATCAATTTTCAATTTTCAATATCTATTCAGACACTTTGCAATCAGAGTGTAACTTTGTGGCGGGAACCCATATTTCATGGTCACTAAAAAGCGTATACTTAATCCTGATATATTAAGAAAGTTTTCGTTTTTCGCATCCTTTTCCAATGAACAATTGGAAGAGATCATCAGCGTTGCTCAAAAGGTTGCACTTAAGACCAATGATGTGGTGTTCCGTCAGGGTGAGCTTTCTGAAACAATGTATTTAATCCTTAAGGGCAGTGTAAGAATAGATCGTGAGAATGGGGAAGAGAAAACGATCAATGTCGCACGACTAAATCAATATGAAGTTTTTGGTGAGCTTGCCATGTTGAGCAAGGAGCCGCGTCAGGCGACTGTTACCGTTACAAAAGATGCTGAATTTCTGGTGATCGACCGTGCGCTGATGCTGGATATTATCCGTGCTTCCAAGCCTGAAGAGATCATTGAAGTGTTTTCTGTGCTTAGTGATCAGATGCGTGCGGCGAATGATCGTGAATTTAAGGAGACTCTCTCCCGGCGCACTCTTGAGGCCCAAATGGAGGTGGAAAAACAACGTGCACTTACACAAATGGTGGCTGGAGTGGCACATGAGATCAACACACCTTTGGGAGTTATCAATACTGCTGTAAGTATTATGGCCCGTGAACTTGCTGCGCCCGTGGAAATGACAACCCAGCGCGCTGCTGATATTGCCGAATCGCTTGAGTTGATGCGCCGCAATGTGGAACGCGCTCATCTTTTAGTGCAGGATTTCAAAAAGGTTTCAGTGAGTCAGTTGGTGGACGAGAAAGATACTTTTAATATTTCTGAGGCTATTCAAGAAACAATGGACTTGGTGATCGCTACTTTGAAGCGAAGTCAGATCCAGATTGAGTTTCAGGACAAATTGGCGCCTAGTGCAAAGACTTGGACAGGGTATCGTGGTTTTCTCTCTCAAATTTTGATCAACCTGCTGACAAATGTGGAACGTTACGCTTATCCCAAAGGCGCAGGCGGCACCGTAGAAGTAAAAATTGATTTGGAAGACAATAAACATTATCGCCTGACTGTGACTGACTACGGAAAAGGAATCTCAAAAGAGAATCAAGCTCGTATTTTTGAGCCATTCTTTACGACGGGACGATCTTTCGGCGGAACAGGATTGGGACTTGCAATTGTCCACAATTTGGTAACAAATGCTCTCAGCGGCGAAATTAGACTAAAGTCTGAAGAGGGAAAAGGAACAGTGTTTGAAATAATAATCCCACGCATAATATCAGAGTGATCTTATGGTATTTATTTCGCAAGCACTGTATAATAACTGTATCAGTTAATCCAAATTACAAAAGGAGATTGCTCAATGGATAACAAGGTTTTGCAGGTAATAGTAGCTCTTTTTATTCCACCGCTTGCTGTTTATATGAAAACTGGGAAGATTGATAATACCTTCTGGCTCAACGTTGTGTTGACCATTTTGGGCGGTATCCCGGGTCTGCTCCATGCTTTGTATGTAGTTTTGATGTAATCCAAGGTAGACAGTTTACAAAATATAAAAGTACCCCGTTATCCTCGGGGTACTTTTATATTGCAAATTGAAGGAATATCCTACTTGACAATCTTCTTTCGCGAATTGATAATACCAACGCTATGACATCTGCGACATCCCCCCTTGTAGTAGACAATTTATCCTTTCGTTATCGTGACCGTCAAGGTGCGGCGATACATAATATTTCATTTACTGTAAATGCTGGTGAAGTTCTATTAATTGCAGGTGCAAGCGGATGCGGTAAGACAACGCTTGTCCGTTGTATTAATGGATTAATTCCGCGTTCGTACAAGGGCGAAATGAGCGGAAAGGTGTTGGTGTTGGGCGAAGATGTGCAGGATTGGAAGTTATCGCAAATCTCTCAAAAGATTGGCACAGTGTTACAAGACCCTGAAAGACAAATTCTTGGCACGAAAGTTGTAACTGAAGTGGCCTTTGGGCTTGAAAACCTTGGAATGCCCCGTGATGAAATTTTCTCACGGGTCGATGAAGCACTTAATTTTCTGAAAATTCAGCATTTACGAGATAGAGAAACATTTAATCTTTCAGGCGGCGAAAAGCAGAAGGTGGCATTAGCGGGCGTGCTTGCTATGCGCCCGTCTATTTTGCTTCTGGACGAACCGCTTGCAAGTTTAGATCCTGCATCTGCACAAGAGTCATTGGATGCAGTGCGAATGTTGGCAGATACAGGCATGACTGTTCTAATGGTTGAGCATCGTGTGGAAGATGTTTTACGCATTAAGCCTGAAAGGGTCATGTTTATAAGTGAAGGAGAAGTACGTTACCTTGGCGAGGTTGCGGGGTTATCTAAAGTAGTTAATTACCATGAAGTTAAATTGCCCGCCGAAGATATTGTTGAACGTGCGAAGCGGGAACCCGCTCCAGTGGAAATTAATGTCCTTCCTGGCGTGGCAGGCAAAGGCGCAGGAAAAGAGGCGTTGGTCAAATTTCAAGATGTTACGTTTGGCTATGAATCAGAACGTGAAGTTTTACATGGTATCAATCTTGAAATTAATCGTGGTGATGTGATTGCGATACTTGGCCCTAATGGCGCAGGTAAAACTACTTTTGTAAAACATGCTATTGGTTTGCTCAAGCCAAAATCTGGCAAAGTGTTGGTGGATGGACGTGATACGCGAGAGGCCAGTGTTGCCGAGATCGCGAGAACGTTGGGATATGTGTTTCAAAGCCCGAGCCATATGTTGTTTGCCCCGACAGTTCATGAAGAATTGTCGTTTGGCCCGCTGAATATGAAACACCCCAAAGAACAAATTGAATTGGAGGTGAAAGAGGCGCTAAAGATTGTGAACCTTTCAGAAAAAGAGAACGACCCGCCGCTGGCTCTTTCATTTGGCCAGCAAAAGCGCGTGAGTATTGCCGCCATTCTTGCAATGCGTTCCAAAATTCTGGTGATGGATGAACCCACTGCTGGACAGGATTATCAGAATTATATGAACTTTATGAACTCAATTTTGCAGCTACCTTCATTTGAAGCGATCCTGTTCATTACACACGATGTTGACCTTGCGTTAATTTTTGCAAATCGCATATTGATGGTGAATGATGGAAGACTCGTTGCAGATGGAACCCCGCAGGACGTGCTCCGCGACTTTGACCGACTCAAAGCCAACCGTCTCGTACCGACCTCGTTGCTGGCTCTCAACATCAAACGACTCAGCACAACAGGCCGTTTTATGAGTGCAGAAGCGTTGGCCCATACTTAAATTTTTAAATGGAGAAGAAAGATGGATAAGAAACTTACAAACGTTTTGATTTCACTAGCCGTTGTTTTAGGTTTATTTGCTGTTGTAATGTTTGTGCTTGGAGCCCAGGAGCCAGCAGAAGGAGCGACGCTTAATTTTGCCGTAGATCAATCCAGTGTCGTTTCCCGCTTTGTATTTGTGTTGGTAGGCCTTGCCATTGCATTTGCTGTATATTTTTCCACAAAGGAAAACAATGCATGGGAAGTTGGTACGCGTCAAGTAGTATGGATGGCTATCGGTGCAGCTTTGTATGCTGTGTTTTCCTGGCTGTTCAATGGCACTGTTTTTGTTGTACCTTCTGTAAGCCAGGTTTCTCTACGCCCTGCGATTGCCATTCCCATGTTCTTTGGCTTTGCCTTCGGTCCGATTGTTGGCTTTTTCACGGGCGCAGTTGGCAATATGTTCGGTGATGCATTGACAGGTTTTGGCCTTTCTCCTCAATGGAGCATTGGCAATGGCCTGATCGGCTTTGTCTCGGGCATGTGGATGCTGTTCTCTGACAAGAAGAAGAGTATGGATACCGTGCTTTACATCAGCGCCGCCCTTGCTGTGCTCACCGCTTTGATGTTCTTCCTCAATCGTGGTCAAGCCAACATGTTGTTCTTTGATGTGGATAATGGCGTTTTTGGCGATGCACAGATCTCGCTCTTTGCAGGTATTGCGATCCTCATTGGGTTTGCGTTAGTGTTTGCAGTGCGTTACTTCTTTAAGGATAATGAAGATGTGGCAACTGCTGTAACTTGGGGCATGTTGGGTAATATTGTTGGGCTTCTCTTTGCGTCTCTTTCCGATATTGTTATTAACGGACTTACCCTCCCAGCCACCATTGTCGGTCAATTTTTGCCAGCAGCTGGCCCGAACTTGATCTTTGCTGCAATTCTTGTTCCAATGCTTGTGGGTGCATACGCTTCCGTTCAGAAACAATCTGGTAGATAATTTCTTATAGAAAAAGACCCTAAAGGTTCCCTCTACGTAACTTCGTAAAAACCTTTAGGGTCTTTAAGGTGAAAAATGCTAGTTGCCTGGCGTTATCGAAAACGAAAAAATTCCTTTATTCAAAGTTTTGACCCGCGTGCGTGGATCATTTTCTTTGTGTGCTTTCTCGTTTCCACACTCTCGTTTTGGGATGTACGCTTTTTACTTCCTTTTTTCTTAATGGCTATGTTTGTCCTCTTTACTTCTGGTGTAAAGTGGCATGAAGTGCGCCGGGCATTTTTGTTTATTATTGGCTTTATCTTTTTTTATGCAATTCTCACATTTTTAACAGGTCGTGGGGGAACGGAGCAATATGCTGAAGAGCACCTGATCCGTGAGTTCAAAGCGCCTTTTTCACTCTTTGGATGGTTTCCTGCTTTGCAGGTCACTGTCGAACGTATTTTTTTTGCAGTGAGTCAACTTGTTCGTGTATCAAGTATCGCGATGATGACGATTTTGATCCCTTACTCGCTTAATCCCGCTTTGTATGGAATAACATTTAAAGGGCTGGGTCTTTCTGATAAATTTTCCTATGCCATGGATTTGACCATGCGCTTCATACCTACCTTTGGCAGGGATTTCCAACTGACAATGGATGCTCAACGGGCGCGTGGGTACGAGCTAGAGAAAATTCGCGGCGGCTTGATCGAGCAGGTTCGCAGGCTTGGCCCAGTGGTGGTGCCTGTTGTGATCCATGCGATTATGGGAAGCGAGGATATTATTGATGCAATGGATTTACGTGCATTTGGCGTCGGGCCCCGTACTTGGTTGGATGTGCTTACCTATCAATTCCGAGATAGATTATTAATTGCATTTGGTGTATTGATGCTTGTCACTTCAATTGTTTTGGCAATTATGGGATATGGTAAATTTTGGGTTCCAGAATTTTTGATCGCAATGTTCTAAAAAACCGCCGCTATAAGCGGCGGTTTTTTATTTTGCTTCGCGTTTATAAGTTTCCCCTGCTGTCACTTTGAAATCAAGGTGATTTTGTTCGGGTGCGAAAACACAGGTGGCGAAATCGGTGAAAGCACAGGGAGGGTTATAAGCTTTATTGAAGTCAATGAATATTTTGCCATCTGATTCTTCATCTGCTATGAGATAACGGCCCGTTGGATAGGTTTCATCTTTGCTGGTTAGATCCCAGAAGCGGACAAAGAGTGTGCCGTCATCTTCTTTATTGATATCGAGCTTATATGGATTTCCGTTATATTCAAATGAGAGATGACCTTCCACAGGAAACTCGGATTTTTCACCTGTCAGGTCTGGGAAGTAAGCCATCTTTGGACGTTCGTAGGTGGTGTATGTAGTAGGGATGCGAAAATTTTCGTCGATGTCATACCAAGTGCGGGCGGGGAAAGATCGTCTCTCTTTGCGTTGGTTATCCCACATGCGCACACCAATTTTGTTTCCGCGTTGAACGACGACGAGTCGAACACCCTCTAAATTTATGAAGCTTGGATCATCGGATATATCAGGTTGGAGGACGGCAAAATCTGTTGGCTTGTCGTTCACCTTTATTTTTTGACCTGAATTCGCGCGCAACGTAACGGATTTTCCGTTGTATTCCAGATAGCCAATGTTGGCAGGAACACGTTCGGGTAACTGGATCTCAGACTTGGCATCTGAACCGAGTTGATTCTTTCCAAGCTTTAGCCAATAAAGGCCAGTGAGTGAAAGCCATCCATTTTCCTTGCGGATGATTTCATTGCGTTCCTTGCGCCAGTCATTGATGGTTTGCTGATACGAATTATTAGCCATGCTGGGATTATACCTGTACTAAAAGACTTCGGGAGACTTTTATGAAACAAAAAACCCGTCTGGTGAAGACGGGTTTTGAAAACTTACTTATTAATTACCCAACGACTGGTGTAGTGAAGTAATAAAGTAATCCGACAACGAATGCGATGATCGAAAGCAGTGAGAAGAATGCGCGCAGGTTGCTTTCTTCCTTGTTGATGGATGCCCAACCTGCAAAGGCAAGTCCAATTGCCATGATCGTCAGCACGAGTTGGAGCCAATCTCCACGTTGATTCCAGTCTGCCGCCAGTTTGAAAGAAGCTTCTGAGCCATCAAAGTATTCGGTGGAAGCAGCCGACATTTCTGCGTAGTATTGATCGTCCCATACTGTGTTGGGGTCGCGGGCAATGGCGTCTTGTAATTGTTGCGAGAAATTGAATTCGTAATATTCCGCAACATCGGGGCGTTCAGTTTCATTCAGATACCAGTTATCATAGTAATTGTAATCTTGTCCAATGTTCTGGTTTTCTGTAAGATAAACAGCATTACCGTCGTTCAGTTCCTGCATCCCTTTGATCTCAGCGTCGTTCTGTGCCCCACCTGCCAAAGCGCCCTGATAACTGGAAATGGCGGTAAAAACACTCAAAAGGGTGATCAACAAGCCAAGGAAGACTTCATTACCTAAAAACTTTTTCATTTCGTGCACTCCTCATTTAATAAAAATAATCAGTTCGTGAACTGTGAGAGTGATTATATACAGGAACTTGCAATTGCGTATTTGCAATTTTGTTATAAAATCATGGCAGTTTGAGGATACCGAATACCAATCTGAGAAAGCCCAAGGAGAAGATATGGGATTAAAACCTGATCGCTGGATCCGTGAGATGGCACTGGAACACAAGATGATCGAACCGTTTGTTGATACCCAGGTTCGTGAGGGAGTGATTTCATACGGTGTTTCATCATATGGATACGATGTCCGTGTTGCGAACGAATTTAAGATTTTTACGAATGTTTTTTCTGCCACAGTTGACCCGAAGAATTTTGACATTAAATCGATGGTGGATTTTGTTGGAGATGTTTGTGTTGTGCCGCCGAACTCTTTTGCTCTGGCACGCACAGTGGAGTATTTTCGCATTCCACGCAAGGTGTTGACAATTTGCCTTGGAAAGTCCACGTATGCACGCTGCGGGATCATTGTCAACGTCACGCCGTTCGAGCCTGAGTGGGAGGGTTTTGTCACACTCGAGATATCCAACACCACGCCTTTACCTGCCAAGATCTATGCAAATGAAGGATTGGCACAGGTTTTATTCTTTGAGGCAGATGAAGAGTGTGACGTTTCTTATGCAGACAAAAAAGGAAAATATCAGAAGCAACAATCCATTGTCTTGCCCAAGTTGTAATGAATGTGTAGAATCGCCGCTGCCTATATCTTTATTATTAGAGGAATATCTTTATGACTGAATCTTTGGACACGCAAACTATTCAAAAGCAATTTGCGGATATGAGTAAAACATTGATGCGTGTCATGATGCACCTTTCCCGTACAAACGACGGACAGACATCCATGATCCTTCGGGATCTTACGCAAATGACAAGTTCCTTTAACAATCTTAAGCAGGTGATGACAGGCTACCTTGATTCGCATAAAAGACAGGTCAAGGCACTGGTCGGTGTGGGAAGCGTGATCAACTCCTCGTTAGGTTTGGAGCGGGTGCTTGAAGAGGTAATGGATGGTTTGATTGACCTCATGGGTGCTGAGCGTGGATTTTTAATGTTGAAAGAGTCCGATGGGGAATTAAAAGTCCGTATTGCGAGGGGAATAGCTCGGGACGATATCGATAAGGAAGCTTTTGCGATTAGCAATACAATTGTGCAGCGCGTAGCTAAAACAGGAGAGGCCATTCTCACTACGAATGCGCAGGATGATCCGCGTTTCGTTGAGCAGGTCAGTGTGGCAGCATATCATTTGCTTTCGATATTATGTGCACCACTTAAACTCAAAGATGACTTGATCGGCGTGATCTACGTGGATAACCGCGCTCATACTGGAATCTTTCGTCATGACGATTTGGAGTTAATTTCTGCATTTGCCAATCAGGCCGCTGTTGCGATTGATAATGCTCGTTTGTTTGATGATCTGCAAGAAAGCAATGCGGAATTGGAAATCGCGTATCAGGCGACGCTGGAAGGCTGGGTGCGCGCCTTGGACTTGCGTGACAAAGAAACTGAAGGCCATACGAAAAGAGTAACGGCTCTGACGCAGCGGCTTGCGCAGACAATGGGAGTAGATGAGGATGGGTTGGTGCATATTACACGCGGCGCGCTCCTGCATGATATTGGCAAGATGGCGATCCCCGATGGCATTTTACTTAAACCTAGCGGGCTTACAGAGGAAGAGCGTCTGCTAATCCAGAAACATCCCATATATGCTTACGAGATGTTAAGCCCGATCAAGTTTTTACATCCCGCGCTTGATATTCCATACTGCCATCATGAAAAATGGGATGGTTCGGGTTATCCGCGCGGGTTAAAAGGTAAAGAGATTCCTTTTGCAGCACGCATATTCTCTATTGTCGATGTTTGGGATGCTTTGGTCTCAGACCGCCCGTATCGCAAGGCGCTTGACCCTACTGATGTGAAAAAGACTCTTCGCGAACAATCGGATATTCACTTCGACCCGCATGTAGTGAATGTGTTTTTGAAAATGGATCTGACTTCCAGTTTACATCCCTAGCCAATCACCAGACATCTTTGCCAAACCTGCTGTGGGGCCTTGTCTGGCTGTGCATTGAGGAAGTGATTCCAGAAATAATTTTCCGTATTGTTTAGTTAATACACGTCTATCGAGAATTGCCACAATGCCACGATCAGACGCAGAACGGATCAAGCGCCCAAATCCCTGGCGGAATTTCAAAATGGATTCGGGTAGATAATATTCATTGAAAGAGTCTTCATATAATTCAGAGCGCGCCGCAATGATCGGGTCTGACGGCACACCAAAGGGAAGTTTAGTAATGACGACCACAGATAATGCATCGCCGGGCACATCTACGCCTTCCCAGAATGAGCGGGTTCCAAGCAGCACCGCGCGTTCGGTAGATTTGAAAGATTCGAGTAAGGCATTAGGTGATGCACCTTCGCCTTGTTCAAAGACATAAATATCTTCACGGCCCAATGGACCTGTAATAGCCTGTGCGGTTTTCTTGAGAGCAGCATAGGACGTGAACAAAACAAGCATTCTTCCGCCAGTAGCTTTAGCCGTAGAGACAATGGCTCGGTCGAGAGCTTGTTGATAGCCAGGAGCATTCGGCTCGGGCATATCATTAGCCACATAAAGCAGAGTGCTTGATTCATAATCGAACGGGGAGCCAAGAGATAAAGTATCCACTTCATCCGCAGAGAGCGTGTTGCGGAGATAACGAAATTCGCCATGCGTTGTCAGCGTGGCAGAAGCCATCACGACACATGCTTTTTCATGCCATAAATGTTTCTGTACTAATGGCCCCACACGCAACGGCGCAGCATTCAGTGATAATCTTTCGCCTCGTGGATTGACCTCAATCCAATAGATCAATTCATTAGAGGGTTTGTGCATCATGCCAGAAGAAGCAGCTTCTGCCTCAGCCATGCGCCGCATGAGGTTGCTAAGAGTACCCATCACATCTTGAACATTTTCATGTCCTTCAGCATAAATCTCAGCAAGCGCCTTGTAAATTTCTTCAAGCGTTTTCAAAAGCAAAGCCATCGTTTCGCTTGTCTGGCCCCACATGATCTCTACGTCATCCCAGCCTTGAAGCGCACGCGTGGAGGAAACAACTCTCAATTGCCATGAATAATTCGTGGCAGGCTGGCCTTCGCGTTGAAAGGAAATGAAATCACCAAGATTATTGAAAAACTGTTTGGAAAGCTGTTCGAGTCGAAATGCCTGATCGGTGGCGCGTTTCGCTTTTTGTTGCAGCAGGCCAAAGTCTGATGGGCGAAGCGTTTCGTGAGTCTCGGTTAGTAATCTGCCAAGTAATCCAGCTGATGATCCACCTAATTCTTTTAGCATCCGTTCCAGATCATTTTGTGTCATGCGAAATGATAGCGCACTGGTCACAGCAGTTTCCATGTGATGCGCTTCATCTATGATCACGTAATCATATTCAGGCAAAACCTTGCTGCCCGTGGAAACATCTGAAAGCAGAAGCGCATGATTTACGATCAATAAATGTGAACTCTGTGCAGCTTGCTTGGCGCGATGAAATGGGCATGTGCCGCTCATACGTCCGATGCAGGTTTCAGTATCGCAGTTTTCATCTTCTGCAGAAAGCCTGCCCCAAACCTCGCGCTCAACTGGGCCGGTGAGATTAAGTTCATTACGGTCACCACTGGTATTTTCAAGCCCCCAGACAATGATCTTGGCAAGCACACGCATTTCATTTGCATCTTTTGGTCCATGCGTGCGCATATGACCAAGTTTACGCGGGCAAAGATAATTGGCGCGGCCCTTTAACACTGCCGCGCGAACGTCAAGATTTAATGCGGCCTGTAGATCAGGAATATCTTTTTTAATCAACTGATCTTGCAGATTGATCGTGTTGGTGGATACGACCACGCGAGTATTATTAGCGACTGCAAACATTGCTGCCGGCACAAGATACGCAAACGATTTACCAACACCGGTTCCCGCTTCGACCAATAAATGGTTGCCGTTCGAAAGGGCATTTGTCACAGCTTTGAGCATATCCACTTGCTCCGGGCGTTGCTCGTAAGCCTCAAAGTACTGTGCGAACGGGCCGCCATATTCCAAAACCGATGCAATTTCTTCTGGGTCAAGTGCAAGCGGCTCTTCGTTTTTCTCAATGGGTGGAAAATCTTTTTTGGTTGAGGCAGTTTTAGGCTTAGGAGCAGGAGTGGTGCGAGTTGTTTGTTTGGGCTTTATTCCTTCTTTGGCGCGTGCTTGAAGCGCTTGTTCAAATGCCCAGCCTGCATCCCAATCTGCAAAATTACCAAGCTCAACGATCTCCTGCAAGGTTTCCAGCGGAAGTTCACGTGCAATATCAAGCAGGCGAACATAACAGGCTTGTGTGACGCGCGCATCATCTAATGCGCGATGTGTGGCAGGCAGGGGGATATTAAGCTGCTGACCCAATGAACCAAGGTTGTAGCGGCTTGCCGTTGGCATTAAGACCGAAGCAAGTTCATATGTATCAATTGTTTGATGAAATTGAAATAGACCTGCCTTACGAAGGAAGCCAATATCGAATTTTACATTGTGGCCGAGAATAGGTGCGTCACCGACAAAATCTGTTAACGTCTGTGCGATATCACGCAGACGCGGAGCTTGGCGTACCATTGAATTGTCAATACCAGTTAATCCGGTAATGAAATCAGGAATAGCCTTGCCCGGATTAATAAGCGTTGTGAATTCATTTTCCACGCGGCGGCCATTGAACTTAACAGCAGCAACTTCAATAATGGCCTCGCGGTTTTCGTCGAGGCCGGTGGTTTCTATATCAATTGAAACTATGGATGTCATATTACGGAGTATCTCGAATTGTTAAATTTAGAATTTATTTTCGCTTGTTATTTTGCAAAAACTTAGTTGTTGATGATTCTAGATATAGAACAAGTGTACCATAAAAGAATAATTGCCGAGTCAGAGGCTGACTCGGCAATTATAAAGACCAGCTTAATTAAGCTTCGTCAAATAAACTTGTGATCTCTTCGATCTGGCTGGCGGAAAGGGCACGGTTCTTCGCGCCTTGCCGCATGAATTCCTTTAGCTGCTTTAACTTCATAGCAGGGATGGGTGAATCACTCACGTCTAATTCGACCTTGTCGTTTGTAAAAACTAAAATAGGTTTAATCTCAGGAGTGAAAGTTCCATCCAGTTTTTTTGCGAAGAACTTGTTTAAAGTTCTCACTTCATTTTCTGCATCAATGTCCGGGCGGCCAATACTTTCCTGTCCGAAAATGCGCATATAACCTTGCAGGAATCCACCGCCGCTCATCTTCCAGCGATTTTTTGTATAACTTATCTTTCCCTGTTGATGATACGGGATCAGTACCCATACGCCGGAAGGGCCAACCAGTAAATGTGAAACGGGTGAAGCATAATGATACATATTGAACTCACTATGCAGGCCCTTTAGCCCTGAATCGATTTTTTCATCTGGGCGAGGTGACCGTCCCCAGCGATTGCCCATGTACATGCCGATCTGGGTCATAATAAAACCAACCACCAGAGAAAGCATCGAATAAATAAAAAATTCAGGCTTTTTGAATGAGATATACATGCCAGCGCCAAGTACCACCAACGCTCCAATGCTTGTATATTGACCGATCTTTCCATTACGTGTGATTAGTTTTTCGTTTTTAATGATTTTCATTTTATTTCTTTGCCGCTTTCTATAAGTTAATAGGTTTTTGGAAGCAATTATGAGCAAACTCAGAATTCTAGTTTAGAGATTTATGCGGCACTCTTCAAACTCTCTTCGATTGCAGATTTCATTGCGTCCAGTACATTTACATCCACGGCATGTTTTGCCACGCGTATGGCATTCTTTATGGCAAATGCATCTGAGCGGCCATGACCGATAAAAACAAGTCCATTGATGCCCAGCATGGGAGCTGCGCCTTGTTCGCTTGGGTCCAGTAATTTCTTGATAGCACCGAGCGCGGGTCTTACCAACAAACCGCCGATCTTCGTAAGAATACTGCCGTTTTTTATGATCTCGCGGATTCGATCCGTGATAAGCTTAGCAACAGCCTCTGATGATTTTAGCATTACATTGCCTGTGAAGCCGTCCGTTACAGCTACATCCACTTTGCCGCCGATTACTTCCTTGCCTTCCACATTGCCGAAATAATTTAGTTTAGATGTTTTAAATAATTGTGTCGCAGCTTTGACTAATTCATTGCCTTTGCCTTCCTCTTCAGCATTTGAGATCAAGCCCACTTTTGGATTCTTTACACCACGAACTTTTTCAGCGTAAATACTCCCCAAAATCCCAAACTGTAAAAGGTTCTCAGGTTTGCAATCTGGATTCGCGCCGATATCCAGCACTACGCATGTGCCGGTTGCCGTAGGAAAGATCGGAGCAAGCGCTGGGCGGTCCACGCCACGAATACGCCCTAACCGGAATAATGCCGTTACCATTCCCGCGCCTGTATTGCCTGCGCTTACAAATGCATCCCCTTCGCCGTTTTTTACCAGGTCAATACCCACCGCCATTGAATTCTTTGCATCTTTACTGCGTGCTTTCAAAACGAGATTCTCGCCCTTATCTTCCATTGTCAACATCTCAGGCGCATCGACAATTCTAATAGGCAGGTTGCCTGCGTTTTGCGCATCCAGCACGGGTTTGATGATCTTTTCGTCGCCAACTAAAATGATCTCTACTCCATATTCACGCGCGGCGGCTACTGCGCCTTCCACATCCGGGGCTGGGAAATTATCGCTTCCCATTGCGTCTACAACAATTCGGACCATAAAACTCTCCTATTATTTATATGCTTGACAAGCAAAGCAAGACGATTATAATACGCCCTGCTATTGCGCTGGTGCTGGAATTGGCAGACAGGCACGCTTGAGGTGCGTGTGTCGTAAGACGTGGAGGTTCAAGTCCTCTCCAGCGCACAAGCAAGTTTTGTATCAAAGACATCCCCATTCATTAATGGGGATGTCTTATATTAGCAGAAAGCTTGTCTTCAGGCAAAGTGAAATAAAAACTTGAGCCTTTGCCTAATTCAGACTCAATCCATACCTTACCGCCATGTACTTCTATGATCCGTTTTACAATGCCTAGACCAATGCCCGAGCCATCTATTTTTGGATCGAGTTTGCTGAACAGCCCGAATATTTGCTCGTGGTGTTTTGGATTAATTCCGATCCCATTATCGCGTACAAAAAAATAAATTTCTCCTTCTCTATTCTCTACTCCGATTTCG
>JACMLM010000049.1 GCA_014379595.1 Anaerolineales bacterium
AGCCTTGGTGAGCCATTACCTCACCAACTAGCTGATGGGACGCAGGTCCCTCCCAAAGCGAATTGCTCCTTTAGTTATCGGTTTCTAAATCCAATAACCACATGCGGTATTAGCAATCCTGTCGGACTGTTATCCCACACTTTGGGGTAGGTCACCAACGCGTTACTCACCCGTTCGCCACTAGGATACTTTCGTATTGCTACAAAAGCACCTCGTTCGACTTGCATGTATTAGGCACGCCGCCAGCGTTCATCCTGAGCCAGGATCAAACTCTCCGCAAAAAATTCATCACTCTTGCGAGTGTTAAAGTTACGGATTTACTGATTCAAAAAAATTTTGTTTCCTATCACTTTTCAGTTGTTAAGGTGCTTGCCATTCGAGCGGACGATATTTTATCTGCTCTATAACCGCCTGTCAATGATTTACAGACTAAAATACCGATGCTTTCTAGTGCATCGGCTTGTCAGACTACAAAACTTTTGTCTTGTGTCTCTGACTTGAGACGGTTACTCAGTTGTCATTGATTTGTCTTTTGGGACGAAATCTTTGTTCGTTTTTACTGGCGAACGACAATTATATGCATTTCTCTTGCTTTGTCAATGGGTTATCAGACAATTGAACCTTAAAAAATGCGGTAATTTAAACACATTTTTAGAACACAGAATTGGCATTTATTTCGAACTCAAACATATACATTTCGATCAATTTTACTACATTCGAAAAAAGATGTTCGCTTCTATTGCTTAACTGATAACTGATCTCGTCATCAATAAAATTTTTCTTAACCTAAACAATTTAAATCATCATGCTATACTGACAAAAAGGAGATGACCATGAGCAAAATCGGCATCCTATATCCCGGTGAAATGGGAGTTTCTATTGCAGCATCCGCAATCAACAGCGGACATGAAGTTTTCTGGGTCTCAGAAAATCGAAGTGAAAAGACAAGCGATCGGGCACAAAAGCATGGATTGATAGACCTAAAATCTCTTAGGGATTTATGTAATGTTTGTGAGATCGTTATAAGCATCTGTCCCCCACATATTGCGGAAGATATAGCAAAGCACGTTGTTGCATCTAACTTCAAAGGATCATACTTAGATGCAAATGCCATTTCTCCAGCGCGTTCTTTAAAAATTGAACAACTATTAATAGAAAATAATATTCACTTCATTGACGGTGGAATTATTGGCGGGCCAGCCTGGCAACCAAAATCTACATGGCTTTATCTTTCAGGAAAAGATTCAGAAATAATTGCGAACTGTTTTTCCAAAGGCCCACTAGAACCTAAAATAATTGGTAGTGAAATTGGAAAAGCTTCTGCTTTAAAGATGTGCTACGCCGCTTATTCAAAAGGAACAACAGCTTTGCTTTGTGCAATTCTTGGAACCGCTGAATCTTTAGGTGTGCGAGAAGAACTCTATCAACAATGGGATATGGACGAAGCAGGGTTTTCAGATCAGGTCAATCGAAGAGTAGCGCGTGTAACAGCCAAGGCCTGGCGATTTGAAGGTGAGATGAGAGAGATCGCTTCGACATTTCATACAGCTGATATGCCACGCGGATTTCACGAAGCCGCAGCAGATATTTATCATCGCATTGCAGATTTTAAAGATGCGGAACAAGTTCCAGAGTTGAAAGATGTTTTACAAGCATTACTTACAAAATAAAAATCAGCCTCGTTTTCACGAGGCTGATTACTAATTCATTTCCTGTCTTCCTGATAACGCACGCAGCAACGTATTTTGATCTGCATATTCAAGGTCACCACCAACGGGCAGACCTCTCGCAAGGCGGGTAACTTTGACCCCCATTGGCTCCAATTGTTGACTTAGATAAATAGCTGTCGTATCCCCTTCCATGCTTGGGTTGGTGGCGAGGATAATTTCTTTGACACCACCGCGCGCGACACGTTCCACCAATTGTTTAATCTTAAGATCATCTGGGCCGATACCCTCAATAGGAGATAAAACTCCCTGCAATACATGATACTTGCCGTGAAAGCCAGCCGTACGTTCAAGAGCAAGAACATCCAAAGCTTCTTCAACAACGCAAATTAGTGAGGCATCACGCTTTGGCGAGTCGCATACTTCGCAAAGTTCACGGCCTGCTTCGGTGATATTGAAACATTCCTGACAGAAGGCTGTATTGGCTTTGAAATTTGCAAGCGCCGCGGACAAATCTTGCGCAATATCTTCAGATGCACGCAATAAATAGAAAGCCAACCGCGAAGCGGACTTGGGCCCAATGCCTGGCAGGCGTTCGAGGGCGTTGATAAGGGATTGGATTGACTCAGGTAAAAGCATAATATCTCATCATTGATGGGGATTGCTTCGGGCAAAAGCAAGAACGCCCTCGCAATGACATGTTAACTTAGAACGGCAACCCACCCGAAAGCGGACCCAACTTTTGGTTGGCAAGTTCGCGTGATTGGTCGAGTGCCATGTTTACTGCGGACAAGACCAAATCTTGCAGCATCTCGGCATCTGCATCTTTCAACAATTCAGGATCAATGACGACTTCACGGCATTTCTGATCGCCTGTCATGGTGACTTTAATCGCGCCACCACCCACCGTTGATGTGACTGTCTCATCTGCGAGTTTGGCTTGCGCTTCTTCCATTTGTTTTTGCATGCGTTGCAATTGCTGTAACATGCCTGCCTGCCCACCAGCCGCTGGGCCTTTGTTAAATCCTTTTGCCATAATTTATTTCTCCTAAAATTTAGTCTTTATTTCATTAGAGGCTTACCAGCCTGAGTTAATTTTGCATTTAAGGCATCACGCTTTTTAGCAACTTTTGCAGGTTGGACATAATAGAAATCAAACAGCGATTCAAGTACATCTAAATTCCATTCAGCTTCTTCAGGTTCAACATCTACAATTTCACCAGTAATTTTACCTTTTATAGGATGAGCAGCAAAATTTCCTATATTTCTAATAGCATCTATTGAATCGGCTAATTGAGATGGCAATTTCCCACTATCAATCACCTCTTGTATCTCTTTGGATAAATCACTTGGTTTTACCTTAGCCACATCGCGCAAAAGGTTTTGAAGGCATCGACGACTTAATGCTGCTGATGCTTTCGGGCTAAATGGAAAAACCAAACATGCTTCTTTGTAATCAGAAGCTATATTAAACGGAACTTCTTCTGGGCACGGTGGTCGATTAGATCCAAAGGGTCTAACAGGAATAATAGCATTAATATTCTTATCAAATATTGTTTTGTATGGTACTTCACTTACTACACCATTAACGAGAAATAAATTCGTCCGTTTGCATGACGGGCAATCATACTGAAATATAGACCAGCCGCCATCAGTGTCTTCACCAACAAAAGTTTCATTTTTTTTGTCGTGAAACTCAACAAGACAATGCATACATTTCATAAAGTAATCCTCCCATCAATTACATGTCCACAATTTCGCCACCGTGTTGGATAGCAGTGGCGACCATGCCGTCTTGCGGTACGTTCGGTGGAACTTTGCCTTTGGCGTTGGTGACAATACAGCGAATGGAGACCTCGACGTTGAAATTATCTTTGATCAATTTTTGTATCGCTTCAATTTGATCGGGCTTATCGATCTTCGAGACAAGCACGTCACTTGCCAAGCCAAGCACAAGCGTTGTGCCTTGAACATCGATCATCTTGACCGAGTTTAACAATGCAGAAAGATTCGCTTGGGATTTTGGAAGGGATGCAGCCAAATGTTTCCAAGATTTGATAATCTCACCTGAGTTGATAATTGGTTTATCTGGAACAGGCACTTCATCCTTCGCAGACACTTCCCCCTTCGGAGACGATGCGCTCTTAACCTCGAGCTTGGATTCTTTCTGATAAAGAGTAGTAGGCTGAGGCTTAGTCTGACGCGGCGCAGTGGGCGCTGACGCGGGAGATTCTGTTGGAGCGTCCAGCACTTCTGCTAGAGCAAGTTCAATACTCAAGGATGGCTGCCAGCCGCCGCGCAAATCCGTGGCGGCGTTGTTAAAGATTTTCATCATACGCAAAACATCGGATGTGCTGAATGATTTCGCGTGTGAGTCCATTTGCGCTTTCACTTCGCGTGTGGCTTCGACTTGATCGATATTGCCCATTTGAATGAGCATGAGGCCGCGCAGATATTCAACGATCTGACGAGCAAGCGAGCGCGGGTCGGCGCCAGAGTCGAGGGCGCGATGAATGGTCTCGAGACCGTGTGCAGGCTGATGATTGAGAACTGAATCGATGATGTCCAAAACAGTTTTGCTCGTGGCAGTGCCAAGGACAGTTTGCGCGAGAGCAAGTGTGATCTTCGTGCCCGTGGATGCGAGTTGATCGAGCAGAGACTGCGCATCGCGCATACCACCCGCAGCCTGACGCGCAATAAGCGTAAGCGCTTCATCATCGGCGGTGAGGTTTTCGGCGGCAACAATATGCTTGAGGTTGGTAACAATCTCATCCACTGGTACGCGGCGAAACTCGTGACGCTGGCATCGAGATAAAACGGTTGCGGGAATTTTATGAATTTCAGTTGTAGCTAAGACAAAGATGGCATGTGGCGGCGGCTCTTCAAGTGTTTTAAGAAGAGCATTGAATGCGCCGCTTGACAACATGTGAACTTCATCCACTACATAAACTTTATATTTTCCTTGCGAGGGAGAAAAATTTATTTTCTCGCGCAGATCTCGAACATCATCTACGCCGTTGTTCGATGCGGCATCGATCTCGATCATATCCATAAAGCGATTTTCATTTACGGCTTTACAATTATCACAGGTGTTACAGGGTCTTTGTACAGGGTCTTCGTTGAGACAGTTGACAGCCTTTGCCAGAAGACGCGCGACCGTTGTCTTACCAGTTCCACGTGGACCAGCAAAAAGATAAGCATGACCAACACGGTCGGCTTTTATGGAATTGGTCAGCGTTTGGACAACGTGATCTTGTCCAATAACAGCATCCCATCCTTTGGGGCGATATTTACGATAGAGAGCTTGAGTCATAATAGTTTGATAGTTTTTTAGTTTGGTGGTCGAGTAGGTCGAGGCGTTAGCCGAGACCGTATCGAGGCCACAAATTTTATGTTTACATTTTATTGCTGGTCTCGATACGTTGCTTCGCAACTACTCGACCACCAGAGTTTATATGAATTACGGCACCCGATAAGCTGCTCTTAAATTACCTTGTGCATCGAATAAGCTTGCACTCTCACCAGAACTCCAAACAGAATCGCCGATTCCCCAGTACAGATCAATGACCGTATCGGTGCCTGTTGCAGTGTGAACTTGGACTGCACCATTAGGATAAAGTGTGAGCTGCGGGAATTTGAATGAATTGCCGTCTTCATCTTTCAATTGCCAGCTTGTCAAATCTAACTGGCCTTCGCCTTCAAATTTTACAACCACGATCTCGGAATTTAAAGTCCCTGCACCCACGATACTGGTGATCTTCACAGCAATATCCGTTTCAGGGTTGATAACAGTTTCTGGAGTGGAGTCGCTATTTGCTGGTGCAGCTTGTTGAACAGAAGGCTGATTCACGGCACGAGAATTACGGTCATACCAAAACAGGATGCCACTCGTCACACATGCTGAGACAAAGATATTCAAAAGCAGATAATAAACCAGTTTGCGACGGTCCATGAATGTTTGTATGATAGCACAATCCAAATGAAATGTCATTGCGAGGAGCCGTTTTTTGGCGACGAAGCAATCTCATTGCAATGGGGAGATTGCTTCGGGCTATCACCCTCGCAATGACATGCCTATTTTTTCAAGGATATAGCAACCCAATCAGCAATTTGACGTTGACCGTTTCTTTTCAGACCTTTAGCCTGCCCCGCCGCGATAACAGATTCTGCTTGGTGATCGAGAATACCGCCTAAGATGATCTCTCCATCAGGTTCGACTAAATCTGCGAGGCCAGCATCAAAAAGACGAATAAGAATCGGACCCAGGATATTAGCAACCACAAGCGGAGCGGACTTAAACTGAAAGCTGCCACTTAAAACCTCAGTCACCGATCCTTGCCCCAAGATTAGTTCCTCCCCCACTCGGTTTATATCTGCATTCTCGCGTGAGTTTTTGACAGACTCAATATCAATGTCAACGCCAAGAACTTTTATCGCACCAAGTTTCAACGCAGCAATGGATAAAATCCCAGAGCCACAGCCAACATCGATTACGATTTCCGATTTACGATTTTGAATTTGCGATTGGTCAAAATGAACTTCCATTAATTCCAAGCAAAGTTGCGTTGTTGGATGTGTACCCGTACCGAAAGCCATGCCAGGGTCAATTTTGATGGGGATTCTTTTTGGCTCTGGAGACTCCAACCACGCGGGCAGGATGAGGAGTCTCTGTCCGATGAGAATCGGCTTGTAGTGCTGTTTCCAGGCTTCCATCCAGTTTTGATCCGCGATCTGTTTGTAGGTGGGAGTCGGTACGGGCGTGATCATCCCCAAATAAAAAAGCGACTCTTCGAGTTTTTGCCGCGTCTCTTCCAATTGATCGTTGACTTCCAAATAAGCGCGAACGGTAATTGGTCCAGTAGCAGTACCTTCATCTTCATCATCTAAAAACTTCACACCTTGCTCAGTCATCACGCCATTGGGCGCGAAGCGGGCAAAGACATCCGCAACAGATTCAGCGAGTTCGCCATTTACAGTTAATGAAACTTCAAGCCAATTCATTTTTTATCTCCAGATCAAATACGAAACGGTTCGTCCAAGCCAAACCGCGAGCAAACCAAGAATCACATTTGCACCAATATTCGCAAACGCGTTCATCATTTGACTATCGCGTGCGAGATTAAAAGTTTCATTTCCAAAGGATGAAAATGTTGTAAAGCCGCCAAGAATGCCGATAAAAACAAAGGCTCGCGATTCATTTGAGAATACGCCGCGACTCTCACCATATTGAGCAAGCAAACCAATAATAAAACAGCCGACTACATTAATTACCAATGTGCCATAAGGAAAGCCATTGTTCTTCACAATTTGTTGAACATATCCGCCCGCGAGATAACGAAGAATCGAGCCAATAAACCCACCGATGCCGACGAGAAGAATATTTATCAAATCATTTTTCCTCTGCGGCCCATTTTATCAATTCTTTTTCTGCAGATAGCATCATAGCAGGCAATTCATTAACAGAGAAATATTTTATCTCTGAAATCTCATGGGACTCTCTGAACTCTCCGCTGACAATTTTGCATAAATAGATCATACTGATATGATGATCTTCCCTCGCACTAATTGAAGTGAGCAGCCGCTCAACTTGAATTTCCATTCCTGTTTCTTCAAAGAATTCTCGGACAATCGCATTAATAGGTTGTTCGTGATATTCCAGACCACCTGCGGGAAGTCCCCATTCAAATTTACGATAGGTGTGTTTGAAAAGTAGAACCTGTCCTTGCTCATTAAAGATGATCGCTGCCACTGCCGCACGAAATCTGGGGCGGACTAATCTTGCAGCAAGGAAATGCATCCACAATGGCATCTTGCGCCAAAAACGCAATAAACTTTTCATTAAATTTTTCTGTTTTCCAATTCTTTATGGTCCAGGTCCAATCGAAAAGGATCTACAAAATATGCGCCATAGTTTACTTCACCTGTAAATTCAAGCATATTTTTCAATCGTTTGTGGATCACCTTACGTTGGACACGGTCTAAAACTATATCTCTTTCAACCCACTCAACCAATGAACTCTCTGGGCTTGTCTTTGGCGCTCCAGATATATATTCACAAAGAAAATCCATATTCAAAATGGACGGTTTGCGTGTATTGGAATAAATTCCAATGAGTGACTTGACCTTTACAAGGATTCCAGTTTCTTCAAAAACTTCGCGCTCAAGGGCTTCGGGCACAGTCTCGCTTTCCTCCACCTGCCCGCCAGGAAACTCCCAATCTTCATAACGTGGACTCTTCAACATAAGTACTTGACCTTTTGCATTGGTCACAAATCCCCCAACAGCAACAATATGCATGGGATGTTTATTTTCAGTCATTGACAATTTATATCATGAAATAAAAAACGAGCAGACTCTCATCCACTCGTCACTATTCACTAATCACTTGCTCTATCCCCCAAACGCATCATTCAACCAATCTAGAAATCCTTTTTCCTGCGGCTTGACCGTTGTTCCCAAACTCTCGGCCAGTTTCTCAAACAACTCACGCTGTTCCTTGGTTAATTTATTTGGAATGGCTACATTCACCATCACCATCTGTTCGCCGCGTTGGTTTTTATTGCGGACATGCGGCACACCTTTGCCTTTAAGATGGAACATCTTGCCTGGCTGTGTTCCAGCGGGAATCTTCAATTTTTCTTCGCCATCAATTGTTGGCACAAGAATGTCCGCGCCGAGTACAGCTTGAGCCACATTAATATCAAGGTTCAATAAAATATCGTTTTCACGCCGCTTAAAGAATTGATGCGGCTTTACATCAAGCACAACGAACAAACTGCCATTCGGGCCGCCAAATGTTCCAGGTCCGCCCTCACCGTTCAAACGGATCTGGGTGCCGTTATCCACACCAGCAGGGATCTGGACATTCTTTTTTATATTCTTGCGTTCAAGCCCATTACCGCGACAGATTTTGCATGGAGAAGAAACAATTTCACCACGTCCATTACATGTTGGGCAGGTTGCGGTCTGTACCATTTGACCAAGAAAAGTCTGGCGCACCTGACGTACTTCACCCTGTCCATTACAAGTGGAACATTTCGTTGGTGTTGTACCTGGCTCTGCACCATTTCCTTTACATGTGGCACAAGTCTCTTCACGCTGAAATTCAATTTCTTTTTCAACCCCAAAGACAGCTTCTTCAAAAGTTAACCGAACCTGCATTTGCAAATCACGTCCGCGTCGTGGAGAATTACGCGAGCGGCGTCCTGAAGAAAAACCAAAGCCCCCAAGTATCTCTTCAAACAAGTCGCCAAAGTCTCCTGAATAATCATGCTGAAAACCGCCTGTACTTCCAAGGCCTTCTTTACCAAAGCGGTCATAGCGTCCGCGTTTATCTGAATCTGAAAGCACGCCGTATGCTTCATTGATCTCTTTGAATTTTTCCTCGGCATGTTCTTCCTTGCTCACATCAGGGTGATACTGACGCGCAAGTTTACGGAACGCGGCTTTGATCTCATCATCCGATGCATTCCGTTCGATACCTAAAATTTCGTAATAATCGCGGTTGCTCATAAGTCACATCCCGTCATTGCGAGGGCGTTCTTGTTCTTAGCCCGAAGCAATCTCCCACACAATGTCGGAGATTGCTTCGTCGGGAAGAACATCCTCCTCGCAATGACGGATTAATTATTCCTTCACTTCACCATCAACAACTTCAGGACCACCATCATTAGCATTGGATGAAGGACCGCCTTCGGCCGCTTCGCCCTCTGCTGTGGGCTGAGCCTGCTCATAAACACTGGCACCTATCTTTTGAATAGCCAGCCCCAAAGCTTCCGTAGCAGCTTTGATCTTCTCTACATCTTCACCCTGCGCCGCAGACTTTGCTTCGGTGATCTTGGCTTCCACATCACTACGAACTTCCACAGGGACTTTATCACCAAATTCGCGAATGGCTTTGTCAGCCGCGTAAACAGTGTTATCTGCATTGTTACGTGCTTCGATCAAATCCTTGCGCTTGCGGTCATCTTCTGCATGTGACTCTGCATCCTTGCGCATTTGCTCCACTTCACTATCACTCAAGCCAGAAGAAGCTGTGATCGTAATATGTTGTGAACGTCCTGTGGCTTTATCTTTCGCGCTGACTTTTAAGATACCGTTTGCATCCACATCAAAAGTCACTTCAATTTGTGGAACGCCACGTGGCGCAGGTGGAATGCCATCCAAAATAAATTTACCCAACGACTTATTGTCACTGGCCATGGGGCGTTCACCCTGCAAAACGTGAATCTCTACCTGAGTCTGATTATCGGTCGCAGTAGAGAACACTTGTGAACGACGAGTCGGGATGGTTGTATTACGTTCAATTTGAGCAGTGGCAACACCACCCAATGTTTCCATGGCAAGTGTCAATGGAGCAACATCCAAAAGCAAAATATCTTTTACTTCTCCGCCTAATACGCCTGCTTGAATTGCTGCACCAATCGCAACCACTTCATCAGGGTTTACACCTTTATGAGGATCTTTACCAAAGAACGCACGGACACGATCCTGGATAGCGGGCATACGGGTCATGCCGCCGACGAGGACAATCTCATTGATGTCACCCGCTTTTATTCCAGCGTCAGCCAATGCCTGCTTAACAGGAGCAATCGTTCGGTCGACAAGATCGGCTGTAATCTGTTCCAGCTTGGAGCGGCTCATGGTCATTACCAAATGTTTAGGGCCGCTTGCATCTGCAGTCAAATAAGGCAAATTAATTTCTGTCTGCATTACGGTTGAAAGTTCGATCTTCGCTTTTTCAGAAGCCTCTTTCAAACGCTGTAATGCCTGACGGTCATTGTTTAAGTCGATGCCATTATCTTTTTTGAAGGTTTCGATCAAATGATCCATAATGCGAAGATCAAAGTCATCGCCGCCGAGGAAGGTATCACCACTCGTAGCACGCACTTGAAAAACGCCATCGCCCACATCAAGGACAGAAACATCAAATGTGCCGCCGCCAAGATCATAAACGACAATGGCTTCATTTTTCTTTTTATCAAGACCATAAGCAAGCGATGAAGCAGTCGGCTCGTTGATGATACGCAGCACTTCAAGCCCTGCGATCTTGCCTGCATCTTTTGTTGCATTGCGCTGTGCATCATTAAAATAAGCAGGGACAGTGATCACGGCCTGCGTCACAGGTTCACCAAGATACGCTTCCGCATCTGCCTTGATCTTCGCAAGGATCATCGCTGAAACTTCAGGTGGACTATATTCCTTATCATCTAATTGCACACGCACATCACCATTTGCCGCAGCCGTAACTGCATAAGGCACGCGCTTCTTTGTATGTTCAACCTGCGGGTCATCAAACTTACGCCCCATAAATCGTTTCACCGAAAAAATTGTGTTCTGTGGATTCGTGATGGCCTGATTGCGTGCTACACGCCCCACCAAACGTTCGTGATTTTTATTCACCGCTACTACAGAAGGAACCAGACGTTCACCCTCTGCAGATGGAATTACAACAGGCTCGCCGCCGCTCATCACCGCTGCAACAGAATTTGTTGTACCTAGATCTATACCAATGATTTTTGCCATGAGTTCCTCGTTTAAAAGTTTTAACTTCGGCAGGTTTGAAGGTTTGAGTTTGACTTGCAAACTTTTCAACCTTCCAACTTGCTAACTTACTGTGCCACCCTAACAAGTGCAGGACGTATCACACGCTCGCCAAGCATATATCCATTTTGCACAACTGCGATCACATGTCCGCTTTCAATCTCATCGCTTGGCTCATGTGTAACTGCTTCATGGAATATCGGGTCAAATGCCGCGCCATTTGCTTCAATGCGTTTGACGTTTTCGCTTTCAAGCAAATTTTGCAATTTGCGCGCGATCAACTCAATGCCATTGGCCCATGCATCATCCACAGGGCGGTTCTGCAAGGCACGTTCCAGATCATCCAAAGCAGGCAATACTTTTTTGATAATATCGCCTTTCATGCTGGCGTAGGTCAATTCATTATCGCGCTCAATGCGTTTCTTATAATTCTGAAACTCTGCCTGAGACCTGGCCCAGCCATCTTTATATTCAGCCACTTTCGCTTCAGCTTCAGCCAATTGACTTTGCAGCGCATCAAAATTAGCCTTGACGCGCTCATCCTCAATAGACATTTCTTCAGCCATGGCTGGAGTCTCATTTATTTCTTCTTCGTGTTTGTGTTTCTTTTTATCAGTCATGCTTCCACTCTCTGTTTATCTTTCTTCACTCGTAATACTATCATTCACAAGATTACTTAATAATCCTGCCACATATCTCACAGTGGGTATCGTCCGCGCATAAGACATTCTCATCGGACCCAGCACACCTAATGTGCCTGTTGCCAAACCTGGCGCACCATAGCGTGCGATCACCATCGAACATTGACGAAGTTCCTCCCACCCACCTTCGCCGCCGATCAATACTTGTAATCCGCCAACGCTGCTATTTGTAGAGGCGCGGGCCATGAGATCCTGCAAAGTTGACCTTTCTTCAAATAATCGCATTGCCCAGCGTGCTTCATCTGATTCTGCAAATTCAGGCTCACCCAAAACATTGGTAAGGCCATCTGTATAGAATTCACCTGAGGTACTTTCAGATACACGTTTCATATCTTGAACCAGCAACGTGATGATATCCTGCTCAAGTGCATCTGTGCGAGATGAAATATTTGTGATTGCTTCCACTGAAAGCCCGACCAACAAGGAGTTAAGTCGGGCAGCAGCCTGACTAAGTCTCTCTTGCGTGACAGGTTCGGCTAAAGTGAGAACTTGTTGATTAACTTCGCCGCCTTCCATCACCATCACCATTAAGACTTGACGCCCCTGTGTGGAGATCAGTTCAATATGCTTGAAACGAATCGTTTCTGCATGAGGTGCTGTCACAAGCGATACGCCTTGTGATTGATGTGCAAGAACCGATGCAGCAAGAGTCATCCACTGTTCAACATCAGGTCGCGCCTGAAAGAATTGGTGCGAGATTGTATTCTGCACTGATGTGGGCAATTCTGCCTTTTGCATCATTTGAGCAACGAAGACACGATAACCTTCTTCAGCAGGAACTCGGCCTGCAGATGTATGAGGTTGTCTTAGGTAGCCCATCTCTGTCAACGCTGACATTTCATTTCGGACGGTGGCAGAACTCAGGTCGAGACGGAATCGTTCCACCAGCCGCTTTGAGGCAACAGGCTGCGCCGTCTCAATGTAATCGCGAATGAGGAGCACAAGGATGGTTCGTTGTCTTTCAGAAAGTTCAGGCATGGCGGAGCAAGTCTAACATGCAAAAATGAAGAGCGTCAATAAGAGAAGTGTAAGAGTTTATTAAAGATAAAGAGGACATGCTAATAATAGATAGCCTGTCCTCTTTTGTTATCAAGATAATACAGTTATTATGGGACTAGAACAGGCCGCCAATCAGGGTGAAAATCAAAACTTGGGTCGGTGGTAATTCGGATACGATTTGAGCCTGTGGCATCCATGTAGAAAATATCAGTATTCTCGCCAGTTTCTCCGCCCTCGTAAGTAATAAATTCACCATCGGGTGAGAAATCTATATTCTCTATAGTAACCACATTTACATTAAAACGTTTGGCTTGCAACACAGTACGATCTGATGCGGAAATACTCATCAGATAAGGTGCACAAAACTTGGTTGCACAACGCTGATTAAACAAGATCGTGTCGGTATTGCGAGACCATATGGGAAGATAATCATTAAACGCGAGCCCGCTACGAACGATCTGTATTGGATTGGCGCCATTCTTTTCCATGAGCCATATTTGATACACACCAACTCGTTTAACTGTATAAACAATTTGCGACCCATCAGGTGACCATGCCGGCTGACGAGAATCCACTGCCTGCCCGCCCTTTGTGATCTGAGTTGGAGAGGAAAGATTATCCAAACTTACAGTAAAAATTTCCATTTTGTTGGTACGCAATGAGGTAAAAGCAATGGTCTTTCCGTCGGGTGACCAAGACGGGTCGAAATCTCCGCCGGGAACCGTATCAATGGATATCAGTCCCGAACCATCTACATTGATGATATACAAACCTGCATTATGGTAAATATCATCCATGCCTTTGCACGGCGAAATAAAGACCAATCTCATACCATCAGGAGACCACGAAGGCTGGCATGCGCCCTCAGGCATATCTGTAATTTGAACTACAGCTTCACTTGATAGATCAACGAGATATATCTGAGGCATTCCATTACGACTAGAGGCATACGCAATCTGATCGCTCTCGCCTTCAACCGGGGTCAAAGGCAGTATTGGAACAACTAAAGATGTGCTGGTAGCAGTTGGTTGAACAGCTTCAGTTACAGTTGCGGATGGAAGCACTATCTTGGTTGGAGTGAAAGTTCGAGTTGGTGTTGAAGTAGGTGGAATCGGAGTTGAAGTAGCAGTTACTGTAAGTGTTTCTGTTGGAAGTGGAGATGGCGTTACAGAAGGTGTTGTAGTGGCTGTATCTAAAACAACTAGAGGGAAAGGAATCAGTTCTCTTAAATTCGGAGGGATCATTGCGCGTACATTTGGAGGCACAAGGCCTGGAGCAAAATACAGGACACCCGCTATAAGCAGGAACAACAATAAAAACATAAAACGAATTGTTGCAAAACGGCGTTTTCGCTCACGTTCTTTTTGTTTTTTCAGAGGAGAAACAAAGGGTTGGTTTTCATGTTTCTGAACAGGCGGAACAATAACTTTGCCGACATTATTCTCTTTGTTATTATCAGTATCAGTGGAAGAAGCTACTTCGCTCATGTCTTTCTGCGAAAAAGCTTCGGGCGGCGGAGGTGCAACTACATAATTGCCCGCCAACTGCTGGGTTTTAGATTTGGCGCTTAACAAGGCCTTTTTGAAATCTTCTGAATTCTGAAAGCGGTCACTTGGGTCAACAGCCATTGCTTTTTCGATGGCTGCTGCCAAACGCCGCGAGACTTTTGAATTGCGCTTACGAAGCGGAGTTAACTGTGCATTATCCATCGCGCGCGCGAGGCCATCTTCAGGGATAACACCACTTAAGGCCGCATATAATGTGGCACCCAATGAATAAACATCAGTACGTGGATCTGTTCGTGCAGTTCCATATTGCTCCGGTGGAGAGTAACCGGGTGTCATTGCACGCGCGCCGGTGGTTGTTGCCTGGCTTGCACTTTGATATATTTTTGCCAATCCAAAATCAACTAAAAAGATATGACCATCCGGCGTGATCTTCACATTCCCCGGTTTAATATCTCGGTGCAAAATAGGCGGCTTACGTGAATGTAAATAAGTAAGGGCATCACAGATCGCCGCGCCAATATGAACGGCGTCATCCTCTGTTAACATGCCTAAGCGCTCCATACGAAAGCGCAAATCTTCCCCTTCAATAAAATCCATTACAAGATACTGCCCTTGATCCCCCAATACAATATGGTCAGATACACGAGGCAGATTCGGGTGGCGAAGATTCGCAAGGATTACCGCTTCCAGCCTAAACTGACGCGCATACTCATCTGTTGTAAAAAGATTTTCTTTTAAAGCGATCTCTACGCCAAGGTTTTCATCCACGGCACGATAGACTGATCCCATGCCGCCCTGACCAAGAATTTCAATAATACGATATCGATTGTGTAAAAGAGTATTTTTATCCAGCGTCATCTAAAAACCTTGGTGACCATCCAAAATTAAGATTAACCCATGTTAAGTGAGCTTGAAATTCAGCTTTAAGCTCCAGACAAAAGTGTTTTTTAGATGGGTTATTAATATTGTGCAATCAATATGCGATTATATCAGATTGAAGAAATGCCGCGTTCAGCAAGCTTCAATCGCATAAAGACCCACGGCGCTCCACCAGCCACCCACCAACCGACCAGCGTATAACGGATAAAGCGCAATGTATAAAAAATGAAGCCATCACCGCGCGGGAGAATTGCTCCCAACCCCATCCATAAGATGAGGACGCCGATCAAGCCAATCACATAACGAAGTGCACGCTTCTCTATCGGACCTGAAGCCTGATACCCGCCAATAGACATGATCCAAGCTGCACCAACTGCCAACCCGAAGAAAGTTCCTGCTGGCGTGAAGATATCGTTTGCATTAATTGGGTCAGGCTCTTGAGCATTAGCAAGAATCGCGTTATCTATCCATGTTGTTGGAATTTGATATGCACTTCTAAATCCAGTAACGCCCAATCCTATCACGACAAACATCAATGAAACAATAAATGCAATGAAAATCTGATGATTTAAAGTTTTTGTACGAACCCATCCGCTAACTGGTTCCCAAAAACGTGTAAATGCCCACAAGATAACTGAACCGATTAACCATCCAAAAACCACATCATGGGGAAAGTGTGTACCAAGATAAATGCGTGAGAAACCGATCAAAAATATAACTGCAATTGCCATGGCCCATACCCAGGTCCGTTTTGCATATGCAGCAATAATTCCCCACGTACCGACAGCATGTTGTGCATGTCCGGATGGCATGCCAAATGTTATTTCCGGCCAAAACATGCGAACATGTGAACTTACCCAATATGGGCGCGGACCCACAAAGAGCAGCTTGCCAACATAATTGACGATACTGCTTGTAACTAAAATAAAACCCACCCGTAAGCCAAGTGCGGCATCAATACACCAATAAATTAATGGTAAAACCAGAAAAAAGAAATTCTCAGTACCTAGGTAGCTAAAAAAACGCATGGGGACAATTAACCAGTCGCCAATGCTTTGCAGGGAAACAATAAAGGCAATACCATACTCTATGATGGGCTGCATATAGTCCTCCAGTGGGGTTTTATTCTATTTTACAATTGACGAACAGGCTGGCTTCATTGTACACTCAAAGCATGGAAAAATCATCCACACCCGCTGCATCTTTTAGTGATCTACTATCTTCAATGCGAGATACATTACCAAAACGGGCGTGGGATTGGCAGGCTGCTGCGCTTACAGTTGCATTAATTCAAATCGCTGCAACACGCCTTGTGATCTCTGAATGGGTGCCTTTTCTAGGTGTGGTTGAAGTAACAAGTTTCCTTGCCGTGGTGCTTGGTCTGATCATGGGGTATAGCTCTCTCACGCGTCGTCAGATCATTTTTATGGGAATTGAATATGGGCTGTTGCTGATTCCCATGCAACTGTTGACAACAATTGAAGCAACAGACTCGTTATATATGGATTTACGCGGGATATTGATTCGGCTCTTCAATTCGTTTAGCTTGTTCGCTCAAAACCAACCTGTATACGATACATTATTTTTTGTTACTCTTAGTTCGCTCGGATTTTGGATCATCGGATTGCATGCAGGCTATCAACTTGCACGCTTTAGAAATTTTCTGAATATTATCATTCCCTCAGGCTTAGTCATTTTGATCATACAAACATATGACTCCTGGGTTCCGTTTCGTGTATGGGGTTTGGCGGTTTATATCTTTATTGCTTTAGCACTACTTGGACGCCTATATTTTCTTGAAAGTAGAATAGGTTGGAAAACAAAACACGTCTTCCTTTCATCAGATATTGAGTGGGACATATCACGCAGTGCATTGACTTTTGCCGCCGCCGCAGTATTTATAGCCTGGGCTTTACCGGGTGTTCTCACCAACGTCAAACCTGTGTCTGATGCGTGGGATGATTTTATAGACCCAATTGTTGAAAGACTTTCAGATGCTGTAAGTGCACTTGATTCGCCTTATGGAGCAGTTTCGAGCGGAGACTTTTACGGAACAGACCTAAGCCTGGGAAGTAATGCACCGATCAGCGACACCGCTGTATTTTTTGTAGAAGTGGACCAAATTGAATTTAAACCTGTTAGATATTATTGGCGCGGACGTGTCTACGATCAATATGTAGATGGACAATGGTCAAATACAAGTGTGACGCGTCAGTTCTTTGACCCTGAATCAGACGAACTGCAGCTTGTTGATCCATTGACACGCAGCGAAGCAAGCTTTACCGTAACCTTAAACTTTCCTCAACAGAATCTTTTATATTCCCCAGCAGAAGCGATCTGGGTTGATCATGAAAGCAGGTTGGTGACATCTCCTATTAACGACACCAACCGGGAGGTGACTGCCTGGTTGGCTGACCCGGGCCTCGTAGCTGGTAACAGTTATCAGGTTAGGGCAATGATCGCAAATCCAAGCATCCAGGAATTACGCGCCGCCGGGACTGAATATCCGCAATGGGTGACAGATCGTTATTTGCAAATTCCGCAAGAACTTGTACAGCCTTTAAATCAATTGGCAGAACGTGTTACGCGAGGGTATACCGTCCCATTTGATAAGGCGCAAGCCATTACTTCATTTTTAAGAAGAGAAATTAAATATACAACCACGTTAACAGAGTCTCCGCCTAGTTATCAGGACCCCTTGTTGTGGGTATTGTTTGAATATAAAAAAGGATTCTGCATGTACTATGCAAGTGCGGAAGTGCTCATGCTTCGTACGTTGGGTATCCCTGCTCGTATGGCAGTTGGTTTTGCAGAAGGAGAATTTGACGCAGAAAGAGATCGCTACACCGTGGCGCGTTTCAATTCACATGCATGGCCGGAGGTTTATTTTCCCGGCGTCGGCTGGGTGGAATTTGAACCCACTGGCAATCAAGATCCTTTGGATCGTCCGCAGGAACGCATTGATAATGATTCAGCTCCAACAGTGAACAATCAGATTCCTGAATCGAGCATTGACGAAGGTCCTCTTAATCTACCGGGCGTTGACCCCACCCTGCTCGAGGATGAAAACAGTACGACACCAACACCAGCCGATATTGCAGCCCGTTTCTTATACCCAACTCTGCTGATCGGCATCCTTGCAATTGCCTTATTTTTTACACAACGCTACTCCCTTGTTGACCGTTTGCCAGTATACTTGGCAAGTAGATATACAAAGAGTGGCCGACAGCCACCCAACTGGCTGTCACGTTGGAGCAGATGGGCAATCTTAACACCCGTCGAACGTTCCTTCCATACAATTGACATCGGCCTGCATTGGCTTCACAATTCACAACCTGCACATGCAACACCTTTTGAACGCGCTCAGGCTTTGAAAAAGGTACTGCCCTCCGCACAGGACGCGATCACGACATTGTCAATGGAGCATGAAACATCTTTGTTCACATCACACACCGGAAATATTACCCGCGCCCGACAGGCCGGCTTGAAAATATTATTGGAAACATGGCGTGCTCGTACTTTTAACTATATAGAGACCATTAATCGTCGCTTCGATTAATCATAGTGGTAAATTATGAATGAAAATACCCGCCCTACAAATGTGCACGAACAACTCCAAACTCTTAGTTTGAAGGCTGGCAAGATTCGCAGTGAGCTTGAAGCGAGTAAAGTTAATCTGCCCAATAACACAACCAGTGAATTACGTACCTTCGAAACAACGCTCACACAATTAGGCGAAAAGATCGAAGCCTTCCAAAAAGAGCACAGCAATATGCTTGCCCTTGCAGACATCGGACAGGTGGTCAACTCTTCGCTTGAACTAGATGAAGTGTTGCGCATCGTGATGGACAATATCGTGCGCCTTACCAAAGCCGAGCGCGGCTTCCTCATGTTACGCGATAACAGAGGCGAAATGGTCACGCGCATGGGCCGCAACTGGGAAATGGAATCGATCAATCCATCCGAGTTGACCGTGAGCCGTTCTGTTGTGGGGCGTGTGATTGAAACAGGCGAACCGATCATCACCACAAATGCACAGGAAGATAAACGTTTCGTGGGTCAGGAAAGTATTGTCGCTTTCAACCTACGTTCCATTTTGTGTGTGCCTCTCAAAGTAAAAAATGATTTGATCGGCGTGATCTATGCTGACAATCGAATCCGCACTGGCATCTTTGCTGATTCAGAAAAAGAATTATTAACTGCCTTTGCGAATCAAGCCGCAGTCGCTATTGAAAATGCGCGCTTGTTCTCCTCACTTAAACATACGCTCGAAGAAGTAACGGGACTTAAGAATCTGATGGTCTCCGTCTTTGCATCCATTGCTAGCGGCGTGATCACTACAGATGTGGAGAATCAGGTGACTCTTGCGAATCGCGCCGCTCAAAACATCCTCGGAAATACCGAGCTTGAAATCGTCGGTCATCATCTGGACGAAGTGCTTGCTTCTGTTTCAAAAGAAATTGGACCGCATCTGATAGCCGTACGCACAACTGACAAGCCTGTCACAGACCTTGAGATCAGTCACAACCTGGCGAAGCGCGGAAATGTGGACTGGCGCTTGAACTTCTCACCGCTCAAAGACTCAGGCCAAAAGACTCAAGGCGTTGCAATTGTTCTTGATGATCTAACCGAACGTAAAAAACTCGAAGCTCAACGCAGACTCTTTGAACGCATGGTCTCCCCTGCTGTGATCAATCAACTTGACCCAAATAGTTTACAACTCGGCGGCAAACGCGTGGACATTACTGTTTTGTTCGCAGACATCCGCGGATTTACATCCTTCAGTGAAAAAGTTGCACCAGAAAAGTTAGTGAGCATTTTAAATAGATACCTTGCAGCCATGGCAGAAGCCGTGCTTGCTCAAGAAGGTACGATCGATAAATTTATGGGTGACGCGATCATGGCCTGGTTCAATGCTCCCGTGCCGCAAGCTGACCATACCTTGCGGGCTGTAAAAACTGCTCTGGCTATTCGCGATTCAGTAGAAGCCTTATATAAAGAACTTCCTAAAGAAGCGCATCTCGCCTTTGGCGCAGGTATTCATTATGGGGACGCAGTATTAGGTTTGATCGGAACTGAAAAACGTCTGGAATATACTGCCATCAGTGACAGCGTCAATACCGCGAAACGCGTTCAAGAGAACTCTGCCAAAAACCAAATTCTTATTAGCCAAGCTGCGTATGACAGGGTTAAAAAAGAAGTGGAAGCTAAACCTCACGCGGATATGAGTGTGAAAGGCAAAACGCAGCCGTTGGAAGTTTTTGAGGTACTAGGACTAAAATAATTTTAGATACTTCGACTTCGCTCAGTACAAGTTTACTATTTTGGATTGACGATTGAAGGCTTTCAAAGTTTGAAAGCCTTTTTGTTTATATATCTGAAAGGCAATATTCTATCAAGGCAGTTCTGTAATTGTCACATTCGGAACTTCGCTGAAATAGCTTTTGAGATAATCAAACAATTCATTAACTATTTCTTGGGATTCTGAAGTTGGTGATCCATTGTTGTCAAAATGAATATAAAAATCAACATTGATTTCTCCAGGAATATTCCGAACGGCATCGCCTGTTATTTTGAAGCCATCACCCTCCATCTCGACAAGGAAAGTCCTTATCTCTGAATCGTAGGAAGATACTGTAAATTCAAGAGAGTGTTGATCCGCAAAGTCTCGCAACTGAGTAAAAAGTTCAGTAAAAAGTTCTTGACGTTGATTTTCGTCTATGCTTATTCTTAATCTGGATAACTTTTCCTTAATTATCATACTTGGAATATCTTTAAGATGGCTCCTGAGGTCAACAGATAATTCATCAAAGGTCTCTTGTGAAGTGGAGGGCGAAGATTCATTATAAAAATCGACGCTAATTTCGCTTGGGGAATACAGGTGGGAAAGAGTTGATATGTGGAAGCCGTCGCCAGCCAATACGATAATGAAACTTTTCTTGTCCGCGTCGTGAAAAGTTGATCTTAACTCAAGAGAATATTTATCTGCGAAGTTTTGTAATTGTGTAAAAAATTTCTCACGCTGATCCAAGTTCATCGTTATGTTCCAGCTCTTAACAGGGAATCTGTTAGGATCAGAAGATGTACCACATGCAAGGATGGACGATAATAATGTCATAAGTAGGCACACGGTCAAAATCAATTTTGTAGATTTAGCTAACATAGATTCTCCTCCCGATCCTCAATTATCTACTCTCCCTGCTGATTCAACAAACATCACCAGCCCATTTAGTCCCTTTGCTACTGGCTCAATATCAATATATTCATTTATTGTATGTGCCCCGCCACCCGTTGTAATTCCCATTACCACCGCAGGGATATTACGACTTAACGGAATATTCGCATCTGTTGAACCTGCCGTGAGAATTGCATTCAAACCCTGCTCACGTGTGCAGGCCACAGCCAATTCCACCAGCGGATGATCGGCTGCTATTTCACCTGCAGGCCGTTGACCAATGATCTCGGCCATGATGTTGACACCTTCGCGGTCAGCATCTTTTAATAAATCTTCCACTTGAAGAGTCAACTTTGCGAGTACCTTCGGGTCTTCTGAACGCAAGTCCAACTCACATTTTGCTTCGGACGCAAGCACATTGATTCCCGTGCCGCCGCCGAATGTACCGACATTCATCGTGGTACGCGGCTCGCGCGGCAAACGCAGCGCTGTCAATTGTGTGACCAGTGAAGCCAATTCATGTACAGCCGAAGGACGCCCATAATCAGACCATGAATGTCCGCCCGCAGTTTTTGCAGTAATACGATAACGCTGCACACCAATCGCACGATGATACACATGCCCAAGCGCAAGCCCTTCCAAAATTAAATAACCGATGACTTCGTTATCAAAACGATCCACCACAGCGCGCATTCCACGCAAGTCACCCAAGCCTTCTTCGCCTACATTCGCCACGAACCATACATCATGCTGTAATGTGATTTGCCTATCGCGCAACGACCACAGAATCCCAAACAATGCAGCAACTCCCAGAGAATTATCCCCAATCCCTGGTGCGATGATCTTCCCCGCTTCTCTCCGAATCTGCAAGTTGACACTGGCTGGAAAGACAGTATCCAAATGAGCAGAGACAATCAACGGCTTGGATTTTTTCTGCTTCCCTGCCCCTTGCAGGCGTCCATATACATTTCCGAGAGAATCTATCGAAACATCTTTAAGTTTTTCTTTAAGAAAAAGTTCACGCACAAATTCTCCGCGCTGACTTTCTGAAAACGTAGGCGCAGGAATTTGTTGTATCTGAATGGCAAGTTCAATAAGATGATCTATAAATGTCATGTCTAGTAATCCATAACTCGAAGGGGTGATTCGTAATCATAATTTCAATCCTTCACTCATTAGGTCTTTACGTATTACGTTTTACGCATTACGCACTTACACCTCACGCGCCATATCCTTCAATGAATGTAAACGTGCATCCGCAAGGCCGGGCAAAACATCTGAGGGATAAAAAGGTCCGCTTCCTTCCAATTTAAGTGACGCCGATACACTTCCATATAACGCAGCCATCAATGGATCATTTGTCTTTTGAAAGCCTGCTAAAAAGCCACCAGAGAAAGCATCACCTGCACCAGTGGGGTCAGCAAGGCGCGCGGGATAAGCAGGAATCTCATAGCGATGACTGCCTGCCACGTCATATACCATTTGACCAAATGCACCGCGTTTGATGACAATAATTTGCGGACCATATTCACTGGTTCTGCGCGCCATCTCCCACAAGTCATTGGTCTCGCCCCAGAAGAGTGCACGTAACTCCTCCTCTGAAGGTTGGAAAACAGTAACACCCTGCAAGACGAGTCTCAGATCACGCCAAAATTTGGGAGACATATAGCCGGGAGCAGGGTCCAGGCTGACGGTCTGGTCTGAACCGCCTTTGAAGAGATTGACCAATTGACTCTGGCTGACAAAGTCAAAGGGGCAAATATGCACATAGCGCGCATCACGATATTCTTTTGGCACATCTAAAGCAGCAGGGGATATCGCTTCTGGCTGACGCTGATCTTTAAGCGATTCATCCGGAGCTTGATATCCCAACAATGTTTTAGGAAATGTAAGCTGACGGCGCGCAAAATGCGAAACCGCATTGGAATAACTTCGCTCATTTGAATCTGTGAATGCAATGAAACTTCGCACATCTGCATTTTGTAATTCGTCAAGAATGCGAATACCGCGTATATCAAAACCGCGCTTTGCCAAATTCTGTAGCCATTGGCTCGGATAATCTTCACCTACGCGGCCAAGCAAACCTGCATCTACACTCCAGGGAGCAAGCCCGCCAGCAGCATACAGTAAATTTCCACCGGGCGAATCCAAAAGAGGACGACCCGAAGGAGGAATAACATATTCGCGATTTAGTTTTCCTGCGATAACAAAAGTTGGCTGCATGATTAAGTTGCTATAAGTATACAAGGGAATAACTTAAGTTGCCAACTTCATATCAAGCAGGCAAACATTTTTACACGATATAATAATTTATAAAAATAATGGACTTCAACACTTCTCTATCGCAAATCCCCACACCTGCCGATAAACGCATTGCATTGCGTATCCACTCACAAGCAGAACGCGCCTTACGGCAGGGTCATCCTTGGATCTTTGATCAATCAATTACTGAACAAAGCCATAATGGAGCTCCTGGCGATCTAGCTGTTATCTTTGATGACAAGCGCCGTTTTCTTGCAATCGGTTTATATGATCCCACATCTTCAATTCGTGTTCGCATCTTACAAAGTCGCCAGCCTGCAACGATCAATGTAGATTGGTTTCAAGAAAAATTAAATGCAGCAATTCATCTTCGTGCATCTTTAAAAGAAACCGATACCACAGGCTATCGGCTGGTGCATGGTGAGAATGACGGATTTCCCGGATTGGTCATTGATCGTTATGCTGAGACGCTGGTTCTAAAACTTTACACACCCGCCTGGATTCCCCACTTGAAAGAGTTCTGTTCTGCGCTGGCACAAGTCAATCCGCATGAACGATTAATTTTACGGCTCAACCGCTCGCTTCTAAAACAGACTGAATTCCTGTTTGGATTAAACGACGGAATGACTCTCTCGGGTCAGACTCACGATAAACTG
>JACMLM010000050.1 GCA_014379595.1 Anaerolineales bacterium
CATATTACAACTGCCAAATGCCAAGGTCAGTATTTTAGGCGGCGATTACACACATCCACTTGCTCATCAATATTTAAAAACCCTTCCCAGATTTACCCAACTATTCACGACTTCACCAGATTTTGCGGTTCTTGCCAACCATGTCCATCCCAGGAAATGGATCGAGCTAAAACGGTTTGCCTTTTCAACAGAACAGTTGGACATTGCTAAACTCCACGAGTTCAAGACCCATATTGCGGCTGGGTTTCACATTGTGAAGATTGATGTTGCACTGGCAAAACAGTTTACTGAGCACAAGAATAGATTCGCGGCTGCCCATGGAATGAATTTTGATTCCCCTGAAGATTTTGTCGCACGTGGTTTCGGCTACTGCGCTCTCGATGGATCAAATCCTGTCTGTGTAGCTTCGAGTTTTGTGGTCTGTCAAAAAGGCATTGAAATCGAAATTGACACGAAGAAAAACTATCAGGGTCGAGGGCTGGCCACGGCCGTAGCGGCCACTATGATCATCCATTGTCTGGAAAACAATATTATTCCTGGATGGGACGCTGCAACTCAGATTTCTGCTAGGCTCGCCGAAAAACTCGGCCTTACCCCGCAGGGCGAATACACTATGATCGTGTTTACAGGCTCAAGATTATTGGTCGCCCTTAGAAATAGTATCCATAAGGTCAGAAGAATGTTGAAGAAATAAACAACACAAATGAATTAGATAAATTATTATGTTAAGAAAAACTAAAAAACGCCCAACACTTCATGCAGCAACTGTGTTGGGCAGCCCAAATTAACTTGGGCTTTGAAAACATAATTCAGCACAAAAAACGGGACAGCGAACTCGCTATCCCGTTTCGTTTATAATGCTAAAAAGTTCAACTACACTATATTGAGGAGAGAAAACATGATTTACCTACATGAAAAAGGAACTAATAAACCATTAGGAAGCATCAGTGAAGTTCAGCTTCAGTTCTTAGTTGACCATCTTGAGGAAGAATGGACTGAAGATCAAGATTACGCCATCACCTCAATGTTGGTTGATTCTTTTGAAGGTGAAGGTACTGATCCAGAGTTGGTATCTGTACTTAGGAAAGCGCTAGAAGGGCGTGATGAAATCGAAATTGCTTGGAGTAAGTAATTTTTCGTAATGTGTTTTGAGAAAATACTACAATACCAAAACAAAAACGGGACAGTGAATTCACTGTCCCGTTTCGTTTATAATGCTGAAAAGTAAAGGAAACCTTATGATACAAACTATAAACATTTCCCAAAAACTCGACTTGTTCAATGAATACTGGAGTCCGCGCATTGTGGGCGAGTTAAATGACTCGCATGTTAAGCTGGTAAAGTTAAAGGGTGAATTTGTCTGGCATCAGCATGAGAATGAAGACGAATTATTTCTGGTCATCAAAGGAAAACTACTCATCAAATTACGTGACCGTGACTTGTGGCTGAATGAAGGCGAATTTGTAATTATCCCGAAAGGTGCGGAGCATTGTCCTGTGGCAGAAGAAGAAGTGCATGTAATGCTGCTGGAGCCCAAGTCCACGCTGAATACGGGAGATCAACAAAATGAAAGGACTGTAGAAGCTCAATGGATTTGATGTCTACTCTTAAAGACGCAGATAAATTACGTGCCAAAGATATGCACGAAGAAGCGCGTGAACTGTTAGTGCCGCTTGCTGCTGAATATCCTGACAACCCCATCGTTCAATATAAAACAGCTTGTGTGTATGATTTTCTAGGTTTGGAGCGCGAAGCTGTCCCATATTATCTTGCAGCCATAGAAAATGACCTGCCAGATGCTGAACTGCGCGCTGCGTATTTGGGATTGGGCAGCACTTATCGCATATTAGGTCAGTATTCAGAATCAAAGCAAATTTTATTGGATGGATTAAAGGTTTTTTCTGAGGCTGGGGAATTGAAAACTTTTCTTGCCATGACCCTGTATAATTTGGGCGAGCATCATGAAGCGGTTTCTTCCCTGCTAAAAATTATCATGGATACAACCAAGAATGCAGATATAAAGAATTATGAACGCGCCATTCGCTTCTATGCAAATGATCTCGATAAAAAATGGGATTAACAAAAGGAAATATATAAATGCAGTTACTTAGCGTTAATATTGGTCAAAAGCGGACCCAGCAAATTGGCGAGCAATTGGAGACAACGGGGATTTATAAACTTCCAGCTCAAGGTCCTGTGCAAATCACAACTCTTGGAATTAAAGAGGATTTTATCGCGAGCAAGAGGCATCACGGTGGACCTGATCAAGCTGTCTATATTTATGGTGGTGGAGATTATGCTTGGTGGTCCAAGGAATTAGACCGCGAGATCGAAGCGGGCACATTCGGTGATAACCTGACCATTTCAGATTTGGAAAGCGATAAATTCAACATTGGAGATTATCTGCATATTGGAGATGTGACGTTACAGATCACCGCGCCTCGCATCCCTTGTTCCACGTTTGCTTCTCGTATGGCAGATCCGCTTTGGGTGAAGAAATTTCGTCGCGCGGAGAGACCAGGCTTGTATTGTAGAGTGATCCGAGAAGGTTTAATAAAGGCTGGCGACTCTGTTTCGGTCGAAAAATATCAAGGCGAGACGTTATCCATTTTACAGATGTACCGTGATTACTATGAAAGAAATAAAAGTGAAGAGACTCTAAGGCTGCACTTGAATGCGCCCATAGCCATCCGTGCTCGTGCCAGCCTGGAAAAGAAACTGGAAAAACTGACTACTTAATTTAAGGAGAGAATCCATGTCTGCTGAATTGATCATTGGTGTTGTTTTTAGTTTTGTAGGTTTTCTTTTGGCGGCGATTGCCATCTTTCTTTTCATCCGCACGCGGATTTTTCTGAGCACAGCGCAGGAAGTGAAAGGTACAGTCATTCGCATGGTGTACAGTCATAGTTCGGAAGGCGGCGGGGGATATTCACCTGTTTATCAATTCAGAACCATTGAGGGCCAAACGATTGAAGCGGGCGAAAGTATGTCGAGCAACCCGCCCATGTTTCACGAGGGCCAGATCATAGATGTTCTCTATGACCCTAGAAATCCGCAAAAGGCACGCATCAAAAAATGGATGAGTTTGTATTTTGTTTCAGTGCTGCTCGGAGGCATGGGTTTGGTTTTTGGAGGGATTGGTGTGGTGATGTTGGTATTTAAGCTTATTGATTTATTTACTTAATCCAGTAGGGTGACCCCTCAAGCAAGAAAAAGATTCTCGATAGTCCTTGACGGGTCGCCCCTACCTTAAATTTACATGACTAATACTGACAAACGCGGAAAACTTCAACAAGAACCTTTCACATTTCGGGAAACCAAAGATGGAAAGGTTTTTATTTACTGGCACGGCAAGCAGATCATGATACTCAAAGACAAGGCCGCAGCTAAATTTCTTGCAAATATTACCAATACAGATCCTCAACAGGTGCAGCTATTAATGGCGCGGGTGACAGGTCATTTTAAGCATGGAAATGAGGGTGGCAATTGAAGGTTGCAAAAACAGAAAATTTGTTCTATAATTGTTAGCAATTGATTACCCTATGATACTTCGAACTTACACCCCAACTTTTCCACTAAACCAATATATTGAGCAGCTTATCTATTATGAGGGATTTAATCCTGCACATAAGATGGATCGCTTCCTGCCTAATGGAAACACAGAAATCATTGTCGACCTGACTGATAAAACACAATATATTTACGACAACGAAAATTTTGCTGAAGTTCAAACATGCCGCCATGCCTGGGTCAGTGGCGTGAGAACACGGCCGATTACTATTCCTTCAGGCCAAGGCAACAGAATGATGATCGTGGCTTTTCGGAAAGGGAAAGCCCATCCATTTTATGACCTGCCCATGAGCGAGCTCGCAGACCTGGTGGTGGATGCTGATCTGGTTTTTGGTAAAAAGATTTACGAACTCAGACAATATTTGCTTAATGCAGTTTCGATTCATCAGATGTTTTTGCTGATCGAAATATTTTTATTGCAGCAATCGGGCGACTCGCTTCATGAAAATACTCCAGCAAACTGTGTGGAGTATGCCGTTTCTAATATCACGAACCAGCCGAATGCTCTTGGATTTCAACAAATGAGCAGTCACATTGGATATTCACAAAAACATTTCATTGAGCTATTCAAGAAACAAGTTGGTGTTTCCCCCAAGCAGTATCTTAAGATCATGCGTTTTCAAAAGGCTATAGAAGAGATAGAAAATAATAAATCCATTCATTGGAGTCATGTGGCTCTGGGGAGCGGCTTCTATGACCAGGCGCATTTTATTAATGACTTCAAAGGCTTTTCGGGCTTTACTCCCAGCGAATACATGAAAAGAAAGACCGAATCATTGAATTATGTTCCTGTTGGTTAAGGTAAATTTTTTCCAATACTTACGTCCTTGTTCCATGTAAGATTACTCTCTGCAATTCAAAATCTATTAAGGAGCAATCTCATGGAAAATTTATATATCAACCACGTCGCTGTTTTTGTTTGTGCAATCCTCAACCTTGCGTTAGGCGCATTATGGTACTCTCCCATTCTCTTTTACAAGGGCTGGTTGAGTGAAACCAAGTTAACCGAAGAACAACTTACAAAACAAAACCCTGCAAAGACCTACGGATTGGCGTTTCTCTTCGCGCTTATCATTTCGTACAATCTGGCCTTCTTCCTCGGTGATGCCCAATCGGGCGCTGCCTGGGGTGCAACCGCAGGGTTTCTCGCTGGCTTTGGCTTTTCTGCACTGATCTTTGCCATTGTCGCCTTGTTTGAGCAAAAGTCATGGAAATATATCTTCATCAACGGCGGCTACATCACTGTCTACTTTACCCTGATCGGTTTTATACTAGGAATGTGGCGATAAAAAGTGGATTAAGCAATCTATTTCACATCATCAAACTATTTTGCCAAGGAGTTACATCATGGCATATGAGATCATTTCAAGGTTACATATTGGCACAGCTATTTCAGCGTTGATCTTTGGTCTGTGCGTGCTGTTTGCTCGCAAAGGGACACGCACTCATAAGCAGTTGGGCTATGCATATTTCTTCAATATGCTGGGACTCAACATCTCTGCACTTTTCATTTATCAACTCACGGGTCATTTCGGACCTTTTCATGGTGCCGCGTTAGCGAGTTTGATCACGCTGATAGCTGGATTCATTCCTGTCTACCTTCGCCTTCCACGCTGGCGCTGGCTGGAATTCCATTACGAGTTCATGAATTGGTCTTATGTAGGGTTGATTGCGGCGGGAGTATCGGAGGCTGCAACCCGTCTCCCTTCTGCCCCGTTCTGGCCCGCAGTAATAGCCAGCATGTTTGCAGTCTTTTTGATCGGAGGGATGCTCATCGTACGTGGACGGGCGAAATATAATTTTGAAGCCATCACATCGGTAGTACAAACTGATGCATCTTTGGACGTGGCCACAGCCTTCAAACATCGGCGCGCAGCCTGTAATTGATTTCAAAAAACTTTTAAGGAGATGATCTGATGAGCAGTCTCGATAAAGCCATTCAAACACAATTGGATAACATCCAAAAGAAAACTGGCAAGAGCCTCAAAGAACTTGAGGCCATCGCCAAAAAAAGCGGGTTGACCAAACATGGCGAACTCCGCGACATGTTCAAGGAAAAACTTGGCCTGGGTCATGGCGATGCAAACGGCCTGGTGCATGCAGTGCTCAAATCTGATGGCAGAAGTGCGGCTGAAGGCAAAAGTGAAGATGCTGTCTTGGATGAAATTTATTCAGGTCCAAAAACAGGCTTCCGCCCTATTCACGAAAAGTTGATGAAAGAGATCAATAAACTTGGCGAGTTTGAAATTGTCCCGAAGAAAGGTTATGTCAGCTTGCGGCGCAAGAAACAATTCGCAATGATCGGCCCCAAAACCAACACACGTTTTGAAGTGGGTATCAACAACAAAGGGTTAAAGAAAAATGCGCGACTGTTGGAACAACCGTCGGGAAGCATGTGCAATTACATAGTCAATCTAAGCGATGCGAAAGAAGTTGATTCCGAACTCGTCGCGTGGATCAAATCAGCTTATGAAGGAGCAGGATAATATGTCAGGACCTATTGAGCAGGAACATTTTGTTAATAACCTTTTGCAATTTCTGGATGAGACGTTCGATAACACACACGGCATTTATCTGGATAAAGACACGTCTCTTTTTCGCACTCTTGACACTGTTTCTGCTCGAGAGGCTTCTATTCCTGTTGGAGGCAAGTGTGCCTCACTCGCTGCCCAAGTTGCCCATGTGATTTATTATATTGAATCCTTTGAACGCTTTGCACTTCAAGGTGACGAAAGTCCGCGTGACTGGGGTTACATCTGGCGCACAGTTGAAAAGGTTACAGATGAAGAATGGGAAGATTACAAAAGTAAATTGAGAGATGCATATGGTCGTATGGATTCGCTTTTTCGTAACAACCCCATGTGGAATGAAGATACGATAGGCGGCGCATTATCCGTTGTGGTTCACACTGCCTATCATCTAGGTGAGATCCGCCAGGCATTGTGTACTCTTAAATAAACTCATGGCACTCATTCGCAAAGTAGACTGTGTCCGCTTGTATGTGCCAAACCTGGATGCTGGTCTCGCTTTTTATCGCGACCAGCTTGGGCATGAACTTATCTGGCGAACTGAAACCGCGGCTGGTCTGCGCTTGCCAGAATCAGATGCTGAAATTGTGCTTCAAACAGAAGAACAACGGCAGGAAACAGATTTGCTCGTTGATTCCGCGGATGCGGCAGCAAATGTATTTGCAAAAGCTGGCGGAAAGGTGATTGTTCCGCCTTTTGATATTCAGGTTGGACGTTGTGTTGTCCTTGAAGATCCCTGGGGCAATCCATTGGTTCTGTTGGATACGAGTAAAGGACTTTTTGAAACAGACTCTGATGGAAATGTAATTGGAAACATATCACCTGATTAGGAAAATTATTATGCCTACCAGACCACGTTATGAAATGCCCGATTTTTTCCGTGATGCCCTTAATGCACGCGGATTGATGAACGCCTATCGAGCGCGTCCGTCATACCAACAAAATGATTACATTGGTTGGATCAATCGTGCAAAGCTGGAGTCTACAAAACAAAAAAGATTGAATCAAATGCTGGATGAATTGGAAAAGGGTGGCGTGTATATGAAAATGAAATGGAACGGGTAATTCGGACAATTGCCCGAATTATTTTTTTAAATGCCATGCCTCTACCGGCTAGGTAGAGGCATGGCCTGTTCGTTTATAATTTCATTACCGAAAATTTGGTGGAGGAATATATGATAGATTTCAATTCTGAACTTGGGCGCAAAGCCAAACGTCATCTTCAACAAGAATATTTCATTTGGCTCACCACCGTAGATTCACATAATACGCCACAACCTCGCCCCGTGTGGTTTATTTGGCAAAAAGACTCTATCCTTATTTTTAGCCAGCCTCAAGCCTTTAAGTTAAAACATATTGGGCGTAACCCCAACGTTTCTTTGAATTTCAACACGCTTGATAAAAAAGGTGAAGAGGATCTAATTATTTTTCACGGTGAAGCACATATAGCATCCGATGTGCTACCAGCCAATAAAGTCTCTGCATATCTTCGCAAATATCGTGCGGGCATTAAATCATTAGGTTCAACACACGAACAATTTGCAAAAGAATATTCAACTGCAGTTCGCATCTCCCTCGACTCCTTGCGTGGCTGGTGATATGACTCTCGAACAAATTATCCAAAAAACAGCCGAATATGTACAACAGGAATTTTCAGATGATTCCTCAGGACACGATTGGTGGCATATTTATCGCGTCTGGAAGAATGCTATTACCATCTGCGACCACGACGCGGAGCGGGCGGACAGGTTTGTAGTTGAACTCGCAGCCCTATTACATGATCTGGACGATTGGAAATTCAACGAGGCTGAAGATGAAACCCCGTATCGCGCCAAAGCGTGGATGGAATCGTGCCAAATAGATTCTCAAACTATGGAAACGGTCTGTGAGATCATTATGCATATTTCTTTCAAAGGCGGAAAAGTCGAAAATAAAATGAATTCACTCGAAGGCTTCATTGTGCAGGATGCAGACCGACTCGATGCAATCGGTGCAATTGGTATTGGACGCGCCTTTGCTTATGGCGGCTACAAGAACAGACCCATGTATGACCCTGAACTTCCGCCCCAAATTCATGCCACTTTTGAACAATACAAGAATAGCAAAAGCGCTACGATTAATCATTTTTACGAAAAATTACTTTTGCTCAAAGATATGATGAATACAGAAACTGCAAAGCAAATTGCACAACAGAGGCATGAAGTGATGGTCCAATTTCTAGAGCAGTTTATGAAAGAATGGGAAGGAAAAGATATATCTTCGTAGGGGCGACCCGCCGTGTTTATGCTTAAAGCATAATAAAACCTGACGGGTCGCCCCTACTTGTTCAATTTAAACACTAAAGCATGTTCTGACTCATACACCAGCAAATGTAAAGCCGAACTCCTCATTGAAACACCAAAGTTCTTTAAAGAATCTGTTAATTCACTTGAATCATTTTTGTTGGGAATTAATACAGTTAAATAATCGTAATCGACATTGTTTGTCACAGCCCATTCATTGACACAATTCACATCCGCGCATTTTTGAAATGCCTGTAATTGTTCATAGTATGGGAAAAAGTTTTCACCGAGAGTCCATTCCAAACCTTGCATAGTTGTTGCGCTGTATTGATTTGTCAAAGCTGGAAACCATTCCTGCATAGGGTCAGACATGGAAAACTCACGCCCTGTGGCAAGCAAAAATGTTTTGTCATCTTCTACATTTGATTTAACCCATTCAATCATTTCAAGATCATTTGCTTTCAAACTTGTATTGACCAGTTGAAAGTCAAAGATACTTGCGCCAAGAATAAAGTAAATCGTCAAACTGAAAATCATGATCAGGTTTGATTTGCTTGTTACCAAACTTTCACTTGGCTCATTATTTGTGCGATTGATCCAGGCTGATAATTGAATTAACCCCATGCTTGCCAACATTGAGAATGAAAGCAAGGCAATTCCTTCCCCGCCGCGCGGGTCAATTAATAAAGCCAATACAGCCCATGTGAGCATAAAAATATCTTTTCGTTTCAAAGATAAATATATGCCAATGAAAGCAAGCAACATGGTTGGCAGGATTAAATAATCTCCAAGCCCATCAAAACGGATGAGTGATAAATAAGATTCAAGAGTCCGTTGGCTGGTCTGGCCTGCGGAGATGAAAGGCTCAATTCCATGTCTCGAAAACACAGTCAGCCACCACGGTGCGCTGAGGATAGCAACACCCATACCTGTCAGAATAGCTGAGATAAATCCGCGTTTGTTGAATCCATAGAATAAAAATATTAATAATCCGCCTAGCACTGCATGTAACGCTGTTTGCGGATGACTGGTCACTGTACCTGCGCCGAAGAGAATGGTAAATATTAAATGTTTATGTTGATAGTTCTTAAATAACTCCATTGCCTGCCATAACATCAACAACAAAAATAACATCCCAAATGCACGAGTGATTCCTCCGCCCATCACTTGCCAGAGAAATGCTCGTGGGGAAAGTGCATAAATGAGAGTTGCCAACGAGGCAGGGATGCGTGCGTTGAGTGTCTCTTTGGCGAAGAGATAAAAGATAAAGACGGAAATGGTGTTGACCAAGGCTGGGAGGTAGAGAAAGATTGATAAATCAGAAACGGGTAACAGGCTTAAGAAAGACGCGATGTAAAATCCAAGAGGTGGATAGACAAAAGGAATATCAGCATGGTTGTATGTTGTGAATTGCGGAAGTGCATATCCATTTGATTTTAAATCCTGAACCATTGTATAAAACATGCCACCATCATTGAGAGGAAATCCATTGGCGATGGCAGGATAAAAACGGACAATAGTGCCGAAGAGCAAGGAAGTGAAAAGTAAAAGTGATGGAAAATCAAGTTTGCGATTCATGAAGCAATTATAGACCTTAATATCTAGTTTATAATTTACATAGTATCGCATAATTTGGTAAACAAAAAATTCGATTTCTCCTCGTAATTTTCAACAAAAAGTTTACTTATTTATGAAACAAGCGATAGTAAAGGAAAACACTATGCCAGTCTTTCAACAAACATTTTGGAAAATTTGGTATCAATATCTCAGCAAGCGTATTGGCAGTGACCCCGTCACTTTTTTAAATTATGGGTATTGGCCGCCCGAAGGTGAAACGATCACTCTTAAACCTGAAGATGAATCCAACCGCCCTGCGATTCAACTTTATCATCATGTTGCAAGTGGAGCAGACTTAACTGAAAAGGATGTGCTCGAAGTCAGCTGTGGGCACGGCGGCGGTGCATCATTTATCAAGCGCTATCATCACCCCAAAACATATTCAGCAATTGATCAAAACCCAAAAGCCATTGAAAGCAATCGTAAAACTCATGGAATATTGGGAATTGATTTTCGCACTGGCGATGCGCAGGCGCTTGATTTCCCCGAAAAACATTTCGATGCCGTTATCAACGTGGAAGCATCTCATTGCTATCCTCGTCAGGATGCTTTCTTCAAATCGGTATATCGAGTTCTTCGCTTGGGCGGGCATTTGCTTTATGCTGATTTTCGTACTTCAGCCGAGGTCGCTCAACTTGATCGTGATATTAAAGAAGCGGGCTTTCAGATCAAATCAAAAACGGATATTACGCCTGATGTTGTCCGCGCTCTTCAAAAAACCAGCGAACGTTACCGAAGCCTTGCTCACAAGCTGGCCCCCAAAATACTTCACAATGTGATGGAAACTTTCGCCGCTGTAGAAGGGACGAAAATTTATAATAGCTTTGTAAATGGCGAACGGATTTACTGGTCTTATCAACTCGTGAAAGCGACGTAACGGATCTTTCTTATCTGGAAACTGATTCGCAGATTCAAACAGAATCTAAGCCTTGACACGTCTCTGTTTTTGCAGATAATTACATCAATTAAACAAAAGGCCGTGACAGAGGAAAGTAGACTGGCAGAAGCCGCCAGAGATGTGCAAAGTAAGCGTTGAAATTGCACTCGTCCGAAATCAGTTGAAGTTCCCTCTTGAGCCGTTCAGGTGAATGATTTTCTAGTAGTCTGAACCGTGATCTCGACGTTACATGAGAGGCTGATGTCAGTCAGCACAAAGAGAGTCGTGAGCCTTAAACGGCAATTGCAACTAACTTGGGTGGTACCGCGAGAAGTTCCTCTCGTCCCATATGTGGACGGGAGTTTTTGTTTGTATTACAGAAATGGAGATGGATATGTTGGATAAACTGAACGATATCGAAAAATCTGCATTGGAAAGCCTGGATGCCATTACCGATCAGGCTGCATTGGATGCATGGCGCATTTCCACATTAGGACGCAGTTCGCCATTGATGAGTGTCTTTGCCGAATTTGGGAAACTCTCAAAGGAGGAGAAACCAGTTATCGGCGTGGCGGCGAACCGTGTGAAGGTGGCGTTGGAAGCCGCTTTGGCTGAACGTGCCCAGGCAGTCAAAAATGCCGCGTTGGCGAAATCCCTCGAAGAAGAAAAACTGGATGTGACTTTGCCCGGCCGAACCAAACATATTGGACGTTTGCATCCATCAACTCAGCAATTGCGCCGTGTGTTGGCCATTCTTGCAGAAATGGGTTTTCAAGTATATACATCGCGTGAAGTTGAAACCGATGAGATGAATTTTCAAATGCTTAACTTTCCGCTGCATCATCCCGCACGTGATATGCAGGATACATTTTTTGTGGAAGCTGGTGACCGCGGTGATAATCCAATTTTGATGCGAACCCATACATCGCCCGGGCAGATTCGCGCGATGCGGGAAGCCGTTGCAACTAATCCGCAGAATCCTCCACCGATTCGCATCGCATTACCCGGTATGTGTTTCCGTTACGAACAAATTACGGCTCGCTCTGAGATCCAATTCAATCAAGTGGAAGGACTCGCCGTTGGCAAGAATATCACCTTCGCTGATTTGAAGGGTACGATTGCGGATTTTGTTCGTCGTATGTTTGGCGAAGGCGCACGACTACGCTTCCGCGCTTCATACTTCCCATTTACAGAACCATCCGCCGAAGTGGACGTGGAATGTTTTGTCTGCGGCGGCAAGGGATGTCAGGTCTGCAAGAATTCAGGATGGCTTGAAATTCTTGGCTGCGGCATGGTGCATCCTGTTGTTTTGCAAAACGGTGGTTACGACCCGAAGATCTATTCTGGCTTTGCCTGGGGCATGGGACCAGAACGCCAGTTGATGCTAAGAAATAAAATTAACGACATCCGTTACTTCTGGGGTAATGATGTGCGTTTTCTTGAACAATTCTAGGAGACCAGATGAAAATACCTCTCTCATGGTTAAAAGACTTCATTGACATCGATGGTTTATCTGTCGAAGATATTGCGCGCAAACTCACTCTCGCTGGCATGGAAGTGGACGAGATTCTCTATGCTGGTCTTGAAATGCCAACTTATAAAGAAGGCGAAAAACACGAATTCAAAACCAATGGCATTGCATGGGATAAAGAAAAGATCTTTGTGGCTGAAATTCGCGAAGTGAAGGCGCATCCTAACGCCGATAAATTGACATTGCTTGATCTGTTCGATGGTCAGCAGGGTCAAATTGTTTTGACAGGCGCACCGAATATCTTTCATTTGAAAGGCACAGGAAAGCTCGAAAAGCCGATCAAAGTTGCTTATGCTAAAGAAGGCTCGATCTTGTACGATGGTCATGTTGAGGGACAGCAGTTGATGACTCTCAAACGTGCCAAGATTCGCGGTGTGGATTCCTATTCAATGGTCTGTTCCGAAAAGGAACTTGGCATTACAGACGAAAGCGACGGCATCATCATCCTTGATGACGATGCGCTTGTTGGCATGCCGCTTGCAGATTACATCGGCGATGCAGTTTTGGATATTTCTATTGTACCGAACATGGCACGTAATGCGAATGTTATCGGCATTGCACGCGAACTGGCCGCATTAACAGGTCGTGAACTCAAGCAGCCAAAAATTGAACTCAAAACATCCGGTGACTCTGTTGAAGGTCTGGTTGAAATTGAGATCACCAATTCCGAATTAAATCCACGCTTTGTCGCCGGGTTAATTCGCAATGTGGAGATCAAACCAAGTCCATACCAGATCCAGCGCAGGCTCAAACTTGCAGGTATACGCGCCATCAACAATATCGTAGATGCAAGCAACTATGCAATGATCGAACTTGGCCAGCCATTACATGCATTTGATTATGATGTATTGAAGGAACGTGCTGGCAAAAATAAGATCAAAATCACCACCCGGACTGCAAAGGATGGCGAGACCCTCACTACTTTGGATGGAGTTAAACGCAAACTTACATCCATGAATGTGCTTGTGTGTGACGAAAAGGGATCACTATCTCTTGCGGGTGTAATGGGTGGTTCTGAATCCGAAGTGTACGATGCATCAAAGGAAGTGCTCGATGCAAAAGGAATCGAAACAAAAGCTGACGAGACGCCACAGGGAAAAATCACTTCACGGGGGAAGAGCACCGTCAATATCCTACTTGAAGGTGCGGCATGGAATTTCATCAACATCCGTCGCACGGCCAAACAGCATAATCTACCCTCTGAAGCATCCTTCCGTTTTTCACGCGGTGTTCATCCCGCAGTTGCTGAACAAGGTGTAAAACGTGGATTGCAATACATGGCTGCATGGGCTGGCGGGGCAGTTGCTCCCGGGCTTGTCGATGTATATCCGCTCAAGCCAAAGGATTCCATAGTTGAACTCACATCACACGATGTGAAAAAACTTCTTGGCATTGACCTGACCCTCAAAGAAATCGCTGCACTTCTTGAACGACTTGAATTCAAATGCGAAGTCAAAGACACAAAATTAATTGTTACTGCGCCTTCGCACCGTATGGATATTGACGAAGGTGTTGTTGGTCTGGCTGATGTACTTGAGGAAGTTGCGCGCGGGTATGGTTACGATAATATTCCTGTCACAACCATGGCCGATGCATTACCTCCGCAGGTTGGCAATCCGGTTCATGAATGGGAGGAACATCTTCGCGATCTGCTTATTGCGTTTGGCTTGCAGGAAGTTGCCACTTATCGGATGACTTCTGTTGAAAAAGAGTCGCGTGTTGCAAAATACGATGAGTATGTTCGCATTGCGAATCCAATTGCACCAGAGAAAAGCGTTTTGCGCCGCAGTCTGGTCGCATCTGTGCTGGATGTGCTGGAGAAGAATATTCGCCTTGGCGAATCGATTTCGTTATTTGAAATTGGCTCTATCTTTGAGCCTGTAAAAAATGATTTACCCAACGAGCCTCGTAAACTTGCCATCGCGATGACCGGTCTGCGCGAAGCCACCGCATGGGATGTAAAAGATTCATCCAAGTTGGATTTCTACGACTTAAAAGGCCGCATCGAACTCACCCTGAGCGGCTTGCGCCTTACGGATGTTTCCTACACTGCATCAGAATCCACGCCTTATCTACACCCCGGCAAAGCCGCCGAAGTCAAAGTCAATGGACAAGTGATGGGCGTCTTCGGTGAATTGCATCCGCTGGTGAAGGAAAAATATGAGCTGGGTGACGCTTCGCGGCCTGTGCTCGTTGCCGAATTTGATTTGGAATTACTCCGTAAAGCAACGCCTACTTATGGCATCGTACCTGTCTCTGAATTCCCCCCTGTCTATGAGGACATCGCCATTATTGTCGATGAATCAGTGTTGGCAGAAGAAATCGAAGCATTGATCAAGCAAACGGGTGGAAAGATCGTAACGAATGTCCGCTTGTTCGATGTCTATCGCGATGAAAAGATCGGCGCTGGGAAAAAGTCACTGGCATATAGTCTCACTTACCAAGCTGAGAAAACCATGACCGATGCTGATGCAGCCGCGATCCGTAACAAGATCGTAAAGCGATTGGAAAAAGAAGTTGGAGCGAAATTAAGGGGTTAACGTTGAAAACGGGATGCAAGTTTTTCTTGCATCCCGTTTTCTTTACCTGTATACTCACATAAACTAATTTAAAGGAGAAATTATATGAATAATAAAAATACTGGCTTGATTGCCACAATTGCCGCGGTTATTTTATGTGGATGCCCCGGTTTATTCGCAGCATTCTGGGGAGCACTTACAGCTGTGATTAGTTTTATACCTGGAGCTGATATTAATATCGGCGGCAGTAGTGACCCAAGTGCCGCATTATTTTCAGGTCTCGGTACATGTTGTATAGGTATTTTGTTTATTGCTGTTCCTGTAGCTGTTGGATTTTTTGGACTTCGCAAGAAGCCCGAAGTAGTTGTGTCTATAGAAGAGCCGCTCCCACCTATTTCATAACTATAATTAAGCAAAACACCCCGAGTTTTTTACTCGGGGTGTTTTTATTTCAGAAAGTATTTAATTTACAATGATAGTCAATCTCATGGTGCAAAATTTACTTTTTCCGATGGTGATGCTCCATGCAGTAGTGTAGGTGCCAGCATCGGCAGGTGCCTTCATGTCCACGATAATATCGGTTTGTCCGCCTACTGGAACAGATTTTTCCAAATCGTAAATTGCAGCTTTATGAATCTTGTCACCGCTGATATAGCGGTAATCAGCGTTGCTTGAATTCCACAGATCTGTTCCTGTATTTATTACACGCCAAGTCATATCAAAATCTGCGCCTTTTGTAAGGCCAATATTATCTGCCGGGCTTTGCAATTCGATCCTGCAATCATACTTTGCCCCTGTACTACCTAATGTTGGCGTAGATGATGGTACGGTTGCTGTGGCAAGTATGAAGGTAAACGGTGTAGGCGTTTCAGCAATTGTAACCGTGGGTAGGAATGTTGCAGTTGGCGTTAGTGTGGGCAGCGATATTAGCGCTGTTTTCGTAGCAGCAGCATTTGCTGTCTGTGCAATCGATGTGTTCAGAGAATTCGGGTCAAAGGTGGATGCAATCGGAACGGATGCAGGCGCAAGCTGAGGTATGGCGCAGGCAAATATAAGCGCAGTGGTGATTAAAAAAGAAAGTTTTCTGTAATTCCGCCGAAGCATAGTTTCTCCCGTCGATTAAGGCTCTTTACTCTGTACCTGGAGGATAGACTTTAATAGCAACGTATGGTGTGCAAAAATGAGATCCTTTATTAATCGACCAGGTCATTGTAAATATTTTGCCAGCATCTTTTGCTGCGACGTCCGGTGCTTCAACCTCTATCACTAAAGTGATGGTTCCACCTGGTTTAACTTGCTGACCGATTTTAAAACCAGGGGCCGTGGGTGACATATCTGTGCCGCCGCGATACTCAAAATCCCAGTTCGCTTCCCACGTTGCGGTGCCAGTATTTTTGATTGTCCAGGATTTGTCAAAGGAATCACCGGGCTTGAAATGTGCACCATCGAAAGGTTTTTCTCCGATAATCGCACAAGAGTATGTAGTCGAGGTGTTACCTCCGCCGCCCCCGCCGCCTCCACCCCCACCGCCTCCACTGGATGGAGTGATGGTAGGAATAATCACAGGAGTTTGAGTTGGAGGGAATGAAACGAGAGTTTCAGTTGGACCAACAAATGTAGGTACCGGTGTTGGCGATGCATTTTGTGCAACAGAAGTTAAAGTCATTGCTACAGCTTGGTCAATAGCGGCCTGTTGTGTTGCGATTGCTGCCGCAACCGCCGTATTAATTTGATTCTGCGCCTCTTCAGGTGTCTGCCCGGGCAGACAAGCTGATATCAACAAAATAAGCATAGTCATTACAATCAGGGATTTTCGCATTTTTTCTCCTTCTCAAACTCTTATCATTTAGGGTTACTTAATTCCGTTTCACCAGAACCAATGCCAAGGGGTTTCCACTTGTTTTCGTCTTTCAAACGATGCTGAAGACCGTGGCGGTCGTGCAGTTCATCAAATCCTTCTGGCTTGATGAACAGTTCCTCGCCATCAAGCAAACCGGTAAGCCCGGCTTGACCTGGTTCAGGGCGTTTGCTTTGACAGTATTTACAGGTCTTCGGATCATGTGACTTGTACTCTGTTGGCTCTTCATATGTAGACACATAGCCTTCATAGTTACGCACAATTACCTTGTGGTCTGACATGCTAAGCATATAGTTCGGCATAACAGGAATCTTACCACCTCCGCCGGGCGCATCCACAATGAATTGTGGGACAGCGTATCCGGAGGTATGTCCGCGCAGGCCCTCGATGATCTCAATGCCTTTTGCAACGGGCGTACGGAAATGACCGGAACCTTCCACAAGATCACATTGGTAAAGATAATACGGGCGGACGCGAATGCGAGTCAGTTTTTGAACAAGCTCACGCTGCATGTGAACACAATCATTTACGCCTGCAAGCAACACAGATTGATTGCCCAACGGAATACCAGCGCGACTCATACGATCACATGCATCAGCGAGTTCCTTTGTGATCTCATTCGGATGGTTAACGTGAATATTCAACCACAATGGATGGAACTTGGCGAGCATGTCACATAGCTCTTGTGTGATGCGCATGGGCATAAAGACAGGCACACGCGAACCAATTCGCACAATTTCAATATGCGGAATCTCACGTAAGCGGCCAAGCAACTCTTCTAAAATTTTTGGAGCCAATACAAGTGGATCACCGCCAGAAAGAAGTACATCACGAACTTGCGGTGTGCGTTTGAGATAATCGATCTGCATCTCAAAATCTTTGCGGTTGAAGGTTTGACCAGGGTCGCCGACAATACGTGAACGTGTGCAATAACGGCAGTACGAGGCGCACTGAGTCGTTACGAGCATAAGTACTCTGTCAGGATACCGGTGAACAAGCCCGGGCACGGGAGAGTGGCGGTCTTCCGCGAGCGAGTCCTCCATCATGGACGTGAACGCGTTCAGTTCTTCAGAAACAGGAATGATCTGCTTGCGGACGGGGTCATTCAAATCATCAGGATCGATCAAAGAAATAAAGTAAGGCGTTATATCTACACGGAACAGGCCTTGCGTTTGCAACGCCTTTCTTTCACTGTCTGTGATCGGTAAAACTTTTTCAATATCTTCCGCGGTATTCAGGCGGTTGCTTAATTGCCAGCGCCAA
>JACMLM010000051.1 GCA_014379595.1 Anaerolineales bacterium
AACAGGGTTATCTTCGCCTTGGTAGCCCATAATAAAAGTTCCGCCCGGAACAGCGACAAGTATTGTGCCATCCACATACGGATATTTGGAGCCGATTTCCATTGGCGGGCCAGCCAGATCAATGGATACAAGTGTAGGGGATGCTTCAACTACAGCAGTTTCCGTCACAGTTGCAGGTAGTTCGGTCGCATCACCCGCAGTTACATCAGAGCCAACCGGGGCATTGCACGCTGACAGAATCAATGACACAACAACTACTGTTGAATTAAGATATAGGAACCTTTTCATTGCACTCTCCATCTAAGGCTGATACTGTATTTCATCGATTGAAGCCATAAAAAATTATAACCTTAGGCATAATATTTTGTATCCCAGCATGGTCTATTCCCCGTCACCCAAAGGTCATAAAGGTAAAATTCGGAATTATAAAATAATCAACCCCTACTTTGAAAGCAGGGGTTGATTTAGGTTAACAACTTGGGTCAGAAACACAACTACAAGTGGTGGGGTCTAATATCTGGCAACCACCGCAAGTTACGCCACATGAAATCGGAGTAGGACCAGGACCACCTCCCCCGCCATTGTCTTTGGGAGGTTGACAAGTATTAAAAAGGACATTCAAAGACTCTGTGTTCTTGGTAAAGGATGAGTCAGAATAGCAAATGCCATCCGAAAGATAATATCCCGCAGGGCACAAGTTAACGTTCACGGCAGAACCAGGAGCTGCAGAACAGCATTGTGTGAGGGGATCATAAGTAGCGCCAGGTAGACATTCTGTACCAATCGTTCCACTTCCATCCCATTTGCACACATCCCCTTCCTTAATGTAATGAGCTGGGCAGGTGGAATCACAAGTGTTCGTCCCTTCACATGAACCTTCAACCGACGCGATATATGGCCCGGAAGGATTGCATACGAATTTATTTTCACCAGATATTTGAGAGCAGCCAGGTACGTCATATAGCCAACTATCGGGAGGGCTATCAGATAGATTAAAAGTGACAATTGTATAAGGGACTAATCTTGGCGTGCACACCGCTGCTTGTGAAACAGAAACATCATTGCATTTAACATCTGGTGTACAAGTAGCTTCTTCGCCACTCGGACCAGTTCCAATATAAGCTAGTTGTTCACATGACGGGGCAAAATAGGTTGGGTCCCCAACAATACAGCGGAAACCTAAGTCTGGCAAATTTTCTAAAGGTCTAAGGGAGAAGCGATGGGCAGCAAGACTCGAATCGCCACCGTCTTGATAACTACTGCCGCGCACTGAACGCTTTTCTCCCAACTCAGGGCCAAGCGGGTTTTCAGTCGGCGATACACTGTAATAAGAAGCGCTATACCAATCCAGCACCCATTCGCGTATATTGCCAGCCATATCGAAGGCACTGTAATAACTCACGCCATTGGTATATTCATTGATTGGAGTTGTCTTGCCTCTACAAGATAGAAAGTTCAGTAAGTTACAGGAAGGTGCTTCATCACCCCATGGGAAGATATTACCATCGGGTCCACGCGCAGCTTTTTCCCATTGTGCTTCTGTCGGTAAACTTCCATGTACAAAAGAACAATATTGAGATGCCTGCTCATAGGTCACGCCTGTTACTGGGTGATTGGCTTGACTGAAATCTCCAAACAATGGATTATTCTCTTCGTCGGGCCTTGTGCACAGCCCACTGGCTATACATAAAGCATATTGTGAATTAGTGACCTTAGTGCTGTAAATCCAAAAGTCGCTGACAGTCACTTCATGGATAGGATTATCTTCGCCTTGATAACCCATGATGAAAGTCCCGCCCGGAACAGCGACTAGAATAGTTCCGTCCACATATGGATATTTCGATCCTACTTCCATCAGCGGACCTGCCAGGTCAATTGGGATTAATGTTGCAGGCACTTCGGTAGCAGGAATAGATGGTTCGACAGTTTCTGTTACGCCTGTGATTGGAATCATTGGGCTTCCAGGAAGATTACAAGCCGATAGAATCAATGACATAAGAGTCACGATTGAAATAAGATGCGCAAATCTTTTCATCACATTCTCCTTATTACAACAAGTATGAAGCCATAAAAATTATAACTTGAGGTATATTATTTTGTATCCCACTGAAGCGAATTTCAGGTCACCCAAAGGTCATGAAAAAATCCCGCAGGGATTGCCTTGCGGGATTTTTTTTCATTGTTATGGTGCATTCATTTCGCAAACAGTTGCTTTTTCGTTCCATGTACAGAAGTTTGCAACACATCGTGATTCACTATCACTATACTGTGCGCACGTATTAACAGGTTCGCTGCACTTGAGTGTATTCACGCGGACAGTGATACAGCCTGCGCCACTGAGTTCAGTTCCTGTAGGGATACAAGCCTGTACATCTGCATTGAACGAGGTACCAGGGCCACAGCCGGGATATGTTCCACCTGTCACTGCCTGACAACACTGGAAGTTTTCATTGTAGTCATAGCCTGTTGCACAGCCGGCATAGGTTTGCACCGCGAGGGATGCATCGTCAATACCATAAGGCGCGGATGTTTCTCCATTAGGCGGCACACACATCCCAGCTAAATCGTCAAAATAAGTACCTGCGGGACAATAACCATTTACATCTTTGCCAATTGCACAAGTTTGCTGCCCGCCTCTTTCCATTAGAGAGTATCCAACGGGACAACCTGAGACACCAACTTGATTCAGAATCGGTGTGTAATTACATAAACCAGTAGCAGCCTCAAGCGTATAACCTGATGGGCAAGATGGAGCCACACCTTCCACCACCAATTTATTCGAGCACGACTCGTTACATACAACAATCTCATTTGTGGATTCAATAGTTTCGGGACCGCTGCAAGTCAACTGCCTGATCCCGCTGCCAGTTGCCTCTGTACATATCAGACGCGTACCGCGCGGTTCCCACGTTGATCCAAATGAAAGTTGGACAGTGGCATAGGTTTCTCCCTGTTGACAGTATTGATCTGTCACAACGCCCTCGGGCAATGTGCAACTGGTGGAAACATTCGTGTTCGCAGGCACGAATGCAGAGAGCTGACAATAAGGCGCAATTGGCTGAGGGTTTGGTACAGCACAACGGAAACCAGTATCGCGCTCGCTATCTCCGGGCTCATTGAAGCGGCGAATCGCAGAAGCGATCTGGCTGTCATCCGTTTCAAAGGAACTGCCGCGCACAACACGGTATTGTCCACTTTCGGGGCCCAAGGGATTAGCAAGAGGTGAAGTAGCGTAGTAGCTTTCACTATACCAATCACTTGCCCACTCAAAGGCATTCCCTGCCATATCAAGTAATCCGTAAGAGCTTGCACCTGTTGAAAGGAATGCATCCACACCATTGGTGCTCTCATAACAGTTACTAAAATTCAGTAAGCTACAAGCAGGGTCAGTGTTGCCCCACGGATATGTATTTCCATTTGTACCGCGGGCAGCTTTCTCCCACTGGGCTTCCGTTGGCAGGCTGCCCTGAGTCCATGTGCAATATGACTGAGCTTGATCCCAAGTTATACCTACAACAGGATGGTTGCCAAACTCAGGATTGCTAAAAACAGCTCCGCCTAACTCCTGAGATGGTGTAGTACAAGCACCAACTTTTAAGCACTGTTCATACATACGGTTGGTAACTTTGGTTTGCTGAATCCAATATCCATCCAAAGTCACATTGTGGGAAAGGGCATTAATCCCGTCCCCCATTGTGAAATCCCCGGCTGGGATATAAATCAAAGTACTGCCGTCCATCCATTTCATCGCAGCTCCGCTTTGCGGGCCAGACAATGCCACAGGCGCCAAAGTAGAGACTGGTAGTGCGGTAGCCACTTCAGTCGGCGGCGAATCTGTAGCAGTCACAACGACAACCAAAGGTGTGGGTGTTGAGCCGCTGCAAGCCGAAAAGATAAATGTGAAAAGCAGGATATACACAAATATCATATATCGAAGTTTATCTTGTGGATGTGTATCCTGTGGATAACGAGCGTTTTTCATTAAATCTCCTTTTCTCGTATTCGCGAGACGGCTATTATTATAAGATAAAAACGACTTTCACTTCGCCTCCCTAATCTCTTCCACAGATTGCGGATTCACCAGCGAGGATGTATCTCCCAACTCCAAACCTAAATATGCAGAACGGATCAAGCGCCGCATCACTTTTGCATTGCGAGTCTTTGGCAAATCAGAGACAAATAAAATGGACTTCGGAGCAAGCGGCTTGCCCATTTCAGCGACGACCATTTCATATAACTGCCGACGAAGTGCATCGCTTCGTTCTACCCCGGGCTTGGTCACTGCAAAAAGGACTAATTCACTCCCTTTGACATCGTGCGGCACCCCGATCGCAACTGCTTCCATAATTGATTCATGCCTTACCAAAATAGACTCTACTTCAGCGGGGCCTAATCTTTTGCCAGCAATCTTGATCGTGTCATCTGAGCGGCCAAGAATATACCAAAGCCCATCATTATCAATGGCAGCGAAATCTCCATGTACCCAAACATTTTCCCAACGTGACCAGTATGTATCAAGATAACGCTGCTTGTCCTTCCAAAATCCACGCGTCATACCGATCCATGGCGCTTTGATGACCAACTCCCCTACGGCATTACGAATCGACTTTCCATTTTCGTCCAACACATCTGCATCCATGCCGGGACAGGCTGCGGAGAATGCACATGGCTTCAAGGGCAGTAATGGATTTCCCATTAAGATACCGCCTGATATTTCTGTGCCGCCAGAATAATTAATAATGGGTCGCTGGCTTTCACCTACTTTTTCAAACAACCACGTCCACGGGTCTGGATTCCATGGCTCGCCAGTGGACGCAAAACATTTTAGCGAAGAAAGATCATGCTTCTTGAAATGTTCATCTCCTTGTGGAATCAACGAACGAATTAAAGTCGGCGAAACACCCATTTGATTGATCTTATGTTTTTCAACCAGTTCCCATAATCGATTAGGCTCAGGAAAATCTGGCGCGCCATCATAAAGGAACATCGTCGCGCCAAGCAAAAGGCTGCCGAATACTTGCCATGGTCCCATCATCCAGCCCATATCGGTCATCCAGTAGATGACATCGCCCGCGTGGACGTCCGTTCCAAATGCCATATCCTGTGCAGCTTTGACAGGGAATCCGCAGTGTGTGTGGACTGCACCTTTCGGTTTACCTGTTGTGCCCGAAGTATAGATAATCATAAGCGGATCTTCAGCGGAGGTAATTTCAGTCGAAGCGCGCGTAGCGTCAAGCTGAGGCGCGATGAGATCGTGCCACCAATGATCTCGTCCCTCTTTCATTTTTATATCCTGTCCCGTACGCTTTAAAACAATCATGTGCTTTAACGAGTCAACTTGTTCCACTACATCATCAGCAACAGGCTTCATCTCAACGGCTTTGCCACGCCTATATGAACCATCGGATGCAAATAATGCCTTCGCATCTGCATCCTGCAAACGAGAGACAATTGCGCCTGCTCCATAACCAGAGAACAACGGCAAAATAATTCCTCCGATCTTTGCAATGGCGAGCAAGGCAATCACGATCTCTGGAGTCATCGGCATGAAAATTCCAATAGCATCACCTTTGCCCAGCCCAAGTGACCGTAGTGCATTCGCGGCTTTATTTACTTCTTTATACAGTTCTGCATAAGTTAATGATTTTGTTACGCCTTCTTCCCCTTCCCACACTACTGCTCTCTGATCTCTACTCTCTGTATTAACCCATTTATCCACACAATTATGGACAATATTCATCTTCCCATTTACACACCATTTCGGGAATTGAATTCCATCCCCTTCGGGAAGATCAATCACTTTTGAATACGGCTCATAGAATTGAATATCAAGATATTTCAAAACCGCATCTGTGAACCAGGCCACATCACTCGTGGATTTTTGCATGAGCTGATCAAAATCTTTGATTCCATGTGTACGCATAAATGCAGTTAAATTCGCATGCTCGATCTGTTCAGGTGTTGGCCGCCAAACGATCTCACCGCCGAAACCTGCGCTGAGCGGAGCCGAAGTGGTGAATTGATCTGTCATAAGTACATACTCCTACTTCTGAATAGGACGATTGTAATGCCAACCTGCATTGGCTTCAACTCACGCTTCGCTTATAATGGATTAATCACCCGGAGATGGAGATAATATGTCATCATATACCATGCGTTTGTTAAAATGTCCCACCTGCGGAGGTCCACTGGACCCGCCTGCCGGTGAAAGTTCCATGAAATGCACATATTGCGGAAATGCTCTTGCGATCCCCGAAGACTTAAGGGTGAAGAAAGAATCCAGTCAGCCAGCTCAAAGTATATTTGGGTCTATTGATACAAATGCCATGGTTGGGTATGGCGCACAATGGGGTGAAGTTGTTAATTTGGCGCAGAGCGGAAATAAATCAGAGGCGGTTAAAAAATATATGGCGCTGACAGGCCAAAAGGAGTCTGATGCGAGATATACGGTGGACGCACTTGGCACATCGCAATCGTATGAATTTAATCCAGGGTCTATGAACAGTGTGCATCAGATATACCCAAACATGATGTCCGATGCGATGGGCATGACAAAGTCATATATGAAATGGTCGATGTGGTTGGGGTGTGGAATTACCGCATTCGTGATGGTTATTATTCTAATTACAGTAATCCCAATTTTGATCACCGTATTCGCCAGCCTGTGGGCGGCTTTTAGTTCCTTTTAGGTGCAGAGATTATGCAAATGAAAGCAGAAAGTTGTTTAAAGATCAAACAACTTTCTGCTTTTTAATTTCGCTGGAGGTTTTATGACACAAACTTTTCCATGCTTGGCTTGCGGTGCACCAAATGAACCAGAAGCAGGATTAACGCGTATGGCTTGCAGCTATTGCGGTGCAAACTTGACGATTCCAGAGGCTATGCAAATCAAAGAGATGCCAAAAGTAGATAAAAGTTTTACGAAAGCAGAATCAGATTCATGGGTGGAAATTGATGCGCCAGAAATGTTGAGAAAGTCTCAGCCGATTGCAATCGGTGCATGGAATCTATTTGCCATGTGGACCTGGCTAAAATGGTTAATTCCCACGTGCTTTGTATTATTGATGATTGGCTGTATTATTCTTGCAATCGTTATATTTAGTTTTTGATTGAGAAGCAACAATGCCGGCTCAACCGCAAACATTAACTTTATCTGGAACGATGCGGCAAAAATATTTTTTATTCTCTTTTGATAAATCAAGACTATAATCAGAAAAATTTTCGGAGGAAATATGTCCACTGTTAATGAATCCAAACATCCACTGGTAGCGCACAAACTATCCCGCCTGCGTGATAAAAATACTGAACCCAAAAAGTTCCGTGAACTCGTTCGGGAGATCGCGGGACTTCTCGCATATGAAGCTACAGCTGACTTACAGACTTCTGAAATTGAAATTGAAACTCCCCTTGAAAAAATGAAGGCACAGCAATTAAAAGAAAAGATCGGACTCGTTCCAGTTTTACGCGCAGGGCTTGGCATGGTGGAAGGGATTTGGGAGCTGATGCCTTCTTCTGAAGTTTGGCATATTGGATTGTATCGCGACGAAAAAACTTTACAGCCAGTGGAATACTACAATAAGCTCCCCGTTGATCCGCGTGTATCTGTCTGCCTCATTCTTGACCCGATGCTTGCCACTGGTGGTTCGGCCACTGCCACCGCTGACATTTTAAAAAAATGGGGTGTGAAAAAAATTAAATATGTTGGTTTGATCGCCGCACCCGAAGGAATCAAAACCATGCAAACGGCTCACCCTGATATTGATATTTATCTCGCCGCTATTGATGACCACTTAAACGAGCGCGGCTATATCGTCCCAGGCCTTGGTGATGCAGGAGATCGTCAGTTTGGGACTGGATAATTAGAACAAATGCGCTATAATTTACCTCTACTCATGAAAGGAGATTATCATGGCTGAAGTAAAGACCACAAAAAACGATGCAGGTGTTGAAGATTTTTTAAACAAAATTGACGATGAGACAAAGCGCAAAGATTGTTTTGAGATCGTCAAGATCATGAAGCAGGCTACGAAAGAAGAACCAAAAATGTGGGGGGCCAGCATTGTCGGGTTCGGCTCATATCATTACAAATATGAGAGCGGACGTGAAGGAGATTCCATGATCATAGGATTCTCTCCACGCAAACAAAATATCACCCTCTACATTTCAGGGGATGGCTTTGAACAATATGATGGATTGATGAAAAAATTAGGAAAACATTCAATAGGAAAAGGCTGTCTGTATATTAAAAAGCTGGAAGATGTTGACACCGCAGTGCTGAAAGAACTGGTCAACGAATCGGCGCAGGCTGCGAAAGCAAAGCACTCTTCATAAGCTAAAAAGATGAGCGCGATCTTCAAGCATAAAGCCTGGCCCGCCATTGGAAGTTTCATCTTTACTATTATTTTTCTTATTGGGCTGCCAGTGCTTGGATGGGGCATCGATTGGATCAGCTTATTCCCCAAAAATCCTGTACGTCTTGCCTATATTTTTGTAATCATTTTCCAGGCATCCACCAATGCCTGGCTGACTTATATCAACACTGTCAAACCTGTTAATGAACACTATTTCGGCTTTGCACGCTGGCATTCCTACATGTTTGAAACCATCTTCTTGCTGGCTGCCTATTGTGATAACCGAGGCATTCTGACATGGGATCAAAACAACTCCATTCGCTGGCTTGGGCTGGTCATTTATCTTTTAGGCGTGGGAGTTTCCATTTCTGCCGATATGGCTTGGATCAAGCATCATCGCCAGGGTTTGGCATATAAAGTGGACAACCCCGTTTTGCTTTATGAAGGACCATATAAGTTCATTCGATTTCCATCTATTCTTTATATGATCCTCGCTTGTTTCGGGGTTGCGTTAATATTTCGATCATGGGTTGCCTTGGTATTAATGATCCCATTGATCGGCGGCGCGGTAAACCACATTCATAATCTTGAAAGAGAATATGCGCTACAATATAAAAACGTCTGGCCGTTAAAACGTAACAATTCAAAACGATTGATCCCATTCTTATTCTGAATTGGAGGCTAAAATGGCAAAGAATGCTGAAATAAAAACAAAAGTCAACAATGCGAGCGTGAAAGATTTCCTCAATTTGATTGAAGATGATCAAAAACGCAAAGATTGTTTTGAAATTTCAAAGATGATGGAAAAAGCCACAAAGCAGAAACCTAAAATGTGGGGACCCAGTATTGTCGGCTTTAGCAATTTTCATTACATCTATGAAAGCGGACGCGAAGGTGACATGCCTATCATAGCATTTTCTCCACGCAAGCAAAACATCACACTTTATATTGATCAATCCTTTGATAGTCCCTTGATGAAAAAGCTCGGCAAATTTAAAATAAGCAAAGTCTGTTTACACATCAACAAACTTACGGATGTTGATATAAAAGTTTTGCAAGAATTAATCAACGAAGCGGCGAAAGCAGACCTGTCAAAATACGGAGGCTAAAATGGCAAAAAGTACTGAATTAAAAACCAAAAAGAATGAAGCAAGTGTGGAAGGCTTTCTCGATTCTGTTGAGGATGAGCAGGCCCGCAAAGATTGTTATGAAATCCTCAAAATGATGAAGCAGGTTACAAAAGAAGAACCGAAAATGTGGGGTGCGACCATCGTCGGGTTTGGAAGCTATCATTACAAAGGTAAAAGCGGACGTGAAGGCGACTGGATGCTGACTGGCTTTTCGCCTCGCAAGCAAAACCTGACGTTGTATTTGATGGGTGGTTTTGATTTATATAAAGACTTACTAAAAAAACTTGGCAAATATAAAACAAGCGTGGGATGTTTATATATCAAAAAGCTGGATGATGTGGATAAAAAAGTTTTGAAAGAACTAGTGACTGAAAACGTTAAAACGATGAAGAAGTTATCCAAGTAGGTCGCGCTAAGTGCCCGCTTATGGGTATGCAGCGTGACAAATAAAAATCAATCAAATCCGTCACGTTGAAAACGTGACCTACAAAACTATGCCCTTACAAAAAGACCCAGAGAATAAAGAAGGTAAAACACTTCATCAATTTGCAGATTTTGCGGGCAAACGCATTTTAGAAGTCGGCTGTGGTGAAGGTCGACTGACTTGGAAATATGCAAAGTTTGCGAAACAAGTCATTGCATTTGACCCTGACCATGATGCTTTGCGAATTGCTCGTGCAGATTGCCCCGTTGATCTGCATAAGCACGTTTATTTTGCAGAGGCGAGCGCGGACTATATCCCCTTTTCCAAAGAAACATTTGATATTGCTATCCTTGCGTGGTCACTCTGATGTATGGAACATGAGAGTATGGTTCATGCTCTGGATGAAATTCGAAGAACGCTAAAACCAAATGGAATATTAATTGACCTGCGCCCCGTGGAAGAGAATTGGAAGGTGGAGATAAATGACTCTACACAGAATCAAGTTGCAGGTAGGCTGAACGATATGCCGATGGGTCTGGAAGATGATGAGGCGGCGTTTAAAGCCATGAGGGAAGTCGAATCTCGCAGTTGGTTCATCAAAGAAAAAGAGGAAGAGTTCGCGTTTTTCTATTATTGGGATACACCATCCGAGATGAAAGAATTCATGGAAGATGAATGGGAGGATTTTGAAAAGATCGAAGATGATGTATATCAAAAAACAAAATCGATTTGGTCTCAAGCCAATGCAGATGCGCGCGTGAGGGTGCGAGTCAAAATGCTCATCACGCGCTGGAAGAAGATATAATAAATTATAAAATTCACCGCCAAGCACGCTACACTTGCGCCGCACGCCAGTGCGGTGAGAACGCCAAGAAAACCTTTTGTTCTTCTTTGCGATCTTTGCGGCCTTCGCGGTAAAAACAACTTTGGAGGCACATCATGTGTGACACACTCATCGCAACAAAACTCGCCACCACCAACAACATCGCCGTATTCGGCAAAAACTCAGACCGCCCACCCAACGAGGGACAATCCATGGTGTACTTCCCCGCCAAGAAACACGACGCAAGGAGTGCGGGCAGTACAGTGAAATGTACTTATATTGAAATTCCACAAGCTGAAAAGACCTATTCAATTTTGCTCTCCAAACCGTTTTGGATGTGGGGCGGCGAAATGGGAGTCAATGAACATGGCTTGGTGATCGGCAACGAAGCCATTTATTCAAAAGTGCCTGCCAATAAAAAACCAGCCCTGCTCGGCATGGACATGCTGCGTGCCGCGCTGGAACGTGCCATCACACCGCGTGAAGCCATGCAAGTGATCATTGACCTGCTCGAAGAGTTTGGTCAGGGCGGCAATTGTCTTTCACATGGCAACGAAATGTTTTATCACAATAGTTTCCTGATCGCCAATGCAGATGATGCCTGGGTGCTTGAAACAGTAGATAAACAATGGGCGGCGCGTCAGGTGAAGGATGTTTATTCGATCTCAAATTGTCTCACCATCGGTGCGCAATATGATATGGCTTCTGATAACCTTGTCGATTTCGCCTTGCAAAAAGGCATTACCAAATCGAAACAAAATTTTCATCTTGCGCAGGATTATTCCGATTTTCTGATCACTACCTTTGGCAAAGGCCGCAATCGGCGTGAAACAACTTTCAACACGCTGAGCAGTCAAAAGGTCAGCATTGAATCGATGATGAATACACTTCGTCATCATAACGATGAAAACTTTGACCCACAAGGCGGACTCACAGATGTCAATATCTGTATGCACGCGGGCTTTGGTCCGATACGCATCAGTCAGAGCACGGCTTCGATGGTCACTTATTTGGATAAAAACAACCCGATCATTTTCTCCACTGGGACGTCTGCTCCATGCACCAGCATTTTCAAACCGTTTTGGATGGATACCGCTTCTGTTCTAGACGGTGAACCTGTTCCCACCTCTCAAGCGGATTCTTCATCCTTATATTGGACTCATGAAAAACTGCACCGCGCTGTATTGTTGAATTATCCTGAGCGCATCAAAACCTATGCCGCCGACCGCGACGCCATGGAAAAACGATTCATCGAAGGCGCATTGAAATTACAAGGGGCTAACGCCAAAGAACGTGAAGGGTTCAGCAAACAATGCCTCGCTGAATCCCGAGCCGCCGAAGCCGAATGGCTCAAGCGAGTTGAGTCTGTGCCTGTGAAGAGTGGTCTATTCCAATCCATGGCATGGAATGGGTTTAATAAGAAGGCTGAGATGGCTGTATAAAGAGTTATACATCTTCCTTTTCGTTAGTTTGCTGTTGGCACTGGCTTGCCAACAGCAAATTTGGAATATTAGGTAAAAGACTAAATCTGTGAGATGACTATGGATATTGGATTAATAATTTCAATACTTCTCCAGATTGGGCTGGGATTTGCCCTGGTAATTGCCAGTACTAAGAAAAAAAACTATATCGAACGTCATCCTACTCTTTGGAAGATAGCAATTTACGTAGGCTTATTTTTTGGGTGGGCTATAATAGTGTTGTCCACAGGTTATTTATTAATCTATTTAGCTCTTTTTATACTCAGTCGCTAATTTTATTGGCATATAGCTTTTTGAATTTGGAAGAGCATGTTTTTTTAGTTAGAGACGATATTACAGGCATTTTTATAGGCTCGGGGTTTTCTGCTCCCAAACAGAGTCCTCGTCCGCCCAGCGCCAGTAACGCGAGCCATTGGGCTATTGAGATTAAAACGAAGTAGGAGAAGCATCTGGGATGGACAAGTCTAGCGAAACCTCATTCAAACCATTTGATGATTTTTCAGAAAATAAGTGCTTTCTTTGTGGGAAATTACTTCAAGAAAGCACTAACAGCAAAGAACACGTCTTTCCTAAATGGCTTCTTCGCCGATATAACCTTTGGGATAAAACTATAACTTTGCTGAATGGGACAAGCATATCTTATCGTTATCTCACAATACCTTGCTGTTCTAAGTGTAATAATGAATATCTCTCAAGATTGGAAAGCAAAATAGAATTAGCGGTTAATCAAGGTTTGAGCCATATTACCCAAGTAGAAAAAATTCACTTATATCAATGGATAGGGAAAATATTCTTTGGTTTACTCTTTCGCGAATTAACATTATCTATTGATCGTTCAAAGCCTGAACTTGGCGCAATTACAACTCCTGAATTCTTACAAGAATATCGCGCTCTCCATAGTTTTATTCAATCCATAAAAACCCCTATTGAATTCCGCGAATTCTTCCCTGGGTCATTGTTTATATTTGAAGTTGATACCATTCCTGAAATAGAAGAATTTGATTATTCAGATAATTTTACTGGTATGTCATTTTTTATTCGCATGGGAAATATTGGAATAATAGCTTGTCTAAAGGATGATGAGCAAGTACTGGAAATGCACTCAGAACTTTATCAAGCCATGAAAAAAATAAAACTTCACCCAATCCAGTTTGATGAACTTTGTGCTATTATTTTTTATTAATCTTGTTTGATGGTTCGAAATAGCAAGTATATGGCTATGACAACCTCTGAAAATCAAATAGCGGTAATCAAACTGCCTGGCTTCAGCCTCGCACCAGTTTTCGATGAATGGGATAATCAGGTTTTCGCCCGTTTTCTTGAAAGGTTTTGGAGTAAATGGGGTCTAACTTATGAAGAAATTTTTACCCCACCAAACTCTTTTAGAAGTTATCTTGGAGAAGGTATATAATTCACCAAAGAGCCACCCAGCACAGCGTGCACTGAAAAATTTCGGACAGTATAACTTCGAGTTTTTTCTGCTCTCAAGCAGAGTCCACGCCCGCAGGGCGATGTCAACGCAAACCGTTAGGCTTCACTCGGTAAGTCGTCGACAAAATTCTTTATTCACAGAGGTTACATAATGACAATTCACACTGAGCTAGAAGCACAACGTCCACAAGCGCCCGCCGGGTTATTGAGCCGGGCAGAAAAAGACCGCCTGATCGAACGCGGCATGCTTGGCATTTATCGCTGGTATTTTGACCAGTCGCAGACCAAACGCAACTGGAACCCTTATCGATCCTTTGACTGGGCCGACTTCGGCAAGAACCATTCCCCGGAGCTGCTGATGATTTTAGAGCGTTTCTTTGCGGTCGAGCAATACGTCCCAGATTACACCAGTAAATTAACCCAATTGACTCGCAAGAGCATGGGCCGCTCTCACTTCCAGGTCCTCTGGGGCGCAGAAGAAGCCAAACATTCTGAGCTTTGGTATAACTCGTTGCTTTTTTCCACGCAACGCTCCACCAAATGGCTTTCAGAGTATCTATATAATCTGCGGCAGCAGGAATGGAAACTGCCTTGGGACGATGCGCTGCACATGTCTTGCTATGTCGTCATTCAAGAACGCGCCACACAGCTCAATTATCTCAATCTGATGAAGATCGCAGCCGGGCAAAGCGACAAGCCTGCGCTGGCAAACGATCAGGACCCGGTGCTGGTCAAGGCAGCTAAGGTGATCGCCAACGACGAGGCCGCACATTACGGTTTCTTCCTGTCGATTGCGTCGCTTTATCTTTATTACTACCCCGCCCAAATGCTGAACGCACTGCACGAGGTCATCAAACATTTTGCCATGCCCGCGCTGGACATGTTCGAAGACCCTAACTGGGGCGAAATCCTCTACCGCACGGGCATCTACGGCGCGCGCGAGTATACCCGTGACGTGTTACAGGTAGCGATTAAGCAACTGAGCGTCAAAAGCCGCAAAGCGCTTGAATTAGGAATCAAAAACTCACGACTCGTACCAGACCCGGATGGTAACATCTGTGACGCATCCATATTTGAATCTTTCGATTACAAGGAAGTCGGAACGACTGTAAAGAATACCATTGACCGCGTTACCCGCTATGCTAAAGAAGTCGGCATTCACGATCTTGACCCGGTCACCTTTACCCCTAGCGGAATCATACCAACCGCATAGCCACCCACAACCTGCTGGCAGTTTGATACGCTTGCTTTGCAGAAAATGCTGTACAAAAATATGCAGGAGCAAGACGGCCATACAGAACAGGATGGTACACCGTTGTGTATTGGCATCTTTGGCTACATCGATGTTAAAAACGGCCTGGCCACTGGGGACTGCCGCTTCGCGGCGTGCGCGACCTACGGCAAGTATTTCGCTTCGCGTGGCTTCGAGTTTTTTCTGCTCTCAAGCAGAGTCCACACCCGCCCAGGGCCAGTAACGCAAACCGTTGGGCGGTTGATACAAAAACATACATTCTCTGAGTTAATTGTTTACTGCCATGTCACAATTTTCAATCTACTGTAAAGATAAACTTGTTGGGCATTCCAAATTAGAGTCAAGTGACCCTCCAATGGGCGTTGCCTTTGGTGATTTCATTCCGAATAATACTTACGAAGATGTCAAACCTGAAATCGTTGTTTCGTATGGACACCAAGAGCATCTTGAATTAAAGGTATTTACTGAATCTGGAAAACAAATCCCATGTATCGCCGTTGCAATTCAAGACAATACAGCGGAATTACCAGAATGGTTAATTGTAGAAGTTCTTGGAATCCCATATCCAGAATACGAAGAGATTTTTCCCCAGCACGTTGAAGCCTACAAAAATAAATTCAAGAAGTAACAGACTTAGAATAGACTTTTCGCGTTTTATAATTGGTTTGGTTATCTGTCGTTAGCTTGCAGGTTACATCCATTTTTCTGGCTTCGAGTTTTTCCTGCTCTACCCCTCCCGTCCTACGGACAGCCTACCACTCGCTTTACTTCGGGTGCTATGTCCCCAAATGCGACATCAAAATTTGGGTAAAGATGTAAAGTTCACCAGTCGTATTTGGAGAGGGAACTGGCTTCGAGTTTTTTCTGCTCTCAAGTAGAGTCCACGCCCGCCCCAGTCCGCTAACGCAAAGCGTTGGGTAGTTCCTTGCAAAATATTCTATTACCGTAGCAGCCAAAGGATATTATGAATCAAAATGAAGATGAACAATATCTAAAACTATTGTCAATATTTCACTATGTTGTTGGAGGAATAGTGGGTCTGTTTGCATGTTTCCCCATCATTCATTTTGTAGTTGGATTAGGCATATTAATTTCAAGTCTCACTCAGCCATCTCAGAATGGTCCCCCTGCTCTCATTGGTTTCTTTTTCACACTGTTTGCTGGAGGATTCATACTCTTTGGTTGGGCATTTGCAATCTGCATCATTCTAGCTGGAAGATTTATTTCCCAAAGAAAGAATCATATGTTCTGTATGGTCATGGCTGGAATTGAGTGCATGTTTACTCCTTTTGGGACTGTGCTTGGGGTCTTTACCATAATTACGCTTATACGCCCATCAGTAAAGGAATTATTCGAAGCTCAGATAGTCCAACCCAAATAATATGAGAAAAATACCGCGCCATCGCCGTCTAGTGTTACTAATTCTCATACCACCAATATTAGCCATTTGTTTATGTGCGGTTTTATTAACACCATCTACTTATAATTTCCTTAATTCGGCGGCTTTTCCAGATTATCTTTGGTCTCAACGTATTGCTCGTGCATTGAGAGATAAAGGCTACTCTATTCATGAAACAGTAAATGTGGCTAGGAGCGAACGTCCTGTCATCGATATTGTCGCTCTTGGGGTTGGCAATCTAGTTAATGGCAAACAAATAAAGCCCTACGAGTTAGTGAAGGAGATTCACTCCGTCATCATGGAAACGTTTGCAAACACATCAATTCAACCTCAACCCGTCGATATAATTTTTGTTATCGTAGGGAATTATCCTGGTGAAACTTATGCAGTTGAAGTAAATTTTGAAGATGTTCAAGAATTTCAAGCAGGCAAAATCTCTGAGCAAGCATATTTTGAACGCTGGACAGTGCATTCGAACACATTAGAGATTGCCCCTCCGTAAGGTTCAGAGTGGAAGAAGATATTCGTTACCTAAATTTATTAGCCGTTTTCCACATAATTGTGGCAGGCATTGTTGGTTTGCTTTCCTGCTTACCACTCATAAATCTATTCATAGGCGTACCTATGTTAGAAGATGTGCCTTACGCACTTTCACAAGGAGAGTTTTTTTCTCAATCCATACTTGCCCCTCTTATGTTCATTTTATTACCATCGGGAATGGCGGTTATTGGTTGGATGCTTGCTGTTGCGATTGCATTAAATGGTTATTACCTCAAAAATCGCAAATGGTTAAAATATTGTATGGTTATAAGTGGCATTGAAACAATATTCATGCCTTTTGGTACTACTTTAGGAGTGTTTACTATAATTCTTCTCACCAAGCCAAATATAAAGAATCTCTTTGACAAAGAGAACAGTCTATAAACAACGGCACTGCCCAACAAACCGTGCAGCCAACTTCGAGTTTTTTTCTGCTCACAAGCAGAGTCCACGCTTGCTCACAGTCACGAACGTAAACCGTTAGGTGCTAGAAATTATAAGCTTGGAATATAGGTGATCTGAGCTTAGTGGTAAAGGTCAAAGAAAAGAAATGAACATTCGATATGCAAATAAAGACGATTCGTTATTGTTGGCAGAATTGGGACGCAAAACCTTTTACGATAGTTTTATCGAACACAATACTCCAGAGGACATGGCAAAATATCTATCAGGACATTACTCGCCAGAAATACAAATGTCCGAGATTAATGATCCAGATACAATATTTCTGATCGCTGAAATAAATGGTATTCCTGTTGGATACGCAAAATTGAGAGGCCAAAGCAGAGCTAATGGAATAGCTGGTACTAACCCATTGGAATTGCAAAGGATTTACACATTACAAGAATACATCGGCAAAGGTGTTGGACCAGGATTAATGAGAGAATCAATCAGAGAGGCAAAGGAAAGAGGCTTTAATAGTCTTTGGCTGGGAGTGTGGGAGAAGAACGAACGAGCCATAAAGTTTTATGAAAAATGGGGCTTCAAGAAAGTAGGCGATCAAATTTTTATGCTGGGTGAAGATCCTCAAACGGATTTCACGATGGAGTTAAGTTTGACATCTTGATATTTTTTTATAATCGAATCGCTGAAAAACGTACTACTCTCGTCCCGTCCATAGTCCGCTACCCACAGGGCGCTGTCGCGACGCAAACTGTTGAGCATTGCTTTAGTTAAATATTGCTCTTATGATTCAGCAGGATTTTTATTACAGGAACATTTTCATGACACAAACCTTTCACCGAGATCGCTTCACATGGCTTGCTTATCTTCTCTTCGCTTTTTTTGCCTATTTCCTCAATACCTTTGGACCGATTACTCCGTTTCTCAAAGATGAACTCGGGCTGTCGTATACAGTGAGTAGTCTGCATTTCACGGCGTATGCAGTTGGTCTCTTACTCGCTGGGTTGACTGGGCATATTCTGATAGAACGTATTGGTCGCAGGTATGCTCTTTGGTTCGGTGCTTTTGGAATCAGCGTGAGTGCTTTCATATTATTGGCTGGCAAGTCAGCAGTAGTTACGATCGGGGCTTCATTCTGTATGGGGTTGGTAAGCTCACTCATCTTGGTGATTGTCCCATCTGCACTATCGGACCAGCACGGAGAATTGCGTGCGGTGGCTTTATCGGAATCGAACATGATTGCTTCGTTGGTATCCACAGCCGCGCCACTACTAGTGGGATGGACTGCTGCGCATCTATCTGGTGGCTGGAGGTTGGCTCTCGGGATTACAGCTCTTACCCCGTTCTTGATACTGCTTGGATTTGGTCGCACTACTATTCCTGTGCCTTCTACTTCTCATCAGAAAGATTCTCCTTCTACTAAGCAACCTTTACCTTTCTTGTTTTGGGTGTATTGGGTGGCTCTTGTCCTAGGTGTGTCTGTGGAGTTCTGCATGATTTTCTGGAGTGCGGACTATCTAGAGAACAGCTTAGGTATGTCCAAAGTGGATGCTGCCCAAGCCGTTAGCCTTTTCTTAGGAGCCATGATCGTTGGGCGCCTGGCTGGCAGTCGCCTTGTTCAGCTTTTTTCGACACGCAACGTCGTTATTGGCTCTATCTTAGTAGCTGCTACTGGGTTCTTGCTGTTCTGGATAACAAACACTCCTCTTCTTGGTTTGGTGGGATTGTTTGTTACAGGACTGGGTGTCGCCTCCTTCTACCCCTTGCTCCTTTCGCTGGCGATTGGTACGACTCATCACAATACTGTACTCGCCAGTGCTCGCGCCACCCTGGCTTCGGGTACAGCTATTTTGGCTCTTCCTTTGGTGTTGGGGCGTTTGGCTGATATGTTTGGAATTCGGCTGGCCTATGGAGTGGTAGGCATTTTATTGATCGGCATTTTCCTGATCGTGCTATTCACAGGGAGAAAAGTTTCAGCAAGCCAGCCTGCATAAGGTATCGGGATTGGTTTCAGTCTATAAATATCGTCCAGCGAATAACGGTGGCTTCAAGAGCAATCGGATTATCTGAAATAACAAAAATACTATCTAAACGTTCTATATAGGTAGATAATCTTCAATAAATAAAGAGCAGGCATGAAAAAAAAGATAGCTTATATTCTTTCACGATTTCCAACAGTTAGTGAAACCTTCATCCTGTATGAAATTGTCGAGCTTTGCAAACTGGGGGTGGATGTTCATATCTTCCCGCTCATTCATCAAAAAGAAACAGTTCTTCATGCAGAAGTAGAGGTGCTTTCGCCAAAAGTTTACTATCCTGAGCACTTTTCCCGGTCAATCTTAAAAGATCATCTTTTCTGGCTGTTAAAAAACCCAAGAGGCTACGTACAAACCATTTTGCACGTCATTACAAAGAATATGGCGTCTTTTAAATTTCTCAGCAGAGCAGTAATCGTGATGCTCTTGGCAGCTCCTACCGCGCGGAAAATTGAGGAACTAGGGATAGATCATATTCACGCACACGCCGCCACCCACTCCACGTTGATGGCATATATTCTGTCCAGCCTCACTGGCATATCATACAGCTTTACTGCTCATTCATCCGATATCTATTTTAATCAAACCATGCTCCATGAAAAAATCCGTCATTCCAGTTTTGTAGCGACCATTTCTAAATACAATCAATCATTCCTGCAAAGGCTTTACCCAGACATTCCAATTGAAAAAATTAAAGTGATCCACTGCGGTATCGATCCGGCGAAATTTCAAAACAAGCCGCCTCAGCGTTTGACGGGTCCCTTTAATATCATTTGCGTGGGTCGTTTAGAAAAAATCAAGGGCCACAAATATCTAATTGAAGCCTTAGCTCAACTGAAAGAGCATAATATAGATTTTGTTTGTCAATTGGTTGGTGATGGAGAGTTACGAGCTGAAATTCAGAAACAGATCTATCGCCTCAACCTGGAACAAAATGTAATACTTTTAGGCTTTCAACCCCACGAGAAAGTAATAGAGCTGGTCTCGCAAGCTGATGTTTTGGTTCTACCAAGTCTGAGTGAGGGGATTCCAGTCGCGGCTATGGAAGGAATGGCATCCGGTGTAGCTGTAATAGCCACCGCCGTGACGGGTGTTTCAGAACTGGTGGAAGATTCCATAACCGGGTTACTGGTTCCAAGTCAAAATAGTACTGCTCTAACAGAAGCCATTGTCGAGATGTATAAATCGCCAGAATTTAGGCAAAAGCTGGGGAATGCTGGTCAAAAAAGAGTGTTTGAGGAATTCAACCTTCAGCATTGTGTTGCAAAGCTTTACGATGTCTTTCAAGAAATGTCATAAAAACCTTATCAAGAATGTTTATGCAAAGAGGGGGTTGTCGTAACAAAATTGTCTTTTTATCGTTTAAATTATGAATAACCGTTGTCATAGTACCGTAGCTTCGCGCATGGAATTTTGAAGCGGTTTACATATCCGTAGGAAAGGTCAGTAGGGTTGCAAAATATGGCATTACATAATTTTTTACTAATAATATTTTGGATATCGGCTAGTGTAATTCTATATTGTTACATTGGTTTCCCTCTTTTGCTTGCCATCCGAAGTTTATTTATTCCCCGTACAAAAATCAAGAAACAACCTGCTTTCTTTCCTAAAATATCAGTAATTATTGCGGCGTACAACGAAGTTGATTCTATAACAAAGAAAATTGAGAATGTACTTGAATCCGACTATCCGCATGACCAGCTTGAAATTATTGTCGCATCAGACGGGTCAACTGACGGAACAAACAATTTGGTTGCAAACTTTACAGTACCTCAGGTAAGGTTATTAAGCCTTCCTCGAGCAGGCAAGAATAGTGCTATTAATGAGGCAGTAAAAACTGCGGAAGGGGAAATTCTCATTTTCACCGATGCGGACAGCCTCTTAACCCCGGATTCACTAAAACACATTATTAGTGCTTTTAGCGACCCTCACATTGGCGGTGTCGCTGGTGACTATAGATATGCCAGTCAAAACATCAAACAGGAAGGCGAGCGTGCATACTGGAATTATGACCGCTTACTGAAACGCCTTCAAAGTATAAATGGTAATGTGAGCGGAGCCGCAGGCTCTCTGTATGCAATTCGACGATCTCTATTCAAGCCTGTGCCCAAAGCAGTAACAGATGATTTCTTTTCAGCAATGCAAGTTGTATCTTCGCGTCATCAACTCGTTTTCGAACCACGCGCAATTGCTTACGGACACATCGCCTCCTCTCAGCATGTAGAGTTTAGACGAAAGGTACGAATTATTACGCGCGGGCTTCACGGGGTATGGCTCATGCGTCATCTCCTTAATCCGTTTTCGTATGGTTTTTTCGCTATTCAGTTATTTACACACAAATTACTGAGAAGGTTGATGGCAATTCCCTTAATCTTATTAGCAATTTCTGCACCAATGCTTTGGAATGCAGGTTGGTTATATCAAGTGGCAACGATTTTCCAGGTAGTATTTCATGGAATCGCTTTAAGTGGATTCGTTTTACAAAATACCAATATAGGGCAAACTAAATTTTTCAACATGCCCTACCACTTTGACCTCATATACTATGCTTCGTTGATAGCGCTCTTCAACACTCTGCGCGGTAACCAATATACAACATGGGGACCAGAAAGAATCACAGAAGCATCCAGCAGCTTAGACTTGCCAACTTTACAAGATAACTCAAATCTAAAATAAACATAACGAAAAGGAAGGTAACAATGGAACTAAAAAGAGGTATCAAGGTTTTATGGAAATGGAAATGGTTGTTTTTACTGGCATTAATCACTGCAATTGGTTCTACAATCTTTTTTACTTTTACACAAGTGCCGATCTATGAGACTAGCGTCCGTTTGGTCGTAAGCCCCTCAAGCAGCCTGGCAGAAGATCTTAATGACCTGCGATCTGCAGTGACAGCCCTTTCCGCCCCGGTAGTTGCAAACACCTATGCAGAGATAGCACAAACCCCAGCCATTATTGAAAAAGCCTGGGGACAATTAAACATCAAACCCAAAATAAACTATACGGTGGTGTCAACTGTCATACAAGAAACCATCATCGTCAATATCATAGTTTCTGGTCCCGACCCAAAACTGAGTCAAAGCCTGGCGAATGCGATTTCCGACCAAACCATCAAGTATGTCGAAGGGCTTACGACTGTTTACAGCTTGACTACTCTTAACCCTGCCGTCGCTCCTATTTTGCCTGCTAGACCTAACTACCAATTCAACCTGGTCATGGGCATTGTCTTGGGACTTATAGCAGGAGTTTTACTTGCGTTCATGGCAGAGTACTTAACTGCTCCAAGCCTAGGAGCCCCAAGTGTAGATTATGCCACGCAGGTCAGTTCAACAAACATTTAAGTATTTGCCCTTATGCAAAAAGTCCTTCCGCCTTTACTTTTGACTCGATCTTCCAGTCGATGGAGTAACTTCGATTCTGTGTACTCCCGCTCAATACTCTTCGGCATTCTAACCATCTCACTTGTCGTAGCTGTTGCGAGTTCATATCTACTGGTACATGTTTCGCCGCTTATCGCCATTGCCAGCGTTGTTGCGCTTCCGGCTCTTCTTTTGTGCTTCGTCAAACCAGAGCTGGGATTAATGCTGGTGATTCTCGTTTTACCATTGGAGGAATTGAACAACGGCAGTGTTTCGGCTATAAAACTAATCAGTGTTGTAGTGTTTGGTTGTGCCGTACTTAGCTATTTGATTTCCAGACCTGTTAAACCCCTCGTTCACTCCACACAAAACGGTTTGATCTTTCTTTTCGTGCTTATAGCGATCACCTCAGCGTTTGTTGCGATTGATCCTACCCGAGTCATCGATCGCACACTCAAATTGCTACGGGTCCTGGCACTTTACTTTTTTGTCATAAATCTCATACGATCTGAAAAGTATCTTCATCTCGCGTTGTGGCTTTTTCTGATTGGTGGTTTCCTTTGTACCTTATATGGTTTTATTGAGCCTGTTGAGGTTGGAGAACGCTTTGAGGGTGCATTAGGTCAGCCAAATGGATATGGCCTAACCATGACGCCAAGAATACCTATTGGACTTACGCTCTTTCTCATAGAAAAGAAAACGTGGAAAAGGCTATTGATAATACTCATGCTGGCTTTCATCAGCTATGGAATTATCCTTTCAGGTTCACGTGGCGGATTACTAGCTGTCAGCCTTGCCCTATTTTTATTTGTTCTGTTTCAGAGGAATAAGTTCACCTGGTTGGCAGTGATAGGCATCATTTTTACCATTGGTTTTTTCGTTATGCCCAAAGAAATAAAAGCGCGCGTGGGCATCATTGATGAGCCTTCTGAAATTGGCAATTCAACCGACCGGCGTTTGACATACCAAATATTTGGTGTTGATCTGTTTCAACAAAACCCCATTCTTGGCGTTGGTCTGGATGGTTTCGCCGAGTCATATGCACAATCAGAATATCGCTTCCTTATACAAACGCGAGAATTGCGCGTGGCTCACAATACGTATCTGGAAATTGCAACAGGCACCGGGATTGTTGGACTAATCCCATTTATAGGGATTTTGACTATTGCATTATTCCTTGCTTGGAAATATTCCCAATCAATCTATTTGAAAATAAGCCCAAAGCTGGCAATGATGTCGGCAGGTTTATTTGCCGCCCTGGGAGGATATTATCTGGGAATGTTATTTGGCAGTCGTCAATATGAAAAAACGTTCTGGTTTTTGTTGGCTCTGCCAATCGTAATTCAAGTGCTGATCCATGCAAAAGAAAAACAGGCATTCGCAATAGAACAAAATCCGAAACTGCTCCAAAATCATTGATGAAATGAATAAGAGCTTTGTCAAGGCTACTGTTCGAGGGGTATTTTGGACCTATTCCGCTTTTTACCTCGGAAAGATCCTGGTTTTTGCCAGCACCGTCATACTGGCCCGATTGCTTACGCAGTCTGATTTTGGTGTTGTTAGCTTTGCGCTGTTAATTATCGGTTTTTTAGACGTGATCAATGGAGCTGGTCTAAGTTCCGCACTGATTTATTATCAGGAAGATGAGCGTGCAACTCACACTGCCTTCTGGCTAGACCTGGGTTTGGGAATCATCATGATGGCATTAACATGGTACTTTGCCCCATTCGCAGGAGCCTATTTTGATGACGATCGTATCGTTCAAATTCTGCGTGTCTTGTCATTCGTATTCCCTATTGCATCACTAGAGGATCTGCCTAAAGTGATGTTAACCCGAAGCCTTTCTTTTAATGCACAATTTATCCCAGGCACGTTACATGCTTTAGTGAAAGGGCTTACCTCTATTATTTGCGCCATACTTGGTTTTGGCGCATGGAGCCTGATATATGGACACCTGGCTGGCATCCTGGTTTCCGTGATTGCCTTTTGGAGAGTTGTTCCCTGGCGTCCAAAATTTGAGATGAGCACAAAATGGATTCGTCCCATTTTTTCATACGGCGGCGGTATCGTTGCTACAAACATACTTTCCTATATTCTGGTAAACATTGACTACCTGTTTGTTGGTTACTTTTTAGGAGCGGCAGCACTTGGCATTTACACAATCGCTTTTAAGATCCCGGACTTGTTAATTATTCAATTTTGCAGTCTCGTGGGAAGAGTATTATTTCCGGTATATGCAAAAATGAAGGATGACCCAAAAACACTCAGCAAAGCATTTCTGCGAACGGTGAATTATGTTTCATTGATCACGATACCATTGGGGCTGGGGCTGATGCTTGTAGCGGAGCCGTTTGTATTAACTGTTTTTACAGATAAATGGGCAGCTGCGATTCCAGTAATGAGAGCCATTTCGTTATATGCGATATTCTTATCGCTGACATACAATGCATCTCATGCCTATAAAGCTACAGGAGCAATTTCTGTAATGACAGGGCTATCGGCTGGTCGGGCTGTCGTATTGGTTCCAGCATTGTGGTGGGTAAGTTCAAAAGTCGGAAGCATCGAGGCAATTGGATGGACTCACGCCGCGCTCGCCTTTATCGGAGCGAGCATCAACCTTATGGTCGCAGGACGCGTGCTGAATACATCCGTTTGGGATATTTTCAATGCACTACGCTCGGCCATCCTCGCAGGCGGAGTCATGTCTGTCGTTGTGCTGGCTATATTATATGTTTCCTCATCGTTTGCTCCATGGGTCCAACTACTTACCGGCATACTAAGCGGCATACTATCGTACTCTCTTGCATTGGCCTGGATCCAAAAAGGAATATTTGTGGAAACCTGGAAAATGGTTCTCTTGAGTAGATCTCCCGATGTGAGCGCATAAATGACCATCTCACATTTTGTTATGCGGTTTAAATTAAATGATGAATATGCCACTGGCAAGTAATCTCCTGGCAGATGTACCTTCGCGCCATCATCCCATTCACGTGGCGATGATTACGCAAGGGTATTTGCCCCTCCTGGGCGGCGCAGAGAGGCAAATAGCTGCACTGGCTCCACTTTTAAAAGAGCGTGGTATCAATGTACACGTCATCACACGCCGTTACTCCGGCCTGAAATCATTCGAAACCATTCAAGGTGTACCGGTACATCGCCTACCCACTCTTCGCACTAAGGCGCTATCGTCTTTTATGTTCACGATCAGGGCTATCCCATTAATTAGAAGTCTTCGTCCTCATATCATCCATGCACACGGTTTACTATCTCCTACAACTACAGCTGTAGCCGCAAAACGCGTGTTCGGAATCCCGGTCGTATCAAAATCCCTTCGAGGTGGAATCCTGGGAGATCTAACCCGTCTAACCAACGGACCGTTAGGTCACCAGCGATTTCAAACGTTTCAAAAACACGTAGACGCATTTATAACAATCAGTAATGAAATCGAGCATGAACTCATAGAGAAGGGTATCTCGCCAAAACGTTGTGTATTCATCCCGAACGGCGTCAAACTGGACGAGTTTCAGCCAGTTGATATTCATAAAAAAAGATTATTACGAAAAGAATTACAGTTACCAGAAGGTCCACTGGCAATTTTTGCAGGTAGACTCGAGAATGAAAAGCGAGTTGGAGATTTAATTCAAGTTTGGCATCTGATTCGTCAACAATATGCAGATGCAAATCTCCTTATTTTGGGAACCGGATCGCAGGAAGCAAAACTTAAACAAATGGCAACTGAAGGGGTTTTGTTTGGGGGAGCTGTTAAACATGTGGCGCCCTATTTACAAACTGCAGATGTGTTCGTTTTGCCCTCTGTCGCGGAGGGATTATCGAACGCCCTTCTGGAAGCGCTCGCAACCGGTGTACCGGTGATTGTTACCGCCACAGGTGGGACAACTGATATTGTGCGCCACAAAGTCAGCGGATGGTTGATCCGCGATTACGAATCAAAGGCTCTGCTGGAGGGAATCCTTGCTTTTCTGGGCAATCAGGCATTGAGAGAACAATGTGCGTCTGAAGGACGGCGGTATGTGTTACAAAATTATTCGCTTATCAACACTGCTGATAACCTGTATAAACTATACAACAATGTGTTGTTTCAAAAAGTGAAAGCGTGAAAGCGTCTTTTTTTTCTCTTGGCAACCTTTTTTTCTGGCTTGCTCTGCTATCAGTACCGGTTAGACCCAGCACAGAATACCCCTCCGGCGAATGGGACCATATTATTGAAAACGAGGAATTCACAGAACCACTTGTGCTGGGTGAGGGTGACGACAATACACTGATCATCAATTCCGTTTTTCATGATATTGATGGAGATGCGATCGTTCTGGGGAATGTCTCAAATGTACACATTAAAAACTGCACGATATACGAAGTTAACGGAAATGGAATTGTCCTCAGATCCATGCAGGCAACGGACACAGTTACGATAGATGACTGCGAGATTCACGATACAGCCCTTAACGGAATTATTGCAAAACAAGGTCCTGAAGAAGGGGTTGACCATACACGACTGATCATCAAAAACAACACATTTTACAGCAATGGAACAACCGAACTGGATCATGCTTTATATATACTCGCCCAGGATTCTCGGATCGAAAATAATATTATTTATAAGTCTACGGGAAATGGCATCAGCATTAGAAGTTCTGGTATTGTCACCGGCAACAGAATATGGGACGTTAACAAAAGTTGCATACGATACTTCAGCGATAATTTAAAAGGTCCATCAAACACTCTTATCGTAGAGAATAATATATGCCACTTAACAGAGGTAGGGTCAGAGTCTCCGGGCATTAGTCTCTTACTGTGGAAAGATACGCCCCTTAACTGGATCGTAGATAATTACATTATCCGATTTAATACAGTCGTGATGTTTACAGGCCAACGCACCGGGATTGCGGTAGAGTCTGAAAAACTGGATTCAAAAAATATCAGTGTATACGGAAATATAGTTGTAAACACCCACAACCTACAGGCGACCATACATAACGAATACATTGACTATTTTTCAAGCAATTACCTCTCAACAAATTTGACGGGTTTTATAGATGCACAAAAACCTCCCTATGATTTCCACCTGACCGCCCGTTCGCCCGCTGTTGAATACGCCAACAAGGAATTGGATTTCCCCACATATGATGCCGATGGGAAACTACGGGCAGTTGGTGATTTAGATGCCGGTGCTTACCAATTGACAAGAAATATCTTCACGCTCCTTTCAGAATCGAGCACAGATACGTCTTTACTATTATTAATTATTCTTGCAGTTATCTATACAGGATTTATAAGCCTGAAATTCATTGAAAAGCGCAAAGCTATATAAATTAAGTTTTTCAATCAAAAGTTATTACCCGGAAACAATCAATGCGCCCCTCGTCGTTCAAAGACAGCAATGATTGTACGAAACAAAATAACAATGTCCAACCATAGGCTTGATCGCTCGATATAGGCTATATCAAGGCGCAAACGCTGATCAAACTCCAGGCGACCGCGTCCTTCAATTTGCCATAAACCAGTCATTCCCGGAACGACATCGAGGCGTTCAGTTTGCCACAATTCATATGTATCCGCACTAAAGGATGTGGGACGAGGTCCCACGAGACTCATGTCCCCCAGTAGAACATTTAAAAGCTGGGGAAGTTCATCCAAGCTTGTCTTGCGGAGAATACGCCCGATAAAGGTGATTCGCGGATCATTTGTGATTTTAAAATCAGGCCATTTCAGTTCATTTAGATGGGCATAACTTGTCTTTAATTCTTCAGCGTTGGGAACCATGGTACGGAATTTAAACATACGAAAACGTTTTCCATTTTTACCAGTGCGCAATTGGAAAAAAATCACCGGCGCACCAGGTGCCGTCAGCCAAATTAAAAAGCTGGTTACAAGCAACAGAGGCAACCAGAGAGGCAGGGAGACCGTCAGCAAGAAGAGATCAAATATTCTTTTGGCAAGAATATATGCAGGACCTTTTACTATCCGCTTTTCTGGATCAAAATTCTTAATCCATGCTCTTTTTTCTACAGAAGCAATATGAAGTGATCCCATATTATCCTACATCCTTAAAAACTTTATTTAAAATCGCATCGTTCGTAAAATTTGGTAGTGGTGCAAGGCGCGTCCGCGCCGTTCTCAAAAGATCTTCAAAAGTTAGGGCTTCGTCCGGGAAGGAAGCCGCGCCGTATTGAACTTGAAGCCCTGTTTTATTCTCAATCGCTTGCGAGATACGTGTTGCAAACAATTCAACACTGCTCATATTTGTCTCCGGACATAAAATGATATAACATCCCTGTTGATCGCGCAGGAACAGATCTGTTTGACGAAGGAGCTCTGTGATAATTTGCCCCACTTGAACAAATGTAAAATGCTCCATTAAGTCATTGCGAATACTTTTTACCTTTTTTGTTGTGTAATCGTCTGCATCCAGTTTGATCACCAGGAGACTCAAAGGGCGTTGATATCGCCGACTACGGGTCAATTCCAACTTGATGCGCGGGCGTTCAGATTCTATATCCGGCACATGGGATGGAAAAGTTTCCAGCGCCAACGCATCCAACAAAGACTCGGCCAAGCGCACCTGAGTTGCCATCTGATGTGTGAGCCATACCCCCATCCCCAAAAAGATCAACTCAAGTACTATTGCTGAAAGATCAGTTGAATCAGTCGATTTTGTTCTATCAAGAGATTGCAAAAGAATAAAGTACATTCCAGTCCACACCAGTATAGGAACATACACAGATACCTTTGAAAGGGATGGAAGTAAAAATGTGACAGGAAGCGCCACCATGATCGTCAAATAAAAATAGGACGGAAAGTTAATGATTGGGCTATCCACATTATCTTTCTGACCCAAAATAAGAACGATTGCCAGATATATTGCCAAACCTAAAAACGACCGCTTAAAGCTCGTCATTGCATCCGTCCCATCCTTCTGAATTGTGAACATAGAAACACGGACAAAAGTTTTGCGTTCTATACGTTGATACATTAACGATGCACATTAAAAAATGTTATGATGGGAATGGAATGAGTTTAAAGCGCTGATGCCTTTTGACAATTATGGGTTCAGCCATAATTTTGGATGGTTAACGACCATTATGGTGTGTCTTGGCAGATGAACCGGAGATAGTGAGCAACCCCACGCACCTTGCATTTTCTGCTCCCAAGCAGAGTCCACGCCTGCCCCAGGTAGGCATCGCACATGGAGATTCCAATGTCTGAGCAAGTGACTGTCGAATTGTTGAAGGGATTTCTGGAAGCGTTCAACCTCCACGACCTGGACTCAATCATGGACTATTTCGCAGATGATTGCGTCTTTTACATGCCCAGAGGAGCCAAACCGCGTGGCGATCAATATGTCGGGAAGAATGAGGTTCGGGCAGGGTTAGCAAAACGATTTGAAGGGATACCGGATGTGCATTATGGGAACGACCAGCACTGGATCTGTGGTGATCTTGGTGTCTCAGAATGGATACTTACTGGCACATCTACATCAGGTCAACGCATGGAAGTGCGAGGAGTTGACCTGCTTGAGTTCGCTCAGGGAAAGGTAATCCGCAAGGATTCTTTCTGGAAAATACTTGAGTGAGCCGCAAGGTCTTGGAAATATGAAGCAAGATTTCCCGATGTTGTTTCTACATTGCACCTTGCTCGCACAGACGCCAAGGACAGGTTGACTTCGAGTTTTTCTTCTCACAAGCAGAGCAAAACGTTAGGCGTTTCCGCACAAAACGTCAAAGGTAGGTGAAAAGTGAAAATCTTCGGTAGAACAATAACTCCTTTATTTTTAGCGGTAGTAATACTGGCATCTTGTAACAGCTTCAAACCAACTCCCACGACAAGTTCAGCAGATATGATGGAAACCGCTATATCCACCGCCAGTACAGCATTTGCTGAGACACAGAGAATTTCTACGAACACGCCTCTTCCTCTTCCCACGATATTTTTTCCTACAACACCAATACCTATTTCTTCTACTGCGTTGGGACCGTCATCAACGCCGCTGGTTTTCACAGACCCTTCCATACCTTTGTCAGAGCGGATCGTTTATTACTACTTTGTGCTATCCGCGGAAAATCCCATCCCGGAAGGAACTGTACTTGCGGTTCATCTCCTTGCGCCAACATACTCTGACGAAACCTATACCTCTGACACAGTTGCTAACCTTAAGACAGCACTCAGAATCGTTCTAAACGATAGCAGAAATATTTGGATCGGCAGTGATCTGGAAATTGACAATGTTAATTTTCGCAATGGTCACGCAGACGTGGTCCTGCAGGGTGAGTATTTTGGAATAGGGGGCGCCGTGCTTGAGGCTGCTAGCAGGCAGATCCTATTGACGGTGTTTGCGAATCCCTCGGTGCAGACCGCGACCATCTCGCTTAACGGAGACACTATTTGGAATTTGGGTGTCTCCCTTGAAGAGAATGCCAAGCCTGACGACTACGTGTATACTCGTGTTGAAATTGAAACGTTTATAAACGAACATGCTTATGTGCCACCATGACGCATAGGAGAATGAAGTGTTTGTTGAGAAGCAACCACGTCCAATCCAAGCCATTAGCACTAGGATTTCTCTTATGAACGAATCATCAATCGCAAATTACATCAGTCAAACTTTTCCAGAAATCCAAACAACTACAAACTTCGGATACACTTTCTTTTTCTATCGGGACGATCACATGCTCCCCTTCGCAACTATCGCATCATCAGATAATGAATATGAGAGTATCTCCCACCTAAACCGTCCAGGAGTATTTAGGCTGAATATTGGCGTCAGTAAACAGACTTTCCAATCTCTGTTCGGTACGGCAAAAATTGATGTCAGCAGCTATGATTTCACCGTTCTAGATGTGATCATGCCCCATCCCGATTATGCACAACAAAATTTCATATGTGTGCTTTCGCCAAGCGAAGCGACGTTTGAGAGAATCCGCGTTTTGCTTGCTGAAGCCTATAATATTGCTGTTCGGAGATACACAAGACGAAATAAAAAGAATGAGTAATGATCAGAATGCAAATCATCAATCTACTTGATAGCGTTTGATAAAGATACTAAATATATTGAAAACAATATTTCGCTTTCTTCTTACGAAAATCCTGCGTGCGGTCGCTATTCTAGTCGGCGTGACACTGATCGTATTTCTATTAATACACGCCATTGATGGCAATCCCTGGGAGAATTTTTCAAGCGAGCAACGCCTGATGATGGGAATAGTTACTAATACATCCGTTATCGATATGCTTAACCATCATTTCGGATTAGACCTGCCTTTATGGCGTCAATTTACGCGCTACTTTATTGGTGACTTCAATGAAGATGGAAATTTATTCTGCGGCGCAATATGCGGCAATCTTGGCCCATCCATTTCCCAGCATGGGCGAAGCGTACAGGATGTTATTTTTAGGGCTCCATCAGGATTAACTTTTTGGGAGAGTCGCTTCGGGTACTCCATTCGTCTTGTTCTATTTAGTTCATTGATAGTTATTGGGGTCGGACTCCCATTGGGGATTTGGAGCGCGACGAAACCTGGTTCAGTATTAAGCCGAACTATCTCAATTGGACTGACAGCATTGACCTCCATTCCTAACTTTGTACTCGGTCTGTTGGCGATCATAGTATTTGCCTCATGGCTAAAGATTCTAAAAGTCATACCAGATTGGAATGACCCAATCAATTGGATTATCCCTGCTATTGTGCTAGCGGCAATGCCGATGGCTAACTTTGCCAGAGTGACGCGCGCCTCCTTAATAAATATTTTGAATGAAGATTACATCCGCACCGCTCGCGGAAAAGGGCTGGCAGAAACGCGTATTATGCTCATACACCAAATACCCAATATGCTGGCTCCGATCATCACTTTTCTAGGGCAAACTTTTATGGAGATGTTCACAGGATTATTAATTGTGGAAAACCTGTATGCATTTCCCGGGTTTGGTCGGGGATTCTGGGAAGCTGTACTAAAGTTGGATTATCCAATGATCATGGGTTTGACCTTGATTTATGCAAGTGGTATCTTGCTTATCAATATTTTGACGGAGTTTCTGTGTGAACTGGTTGATCCTCGCATCCGTTTATCCAAGCAGCAAGGTGCTCCTTAATGAAGCTGTTGCGATGGAAACGAGCTTTGCACAACAAAACAGTTTGGTTCAGCCTGATCGTAATCTTAACTTTCATACTGATATCTATTTTGACTCCCTTTATTGCCCCACATGATCCATATGAAATGAGTATTGGCAATTCTAATCTACCTCCCATATGGGTTCAGAATAAGTCCCCTGTTGGAATGCAAGAGTTTGTACTTGGTACTGATCAATTCGGTCGTGATATTCTCAGCCGTCTGCTTTATGGAACACGAACCGCTCTTTTTCTGGCACTAACAGCTGTTCCCATATCAGCATTGATTGGCATGTTAGTTGGGTTGATAACGGGCTATGCAGACAGACAAGTTGATGCAGTAATCATGTTCTTTACCGATATCGTTAATTCTTTACCCAATATCATGTTTTTGGTCATACTCGTACTTATTTTTCGTGGCTTGCTAACCCCAACCTGGTCGCATGGATTGTTTACATTGGTCATAGGTTTTGCAGCAGTCAGTTGGGTGAGCCTGGCACGCCTGATCCGTATCAGTGTATTGCAGCTCAAATCTCAATTATTCGTGGAAGCGGCGGTAAGCATTGGTGTAACTCCCCGGCGAATCATTACTCATCATATTTTGCCTAACATACTCCATTTGACACTGGTCTGGATCATTAACAATATTCCTGTGGTCATCCTGCTTGAAGCAGTACTCGGATATATAGGCATTGGGGTAACCCGCACGGTTGACGGCGGCGAATTCACTGTTGTTAGTTGGGGTGGAATGTTTTTCTCTGGCCGCTCAGCGTTGAACCATAACCCATTAATGCTGATCATTCCTTCACTATGCATTTTTTTAATTTCAATGAGTTTTCTTTTAATGGGGGATTTTCTGAACGGAATCACTCGCCAAGAACAGGAATAATGAACTTAACACTTTACGCGATGTATAGAAAACGTTTTAGCCTTTGGGCCAAAACGTAAATCGTTAGGCTGCTTCCGTTCGCCTATCAATACCGCGATTGACATTTTAGAACATATATTCTAAAATAATATGGTGCAGGAAATTCACGAACCTGCAATTGATCACCTTTGCAAATCTACCATTAGGAGATGATCTATGACTGAGATTACGGAAACATCTACCAAAACTAATACTTGGGCCAAGGGAATATTCGCAATTACCCTATTTACTGAGAATCTTGACCAGGCTAAAGAGTTTTACCAGAATGTTTTTGGGCTCCCAATAGATTTTGAAGATACCGCTTCAGTTGTATTCAAATTTGGTGGCACCTTGGTCAATTTGTTAAAGATTACAGAAGCCAATGAACTTATCGAACCCGCCAATGTAGCGAATCGCGAGTCTGGAGCCCGCCATGTGTTCACAATCATGGTTGATGACGTAGATGCGATGTGTGCCACGTTAGTCAATCGTGGAGTAAAACTACTGAATGGTCCAATGGATCGACCTTGGGGTATTCGTACAGCTAGCTTCATGGATCCTGGAGGGCACATCTGGGAAATTGCTAAATAAGATAGCTCGAACTTAAGCAGCCCAACAAAATTACAATATACTGTAACTATGAATTTCGAAATCAAAGACAAAATCTGGTACTGGCGTGGCCCTGCCCCATTTTACTTCGTTACGGTTCCAGCGAAGCAGAGCCGCGACATAAAAGATATATCAGGATTAGTGACATATGGCTGGGGAATGATTCCCGTCACTGTTCAAATTGGGAAAACTGAGTGGAAGACCTCTTTATGGCCCAAAAATGACCTTTATATTGTGCCTATCAAAGTGAGCGTCCGAAAAGCAGAAAAGCTTGACGAAGGCGATACGATCACTGTGCGACTCGAAGTTCGTTTATAAAATAATTCGTTTGAGTCGGCCATTCATTCCAGCAGCAGACTCAATACTATTTTGGAGAAAACACCCATGGCCAAGCAACCCGAGTTTAACAAGTATTTACCCTTGGAGGAATGGTTTCGCAAGCAACCAACTACCCCAGAACAGATCGAGCTAACTTTTGACCAAGTTGAGGAGATTCTGGGAGCGCCTTTGCCCGCATCGGCGACCAAACTAAAAACCTGGTGGACAAATGTCCAACCCAAGATTCAAAGTCACCGCACGGCCTGGCTCAACAATGGTTGGATGGTGACAGAATTCGACCAACAAGCTAGATGGGTAAGGTTTGTCCGAGCTTAATACTTCAATAGGATTTCATATCCGAGGCTCCACCAAAATTTCTTGACACATATTATTCTCTCATATAAAATAGAAACACTGTTCCAAAATAAGAAAAGGAGGCACGAAAAATATGGCAACCATTAACTTCCCCCAAAATGTCATTCTGAGCGCGCCTCTCACAGGTGAATTTTAGCAACGATCTGATTCGTTTCCTTTAACTCATGCAAACCGCAGGCGTGGCTCACCCTGCGGTTTTTGATTCTTTCATCATCGCAGGGCGCGCAACCCTGCGATTTTATTTGCCGATTATTCGGCACTTCGTCCGCAGGAGATTTATACAGGAAAATAAATAATGAAAATTGTTTTAAACAATTTGGATGTAGAAGACTTGGAAGTACAAAATTTCGTCAAGTTCAAAAGCAAAAAGCATAAGTTGAAAGGCAAACAAACGGTTACGCAGCTCGTTTCCCGCACTGAAAACGATGCAGACCCCAATTCAAAATTTGAGAACTCAGATCTAAATGCGCTCTCCAAAATGCGCTTTCTTGACGAGTTGATTTGCGGCATTAAAACGGGAAAAGAGGCTTCGGTTTTCCTGGGTAAAAATTCAGATGGATTAGTTGCGGTAAAAATATATACCGATCTGCGCGTGCGGTCATTCAAGCGTGATGGATCATATAGAGAAGGCAGGTTTATTGGTGATTCAAGGATAGAAAAGGCAATAGACCAGGGAAGCAAGGCGGGCCTCGATGCGCATCAGATACTATGGGTGCAAGAAGAGTTTAGGCAGATGAAACATCTTTATGCGCACGGTGTCAATGTACCGAAAGCAATTGCCGTCTACGGAATTTCGTTGATCATGGAATTTATCGGAGAGGAAAATGGAGATCCAGCACCGCGCATCTCTGATCTTAAACTGGAGCAGGATGAAGCGGAGGAAGCATTCAGCCAATCCGTTCAGAATCTCAAGTTGATTGTACAGTCAGGCAGAGTGCACGGCGATTATTCCACTTTTAATATTCTTTGGCACAATGAAAAAGCGGTCGTCATTGATTTTCCTCAGGTGATCGAATTTAAGAATAACCCAAATGCAGATACTTTCCTCGAAAGGGATGTCCACTCTTTATGCAAATCCTTCAGGAGGCAGGGTGTTAAATCCGATGATGCAAAAGTATTAAGAGAAATTCGAGCAGGCTAAAACGAGAAAAAAAAGGGAACAAGCATGAGCAGCTGCGACGAAAGATGGACATCGCTGCTGTTTCATAATTGACGAAATAGAATTTGTGTTCTAAAATAAAAATGTCTTTATTTCATCGTTCTTAGACGAAACTTGCACAAGGAGGAACACAATGGACAAAATCGATGTACATCAGGATATGACCCTGCCCCAGGTTTTCTACAGTGAGTGGAAGCGCTATCAGGATCAAATTAAGGAGGCGATCGCACCGCTCACCGCCGACCAGCTTCGATTGTGTGCTGCGCCGAATCTACGCCCATTGGGAGAGAATGTCGCTCACATCATCGCGACGCGAGTAGGGTGGTTCAACAACTACATGGATGAAAATGACCCGCAGATTGACCCACTCAGGTCGTGGGATGATCCGGATCTACCTCAGCCTGAGCGCAGTGCCGCTGAATTGGTCGCAGGCTTGGATGCATCATGGCAGTTTATGCAGGATCGTCTTAATCGCTGGACTCCCGCTGATCTGGCACACACTTTTCCCCACGATGACCCAGAGTGGCGCGACAGCCACGTAACCTCGCGAAGTTGGGTGATATGGCATGTGTTGGAACATGACCTGCATCATGGAGGCGAAGTCTCTTTGACACTCGGCATACACGGACTGCAAGCCCCGCAACTATAAGGTTTTATCCCTAAATAGCTAAAGACATCATATTCATAAAGGAGAATTTATAAAAATGAAAGACTCTATAGAACAGGATAAATCCATTGTGGCAGCGCTTGATACTGAATATCAACTTGCCGTTGAAAATAATGATGTTGAAACAATGGGCCGCATTTTAGCCGACGATTTTATATTAGCGCTCGGAGATGGAACAGTTATCACAAGAGATGAACTTCTTACGTCAGCAAAAAATAAAGATGTAATATATGAATATCAGGATGATTCGAAACAAACTGTACGAATCTGGGGTGACACTGCTATTATTACTGCTTTGCTCCGATCTAAAGGTACAGAAAATGGAAAGCCTTTTGAGCATAAACTTTGGTTTAGTGACGTTTATGTCCGTACCCAATCTGGCTGGCGATACGCATTTGGGCAGGCATCACTGAAACTTCCAAAAGAATAGCCATTAAGGAGTAATAGCCTCATGCGCAAACTCATTGTCAGCAACTTTGTCACATTGGATGGCTTTTACGAAGGCAAGGACAAAAGCATCAACTCACTATATGACTACTATCACGAAGACTATCATGGTGATGATAGCTTCGATTTCTATAATGTTGAACGGGTGCGTTCAGCCGATTTCCTACTCTTGAGCCGTAATGCTTTTTTAGGTAACAAAGAGTATTGGACGAGTGTACCCAACAACCCTAATGCCACCGATATCAGACGTGAAACTGCAGAGCTATTCAAGTCCATCGAGAAGATCGTTATTTCAGATAATCTGACCACAGCAGAATTGGCACCCTGGGAAAACACGCGCATCATCAAACGAGCAGATGCATACAAAGAGATCGCCGCGCTCAAAGAGCAATCCGGTAAAGATATCCTCGTGATCTTGAGCCGCCTGCTCTGGAACGACCTTTTGGTTCATGATCTGGTAGACGAACTGCACCTTACGTTTTTTCCATTGATCGGAGGCACAGGCATACCGATATTTGAAGGTCGCCCACCAGTGTCACTCAAGCTGATCGAAACCCGCACATGGGAAGGCTCAGGCAATGTCCTCACCCGTTGGGAAGTAAGTCGCCCGAAGTCGTAGCAAGACATTGTCAATTCATGAAAGAAATTGAGCGCATTCTTAAGCTTGATCATGCAGGAGAATACGGAGCCATTAATATTTACTCCGCACAGCTTCTAATCGCTCGCCTTTTTTACAAAGACATCGTTTCAAAATTAGAAGTAATGCTTTCGCACGAAGAAGAGCACTATAAAACGTTCAATAATCTACTAATTACTCGCTCAATGCATCCTTTTAGTGTAATCAATTTGTGGGCAGTCGGCGGCTTTGCTATGGGGTTGGCCACTGCTATTATTGGCCACAATGCGATCTGGGTTTGCACTGATGCTGTTGAAACTACAGTTTTATATCATCTTGAATGGCAATTAAATTTTTTAAAGGAGCATGACCTTGAAGTTCATGCAGCTGTCTCAAGTATTATCGCTGACAAAGAATTACATCAAGAATTTGGCCAGAGTAACGGCAGTCACTCATTAATATATAAACCAGTTTTCTTCATCATTAAAAAATCAACTGAATTTGCAATTTGGATTTCTAGAAGGCTGTAAATTTAACAGGAGGCAGCAAGTGCAAAAGCAATTAAATAGTTCAGTACAAATTTCATGGTTTTATACACAATCTCCTTCAAAGCTTTGGCAAGCTTGGACAGATCCTTCAGCAGTAAAATTGTGGTTTGGCTCTGATCCAAATGGAAAAGTTTTAGATGCCAACCTTGATGTAAGTGTTGATGGCTTCTTTAGAGTGACATTTGCAAATTCAGATGGAGCCGAATTCACTTGTAAGGGAAAATATAAAGAGATCGAATTAAATAAGATGCTGGTTTTTACGTGGGGTTGGGAAGATCGACCTGCCATCATGGAATTGGTGTCTGTGAATTTTGAAATAGAAAAAGATGGAACTCTAATGCTTTTTGAGCATCAGAACATTGATCAGAACTCGGCTCATAATTATGAAGAAGGTTGGAGAAGTACATTTACAAAGCTTGAAAAAGCACTAGATCAATTGAGCTGAAAGTTGTAATAACAACTGTAACGGAGATTATCGAAACTAGCGACACAACTTTTGAATACATCCCATCTCACTCGGAGCGAGAGGGCGGGTTGTTCTTTACTATGGATCCGAGACAATATGAATTGCAGCTTCGAGCAACAGGATATGAGAAGCCTTGAAGTCGCTTCTCTATGACATGCATCTCATCCGCTTCGCCGGCTCTAAGATGAATATAGCTGCTGCGGCGATCGGCGCAGAAGACTTAAAACGGCGAAAGCTGGAAAAGGAGGTATCAAAATGAAATCCTACGATGATGATCTCAGCAAGTTTGAAGCGGAGGGTGCTGTACCTTTGCCAATCACAAGTGACCAAGGCACCGTCGAAAACAACGGTGCCCGTATCTGGTACGCAACGTATGGTGTCGGTTCGCCCGTGATTCTGCTTCATGGCGGACTCGGCCATAGTGGCAATTGGGGTTATCAAGTGCCCGAGCTGGTGAGGAGCGGCTACCGTGCCATTTTGATAGATAGCCGTGGCCACGGTCGTAGCACGCGCGACACCCAACCCTACACGTATGAGTTGATGGCATCCGACGTTTCAGCCGTGATGGATGCATTAAATCTTGAAAAAGCAGCCATGGTAGGCTGGAGTGATGGCGCATGCACAGCATTGATACTTGCTTCAAACACGCCTACACGAGTTGCAGGCGTGTTTTTCTTTGCATGTAACATGGACCCGAGTGGAACAAAGGAGTTTGAATTCACCCCAATTCTCGGACGATGTATAGGCCGACACAAGAAGGACTACGCACAGCTATCGGTCACCCCAGACCAATTCGATGAGTTTTCCGATGCAGTCGGACTCATGCAAAAAACGCAACCCAATTATTCGGCGAATGATCTGGCTCAGATCAGCGTGCCAGTGGCGATTGTCCATAGCGAGTATGATGAATTCATTAAGCGTGAGCACGCCGAATATCTCGCTCACAACATTCCTAATGCAGAGTTTATCTATCTTCCTGATGTCGGTCACTTCGCACCGCTGCAAAGGCCCGATCAATTCAATAATGTAATGCTTGAATTTCTCAGCAAAGTTCTACCTTGAGGCAATTCAGTAAGTAAGGAGTGCACACGCACGGACGCAGCAGCAGATACAAACAGCCTGATTCTAAATGGAGGATTCTCTTGACAAGGTATTTCGGAGCACTGACAATCCTACTAATGATTGGAATGGTAATAACCCGAGTGTGGTTAATGAAAAGCAAAGGAATAGAAGCGATGAAGTTCGGGAAAATAGACAAGACAGATTTCTTGATTCCCCCGTTCGCTTTTTTCTATTTCTATAACGTGTTTGCCGCCGCATTTAATTTTCCTGCCGTAAGCACGCAAGAATTCTTCCACTCTGAGACAATCCGCTGGATTGGAGTATTTTTCTGCCTGGCTGGTCTATCGATCTTATTGTGGAGTCTGATTTCTTTTGGTCAAAGTTTTCGTATTGGTATAGATAAAGATCAACCTGACAAACTCATAACCACTGGTATATTTGCTTTTAGTCGTAATCCCATTTATGTGGCATTTGCGTTTATCCTGCTTGGCCAGTTCCTGATATTCTCAAATTGGATACTTCTGATCTATCTTGTCGCAGCTGTATGGCTTTTCCATCGTCAAGTGCTACGCGAAGAAGACTATTTAAAGACGCATTACGGGACGGAGTACCCGGAGTATTGCAATCAAGTAAAAAGATATTTATGAAAAGATTGAAGCCAATAAATATAAAAAATAGAAAGGATATGTATGGCTACGCTCTTTCTAATTTGCGGCTTGCCCGGCTCAGGCAAGACCACGCTTGCGAAGCAACTTGAGCATTCACTCCCAGCGTTGAGATTATGCCCTGATGAATGGATCGCGCCGCTTCTCACAGACTCCACAGATACTGTGGAACTTGACCGCCTTCGTACACCAGTTGAGTCCGTGCAGTGGAAGGTCGCTAAACGCGCTCTTATCCTTGGCATCAATGTAATATTGGAAAATGGGTTTTGGTCGCGAGATGAGCGTGCAAGCTATAGGTCACAAGCAGAAGAGCTGGGTGCTCACGTTGAATTGCGATTTCTAGATGTTAGTCGTGATGAATTATGGACTAGGTTATCAAAGCGCAATGAGAATTTACCTGCGGGAACATTTGCTGTCAGAAAAGATCAGCTTGACTTGTGGTTAAGTTGGTTTGAACCTCCAACAGCTGATGAGCTTGGTTGACAGTCAAAAGGTCTATCGCTTTACATCCACCCCTGTAACTCTTGAAGCTACACGATGAAGAAGTAAAGTGGGCAATATTAAGATAATATGCAAAGCAACACTTAAGCCAAATAAAGTAGCTACTGCACCCAGGAAATCACTTAATACTGGAGCAAGGTTATTCAGCATCCATGTGCCTGCACCAGTAAAGAGCGCCAAAGCGAACAAACCTGCAGCCCATACCCCAAGTGGAAGCCAAGCATGGCGGTCTGACTCAGAAGGCATCATAGTACTGGAAACTGCAAAAGCAAGATAAAACCACAGATAAAAATCCTTCACCTGCGGTAATAATTTCAATCCCATCCAAAATAAATCGATCTGGCCGCTTTCCAACATATCCAACAATATAGCGAATTCCAAACGATTCAATGCAGCATATGCAATAAATAATGAACCCATGATCAACGGTGCAAGTCCGATCAAAGAGTCGCGAAATACATCTGCTGTTTCAGTTTCTACAAATCCCATTTGTAAGCGCCCATCGGGCAGTGAAGTTGGAAAAAGCGAAAATTTTCCTGTGCGAACACCCAACAACTTTGCCATGAGAAAATGACTCAACTCATGCAGGAATACGCCAGGAAAAAACAATACCGAGAACAGACCGATGGTCAATTGCCGATTGCGTGTGACGATCAATATAACTGCCTGTATCTCACGATGCAAAAACCGCTGGAGAAATACCAGCGGCAGAAGCATTAAGAAAAACCAGAATAGTCCAGAGAAGGATGTAAACATGGGAATGGACTACAAGACCATCTACATGGTCATCGTCTATATCTATCTTTTATAATTTATTGTGCAGCAGCTTTTGTAATGGCAGCAAATTCATCTATTTTCAAACTGGCTCCCCCAACGAGTGCGCCATCAATATCAGGCTGACCGAAGAATTCGGTAGCATTGGATGAAGTAACAGAGCCACCGTATAAAACACGGATAGCCTGCGACGTTTCATTTCCAAATAACTCGGCAAGTGCAGGTCGAATGACATCTTTCACAACTGCATTCGCTTCTTCACCGTTGGACGCCTTGCCTGTTCCAATTGCCCAGACAGGTTCATAGGCGACGACAATGCGCGGGGCGAAGGTGGGAGATACGTCCCTGAGACTCAAGCTCGTTTGTTTAGAAACAACTTCACGGGTAAGTTTTGATTCGTATTGATCCAGCGTTTCGCCGACACAAACGATCGGAGTCAAATCAATAGATTGGGCGGAGATCAGCTTCCGATTCACGATCTCATCTGTTTCGCCAAAATAAGCGCGCCGTTCAGAATGGCCGAGGATGACATAGCCGCATAACTCTTTTACCATTGCGGGAGAAACCTCACCAGTGAAGGCGCCTTTCTCCTCCCAATGCATGTTCTGTGCACCGAGGCCAATGCCCGAACCTTCGAGCAGCTTGAATGCATCCATCAATGACATGAAGGGCGGGCATAAAACCTTTTCCACATCGCTGATCACCCGCAATTCCGCGCTCATCTTCGTAATGAGATCGCGTGCTTCTGCGATGGTTTTATTCATTTTCCAATTACCGGCAACAAATGGTTTTCGCATATTTTTCCTACTTCATTGTTGAAAGATAGTTATCAGCCATAAAACGGATCCATTCAGGCGCGCCGAGATCAGATGAAAGCGACAATAAAATATTCTTCGCTTCTTCCGGGCGGCCCGCTTTCACAGCAATCTCCGCTTTTAATAAAAACACTTCATACATATCTGGTTTTATTTTTTCAGCATTTGCCAGTTGCTTTTCTGCATCGGCTAATTCACCATTGTATAAAGCATATCGCCCACGTACGATATAACCAAGCGGCAAACTCACGTTATCTATACGTTCAAAGAACACAAAGAGAGGCATTTCTTTTTGTTCAGCAGCTTTATAAACGGCTTCATGAAAATCATCTTCTATTTCTTCAGGCTTCTTTTCTTCACTATAGATCGGAACCAAACGTAAATACATGCCTGCAGTAGGAATCCACGCCCCACGCGTTTTAAACTCTTCTGCAGCCTTCAGAAAAAACTCTTTATTATCTGCACCAGCTAAATTCGAGGCTTGCGTTAATTCCTCTACTGCTGGACGAAGTTGTTTTGAATCCCAAAAAGCCAGCGCAAGCTGTAAATGCGCATCAGGATCGCCCGGGTTTTGAGCAACCAAATCGGAAGCTGCAACAATTTCAGGCGATTGACCCGTTGGGGTATTGCTTTGCAATTCAGGTAAAGTAGGCAAAGCCTCAGTAACTGAAATCACTGTTGCCACATCAGTTGGGCTTGTTAATACTCTATTGCGATTATTTCGGATGGCCGCAAATGCAACTGCAAAACAAAGAAAAATTGCTAATCCGACTCCGATCCATATTAATGGAGAACGCTTCTTTGCTGCCGAAGGTTTAGCTGCTATTGTTTCATTGGCAGGTACAGGCTTCTGACTTTTCGAATCTGTTTTATCACCCCTATAGGTGCCAGGTCGCATGGTAATTGTTGTGCCCTGCATCGGTACGCCTGCTTCAGACCAAGCATCCTTGAAGGCACGCATTAGTTCTTCAACCGATCCATAACGATCCAAGCGATCTTTGGCAAGCGCTTTCAACAAAACACGTTGCACAGTCTCTGGCACGGCGGGGTTGATCTTCGTGGGCAAAGGCAGAGGTGTGTATATATGATCATGAATAATAGAGAAAGGAGTATCTGCACTAAATGGAACCTGCCCCACTACCATTTCATAAAGCATGACGCCAAAGGAATAAATATCCGTGCCAGCATCAAGGTCTTTCTTACCCATGGCCTGCTCAGGCGAGATATATTGCGGCGTGCCCATAATCGAATCGGAAGACATCGTTGATTCACCCGCCTCTGCGATTCGTGCGAGACCAAAATCCGCAAGATACATGATACCATCAAGCGCGATCATTACATTCGAAGGCTTGATATCGCGATGTAAAATTCCCTGTCTGTGGGCAAACCCTAGTGCTGAACCAACAGAGTTGATCACATCTTCGATCTCTTCGGCTGTAAGCGGCCCTTGATTTAGACGAGCCTTAAGCGTATCCCCCTCAATATATTTCATGACCAGATATGGTCTATTTTCATATTCAGAATAATCATAAACAGGAACAATATTTGGGTGTTCCAAACGTGCCACTACGCGTGCTTCGCGTTGAAAACGAGCTGTGAATGTTTCATCCTGATGGAATGCAGGATGCAAAACCTTCAATGCAACATAGCGATCAAGAGAGGCATGATAGGCTTTATAAACTGTTGCCATGCCCCCCTGACCCAGCTGCTCGATGATCCGATAAGGACCAATATTTTCACCAATCTTGAAGGACATTCATATCTCCGCTTGTTTACTCGTAATTTTCCCCGATTATAGCCGAGTGTCGTTACTTTCGGTTACCGTGCTGTAAATTGTTTGTAAATTGAAATAATGTTATTTACGCTTTAGCATAAAGTAAATCGAATAAGAAAATATCCAAAAAATTAATACTACCTGAACTCTAAGTGAATAGGCAGCATTAGGTAAAAATGTATCCATAATATATGGAGTTACAAATGCTATCAGAATAAAACGTATAATTCTGGCTGGTATGCTAATAAGTATGAAATAAAAAATGGATGTAGTTAAATGAGCATGAGCAGCATAGATTTTATAAGGAATGCCCGAAAGCGGCCCTAATAACATGGCGCTAATCCCTGATCTCTGCAAATCTGACCGCACCTTCTCAATATCCTTTGACGGAATGGCAGGAAGCATACGTAAAACACGAGTTACCTTTTCAATATCCGCCCGACCCCAATAATACATAATCGTGCCTCCAACCAAAGCACCGGCCAGAGCATAAAGACAGGCAACTAAACCAATATCTACACCCTCTAACGCAATAACGCTTAGAGCCACATCCGGGACAATAAAAAACAATGTAGCCTCGGCAAAACCCCAAGCAAATGCAATTAAATTAGCAATCATTTGTCCTCTATGGGTAGAGCGCACCAAAATAACGGATCATATGAAAAAATAGTGGTGTTGCAATAATTAAGCTATCAATCCTATCTAGAATTCCACCATGCCCAGGAATCAATGTGCCCATATCTTTAATATCTAAATCTCGTTTGATCAAACTAATAGTCAAATCACCCAGCTGACTGCCAATTCCCATAATCAATCCAGTTAGGAAGATTTGCAATGGGCCAAATTCAGGAAAAGTGGATTGAAACAGCCAGGGAAGACAAAGTGAAACAACAAGCGCACCAACAGCCCCTTCTGTCGTTTTATTGGGACTAATATTGCTACGTAGTTTATGCCGCCCAAATAGCTTGCCAAAATTGTAAGCTGATATATCTGCGATCTGCACCGCAAAGACAAGATATAGTACGTAGTTGATGGAGTATTCTGAATCGGCGAGGAAACTGAGGTGACCAAGCATCCAGCCAAAATAAATGAATCCCATCATGCCCAATGCGACGGCTTGTAATTGTCCCTCATGGCGATTTTGAAAAATAGGCACAAACAAAATTAAGCCGATCACATAAACTGGCAAAGCCATGAACATACCATACCCGCCAAAGTATCCAGTAACTGGATTCCGGATAATGGCAAGAATAGCCACTGCTACAATTCCGAGATAGACCACATAGGTGATCCAGGGGTTTGCATTTAACCGTGTAGCACGGGAAAACTCAGCAAAGCTGAAAATGGAAATCCCCAACACGCCAAGTATAAAAACCAATCGGCCAAAAAATACGAAAATAATAAAAACGGGAATCATAACAAGCCAGCCGCGATAAATACGCCATACGGAAGAAACATTTTTGTGAAATACTTTATCCAATAAAATCAAAAGCAATCCAACAAAAATAAGCAGCCCGCCAATTAATTTCACATAAAGCAGGAAGATTTCATTCTCAATCATGTGGCCATTCCCTTTGCGATACGCTGTAATCGTCGAATGATCGTGAGGATGCCCCCAATACTTATTATTAATAATCCCCATGTTAACAAAGATGAGAGCTGCCATGTGATAGGCATGATTGCATTGTAAATACAGAGCGCTGCTAACGTAAACATACGGTGTGACTTTGCCATAGGACCTATAAATAATTGAGACACACCCATATGGTTCCCTAATGCCCGAACATAGGCAATAAATAGCGACAATACAGCAGTGATATAACCCAAATGCAGCGAACTACCAGCAGCGAATCCAGCGCATACAAATATGACTACATCAGATATCCGATCTGGGACTTCATTGAACAATTCTCCCGTAGGAGATGCTTTACCGGTTTCCACGGCAACCATACCATCAAACATGTTCGCCAATAATCGCAGTACGATAAGCACAGCGGTCAGTATCCACCAAATACGATGTGAAAAAGTACTGGATGTTGCAAGAAGACTTAACCCTGCTCCCAAAGCAAAAACCACACTGGCAATAGAAATAACGTTTGGTGCAACTCCATGTTGCGCTAGAAATGTGGAAATACGTTGAGAGTATTGACTATTCCGTGCTGAAATCGGTCTTCTATCGGAAGTTTGATTTTTCATGATTTTCCTGTAACGAATTGCCCAATATCAAGAAACCATATCAATATCAACACAGAACAATAACAATAGTTACCAGTTAAATTATCGCTATATTCATAGAATTAAGTATGACTTGAGATAATCTTGAATATTCACAATTCCCACTGTTAGTTTGATATAGGGATGGACAAGTCCATCCCTTATACCCTTTATTTATCCAGTAAGGCCGCCACGCCGGGCAATTCTTTTCCTTCAAGGAATTCAAGTGATGCTCCTCCACCTGTAGAAACGTGCGTCATTTGTTTTGCAACGCCCGCTTTCTTGACCGCGCTCGCTGAGTCACCACCGCCAATGACAGTAGTTGCATTTGACTCTGCCAACATGTGCGCGAGAGCAAATGTTCCCTCGGCAAACTTGGCCATTTCAAAAACACCGACAGGTCCATTCCAAACTACAAGCTTGACTCCGTTCAAGGCAGATTTATACAGCTCCAGAGTCTTCGGCCCTACATCGAGCATACGCCAGCCAGCAGGAATTTTATCTACATCAACTGTTTGAGTGTTGGCTTCTGCGTCAAATTTGTCTGCAATAATAGCGTCAACGGGGAGAATCAATTTTTCGCTAGATTTTTCAAGAATGGATTTCGCAGTTTCAAGCGAAGACTCTTCCACCAAACTATCCTGCATATTAAGTCCTTGTGCAGCGAGGAAAGTATTGGCCATGCCGCCACCAATAATTAACTTATCGCATTTGGATAATAAAGTTTCAACGACTAGAATCTTGTCACTGATCTTTGCGCCACCAAGAATGGCAATATAAGGGTGCTCAGGGTGAGCAACGGCACGTCCCAGATATTCAAGCTCCTGTTCCATCAAAAAACCAGAGACTGCTGGTAGAAAACGCGCAATGCCTTCTGTAGATGAGTGTGCGCGGTGAGCAGATCCAAACGCATCATTGACATAAACATCGCCAAGAGAAGCCATTTGTTTGGCGAGTTCTAGATCGTTTTTTTCTTCGCCAGCATGGAAACGGGTATTTTCAAGCATCAAAACTTCGCCTGCTTTTAATTCCTTTGCCATCTTTTCCACTTCAGAGCCGACACAATCAGGTGCCATCTTGACAGGAACCTCTAACAGCGAAGATAAAACTTCCGAAGCTGCACGCAGGCTAAACTCGGAGTCTGAAGCGGATCTAGGTCTCCCCAGATGACTCATCAAAATTAAAGAAGCACTTTGTTCCAAAACATATTTAATCGTTGGAAGTGCAGCTCGGATGCGTTTGTCGTCTGTCACTTTGCCGTTTTCCATAGGAACGTTAAAGTCCACACGCATAAGCACGCGTTTATTTTTTATATCAATATCTTTGACAGTTTTTTTATTCATAATTAACCTAAAATAAAGTAGGTCACGCTTAAGCGTGACCTACAAAATTATTATAGAGATTTTGCCATCTTGGCTGTGAGGTCTGCGGTGCGGCAGGCATAGCCCCATTCATTATCGTACCAGGCCACAACTTTGACGAGATTGCCAAGAACAATTGTATCTATGGAACTGAAGATACTTGAGAAAGTGGTGCCACGGAAATCAGTAGACACAAGCGGTTCATCGGTAACATCCAAAATACCTTGCATTGAGCCGTTGGCATATTCCAACATGGCAGCGCGAATTTCTTCTGCACTGGCCTCTTTATTTAAGATAGCGGTGAAATCAACCACAGAGACGGTAGGCGTGGGAACGCGGAAAGCCATGCCGCCAAACTTGCCCTGAAGTTCAGGAATAACTAGCCCAACAGCTTTGGCTGCGCCCGTTGGAGAAGGCACAATATTTTGTGCAGCGGCACGTGCATCACGTAAATCTTTTGCTCCGAGGTCCTGCAATTTCTGTGAGTTTGTATACGCGTGGACAGTAGTCAGCAACCCTCTGTCAATGCCAAATTTATCATTGAGCACTTTTGCTACAGGAGCAAGACCATTCGTTGTGCAGGAGGCATTCGAAACAATATGATGTTTGGAAGCATCATACTTGTCATCATTTACACCAAGCACAATCGTAATATCTTCATTCTTGGCAGGTGCAGAAATAATAACTTTTTTCGCGCCACCTGATTCGATATGTGCTTTGGCTTTAGTAGCATCAGTAAAGAAGCCCGTGGATTCGATGACGAGGTCTACACCCATATCTTTCCATTTGATCGCGCCAGGCTCTTTTTCGGCAGTAACTTTTACAGTTTTGCCATCAATCACTAGGTTGCCATCTTTTACATCAACACTTCCGTCGAAGCGACCGTACGTCGAATCATACTTAAGCAAATGCGCATTCGTTGCAGGGTCAAACAGATCATTGATCGCTACAACTTCTATATCTTTTGGGTGACGAGCCTTAAGAGTTCGAAAAACAAGGCGGCCAATACGGCCAAATCCGTTAATACCAATTTTTACTGACATATAAAAAATCCTCCAATTAAATTTGCATATCTATTCTTATTATCAATCAATTTTACTTCTAGTTGCATGATTTGTGAATTTTATTGCTGCCCGATTTTTAGATGATCCTGGCAACAAAACGCTTCACGCCTAATTCAAAACAGATTCTGTACAAGAGATATTTTTTCACCTTGAGAGATCCACCTTATGCCACGGTGCCGTTCTTTGATAGAAAACATCCATAATAGCGCGTGCCAGCTTAATTGAATCATGTCGTCGCGGATGTTCATTATCTACAAGGTCAGCGCAGTATGAGCGAGGGTCGGATAACGTCTTATCATCTGTGCGCACCCATTCAGATGATAAATTGATATCACCTTCATAATTGTTATTACACAAAATAACATCGAACAAGCCTTCACCAACATGTTTTTCCAACCCGCTGACATGGTCGTAGCAGGTATATGTATCCGTTTCACCGGCCTGTGTGACAAGATTGCTCACAAAAATTTTCATGGCACGGCTGGTACGTATGGCAGCCAGCAAATCTTGCACCAGCAAATTAGGCAAAATACTTGTATACAAACTGCCCGGGCCTACCACGATCACATCAGCATTTAGAATGGATTTTATAACTGGCGGAAAGGCGGGGGCATCATCCGGCTCCAACCACACATGGCGGACTTGACCAGCCATTTCAGGAATTCTGCTCTCTCCTTTCACACGCACTTCGTTCTCAATATCCGGCACGCCCACACTGGCAACTAATTTAACATCATGTAAAGTAGCCGGAAGCACGCGGCCATTTACCGAAAGCACACGGCTGGACTCAACGACAGCATCTTCAAAACTGCCTGTAATATCAGCTAATGCGGTAATAAAGAGATTTCCAAATGAATGGCCTTCCAGATCGGGTGAGCCACTAAAACGATATTGAAAAAGTTGAGTAAGCAAAGCTTCTTCATTAGAGAGCGCAGCAAGGCAGTTACGAATGTCGCCGGGCGGAAGAATACCAAACCTTTCGCGTAAACGGCCTGACGAGCCTCCATCATCTGCAACAGTAACAACAGCTGTCAGATTACGGCTATGTGTTTTTAATCCGCGAAGTAAAGTAGCAAGCCCATGCCCCCCCCCGATACCGACAATGCGAGGTCCACGATCACGGCGGCGAAAATTTGCAAGCTGGTCAAATATATCGGAGCCGGGGCGAATAAACGGACTCAACAAAGAACGATTAAGCTGCACAATGCCGTAAACGACAAGTCCGACACCCAATCCTCCAAAAATTACCGCCCTTAAAGCACGCGGCATGAAACTCAAAGATACAAAGGCAAGGAAAATATGCAATGGTGAGCCTGCGCTATTATCGTGATACATATCAATAAGTATCACACCAAGTCCCAGTCCCAACAATGTAATACCACTCAGTAAGAAAAGGAACCAACGTCTGATACCTAACCCGGGCCCTAACCAGCGCGGAATGTCACGCAAAGTTTGCCAAAGAGGTGTGAGGAAATTATTTCTCATAAAAAAGATGATAGCAGGGATGAAGAGATGAGTCAAATACCGTCAACAAAACCCGGGATATGCAACTTTCCCATCTTCAAAAGATGCATACGGTATAATGGCGCACATGCGTACAATCGTTGCAGTCGACATTGGCGGGACTCAGTTACGTGCCGCCGCATACAAACAAAACCAAATCCAGCCTTTTACCCAAAAACGTGTCGAAACTAAAGCAGATGAGCCAGATACATTTGGCCGCCTGATCAAGTTGCTTGAGGATATTTGGCCGAAGAATGAAACAGTACATGCGATCGGCGTCTCTTCCCCAGGGCCGTTGGATCCGCATGCGGGTGTAATTATGAGTCCGCCTAATATTAAGGAATGGCGCGATTTCCCGATCACCGCAAAACTGACACAACATTTTGGTATTCCCTCCTATTTAGATAATGACGCAAATCTTGCAGGGCTGGCAGAATGGAAATTTGGGGCAGGACGTGAACATCGCAATATTTTGTATTTGACTGTGAGCACGGGCGTGGGAGGCGGCGTTATCATTGAAGATCGCCTCTTGCAGGGATACCATGGCCTGGCAGCTGAACTTGGACATATCACTGTGCAGGCGGATGGTCCGCTTTGCGGTTGTGGGCAACAAGGACATCTTGAGTCCTATTCTTCTGGGACTGGGATCGAGCGGTTCGTGACTGAGCAGCTTCGAGCGGGACGCGATTCGATTCTTCATCTGAACGCTCACGCGAAACTTTCCGCGCATACGATTTCTGAAGCAGCAAAAAAAGGTGATGCATTATCCATTGAGGCTTATGCAATTGCGGGAAAATATCTAGGCATTGGCGTAGCAAATTTCCTACATGCATTCGATCCATCCATTGTAATTTTTGGCGGAGGGGTGTCGCAAAGCGGCTCATTATTATTTGACCCTTTTGAAACAAGTTTGAAGGAACGCGTTATTCATCCACGCTATTTAGAGGGGTTGGTGATCACAAAAGCAGAATTAGGTGATGACGCAGGGCTACTTGGTGCGCGTGCGCTGGCTGAATTGAAATTACAAATATAAACTTAATTTAAAAATCATCACAGCCACAATGTAATAATGTTTTTTATAAGGAGAATGTATGGCAAAATCTAACTTGCCCGGCCCAAAAGCCAGGTCAATGATCGAACGGGATAGCAAGGTGATTTCACCATCGTATCCACGTGGCTATCCTTTTGTAATGGATCATGGCAAAGGCAGTGAAGTGTGGGATGTGGACGGTAATCGTTTTTTGGACTTTATGGGTGGCATTGCAGTAGTATCAACGGGATACTCACATCCAAAAGTAGTAAAGGCAATTCAAGAACAGGCTGAAAAATTTATTCATATTTCATCAGATTTTTATCACGAAAACTGGATTCGTCTCGCAGAAAAATTGGACGAAATCGCACCGTTTGAAGAAGACGCTCTTTCTTTCATGACAAATTCAGGAACTGAGGCTGTCGAAACCGCGATCAAGCTGGCCCGTTATCATACCAAGCGCACAAACTTCATCGGCTTCACAGGCGCTTTCCACGGACGCACAATGGGCGCGGTGACATTTACAGCGAGCAAGGCAAAATACCACGGCGGCTTTTATCCGCTGATGAATGGCGTGACACATGCGCCATTTCCAAACCCGTATCGGCCTGTGTTGGAAAGACAAAAAGGCGAAGACTATGGCGAAGCAGCGGTTCGTTACATTGAAGAAGAAATCCTTAGTCAGATCTTGCCGCCAAAGGAAGTAGCGGGCATATTGGTTGAGACCATCCAAGGGGAGGGCGGATATATCGTCCCGCCTGATGGTTTTTACCCCGCGTTGCGAAAGTTATGTAACAAACATGGCATCCTAATGATCCTTGACGAAGTTCAATGCGGCATGGGGCGCACCGGCAAATGGTGGGCTATTGAGCACTTCGGTGTTGAACCCGATATGATTACATCTGCAAAAGGCATTGCTTCAGGCATGCCGCTCGGAGCGTGCATTGCGCGCAAATCTGTAATGGATTGGGAGATCGGCACACACGGTAACACGTACGGCGGAAATCCCATTTCGTGCGCGGCTTCGCTGGCGACAATTGATCTAATTGAAAATGGATTCATGCAGAATGCAGCGGAAATCGGAGCATATGCAATGGATGCGCTTGAAGAAATCAAGGCTCGTCACCCCAGCATAGGGGAAGTGCGTGGCAAAGGATTAATGATCGGCGTGGAATTTGTAAGGGACCGCGAAACCAAGAAACCCGCGCATCATCTCACAGAACGAATTGTGAATCTTGGATATGAGCGTGGCCTATTGATGCTTTCCTGCGGCAAAAGTGTCATTCGCATTGCCCCGCCACTCTCCATGAGCAAAAGTGAAATGGATGAAGGGTTAAGCATATTCGAAGAAGCGTTGACGATGGCTGAGAAAGAATTAGTTTAAAAGATAAAACTTCATTAAACAAAAATGCCCTTCTTGCAAGAAGGGCATTTTTGTTTAACATGTAGAAATTATTTTATTTCCTGAATATCCACAAGCACCGCGCGAACTGCAACACGGCTTAAGTATGTTCCTGCCTTTTCGTCGTAGATATCACACGTAATCAAAGTGATGTATGCTTTTTCTTCATGCTGCAACACTGTAATGTCATTAGGCTGTACATGTTTATTAGATACAACTTTATAAGTATAACGATAACCCGCATCATAAACAAATATGTACTCGCCAGCATTCAAATATTTCAGGCTGGAAAATACTCCGGCCTTACCATTTATATTGACGGCATGACCTGTGAGTACGCTATTGCCTTCCCATGTAGGATAAGCGGTTCCATTCAACCATCCAGCTTGATTCTGCAGCGAGGACACATCCCAATTGCCTTTCTTTAACTGCACACCAACGATTGAAGTTTTCACCTTAAGCACTGGAATCTCAATAGTGAGATTTGTTGAGTTGTAAGCCGGGCGTGAAGCAATATCTAATTTAGTTATAGTATCAGGCGCAAAACCTGTCACAGGGATGAGGAATCCGCCAACGGCAACAGTAGCTGGATCAGCATTATTGTTGTTCCCATTGCCACCAGCGCCTGCTCCGCCACCTCCACCACCAGCACCAAGAGGTGTAAGCACCAATGACGAACTGACATTATATAGAGGAGCTGGGTCAGCCGGGTCGTAAAATCTTTCCGTCGCAAATGGATTCGGAGGATTTGAGAAGGATTGTGGGGTAGTTTGCGGGCCAGGGATACTGGTCCATTCAACGTTTGCAACATTGGTTACGCTACCACCAACGGGGATGGTAGCATTTCCAAGAACATCAAATCGGATAATGCCCTGGTCTCCAGCTGGTAATAGTGTGAATGCGCTCCACTCAGCCCTAATCGTTCGGGTTAATGGGTCATAGGTGCAGCTAACATTAGGATCTTGTTGCCCATCATCACAATCAAGTGAGCCTGCCACAAAATCCACAGTTGTTGGTAATACGTCAGTCACCACTACATCAAAGGCGTCTGTGTTACTTACAGCAGTATGGTTAACTATCAGAGTAAATGTTGCTGTTGAGCCGTTAGCAATAAAATTTACGTTCGCGGACTTTGCTATGGTCATATCCGGCTCAATAATACTCACTGTCGTTTGTACAGGTGGAATATTTCCAGCTGATGATGTCCAGGTAGCACTGTTATTCAGGGACACTCCATCAACATTTGCAGGAATATCAAGAACCATTGCACGATAAGTCACAGTTACCGTTGCATCAGCGGGGCCGGCATTGGTTAATGTCCCAAAGTTATAAGTGACTCGGCGATCTATATCTGCGGAGGAGGCAGGTAGTGGGACACCTCCGGCATTATCCACTGTCGGGGTGGCACAAATTGCATTGAAGCCACCAGCTACACTAGTTGTTAAGCCTGGCTGAGGAGGTATAGCATCGCATGCAACAAACGCAAGACCTCGCTCCATCGTATCAACAAGAGTCGCATTGGTATATGTACCAGGCGGAATAACCACACTCACTTGATAAGTAACGATCTCACCAATGGCAACATTTTCTATAACACTTGGTGGAACGCCCGTGCTGGTGGTAAACGCTTGATTAGTAGCAGAAACAATTTTTGTCAGACCGCTTGGATTGCCATTTACATTTACCCGCAATGTGGCAGTTGCAGGTGCAGAATTTGATGCGCTTTCATTATTACTGAGACTGTTTGGAGGAATCGTGTTAACGTAACTTCCAGGCACAGTACTGGTCACATTTACAGAGATCGTGCAAGATGAATTGGCTGCGAGAGAACCACCCGTCATCACGATGTCTTGAAGGCCAGGAGTAGCAGTAACTTGCGCCCCGGCACCACAGGTGGTGCTGCTCCCTGCTGGATTTGCAATCTCCAAACCTGCGGGAAGAGCTCCAGGTAGCGTATCAGCTAACCCCATTCCGGTTAGCGGAATGGTTGATGTGTTATCAATGGTAATGATCAAAGTTGAGGTACCACCGACAGGAATCGGATCTTGAGTAAAAGCCTTGCTAACATTTGCACCCGGGAGGTTGGTTAAGGATGCTATGGTCCTGGTTGGATTGGTAGCTCCATTAAAAGTAGTGACTGCGCCCGCTGGTATCAAGTTGTCACGATTTCCGTTGATATTCATAACGACACTAAGAGTCAACACGCAGTTTGTATTGGCTGGCAAAGTGCCACCACTAAAGGAGAAGGAAGTATCGCCAGGGTTTCCAGTTAGTACACCGCTACAGGTGCCCACGTTGAAATTGGCAGGATTAGCAATTATTATTCCGGGCAACAATAGTGACATATTATCGGTAAAAGCGATACCAGTCAGCACCGCGTTATTCGGATTTATCAATTGTACGCTCATGGTAGAGGATGCTCCGCCATAAACAAGTGTTGGACTAAAACCCTTTACTATACCAATTGATAGCCGCTCAGTTCTTAATACGTCTTGGGCTTGATTTCTAGAATTTATCGTCACCCCAGTACTTTGAACCGTGCCTGAAACATTCATGGCTGGAATTGTATTCACACGGTTATTAGGAGTAGCATCGCCATCTTTGCCCTGAACTGTGACCGTAATAGTGCAAATTCCTGGTACAGCTCCAACCTGAGCTGGAACAGTACCGCCGGTCATGGTGATTGTTTGTGATCCAGGAACCGCAGTAATACTTCCGCCTGCACATGTAGTACTGGCATCTGGAATAGGAGCAACTACAATACCATCAGTTACTGAACCTGGCAAAGGATCGGTCATTGATGTATTAACAAGTGGAGACGGATATGTATTTTGTAGTGTGATAGTCAATACAGATAAACCGTTCGGGCTAACAGTAGGCGGATAGAAGGCTTTGCTAATCGAAAGATTCTCCCTTGAGTATACTGTCAAAGTATCAGTCAGATTACCCACAGGGTCGCGATTTTCATTGTTCGAGATATTGGCAGGAGTAATGGTATTGGTAACTGTACCTGGTGTATTGCTGGTGACCCAAACATCGATCCGACATAGAGATCCGGCCAGAATAGTTCCACCTGTGAGAGAGATGGAAGTAGATCCAGTTGTAGCAGTTAACACACGGGGTGGTGCTATCCCACAGCCACTTATAGCTGCGGGGGTGGAGTTACTAACAGTGACACCTGGCGGAAGGTTATCGATCATTGAAAAATCCGTTAAGTTCGTGTCTGCCGGGGCGAAGAGATCGATTCTCAACCTTGTACTCTCACCTGGATTAAAAAGATCATCTGAAAATGATTTAGCACTTCCTGCCATTCCTGTCCCAACTGCATACACGCTAACATCCGCTGTTGCTTGAGTCTCATTTGTTGCAGTTGGATGGCTGGTAATAGAAACTGCACGAGGCGGAATGATATTCGTATATGTTGCAGGCGGTGCACCACCAGGTGTAGTGACGTTGACAGTGATCGTACAAGTAGAATTTGGTGGGATTGTGCCGCCAACTAAGCTAACAGTTGTACTGGTATTGGAAGTTGTTCCATTAGGAAGACACGTAGTAGTGGAAGATCCAGGAACATAAACCAGATTGGTGTTGGGAGTGGTGGGTAACGTATCCGATAAACTCACACCGGTATAAGTAGATGCCGTCGGGTTTTGAAGTGTGATCGTTAAAGTACTGGTTCCACCGGCCTGAAAAGATGTAGCATTAAATTGTTTTGTAACATTAATAGGTTGGACATTCAGGGTAGCTCTGGCTGGCGCGGCATTTGTAACCCCTTGATCAGTTCTGATCGAACCTGGACCAGCGGGACCAGCCGGAATGGTATTAACATAAACACCCTGTACAGCCGAAGTGACATTTACTGTAACAACACAGTTTTGGTTGGGTGTAACCGTTGCGTTGGTTAACGCGATTGTATTGCCTCCAACCGTTGCAGCTATTGAGGCTGCACCTCCACAATTGGTCAATGTGGGGGAAACAGGATTAGCAAGAACAACATTAGCAGGTAGTGTATCAGTGAATGAAGTTCCGGTCAGGTTTGTATCCACATCGTTATTGTTGATCGTAATGCTCAACGTACTGACATTCCCCATGGATATGGTATTCGGCGCAAAGCCTTTACTTAGCGAAGGAGGTAAAACTTCAGTAACGGTGAGGGTTGCACTTGCCGGCCTAGTGTTGGTGATATTTACAACCGTACCACCATCATTACCTGTAGCTTGTAAATGATTGGCAGGGATGGTATTAACAAGGTTGTCTGGCGTTGTGGATGTAACATTTACCTCTACATAACATTCCCCAGGTGTAGCACCAACTTGGGCAGGTACAATAGCATTAGTCAGTGATAATGTAGTGCTACCAGGTATGCCAGAGACATTACTTCCGACTCCACAGTTATTCGTAGTAATGTTCGCTGGATTTGCAATAGACAAGCCAGGTTGTTGACTGATGAGGTTATCGGTCCAACTAGCGTTCGTCAATGGAAATGTGTTTGGGTTAAAGATTGAAACGCGAAGACGAGAGACACCCCCAGCGTCGATAAATATTGGTGTAAATTGTTTGTTAATTTCCGCTGGAATAGATATGGCATATACAGGAGTAAAAGAAGACGATAACAATACCAATAAAAGTACTATACTAAAGCACGCTTGTATACTACGCAAAAAAGCAGTTTTTTTCATTGTAAATAATTTCCTTTTCAAAAGCACCTTCACAAATCGATGTCCGGCGCCAAAGGATAAAAAACTGCTGCTAAGACAGGGCCTACATCCACCTTTCAAAACTGAAAGGTGGATGTATTGTATGAGCATTCGGGGCAATTGTCAACAAGCGGCAATTCGTTAGCAAGGTGCACAAAAACGTATTAACCATGAAACATTTTCGTTAACACAGCTCCAACTTTCATCTAACACGCCCGGTGATAAAATAGCTCACGATCTTTCCCATTAAATATGCTGACTTCCAACATGCTCCCCGACTTTCGTGTTCGCCAACGAGATTACTTGCTCGAAATTTCGCGCATGCTCACTCAAGAATTGGATCTTGAGAAACTGCTGGCGCGCATTTTACGCGTCTCCATTGAAATGCTGGCAGGACAAGCTGGCTTGATCGCGCTGAAACAACCCGATGCCTGGAGTGTCTCTGCTGCTCATAATATTGCGCCTGCATTCCTAAGCTACCTCACTCCTTTGCTTGCAGAAGAGGTTGTACGTGAATTGGATGTCCGTGAACTGAATCGCATGTTAAAAGAATTGACATACACAGCCAGCACCGGTTTGCTCAATGGGACTGGATTACCCCTCGCCGCCCATGGACAAGTTATCGGTGTGATCTTTATCTTCCGCAATTATGCTGACCTCTTCACACCGAATGACCGTGTACTTCTGCAATCCTTTGCTGACCAGGCGGCGATTGCGGTCTTTAACGCACAGCTTTATGGGCAGGTATCCTATGAAAAACAACGTCTTGATGCGTTACTAGACTCTGCCGCTGATGGAATACTGATCCTTGATACAGAACAGGTCATTGAACGATGCAATCCAGCTTTTGAGAAACTTTACGGTCTTGCACGCGATGAGATTGTAGGTAAAAAACATAATGCGATCATTCAATGGAAAAAAGAGCCACAGGGGAAAACTCTTGAAGAGTCTGTTGAAAGCGGATGGCCGCTGACGCCTAATGCTACGCTTTATGTGGAAGGTGACATGGAGCGCCCACTGCCTCCCCACCTCCCTGTTGGAATTACGTACGCGCCTTTATTATCAAGTGAAAATAAATTACGCAATGTTATCGTCAGCGTGCGTGACATTACACATTTTCGTACGGCCGATCAACTCAAGGCGACTTTCATTTCCATTGTGAGTCATGAACTGCGTACACCTGTTGCATTGATCAAAGGCTATGCATCCACTTTGCGGCGCAACGACGCAAAATGGGATAAAGCGACCATAAGCGATTCGTTGGCTGTCATCGAAGAAGAGGCAGATCGTTTGTCCAAGATGATCGATGACTTGCTCGATGCTTCGCGGCTGCAAGCAGGCGGCCTCAGCTTGAATCAAGCCGATGTTGCCGTACCAAGCCTTGCGTTAAGAGTGAGCGAGCGTTTTGCGGTGCAATCTCCCAAACATCACATCGTCACAGATTTTCCTGCAAACTTCCCTGTCATCCTTGGTGATGAAAATCGTTTGGAGCAGGTATTGTCGAATCTTGTATCGAATTCATTAAAGTATGCAAGCAAGGGTGAAATTAAAATCAGCGGAACAGTGCGTCCCGAACAAGTCATTGTGTGCGTGAGCGATGAAGGCACTGGCATCGAAGCCAAAGACCTGCCGCATATTTTTGATCGCTTTTATCGTTCTACGAATGCGGTGAAGCAGACAAAAGGTGCGGGATTGGGACTCTACCTGGCGCGTGCACTCGTTGAAGCGCACGGCGGACGAATCTGGGCGGACGCTTCGACAAACTCAGCGAAACCTGACTCCGGTGCGAGGATCTGTTTCTCCCTTCCGCGTTAATAAGGTTCGTCCGCAGTTGAACTGCGCACAGGATGCAGTGCAACTGCATCCCAAACAAGTGAATGGTAAAATCAGTAAATAAACAAATTAATTAAGGATGGACTTATGGCCAGCTCAATCCCCCCACGCAATAAGATAGATAAAAAATATACATGGAATGCCGAAAGCGTTTTCCCGAACGACGAAGCTTGGGAAAAAGAAACAGACAAAATCGTTGAAGATGTTTCCTCGGTTAAAAAATTTCAAGGACGTTTAGGCGAAAGCGCTGCAACTTTGCTTGAAGCATTAGAAGCTTTTGAAAGCCTGCTCTCTCGGGCGTATGTATCAAATATGTACGCAAACTTTTTATACTCTACAGATACTACCAATCAAAAAGCAGCGGGGATGCGCGGCAAAGCGAGCGGTATGTTCGGTCAGGTGCTTTCCACCATTTCCTTTTTTCAGCCTGAGTTACTGGAAGTGGGCAAAGCCAAACTGGATGAGTTCGTTCAACAGGAAGAAAAGCTCTCCGTCTATAAACATAGTTTTGAAGACTTGTTTCGTAAGCAAGAGCACGTCCGCTCGGCTGAAGTGGAGGAAATTCTTGGAATGGTCAGCGAACCGCTAGGTGGCTTTTATAATTCCACAAGCATGTTGACCAATGCCGATTTCAAATTCAAATCCATAAAAGACAGCACTGGAAAATCATTGGATGTAACGCAAGGCAACTATGATACCCAATTGATGGGACTTGCAGATCGTAAGGCTCGCAAGGCTGCCTACAACACCTACATGGATAAATATGTAGAACACAAAAATACACTTGCCAGCAATCTTGAACACAATATCAAGACAAATGTATTTCTCATGCGTGCCCGCAAACATGAAACTACATTGGCTGCGTCATTATATGATCTCAATATCCCCACAAGTGTTTTTCATAACCTTATCGACACATTCAAAAAGAATCTGCCTGTTTGGCATCGTTATTTTGAAATTCGCCGTAAAGCTCTTGGCTTGAAGAAACTTGCTTATTATGATATTTGGGCTCCGATTACGAAAAAGAAAGTAAAGATCCCATACGACAAAGCAGTGGAAATGATCTGTGATGGTCTTGCACCGCTTGGCAAGGAATATGTAGATACCGTCCGCCAAGCCTGCTTAGTAGATCGTTGGGTGGATCTATATCCAAATCAAGGAAAAACTCATGGTGCATTTTCATCGGGCGCGCCTGGCGTATTTCCTTTCATCTTGATGAGCTACACAGATGAAATGGTAAGCATGAGCACACTTGCACATGAACTCGGCCACTCCATGCATACTTATTTCACAAACAAACATCAGCCTTTCACCAATACTGATTATTCATTATTCGTGGCAGAGGTCGCTTCTAATTTCAATCAGGCCATGGTACGTGCACATTTGCTTGATACAGTGAAAGATAAGAATTTCCAGATCGAAATGATCCTCGAAGCCGTTGGAAGTAACTTCTTTAGATACTTCTTCCAGATGCCGACTCTCGCACGCTTTGAATTGGAGACTCACGAACGGACTGAACGCGGCGAACCGTTGACCGCCGATTCAATGGTTGACCTGATGGCTGATCTGTTCGCCGAGGGATTTGGTCCTAACTTTGACATGGACCGCGAGCGCGTCGGCATGACCTGGGCCACCTTCCCGCATCTCTTTGCAGATTATTATGTCTATGCTTATGCAACCGGCATCTCTGGTGCACATGCATTATCCAATAGAATACTGCGTGGCGAACCGAATTCAGTGGAAGATTATCTTGGCTTCCTCAAAGCTGGTAATTCAGACTATTCATTAAATGTACTCAAACGCGGTGGTGTTGACTTGACCACTCCTCAAGCCGTTGAAGAAACCTTTGCTGTGATGGAAGGTTATATTGATCGGTTGGAAAAATTAGTTGGATAGTTTTTTAGTTAGGTAGTTTGGTGGTCGAGTAGCCGCGCTCCTGCTCTTCTCTGGCACAGCACGCCAGGGCAGGTGTGGGGCGTACACTTGCGACGGCACGCCAGTGCAGTTGTCGAGACCACAAATCCAAAATCAGAAATCGGAAATCATAAATGCCTCAAACTCAAATCTCTTGCCCTCGCTGTAGACAAATGATCGCTGCCAATGTTGAGCAGCTTTTCGACGTGACCCATGACCCCGCATCCAAGCAGCGCTTATTAAGTGGACAATCCAATCATGCGCGCTGTCCGCATTGTGGATATGACGGCCGCCTCGCAACTCCTATTGTGTATCATGATAATGAAAAGGAATTGCTGCTCACTTTTTTTCCACCTGAATTGGGATTACCTGTCAATGAACAGGAAAAACTAATGGGGCCGTTGATCAAACAAGTGATGGAGCGTTTACCTGCTGAAAAACGAAAAGGGTATTTATTAAACCCGACAGCGAACTTCACTTATGAATCCATGATGGAGACCATCTTAAATAAAGACGGCATTTCATCAGAGATGATCAAGACACAGCAGGAACGTGTGCAATTCATTGAACGCTTGATGCAAACTTCCAAAGCGGATGTGCGCCTGGAGATGATCAAACAAAATGAAAAGATCATCGACGAACAATTCTTTGGCTTATTCAGTCGTATTGCACAGAACGCCATGCAAAGCGGACAAGAGCCTATTGCGCGCGCGTTGATCGAAATACAGAAACAACTATTAGAAGAGACCGAATTTGGCCGTCAGCTAAAAGAATCTGTCGGAGAAGTGGAAGCAGCTACAAAGGTTCTGCAAGAAGCGGGGCAAAGCCTGACACGCGAGAAGCTACTCGACTTCGTTCTCGAAGCGAAAAACGATGCCCGCATCCGCGCTTATGTTTCGCTGGCCCGTGGCGGCATGGATTATGTCTTCTTCCAAAATTTGACCGAAAAAATTGAGAAAGCAAATGGCGACGAGAAGACAAGACTCGAATCCATTCGTGAGAAAGTACTAGGGTTTGTAGCGGAAGTGGATAAACAACTTGAAGCACGATTTAAACAAGCACAGGATTTTGTTGAGTCCATTCTTGGGCAGGAAGATGTAGAGAAGGCCACTCGCGAGAATATTGAAGGGTTTTCACAGGATGCCGCAGATGTGGTCAATCAGCTGTTGAAACAGGCTTCTGAAAAGAATGATTACACACGTATGGGCAAACTGCAGAAGATGGTGCAAGTGTTGCAGGAAGCCAGCGCCCCTCCGCCTGAAGTGGCTTTCATTGAAGCGCTGCTTCAAGCTCCTGACGAAGCTGCGATGGAAAAGATGCTGGATGAAAATGACGCAATGATCAACCAGCAATTTGTAGATACTCTGAGTGGACTAGTTGCACAAATGGAAGCGCAAGGTGATGCCAACCTCGAAGCTAAAGCTATGAGCGAAAAACTCAGCGAGATTTATAAGATCGCGTTGAAGCGTGTGATGAAGAAAAATATGGGATAAATCAAGATACAGTCATCTTTAAGGTGACTGTATCTTTTAAGTTTATAATCAGGCACGGGGAAAACCAACCTATGCCTAGCCGAAAAAGCGAAGCAGGACAAGGTGGTCTCATTAGTGGAGCGCATGCTGACGTTGCAGAGGCAAAGTCCACGCACACTGTAGGAACAGCAGATGGTCAAGCGCGAGATCAGTCCGCAGATCGGGCGATTGATAAATGAGTATACGAGTTGCCGCAACGAAGTTAATGGAGTAAAAGTCAATGAAAACCAAAAATGTGACGAAAACTTTTCCAATCATTTGCGTGGGTGGTTCGGCTGGCGGTCTCGACGCCTATACCCGCTTATTAGAGCATTTGCCTGCCGATATGGGTGTTGCCATCGTCATTGTCAATCACGTACGAAACGTCGCCACTTTTCTCCACGAAATCCTTCCTTATCATACAGAGATGCCGGTGGAGCTGATTACGGAAAAATTAGATATCCAGCCCAACCATGTGTTCATCATCCCAGAAGGGCGAGATTTGCACGTTCTTGATGGAGAGTTTCGCCTAAAGCCCATATCAAAGCCCAGGGGATGGCCCGATGTGATTACAGTCTTTCTGCGTTCCCTAACAGAGCATTGGGACGGCAAACTTATCGCTATCATCGTCTCTGGTTATGACGGTGATGGGGCAGAAGCGCTGTGCGGGATAAAAGAAACGGGCGGCATTACCATCGCACAGAAGCCCGAAACAGCCCAGCAGCCAGATATGCCCGAGAGCGCAATAGCAAGCGGGTGTATAGATTTTATTCTTTCACCAGAGGGCATCGCCAAAGAAATTGTCCGAATTGCTCAAACGGCTCAATAGTGGATGCCCTAAGTGGACTGGTGGCCCAACTGGAATCGCAACCTGATAACCCCGAAGCTAAAGTGATGGCTGAAAAACTCAGCGAGGTTTACAAGATCGCGTTGAAACGGGTGATGAAAAAGAATATGGCATGAAATATGAACCATAAGTGACAGTCACCGAGAGGTGACTGTCACTTCTTAAAGATTGTAACGTCAGCTGCTAATTTGAATCATGGCTAAAAATATGTGTCATTACTCAGGCAGATTTAGTTTGAGAAGAGGACTTGGGATACGATAGGACCCTTGAGACTCCAGAAAATTAAACAGATACCCTGCTCCCTCTTGGAATACCACTCCACTTTCATCGTAATACCAACCTCGAAAATAATATCCCATATCTCGAGTCACAACCGGCATGCTTGTTTCCGAAAGATATATACCGTCACTACGGACGAAATACTTGCCTGTTGGTGAAGCGACATCTGAATACCGGAGCGAAAAATCCACGATCTCATAATCCACCCCTAAGTCTTTCATCAGTTGCACTAGCAGTTCACCATTCTTGGCGCTTAAACTCACTGAGCCCAGGGAAATCTGAGAAAAAATTACATTATCTTCAGGACGCTGCCGGAAATCGGAGGACAGAGTAATCAGAGTATTTTCCGAGTGATGGATGAAAACCTGTTCAGCTCCTGTAAAATAAGAATAATATTTAGTGTCAAACTTTTGACCATCCAGACGTGGAAGCAGGGTCAAATCAAGCAATTCGAAACGTTGGCCAGTGGTCAAATCCAAAATATAATGAGTTCTATAACCTGAGGTATCAGGTTGGCTATAACTGCCTTCCAGCCAAACCAGTTCTGAAGTTAGAAATACTCCATGATCAAGCAAAAGCGGGTCATTCGGAACAGCTCTCTTTTCCCCAGTACGTAAATCCAGCAGGTACATCTTACCGGTTCGTCCCTCACGCACGAACAGTGTTTCTCCACCGGGCACACCAATTGCAGATGGGCGCTTGCAGGCAGAGACAAGAATTTCAGTGTTGGGAGGAATATTATGATCTTTTTCAGTACATAATTTCCAATAAAGAATTTGGTTTAGCAGGGCGAAGCCTAATACAAAGAATAGGCATATAACTAAACAGGATCTAAATGGCGAATTTTTTTCTTTGAATATCTGCATTGATTTGGAATTTCCCAATTAAAAAGGCTTGAAACTCATCATATAATCAATTTTATTTTTGTGAAGCTATTTTTTTATTTGAAGAGTTACAGACAAAGTCTGCGTATTAACGCCTTCTGCATTTGAAGTAACCGTGATTGTACCTGTATACGTTCCAGCCGATAGACCTGTTGGGTTTGCAGAGACGGCAATCTCTGTTGGTGTGCTGCCATTTGTTGAACCTAACATGATCCAACTTTGATCAGCTGTCGCAGACCATGTCAATGAATGACCCCCCAGATGCCAAATGGAAAGAATTTGATAAAGCGTTTTGATGTCACCTTGTTGCGCGACAAAACTCAAGGGTTCTTCGTCAATCGACAAACTTGAGAATTCTCGATATATCTGAATCGTAATTGAAGCTGTCCCTGTCTGATCATTTTCATTCTGAGCAGTTAATGTGATGACATGAGTCCCTTCGCTTAGTTCCGAAGCATTGATCGCAAGATCTTCTCCTTCACCTAAAAAGCCATCGATGTCTGAACTCCACGCAAGTGAAAATTCCGTCATATTGCCCATATCTGTGTAAGCCTCGCCTTCCAAGACAATGGTCTGATCACCAGAATAGACTCCGTCATCGTCAAATATATCTACATATATTTCTTTTTCAGTTGTAACACTGAAAACTGCATCGGATTGATCTTGTGAAGTATGAAAACCATCACTGGCGAAAACTCTGATCAAACCTATGTCAGTATTTGAAACAAAACTTAGATCAAGATCAAGTGTAGTGCCAGGGTATCCAACAGTTAGTGTTTGCCATTGCTTTCCGCCATCAACACTATATTGCACAACATATTCCAATGAGTCATTATCTGCATCAACTGCCGACCAACTTATAGTCACAGGCGAGTCACTCAAATTTTCACCACCATCTGGAGAAATGACTTTCACCACTGGGACATTTTTTGAAGCGGAGCGCGAATCCATTTCAACTCCATCTTTGAGTAGAACAATGCGAGTTGTGTTGCTATTCGATGGAAGAACCAATACAAATCCGCCAAAACCAGATGGATCATAACTAAACCCTACATCAAAACTATAAAAAGCTATTTCTTGACCAGCATCATCTTCGAGGCGAATACCGTAAATTCCTGGCGTAGGAACATCAGGAATTGATTCCAAAGTGTAAATTGGATCTAAATTTCCTGTTCCCTGTACATGATCTATAAGGCCTGAAACTAATATAGAGGGCTGTAGCCCTAATAACATTGGCGTCGGCGAAGAAACAAGCAGAGTTTCTGTGGGCACCACAGTTGAAGTTTCAGGTATAGATGTACTGGTTGGCAAAGTCGTTGTTGAAACCGTAATAGTGCTCGGTTGCTCTTGGGGAATGGTTCTACAAGAAACTAACGAAATTGCAAGATAGACATAGAGAAATCTTTGTAGTGCCAATTTTATATTCATTACAAACCCTCCATAATACGATGAAATTAGTTTCCTAAAAAGGCTTGAATCTCATTAAGAACAATAAGATAGCAGTAACTCCAAGCCCCACCCATATCATCAACCTCGGATTGGTTTTGGCGATCAATTTTTCTACTTCATCCATATTCACTACTTTATTTTCATCTGGTGCATTGTGGTTACCCATACCAGTCATATAATGCAAGCCTAGTTCTTTTCGAATTGGGCTGTAATAAGTACGCCCATACCATGTCATCCACGCGATCATGGCGAAAAAGAGCACGACGGATAATCCCCACCAGCCTGTTTTCCACCACCCTGCTGAAGCTCCCATGTAAATGCTGGTGACGAGGAGCCCAAGCAAACTGATTGCCATTGGAATAATGGTAATGCTGGGCAGGTCAAGCAGCATGGACAGTCGCTTCACATCCTTTTCTCTAGGAAGAAAAACAGCCGTTGCCATGGAAACACCATGAACAAAGAAAAATAGAAAAGCAAATAAGACATGCAGCCAGGCAACCCATTGATAAAGATTCATTTTTGATTCTCCTTAAAATAAATGTCGTTGCGAGGGCGTTCTTGTTTTTGCCCGAAGCAACCTTAGGCGATGAGGAGATTGCTTCGGGCAGAAGAACACTGCCCTCGCAATGACATTACTCTCTCAATCCTTCAAAAAAGTCTGTTTCAATTTTTCTGCCAGAGTTTACCATGCTAAAAACTTTATAGAAGGTGCCTTGCATGGCAAGTACAGACGCGGCAGATTCTTCGGGCATTTCAGCCAATGCGCCCAATGTAACTAGCTGACTCTGATGGCATTGAATTGCTTTCCATGCAGCACTGCAATATTCAGCCATGTCAATACGCGTAGTGACCATCCATTCTTTCCAGGGAATCTCACTGCGAATCTGGTCGCCCACTGGAAAGGTCATATCGCCCATGAAAGGTGCGACTAAATTGATGAAGTTTTCGCCATCAACCATGTAATAGAATTTTGAGACTCTATGTGCTGGAAGGTTCTCTACATCTTGATAAGTTGAATCCGCGGCACAGACGATGGCGGCAGACGTAAACTGTCCAATGGCGATGTGATCGGGATGTCCATAATTTCCGTCAGGAGGAAAAGTCACAATTACTTGCGGCTTGATTCCTCGGATATGTGTAACGATTTTACTGATAGCATCGGCGTGGTCGGCTTGGTCAACATCGCCATCAATGTAATCAAGGAAGTAGAGTCCTTTCATGCCGAGTTCTTTTACAGCATTCTCCAATTCCTGGGTGCGGATTTGACCGAGTCTTTCCGGACCTGGATTCTGCTCCTCGGGGCCGAACCAGCCTCTCTCTCCACGTGAAGCGCAGATTAGATGTGTATCCACTCCTTCGGCAGAATACTTTGCCAGCGTCCCGCCCATGCCCATTGATTCATCATCTGGATGCGCAAAAACAGCGAGTAATTTTAATGAATGCATATGTGTCCTTGTTTAATGAAAAATCCAGAAGCAAGCTTCTGGATTCTAAAATTATCGTTGTGAAACTTTTTGAAGTGTTTCTGGCGTAATGTTATATGCTTTTACGAGATTGGCAATAAATCTCCCACCTTTTGGCTTGATACGCCATAAACCAAAATCTTCAAGTTTAAATAATGGTACAGACTCAGGAAAACGTTCAATATATAAATTCTTGACGAGAGTGTAGCCTGGCTCGCCATTTTCCATAAGTACGGCAGAACCACGAATAGATACACGTGCAAGTGTTTGCGGGTCGTCGCGGCCATCATCGGTTTCTGCAATAAGCAACGAGACCCGTTTATCTTTTTGCATGTCCATTGTATGCTGGGCAATACGGCTGTCGTGAATATAGAAATCTGAAAAATCATCCACGGTCACAAACGGAACCATGGACAGATGAGCAGCTTCATCACGCAAGGTGCCGAGAGCGGCTATGCGTGTGCTGCGAATAACATGAGCAAGAAGTTTTTCTGAATTAACATCCATAAGTTTTATTCGCCAACAGGCGGGTTATCCAATCGTATGCCATGACCACGCACAGTATCTATAAATTGATGACCCGGGTTAAGCGCGGCAAGTCTATCACGTAAACGGCGGATCAGCGCATCCAATGCCTGATCTGAAACACCGGCAGTTTGCTCTTCGCCCCATACAATGGATACAAGATCGCCGCGGGTAATTACCTGACCTTGATTTTCGTATAACTTCCACAAGAGCTTGAATTGCTGTGCAGATAAAGGTGGTGTCACTTGTTGTTGATTGACCCAGACTTGCCTGGATTTTTGGTCTATTAGTAATCGGCCAGAACGCAATCCGCCTTCAACAAGCGGCATGGTAGCATCTGATGTGAGGAATAAAAATTGTTGAGCAAGGGCGATTCCGAGCAAGTCACCATCCTGCAGCATAACCGGCGCGGTCAACTCCACTCCATTATGATTCGTCCCATTTTTACTACCGAGGTCTTCTATTGTTACACCTTCTGCGGTCGGTGTAATGCGGGCATGGAAGCGTGAGACTTGCCGATCTAGTACAGTGATTTCGCAGGTGGGGTCACGCCCAACCATTAACGTATGACTCAACGCCCAGCGCTGTCCTTTTAGCGGGCCATCTTGAGCAACGAGAATGGGAAATTCTTCATCATGATCCATAGGATTGCCTCAAACACTGCTTTAACAAATTTTAGCAAAAAATCTCAATTTCATAAATAGATGATTTTCCACTGTTATAGGAATTGAAATTGATTATTTCACAGCACTCTATAAATATTAAAGACGTTTATAATATAGCAGAAAAACGCCATTCTGTGCATAGCAACGTTAAACCTTTATGGTCTTAATATTTTATCCAAAAGTGATACACGCCGAAAACATCACTTATTGAGACCCTGCCCGAAAAAGAAATAACTATTTAATTTTTCGGGTGGACAAAGCACAGAGACCACTTGTATGCGTAAGACATTAGGAGAAGATTTGCCCCAATCGTTAAAGAATGGGGAGATCCTGCGTGACCGCTATACGATCCGTGAACAGATCGGGCAAGGCGGTACGGGCAGTATTTATCTTGCAGAAGATATGCGTCTGGAAGGTAGATTATGCGCGCTCAAGGAAGTTGAGCACAATCAGGCTCTCCCCTCCCATATTTTTGAGCAGGCTCGCGAACAATTCTTTCGTGAAGCTTCTGTTCTCGCGCGCCTCGATCATCCTAACTTGCCCAAGGTTTCAGATTTCTTCTCCGAAGGTCCGCGCGACTATCTGGTAATGGATTATGTACCGGGCAAAGATCTGCGCGAACGCATGCAGGAAGCACGCCGCAACGAAACTTTCCTGTCTGAAAAAGAAGTGCTGCGCTGGGCAGTGCAAATTGCAGATGCTCTAAATTATCTTCACAGCCAGGAACCGTCCATCATTCATCGCGACCTTAAGCCAAGCAATTTGAAGATCACGCCAAGCGGAATTATCAAGCTGGTAGACTTCGGCCTCGTGAAGATCATGGCTCCAGATGAAATAACGATCACCATTGTTCATGGTCAGGGTACAGCACTTTATACTCCGCTTGAACAGTATGGCGGCGACGACTCTCATACAGACGGACGCGCCGACATCTTTTCTTTTGGCGCGACTCTTTATCACCTGCTGACTAATCAGCCTCCTTCCGAAGCGCGCAAACGCTTCCTGGATACCCGCAACCTGGTGCGGCCTCGAGAGATCAATCCTAATATCAGCATTCGCGTCGAAAGAGCCATCTTATGGGCCATGTCTTTGCATCCTGATGATCGCCCAAAAAACATAATTGACTTGCGTGAAGCTCTGCTTGGAAAACAGGAAGTACCTGAACACGCAGAGATGAACCACTCTAGTTTTGATATTCCAGCTTTCTCCATCTTTCCAAGAGAACTCTTTGCAGGGTTTGTGGCACTGGCATTATTCTTCGTTGGTTTAATTACAACACTACTGAGATAATTACTCTTTTACTAATCGACTTGACATTCCCCTCTGCATGTTTTAGCATATCATTATGCGGATCGGAATGATGGTAGACAGTTACAAGCCTTACGTCAGCGGGATCATTAATTACGTTGAAACAAACAAACGTTATCTTGAAAAAGCGGGGCATGAAGTTTTCATCTTTACCTTTGGCGACATTGAATATACAGACGATGAACCTAATGTAATACGCAGTCGTGGTGTGCAACTTGCAGATTCTGGTTTCTATCTATCCATGCGTTATTCGCCAGCCGCAAAAAAGCTTCTGCAAACCATGAACGTGGTCCATGTCCATCATCCATTCTTAAGCGGGCGGCTTGCATTAAGATATTGCCGCCCGCTGCATATCCCCATCATATATACCAATCACACTCGATACGACCTGTATGCGCAGGCCTATTGGCCCAAGATGCCTGAAGAAATAAGCCTTGGACTTTTACAAGCGTATATGCCTTCTTTTTGCAAAGCAGTAGATTTGGTCATCACCCCATCAGCGGGTATGGAAAAAGTATTGCGTGAACTTAATGTAGAGGGAAATATAGAAGTTGTATCAAACGGCGTGGACTTAAAAAAATTCAGTAAAGTCAAACCCTTCTCTCGCGCCAAGCTGGGATATAAAGAAAATGACATTCTGTTAGTTTATTCAGGCCGCCTTGCCCTGGAAAAGAATCTTCCATTTCTTCTAGAGTCATTCGCGGGCATTGCACAAGCTATTCCAAATGCATATCTACTGCTGATCGGAAGCGGAATCCAGCAATACGAAGAAGAGATCCGCTCTCTCGTCAGCGAATTAGATCTCACGCAGCGCGTCCACCTCACAGGCAGGATCGCATATGAACAACTTCCCGCATATCTAACCATGTGTGATATTTTCGTCACTGCATCTGTTACCGAGGTACATCCGCTTTCCGTCATCGAAGCGATGGGCGCAGGGCTTCCTGTTATGGGTATTCATTCTGTTGGTGTTGGGGATACCGTACAGGACGGGGTCACAGGATTCCTTGCGACGCATGATCAGCCCGCCTTTACTGCCAAACTTACCCGCCTCTGCCTTGACTTGAACTTGCGCACTCGCATGAGCCACTCAGCTCGCAAAGCATCTGCCACTTACGCTATAGAACGGACTACTACTGTTATGCTTGGGCATTATGAAAAAATTGTAGATGAATACAAACCGCGCAAGGATAAATGGGCTGTTCGCCTGCGAGGAATAGCGGAGCGCTTTAGTCAATGACTAAATACAAAAAAGAGATCGGCGCCTGGGGTGAAAGCATAGCCGCAGATTGGCTTGCTGAACACGGCTATCAGATCGTCGTGCGCAACGTCCGCACACCGTATGGAGAAATAGACATCATCGCACAACAAGGTGATGTAACTATTTTTGTCGAAGTTAAAACACTGACATCCAGCAAGGAATTTTTCCCTGAAAAGAATATCACCCTAAAGAAACAACAACATATGCTGAATGCCGCGCAATATTACACTGCTGAACATGAAATTGATCACTTTCAAATCGATGCAATTGCAGTAGAGGGAAAACCGGGGTCAAAACCTATCATTACCCATTTCGAGAACGTAATCTAAATCAACAAGAATTTCAACTGACTTTGAAGTACCTGCCTTTGGTATAATTTAAAAAAATAACTAACAACTCCGCACATCTTGATATTGGCTAAAAGAAATGTGCGGGGCAACTAGGAGATAAATTATGGCAAACCTCATCGGACCCGATGTTAGTTTTTATCAGGATGATAATCAAACCCCACAAGGCATTGATTTTTTCAAAATGCGTACTGTTGTCGGATATGTCATTATCCGCGCAGGTCAAAACCTTTGGGCAGACCCGGACTTTAAAGCGAACTGGCGTGAGGCGAAGCTTGCAGGCATCCCACGGGGTTCCTATTGGTTCTACGATAGCCGCGTGGACCCCAAGAAGCAGGCCGAATTATGGGTTCAGCTACTCGATGGTGACCTTGGTGAGCTTCCATTATTTGCAGATTTTGAAGATAACTACAAAGGCCCATTTCCTGGCTGGAAAAACTGGTACAACTTTATTGAGCGTCTTAAGGCCTTATTACCTGCCAAAAAAGAAATCGCAGTGTATACGAACTACTTTTATTGGGTGGAAAATACTGTATCTGTAGGCATTCCCCAACAGTCATTGGAATATTTTCACAAATTCCCGTTATGGATAGCCAATTATGGAAATCCTCAACCATTGATTCCAAAACCGTGGGCAAAAAATGAATGGCTCTTGTGGCAATTCACAGATAACGGAGATGGTGTGCCGTATGGTGTAGAAAGCAAAAATATTGACCTGAATTATTTTAACGGAGATATTAATGCCTTTCGTGCCAGATTCGACCTGACCGATACCCCATTGCCTGACCCTCCTCCTCCAAGTAAATTTTTTCGCGTCACAGTAGCTTCACTAAAAGTGCGTGAAGGAGCGGGGCAAACATTTAACCAACTAGGCAGTGTTTTCCTTAATGAAACCGTGGAAGAGATTGATGCAAACTCCGACAGGACCTGGCTAAAGATTCGCAAACTGGATGGCAGCCTGGTCGGTTGGAGTTTCAGCGCCTACCTACAAAATACCCCTGACCCTAATCCGGATCCTGACCCAGATCCAGATCCTGATCCAGATCCCGACGATGAAGAAAAGAATTGGTATCGCGTTACGGTATCCTCACTAAAAGTCCGTCAAGGGCCAGGTCTTGCATTTGATTCGCTTGGCCTTATTTACTTTGGAGAACTCGTACAAGAGATCGGAGCAAATTCAAATAGGACCTGGCTCAACGTCCGCAAAGCAGATGGAAGTTTAATCGGATGGAGCGCCAGCCAATATCTTGAAAAGGTTAATACTCCACCTCCAACGCCTACACCAAGCCCAAGCAAATGGTATCGTGTGAATGTAACATCACTAAACGTGCGCGAAGAGCCGGACGTAACATCACCATCCTTGGGTCACCTTGCCTTTGGCGAATTCGTAGAAGAGCTTGCAGCCACTCCAGATAGATTGTGGCTAAAGATTCGCAAATCAAACGGGAGTATTACTGGCTGGAGCTTTAGCCAATATTTACAAGCGACGTCTGCCCCACCAGAAGTACCAACTATTCCCATTCCAGATCATGATGATAAGAAATGGTATCGTGTTAACACGTTGGCTCTTAATATGCGTGAGTTACCAACCACAAGCAGCAAAGTGGTAGGCACGTTGGTAAAAAATGACACTGTTCCAGCATTGGATGATACAACCAATGTAACCTGGATCAAAGTACAACGACTGGATGGCACGATTGGTTGGTGCGATAAGAGATATCTGGTTTTTCTAAATAACACCCGTCCTGCTTCGATCATGCAGAGTTTATTTACCGGCATCACCTATCTCCGCAAAGACTTGACTACACCACGCCCGAATGTTGTGCACGTTGTGGCAATTGATCTGCAGACTGTTAATCTTGAATTCCTAGTTACGCCGCCATCGAATTCGTCTGGCGTGTTATGCACGCGCACAACATCTAAATTCCTTGATGAATTCAAATTGCACATCGCTATTAATGGCGATAGCTGGAAATATCTCGATCCATTGGAACCAGTTCCCAACTGTGCAACTGGTGACCCGGTCAAGCCGAGTGGATATGCTGCATCACGCGGTATAGTATATTCGCCTATAAAAACATATGAACCAGAAATATATATCAGCAAACGTAACCAGATAACCATAAATACGCCGCCTGCCCAGCCATTCAATGCATTTGCTGGAGACCGTGTAGTGGTCGAAAAAGGCGTCACTGTTAAAAATCTCGCAGCGACAATCCCGCAACCACGCACTGCGTTTGGTCTGAGCAAGAATGGCCGCTGGCTGACTCTCATGGTTGTGGATGGCCGTCAAAACGAATATAGTGAAGGCGTCACCTTCCCAGAGCTGGCAGACTTGCTGATTTCATACGGTGTTTATACCGGAGTTAATCTCGATGGTGGCGGTTCGTCTACGATGGTCATGAAAGGTGCGGATGGCAAACCGCGTGTACTAAACTCTCCTATTGATCTTAATGTCCCCGGAAAAGAACGTGCAGTTGGAAATCATCTGGGACTTTACATCAAAAAGTGATAGACCTTGTGATTACAAAAACAGGAATCTTGCATCTCGCAAGATTCCTGTTTTATTTTAAGGGAAGTAAAAGTATCTTATTCAGTGACCAGTATCCACTTGGCAAAGCGTCCATGCAATTGTCCAACGCCGCGCGCAATATTCATGAAGATTGTCCAAAGTAGAAAGCCTGTCAAGGCGAAAAGTGGATATGACCATGTTGGGAAGAAATATCGCACTCCATTATTATATATGGCGCCTTGATCAAAAAATTCCTGGATAAACGGAAGAGCAATGAATGAAAGTGAAATACTTAGCACCGTTACAATACATACAAAATAGATCACACCCAGCACAAATTGGACAATCATATAAAGTAACATCAGCCATGTGGCTTTATCAGTCAGAAGCGCCTTAAGTCTATCAAACCACTTCATACCTTGATGTGAGAATAACGGACGGCGTGGCATACGCACACCCAGTAATGCTTCCACAAGGCGACCTTCAAGCAGGGCCAGTCCGCGGACGGAGAGTAGGAATAAAAGTGCAACTGGAAATCCAAAAATGAAGATCAGAAATGATACTGAAACAGAAACACCGGTTACTGCCCATGTGAAGTAAAACACACCCGTAATAAATGCGATCAACATATATAGTAATGCACCCCATGCACGCGCATCTGCATACACACCGAAAAAGCGGCCAATCCATGACTGCGATTTCACAGTTTGTTTCAAAGAAGGAGATGTGCGCCTTTCTACTTCTTTATAAGCGGATGCTGTTTCTTCAGGCATGCCATATTCATCCACAATGGATTTCAGTGCATCGACTTCATTCAAATCAGCATTGGACCCATGCGCCGCAGCCAACGCACTGGTTAGATGCTCACGCGCATCTGCAAGTGCATCCTGCACTAAAGCTGAGTCATCACCTTTCATTTCTTCCTTCAAGGCATCAAGGTATTCTTCAATTGTATTAAACATATTCTTATCCTTTCAAAATCGAATCAACAAATTTTTTCGTTTGCTTCCAGATCTCGACCCATTCTTCCATGGCTTTACGGCCATCTTGTGTAATTGTGTAATATCTGCGCGGCGGCCCGGAGACAGATGGCTCAACTACACTGCTCAAGAGGCCATTCTCCTCCAATGATCGCAGTACTGGATATAAAGTCCCCTGCTTCATTAAGGGCAGGTCTGGCCCGTTATCCTCCAGCAGTTTTGCAATCTGATAACCATACATCGGCTCTTTACTGCGGCTCAACACCTTCAGCAGCACCAACGACGATGTACCTGCATTGAGTTCTTTTTGAAACTTTTTAGACTGTAAAGTAAGATCACTCATATATACTCTTTTCAGTAAACTATTATCGATTCATTACTAGTAACAGTTTGATAATAGTACGAATTTGTTAATACGTCAAGGGTTAAAACAAAAGATCCTGCTCAAGCAGGATCCTGGCTAAACATTTTTGTTATATTACTTATCCTGGATTTCAGCCGCGCGATACGTATTGTTCATCAACATAGCAATTGTCATGGGTCCTACACCGCCTGGAACTGGCGTAATAAAACCTGCAACTTCTTTCGCCTCATCAAAATGGACATCACCCACCAAACGATAACCGCTCTTCTTCGTCGCGTCAGGCTTGGAGTTAATGCCTACGTCGATCACTGCAGCTCCAGGCTTGATCCAATCGCCACGGACGAATTCAGTTTTACCAATTGCTGCGATGAGAATATCCGCTTCACGGACGACAGCTGCGATATCCTTTGTGCGCGAATGGCAAACTGTAACTGTGGCATTTTTGCCGATCAATAATAATGCAGCGGGCATACCCACAATATTTGAACGACCCAACACAACCGCATTCGAACCTTCGATTTTCACACCCACTTTTTCAAGTAAATAAATACATCCGTATGGCGTGCATGGGACGAATAATGGTTCACGTCCTTTTTGTGCCAAACGGCCAATATTCAGTGGCGAGAAACCATCCACATCCTTTTCAATGCTAATCAGCTGCAATACACGCTCTTCATCCAAGTGAGAAGGTAATGGCAATTGCACAAGAATACCATGGACAGATTTATCTGCATTCAAACTCATAATGACTTTTTCGAGTTCCGCCTGTGAAATATCCGCAGGCAGGTTGTGGCTGACAGAACCCATACCTAATTCTTCACAAGCTTTGCCCTTGGAGCGCACATAGGTTGCAGAGTCTACTCGCTCGCCAACAAGCACTGTCGCAAGCGTTGGCTGGGATTTTCCAGCCGCAGTCCGTTTTGCTACTTTCGCAGCCACCTCGTCACGTACCTGCTGGGCAATTAACTTGCCATCAATTAATTGAGCTGTCATAAACTAATCCTTATG
>JACMLM010000007.1 GCA_014379595.1 Anaerolineales bacterium
AGTGGCAGTCGTTGAGTTGAATGATGGTGAGTGAATTTCTGTTTTTCATCATTACAAAAAGGACCTCCAGCCAGCTTCTTCCATCATTGGTCTAAAAAATATGGTGTAGGGTCCACGGATAAGATGGGCCATAACGCCATCGTCATGTATTTTCCGAATGTTATGGTTCACCAGAACTTTTGCGAAACCCAACTGAGCCATTTCCGTCGTATCCCACTCACTGTGAATAAGGTATTCGGGCGGGCTTGGTATAGCATCCAGTGTTTTGAATAGCGGTCTCGGGTTTCTCGGCGGGTTGGCTCCGAGTGTCTGCAGGGTTTCTCCCATTGACAGCGGGTCGAGCATAAAGCTGCCCACTGCGCAGACCCCGATTTGTTTTAAGATCATGTACCCGAGAAAACCAGTTGAGTCAGACAAGGCGTCCATAGTTTTGATTGCGCCTTCTTCAAATGCCTCTTCTCTTCCCGGAAACACCGATCTCGCAGAAGATTTTTGAATTTGTTTAATTAATTTTTATGTCATTATCGCCGCAAAGGGCCTTCCTGGGAACAGGTCCTACGAAATATTATTCGCCGGCGATGTTGAGTGTGAAGGTACCATCGGGGGCATCCACCTGGGCAACGACAAAGTAATTTGTCTTTCCATCCGGGCCGGCAGCGCTCCATACCGCATAGTGTCCCGCAGACATCTCATCGGTCTGGCTGGGCGCGTTGCCCCAACCTGTGTCGGCAGCCTGGGTCTGATAATACGCAAGTGTATCTTCCCATGAGGCATCCGCCGGGAGTTGGTACAGGTCATAATCAAACGTGCTAATACCGACTGACTGGGTCACTAGAAGAGCGACCGCATCCCATTGGGGTTGGTGTTCAAGCTGATCTCCCATCGGTGTGGGCTTGGGCATATTGGTTGACGAGGATGTGGTAGGAACCGCGGTTCCTGCGCCGGTCACTGGCACGCCAGCCATAAGCTCGGCGGCCACCTCCTGAGCTTTTGAGATCAAAGCAGTTGCGGCCGGTTCGCTGATCTTCTTTCCTAATTGAGCCTGCACTTGGTTGACGAAAGCTTTGATTTCATTTGCGGCCGGGTCAAATTGACCTTCCGCTACCTTTTGTCTGATGGTCTCAAGCTTTGCCAGCAGACCGTTCTCGGCCTGACCTGTGATTTCGCCGCTGGCAACGAAGTCGTTGATCATGACGATCAACTCATCCACATTCTCAGTGGAAAGAGGAGATGCAGCGATAGCCGTCTCCAGCGTCCCTACAACATCCGCTGGTGTGGTGTCAACCAATGGGCTGGAAGGCATACAGGCAGTCAGGAAGATGGTCAACATACACATGGCAAAAATAGCCGTGGTTTTCTTTATCATTTTTAATCTCCAATTATGTACAGATTCTGTGAAGGCGTGTTTCGTTCAAAAAACACATCCTTCACCAGACAGTAAGAGTACGCCAAAAGCATTTGTTCCGCATCGGCCAGTTGGGGAACCTTATTCTCGGCCAGTTGGGGGGCATCCACATTGAAACCTTAAATTAAGATATCGATCATAAAAATAAACTCGATCCACTCTCGTGCAGCATTACATTCCTCACCAATTTCAGAGGCTGCTTCGTCCAAAATCCTGTGACATGCGTAGTAGACAAATAAGATATCCAAAGTGTTATATAATCCCCTTGCATTCTATGGAAACCTTTTCAATAAAAAATCCTGTGCCTGAAAATGGCCGACAAAGAATTGGATAATGCCCGATGAACATAGGTCGTTATGAAATCATAAAAGAGTTGGGGCAGGGTGGAATGGCGCTTGTATATCTGGCGCGCGATCCGCTGATCAAGCGCCAGGTGGCAGTAAAAGTTCTGCCGCGTCAATTCACATTTGACCCGAAGTTCCGCGCGCGATTTCAGCATGAAGTGGAAGTGATCGCCACGCTCGAACACGCTGCCATAGTGCCAGTCTATGATTTTGGGGAATTTGAAGATCAGCCGTTCATCGTTATGCGCTATATCTCCGGCGGCTCGCTCGCTGACCGCCTCGGCCATGGTCCTCTTCCTATCCCTGAGATCGCTGCGCTCTTTCAACGCATCGGCTCTGCCATAGATTATGCTCACCGGCTGGGTGTGGTCCATCGCGATATCAAGCCGGGCAACATCCTGTTCGATGCGCAAGGCGAAGCATCCCTATCTGATTTTGGAATTGCCAAGCTTACAGAATCCACGGCGGCTTTTACCGGTACAGGCGGCATGATCGGCACGCCCACCTATATGAGTCCCGAACAGGCGCTCGGTGGGAAGAACGTGGATGGCCGCTCTGATATTTATTCATTGGGCGTCGTGCTCTTCGAAGCTCTCAGCGGGCAGCCTCCTTTCAATGGCGATACTCCCATGGGCGTGGCGGTCGCTCATATCAACCAGCCAGTGCCAAGCCTGCTTGAGCGCCAGCCAGATTTGCCACCCAGGTTTGAGGCAGTCATCCGCAAAGCCCTGGATAAAGACCCCGCCAAACGTTTCCAAACAGCCAGTGAGCTTGCCAAAGCCATTAACGATACTGGCATGAGACCCATAGATGGAACGATTGTTGAACAACCTGCGGGTACTCTGAACAAACCAGTACACGGGACAATTCTCGAAGCTTATAGCCCGCCTCCCACTCCGCCTCCACCTGTTTCTGTTCAAAGTGCCTATCCTTCATCCATGCCATCACAACCTATTGCAAAGAAGTCGGCCATGCCAAAGATACTTGGCTTTGGAGGTATAGGTGTTTTGGCTTTGTGCTTGTGCGTTGGGGTAATTGGTAGCTATGCTTCCGGTCTCATTCCAAATCCATTTGCCAGCCCTACGGAAATAGCAAACACCGTTGCTTCTGAAACTCCAGCTTTGAGCAGCGATGCCACAGAAACAGCTCTGCCCACTTCTGAACCCACCATCGCACCTACAGATGAAATCGCTATCCCATCAGAACCTACTACAGAGGTTGCGTTCGAAGGAGATGCGGGTGCATCTTCAACATTTGATCCAGCATTTCCTCCCTCATTGGTAATCGATGGAGATCTAACTACCTCCTGGCTCTCTGCTGGGCCAGATGGAGATGGCACCTCCACTTTTGTGTGGACAGGAATTCAAGAAGATTTAGTTTATTCAATAGAGTTAATTTCAAATCGTGAAAATCAAGAATCTGAATTCCGCACTAACTATGGTTTTGGAGAAGTAACCATTCAGCTATTCAATGCAGCCGATGATATGGTTTTTGAAGAAACTGTGAATTTAGATGGAACTCCAGACCCTGATGTTATTGTGTATCCTAATGTAGTCGGTCAATGGGTCTGGCTAATCCTTAGAGGCAGCGAAGCTTCTAATTCCAGCGGTTTTGCAGAACTAAGAGTTAACGTGGTGAGATAGGTTTTAGCTCCTCTTCAAACGTTCGCTCACCAACTCCAGCGGATGCTTCGCCTCGATCCCCGTCCCATGTTGAATTTGAATCCTGCAAGCTGAGCCAGTTGAGACAACCCCCACCCGTCCTCCCCCAAATCCGACATTTGACAATTGGCTATTATTCAAACTTTTTATGTCGGATTTGGGGGAGGTGCCCGCGAGGGCGGAGGGGGTCTGTTCTCTTAATTTCTTAAACAACTTCAACTCCCCTATTTGCATCGAAAGCTCATAATGATCGGCATCATATCCAAACGTGCCGGCCATGCCGCAACAGCCTGCATCGATCAAGTCCACGTCAAAGCCAGCCATGCGCAGCATCTCTACAGTAGCGGCAGCGCCCGAAGGCAGGCCATCGTCAGCAGGTCCCTCGGCGTGTTGGTGACAGTGTGGATGAAAAACAACGATGTCATTGCGAGAAGGGTGATCTTTCCGACGAAGCAATCTCTCTTCAATTTTATCGGATTGTCCCCAAGTGCCTACACGCAAAAGGAATTCATCCACCAACCAGACGTTCTTCGTAAGGGATTCAATCTCTGCGCGGCGCTCTGGCAGCAAAGCAACATATTCATGTTTGAGGCAATACACCTCAGGAGGTTCGCATCCGACCACGCTCAAGCCTGATCCGTTATCAATCGCTTTGATCGCATTTAAAACTTTCCCTGCATGGTCACGCGCCTGCTCAATAAATCCCTTGGATAAAAACGAAGCACCCGCCCCGATGATCGGCAGCACTTTTACGTCATACCCTAGTGCATTCAAAATATCGATCGCGGCCTCTTTCACCTGTGGCTCAAGATATTCTGAAAACACATCTGATAAAAAGATAACTTGCTTATTTGAGCGCATGTCACGCTTGAAGCGTGACCTACGTTTGAATGTCGGTAATGGTCTTTTGTCTGTAATGCCAAGCACCTTTGTAGCCAACTTGCTCGACCATCTCATCTTCATAAACACATTCGCCAACGGCGCAATAGGAGCCAGCCATTTTGAAATCACATGAAAATATCCAAATAGATAATCATGCAGCGGCCTGCGATGCGACTTGTAATATTGATTCATGAATTCATATTTCAATCTCGGCATATCCACGCCACTTGGGCATTCTGAAGTACAGCCTTTGCATGCGAGGCATAAGTCCAATGTTTGAAAAGTTGCTTGTGTTAATTGCTCTTTACGTATTACGGATTGAGTATTACGTAAATCGCGATCCGTAATTATTTCGCGCAAAAGATTTGCCCTTCCTCGCGTGCTAAACGCTTCGTCTTTCGTGGCCTGAAATGATGGGCACATCACGCCAGTCGATTTCCTGCACACACCTTGACCATTACATTGCTCTATCGCACCAGCTAGTCCGCGCTGATGCTCGAAATGCAACGCTGAATCCCAAACCTTGATGTTGTAGCTTTCGCCAAAGCGCAAATGTGTATCCATGGGCGGCGCGTCAAACATTTTCTTTGGGTTCAATAAGTTATCAGGGTCAGCAGCCTTCTTCAAAGAACGCATGGCATCGGTCAATTCTTTTCCATACGTCTTTTCAATAAACTCACCCGAAACAATTCCATCGCCATGCTCACTGCTCATCGAGCCGCCGAGTCGCATGGTTAATGCAAAAACCTGTTCAACAATACTTCGCATGGCACGCACACCTTCACCGCGCATCAAATCCAACACGGGGCGAATATGCAAACAACCACCCGAAGCATGTGCATAAATCCCCGCATACGTTCCGTGCGCATCCAATATCTTTTCCACCTCACGCACAAACTCGCCCAAGCGCTCCACTGGAATTGCACAATCTTCAATAAAAGCAATTGGCCTTGCAGACTGCGGGCGCGAATCTAAAATTCCCAACCCCATCTTGCGGATGTTCCACACGCGGCTCTGTTCTTCTGCAGACTCGGCAATGGTCAACACATTTCCCAAACTGCGAACCGCATCTTTCAAAGCCGACGGCTGGTCACCGCTAAATTCGACTACGAGCACCGCAGCAGGGTCGCCGACGATCCATCCCATCTGACGCGCGCCTGCAGGGACGCTCCGCGCCAAATGCAGAATCATTTGCGGAATCAACTCGATGGCACTTGGTTTGAATTCCAACAAACGCGGCAGGTCATCACAAGCCTCGACAATACTTTGATAAGCCAACACGCCGAGAATAGTATGCTTTGGCTTAGCAACAAGGTTTACTTTCATCTTACGAATGACAGCCAGAGTCCCTTCACTGCCAGCCAGTAAAGGTGCCAAGTTCACATGGGACGATTGACGATAGACTGTGGACGATAAACCATAATCATTTGTGTCCCACTGCGGCGGCGATGATGGACTCCATGGCAACAAATAATTTAATCTATATCCCGCTGAGTTACGCCATGATTTCGGGTAATTTTGTTTTATGGTTTCAGAATATTTCTTACTAATTTCATTTACAACAGAAACGATATTAGATAATCGCCCCCCACTTTCCAATTCACTATTCCCTATTCCCCATTCCCCCAAACTTCCATCACTCAAAATCACATTCGCTGAAATCAAATGATCTGCACTCATGCCATACAAAATAGAATGTGCACCTGTGGCATTGTTTCCGATCACACCGCCCATCGTGGCGCGTTCTGCAGAAGCAGGGTCAGGGCCGAACATCAATCCATGCTTGGATGCGGCGCGATTTAAATCTGAAAGAATAACACCTGGCTCTACAATGGCTGAATGAGTTTCAGGATTGATATCAATAATAGAATCAAGATAACGTGAGCAATCTAAAATTAAGGCTTCGCCAATTGCCTGCCCGCCCAGGGATGATCCCGCTCCACGAGGCAGAATGGGAATTTTATATTTGGCGGCTAACTCAACGGCAGAGATCAAATCATCTTGTGTCTTGGGAATCCCAACCCCAAGCGGCTCGATCTGATAGATCGAAGCATCAGTGGAATATAAAGCTCTCGAAGCAGAATCAAGGCGAAGGTCACCTGTGAAGCGTTTTTTTAATTCACGCAAAAAATCAGAAGAGATATTCATAAATTTGATTTTAACTTAAGATAACATCTCAACCCCTTATTATCATAGTAAAATCTTCTTGTCAGGAAGTCAAGGACAAAAGATGCAATACACAATAAAATCTACTGCAACTATTTACACACAACAATTAGCCAATTTCCTAATACAAACAATAAAAAGCCACTGGCTTTTTATTGTAATTTTAACAGTGGGAATATTTGCTCGCATATGGGATTTTAACAACGTACCTCCTGGTTTGAATCCAGACGAAGCTTCAATTGGAGTTGAAGCTTACTATCTTTACAAATTCGGAATGGACAGAAATGGAATATCTTATCCTGTTCACTTGATATCCTGGGGCAGCGGTCAAAATGCTCTCTACGCTTATATGATTATTCCGTTCATTGTCTTGAGAGGATTGACTACTGAAGCGATTCGACTCCCAATGATAGTTTCGGGCATTCTATCCTTGCCATTGATGTACTATGTAGGGAAACGACTATTCGGAATTAAATATGCATTAGTTGCCATGTTCTTTATGGCAATTTCTCCATGGCACATTGTGAACACACGCTGGGCAGTCGAGTCAAATATATTACCATTTATATTTTTGACCGGGTTTGCTTTTTTTCTTGCAGCCAGCAATAACGGCAGGTGGTTTATACCTGCGTCTGCTTGTTTTGCTCTTTGTTTATATGCTTATGGAACTGCCTATGTAGCCATTCCCATTTTCATGGTACTTGGCATTTCAGCAGTGGTTTATTTAAAAAAAATAGAAACTAAATATATCATTTCAGGGTTATTGCTTTTTTTTCTATTTGCTCTGCCCATTATCCTTTTTGTCATCATTAATACCTTCAAATTGGATGCTATTCATATTGGAAGTGTTACGGTACCACGCCTGCCTGTAGAGGCGCGCTACGAATCCCTGGCAGTAGTTTTCGAAAAATCTCCCGTAAATGCCGTGGTCAATAATTTAGCTATTATGTTGAATCTTCTCTGGAAGCAAGAGGATAATTTTGCGTGGAATTTTGTTGAGCCATTTGGCTATTTTTACAAACTAACCTTCCCACTGGTAGTAATTGGATTTTTCTTTCTAACGATCTCTTTCAAAAGCGGGGAAGAAAATATATTCGAACGCTGGCTTTTATTTTCATGGATAATTTCATCGATATTCATTGGAATTGTACACCCCGTCAATCTAACTCGAATCAACCTAATTTTCATTCCAATCCTGTTTTGCCTAGTTATCTGTTTAATTGAATTCAATAAACGCATTAAATATATATTTCCTGGAGCCCTTGTCATACTATTTTGCGCATTCATATTATTCACCCTGGCTTATCATGGCGACACCTATCAAAAACGAGCCGACGAGGTCTTCAACGCAGGAATCATTCCTGCCATTGAATATGCAAATGAAAATACCAGTTCATTAATATGCATTTCGGAACAAACCCGCTTTGCATACATTTATATCCTACTGGTTAAAAATTTTCACCCGTCAGAATATCTGGATCGAATTGAATGGCTTCTGCCCAGTGCTCATCCACTTGACCCTGCCAGATCTCCAAGAGCTTTGGGATCATTTCGATTCAGACTTTCAGATTGTATCGAAGAACCAAATGCTGTATTTGTTCTAAAATTAAAAGAAACGCCTCCCAACCTGGAAATCAACTACAAAATCAGGAAATTTACAAAATATCAAGTTTATCTACCAAAGATTGCTCCTTAAAATGCCTTTGCACTGTTATTCACGTAGAGATAATAATTGTTTGTGCAAAATATAAATTATCACACCCGTATTAATAAGTGCCGCAATCCTTACAAAATCGGTTGAGGCGTTCAATATAAAAATGGAATAGGATAAGCTGGAGATAATTTGATAAAGCACCGGCACGAACCACATCTCTGGTAGAAAAATGATGGCCGCAAACGAGAATACATCTGCAGGATAAAAATAGCGTTCGTGCATTTTTGGCAGCACAAATGGTACCAGGGCCAAAGTAGCCAGCGCCATAAGCATAATTTTACGATTATCATACGCAATCTTTGCGCGCCAGTTTACCCACCCCCAAATTGCCATCACAACTAAAAAGATGCTTATCCCAATCCATACACCAATCTCGTAAAACGAATCAGAAACAAAAATATACAAATTTGGCGCACTCATTGAGAGGCTACGATACAGTCCCAACTGACCAATGTAAATAGACAGGATGCTCAACCAGCTTCTACCAATCAACGCGGCTGGAATGGCCAGAACTATGTAAATGGTGGGGATAAGTAAAAAATGAAACCAGCGGATCCTGCCTTTCAAGAATAAAATACCAAGAAAAGGCAGGAAAAAAATTGACTGGAATTTTAGTGAGAAGGCAACACTAAACATAGTCAACGCATAAATTGGTTTTTCTTTTAACATGAAATAAGCACAAAGCAGCAAAAAGGAGGTATATAAGCTGTCAATCTGTCCCCAGCCTGTACTGTTAAACATTATTGTAGGCAACGTGAAGAAAATCGTGGAAAACAAGTATGGTTTATCGTCTTCAAATCTAATACGTGCCATTAAGAAGATTGTAAAGGCGGACAGAAAATCGAATGCGGTTGGGATGATTTTTATAGCTACAACAGAACCAAACCAATCTGAAAACAATCGAGATATCCATAATAAATAGAGATAAAGCGGCGTGTAGTTCGAAAAACTATCATTTGCCAGACTCGCTTTGCCATTCCTGTAAAAGTGATAATACCAATCTTCCAGAATAACCACGTCCTCATTCGACAAGGTATAAAGTCGATAACGAATAAAGAGTGATAATCCAAAAAGTGCGATACTTAAAAATAGCAATTTGTATTTTTTGATGACATTCATTGTGTTTTCCGTACATCGAACAGTTTTCACCGTACATGAACCTTCGATTTTACAATTAAATAGAATGTTAATATTTTTTCATGAATGGTCGATTCGTTTCGTCGAGATAAGCAAAAAGTTCAGCCTTCATTGCAGATAGAGTGTTGGAATCTTTTGTGGCTAAATTGATCAGCTCATCGGGGTCATTTTCCAAATCGTATAATTCAAAAACCTGCTCAACATTATCATACCCCAGATAAGCAATCAATTTATAGCTACGCTTTCGCATTGATATTACGGCTTTCTTGAGAGGAGCAAATGCAGAATTATCAACTGCAACTACAGAAAAAACAGGTCGATCTTCATTTATTTCCCCGCCAAAGCCAGGCAAAATGCTCCCATCAATCTCAGATACCTTATTTTTTCCTGCGATGGACAGCAACGTTGGCAGGATATCAATATTGCTGGTCAGTGCATGAATATCTTCTCTTTTGGTTTGCCCAGGTGCGCGTATGATCAATGGAATTCTAAGAACCGGTTCATACATTAGATGAAAGCCATGCCCGACAAACCCGCGCTCAAAAAGTTCGCCATGATCAGCTGTAAAGATAAGGTAACTATTTTCCAAGATACCACTTTCGTTTAAGCGAAGGATCAACTTACCAAATTCTTCATCAATCTGCGCAATTTGCCTGTCATAAAGGTCCCTCTGCCCGAGCATAAAATCTTCATGTAGCCCAGCAGACAAAGGGTGAACAGGTTTTGAAACGGGCTTGTAACCATCGTCGCGAAATAATGTCCGGTAATCATTGCGAGGCTTATAAGGAAAATGCGGCGAATATAAGTGGAAATAAGCAAAGTAAGGAGAATTTTCAGATTCAAGCTGTGATAATTCTGAATACACTCCGCTATAAATATCTTCATTCAAATATGGGATTAGATATCCAGGATCCATAATTTCCGGGAAACCTTTGGGATATCTAACTCTTTTTTGATTATTTGCAATGTTAAGCACATGGCTTTTATTGAGATAACCAAACACTGGTGACCCTGCTATAGAATTGTTTTGTGCAGGAAGTAAAAAATCATCCATTGCTATCGATGCAAGAGCGCGATCATTTTCAAACATTCTGAGTAAAGGGTTTGCTTCCATCAAGCTATACGAGGAAGGATGCAGGAAGCGATCAATGTCTTTATAGTATTGGCCCATGAGACGGTCAGGCCATGGGTTTTGTGAAAAAGCAAAACGATGGTAATCTGAACCTAAAAGAGTATAGGGATTAACATGCACATATTCCGACCTAACCAGCCCACCATAATTGATGGCACGATGCTTCCAGGGAATCATCCCAGTTAACATGGACGCGGTCCCCGTGGTAGTGTAATTTCCACCGCTATAGTGATTATGAAAAACCGTGGAATATTGTGCAAAAGCATCAATGTTGGGGGTTGTCAGCCTAGGATATCCATATAAAGACAAATGTCTAGCTGAAAATGCATCACACAAAATAATAATAATATTTGGATGCTCTTTATCTTCTAATTGCAGGGATGGCAGTTTCTCAGAAACCAGAGTGCCACCCGCTATAGCACTCGCTATTTTGAGAAAATCACGCCGAGAAATTTGCGACATCTTTATCACCTAATCAATACTACGTACTATAAACGATTTGCATCATTTAAATGTGCAAACAACTTATCCTTCATTGCAGCCAAAGTCTTCGCATCCTTGGAAACTAGGTTGTCCAATTCGTCTGGATCCTTCTCCAAGTCATATAATTCAAAAACATGATCGAAATTATCGTACCCAAGATAAGCAATAAGTTTATATTCCCTCCTGCGCATGGAAATTACAGCCTTCTCTAACCGACCAAAAGCAGGGTTCTTTCCTGCATAAATGGAAAATATGAGGCGATCTTCATCTGTCTGTCCACCAAGGCCCGGTAAGACCTGTCCATCGACATCTGGTGCTGGACTCTTCCCTGCAATCGATAGTATCGTTGGTAGAATGTCAATATTGCTAGTTAATGCAAAAATATCATCTCGTTTCGCCTGTCCAGGCGCACGAATGATCAATGGGATATGAAGAACGGGCTCATACATGAATTCATCACCGTGTCCAAAAAATCCTCTTTCAAAAAGTTCGCCATGATCAGATGTAAAAATCAAATAGCTGTTTTCAAGAATTCCATCTTTATTCAGCTTTGCAATTAATCTGCCAAATTCATCGTCAACCTGGACAATTTGCTTGTCATAAAGAGCGCTCAGGGAAATCAAAGAGCCTTCGTCAACACCAGAAGCCAATGGATGAATGGGCTTTGAAACAGGCTTGAAACCATCATCCCGAAATAGTTTCAAGAAATCATTACGAGGGCGATAAGGGAAATGTGGCGAATACAAATGGAAATAAGCAAAGTAGGGAGAGGCTTTAGAAGCAAGATGAATTAGTTCTGAGTATAATCCTGAATATATTTCTTCATTTAGATATGAGATCAAACTCCATGATTCCAAAACCTCCGGAATACCGTGACGATATGTTATCTTTTGATTACGCGGATTAGTAAGGATTCTATTTTTATTTATATACCCAAACAAAGCAGTGCCTGCCACGGTACTATCCTGAATGGGAAGTAGAAAATCTTCGATTGCTATAGAGGCCAATACACGGTCATTATCAAATACACTTAAAGGAGAAAAATCTTTTTGCAAACTATAAGCTGAAGGGGGAAGAAAACGATCAATATCTTTATAATATTGCCCTATTAAGCGATCGGGAAAGGGATTTTGAGAAAAAGCAAAACGAAAATAATCAGAGCCAAGCAATGTATACGGATTACTGCCTATGAATTCTGATCTTACTAGCCCACCAAGATTTAATGCCCGATGTTTCCATGGGATCATCCCAGTCAACATGGACGCAGTTCCGGTTGTCGTAAAATTTCCGCCGCTATAATGATTATGAAAAACGGTAGAGCGCTCCGCAAACGCATCGATATTGGGTGTTGTTTGCCTGGGATAGCCATACAAAGATAAATGTTTTGCTGAAAAAGAATCGCATAATATAATTATTATATTATGGCCTTCAACGCCAGCCGAATCTAAAAAATTCAACGGTCTTGCCGCCAACACGCTGGCAGTTGTCATACCAGCAAACTTTAAGAAATCACGCCGAGAAATTTGAGACATCTAGATCTAATTTATATTACGTATGATAATAATAATTAAGGATAATATACTAAATGGAATGTAAACGTACAACAAAATAATTAGTCGTTCAGCAATGCCTTCAATAACATTTTTGAGTCTTTCACTTTTGGGAATAATTGTTGCAAAAAATATCCCTAACAGAAGAGTCAAAATCCACCAAGTTAGTTCTCCGCTTACAAAAGCACCGGAAGATTCATAGCTCTTGTATAACAATAATCTTATCATGGAGGATGACAACATGAAAACTACCATTAAAATCGAACGGGATTGAAATTCATTCCTTTTTTTCAGCGGGTAAAATATTGTATATTCCAACAACAGAATACCTATCAACATTAGGATGCTCTCAATCAGGTTTATAAAAAAAGAGTATGCATAAATAGAGAATATTTGGCCAATGGTTAGAAAAAATAGCCATGATGGAATTTTATAAAATGATGTTATCAGAGTCCAAGAATAAATTAGAGAAACAATTACAGCATAGATACTCAAAATATTTTGAGTATCTGGAAATCTTTCTGCCAGCAAAACCGCAAACCTTCTAACAACATCCTTGACGCCAGTCATAATTATTTTGCTTTTCCCTGGTTTGCAACTGCCGCTGCTTTCTTTGCAGCTTCATCCGCATCGCCCAAGTAATAATTTTTGATCGGCATCAGATCCTTATCAAGCTCATAAACAAGCGGCAGACCCGTTGGGATATTAAGCTCTGTAATCTCTGTTTCAGAAATATTATCGAGATATTTCACCAAGGCGCGGATAGAATTTCCATGTGCAACGATTAATACACGCTTGCCAGATGTTATATCCGGTGCAAGCGTGGAATGCCAGTAAGGCAGAACACGTTCCAGTGTAATTTTAAGTGACTCGGTAGCTGGCAACTGTGCGGGAGTCAATGATGCGTATCGTCTGTCAAACTTGGGATGACGTTCGTCAGTCACTTCCAAAACAGGAGGCGGAACATCATATGAGCGCCGCCATATCTTTACTTGCGCTTCGCCAAATTTTTCAGCCGTCTCGGCTTTGTTCAAGCCCTGCAAGGACCCATAATGACGCTCGTTCAATTGCCATGCACGAATAACAGGCAGCCAATCTCGATCCATTTCATTTTGAATAACGCTCAGTGTCTTGATGGCACGCTTCAAAACTGAAGTATAGGCAATATCAAAATCATATCCACCTTCGCGTAATAACTGCCCTGCATCTCGTGCTTCTTCTCGGCCAAGGTCGGTCAGGTCAACATCTGTCCAGCCTGTGAAACGGTTTTCGAGATTCCAGGTACTTTGTCCATGACGAACTAAAACTAATTTATACATTCTATAACTCCAACTATGAACGGTTTCGATATAGAGTTTGGCTGGGCACTGACTGCATGGCCTGTAGATCAAGAGGCATGTTTAGAAATTCCTTGATCGAATCGCATAAATTTTCAGGCTCATTTACCATCTTTGTATATTTTACAAATAACATACGCATATTGGGCTTGCGTGCGGTCCAGTATTTTACAGCACGAAGATGCTCACGAAATTGGGCTTCCATTTCCGCATCTGATAGCGTGGATGTTTCGTTCCTTCTCTCCAACATTTTTCTCTGGGATGCAAGAATTTCGCTGATCTCACGTTCCATGAAAATAATGTCATAGGAAAGGTCGTCAGGCAGGAATTCAAGCAGATAAGAAATAACTTTTACAACTTTACCCTGTGCATCATAAAGCCACTTTTTATCGCCATCCTTCATGCTCTTGCTTGATTCGATCTCAAAATAGCCATTAGGGTTATCTTCATCTGCCTGGCGAAGAGAATCGACCACTGCAGACACGCCACCTTCTGTGAGCATTTTCATCATCATGGATGTGCCAGAACGCGGAAGCCCGGAAACAATGACTATTTTTTTATTTTCTTTTTTCTGATTTCGGTTTGCAAAAAAGTTCTTCAAAATTTATTTGCTCGTTTCATAGGACGCATAGACCATTATAAATAGCCAAGCCCTTTTAATCTTTCTTCCAAATCTTTTTGACTACTACCGCTGATCTGTGAAGGCGGCTTAATATGAGACTGGTCAAGATGTTTTCCAATGGCAAGAAAAGGTACGTCGCGGAAGGAAATACCGCCAAAGTTTTGCAGATCGCGATTGGCAAAAATAACGCCGGGCACTACATCAGCGTCAACACAATGATCTGCACCCCAATGATCGTAATTAGGCTCAATCATTGCCTCTGGGATTTTACCCAGACCTGTTTCAGACGAAGCGCGATAACCGGGTGCATAACCAACCATCAGGTCCGGCCCGAGGCGTGAATATGGCCCATTGTAAATTTCATGCTTGAGCCGGACACGCTGCGTGACTGACTTGCCATCTGGGCCTTTCCAGCCCATCAACTTCTGTTGAATTTCCACTAAAAGGCTTTCTATATCTGAAGCACCAACAAGTCCCTGACCTTCACGATTAGCAACATTCAAATACAGGCTGTTCAAACCAACAGCATATGCTTTGGTTTGAGACCAATCAACACTGGACAGATCACTGCCAGAATTACCATCTTTTAGAACAAGATATTTATTTTCAGCCAGCCAGCGATTCAAATGGATTTTATGTTGATATGTTGTAAAACCGTGATCAGACATCACAAGATAATTATATTTTCCGCCCCAACCACTTACATGCTGACTCACTTCGCCAACAAAGGCATCCAGTTTCTGATACCATGCTTGCGCAACATCCAGCCTATTATGATAAAACATGTGCTGAACACGATCGAGATCGTCAAAAATACTTCCGAGCACGCCTTCCTTAAAGTTATCCAGCAAATGGAAAAATATTTGCTTGCGGCGTTCAAAGATCATGTCACATAGAGCAAGAAATTGAGCATCAGTAATACAGTCGTCTTCCAATCCCGTTGTATCCTGCGGCCAGCCCAAAGTAAGGTAAGGGCCCACATTCTGCCATAAATTTTTAGCAAATGACTTGGAAGATGAATAATGCGACAATGCATGTAGTGGGTGAATTTGCAAAGGCAATGTGTATAAACGCACAGCGCCATTCAAGCTGGTAAGTATCATGCGCGTGATGGCATGGACGTTAAACAAAAAGCCTGCCTTGAATTTAACTTCAACGATCTCGCTCCACTCCCCCACACGTAATTGCAATTGTTTATCGCCGAATGTAATTCGAGCTGAATCGGAATCAGTTACATCCAGAGTGATTTCCAAAGTGGCAGGCTGCGGGCCAGATCTACTTTGCACCTGCGGGCCATTTAATAAAGCTTTATATCTTCCTTTGCTAATTGACTCAAAGCGGGTGACCGCGGTCTTGCTCTTCTGTTCATCTTCAGTTGTGAACAAGGTACCCACGCCAAGCTGACCACGAATATCTGGTGTGCCAAGCCCGGGCAAAGTGTTGACCGGTAATTCAGGACGCGCAGGGAACATGGCCGGCCACCATAAAGCAGTGGCAGGATACCCCATTTCAGCCGCCTCTTCAAAAAGAGTTTTGGCAATATACGGAGGAACAAACTGTTCTCCGATTGCCGTTTTCTTCATCGGCAAAATTGAAACATAAGGCGCATACGTAGATGGGTCACGATGCACAAAATCAAAAATGCCGTGCCCACCTGGGTCTGCGCCTGTTGCAATGCTCGTCCAGGAAACTTCAGTTTGTGGAGGTGAACAAACCTCCAGCCGAGAATATCCACCCGCATCGACAAACTTGGAAAGATTTTTTAATTTATTTTGCCCCGCCATGTCCTCAAACACAGCGGGGTCAAAAGAGTCAAAACCGAGAATAATCGTTTTCATGCAGCTGGATTATTTTTCCTGCTCTTGCTTTTGTTCTTCATCTTCTTTGCGGAATCGTCGGCGCAGTTTTGCAATCCCTTCACGAATATTACGAGAGAAAACTAACAATACGCCTGAACCTGCCACAAATAGTGCAGCCAATGCTTGGAATAAAATTCCACCGGTATTTGGATCAATATACATATTCATACTCCTTTTTAATGTCGAATTAAAGATTATATCTGACATCACATCCCTTGTCCAATTGCGGTCTTACACGTAGAATGTGAACATGGCAAACAACGAAGATGTCACTCCAGTCCGTCAACAATATTTGGATATTAAACGAGATTATCCCGATACGATTGTCTTTTTTCGTCTCGGTGATTTTTATGAAACATTCGATGAAGATGCCGAAATCACTGCACGTGAATTGGATATTGTTTTAACTTCTCGCCCAGTTGGCAAGGGCGTACGTGCGCCACTGGCAGGTATACCATATCATGCGGCTGAAAATTATCTTGCTCGCCTCATCGAAAAAGGCTATCACGTTGCGATATGTGAACAAGTTGGTGAACAACCAGCGAAGGGGATTTTTCCGCGCAAAGTAGTAAGGGTTGTGACTCCTGGCACAGTGACTGAACCTGGACTCTTGCCCGGGGATGCCAACAACTACCTCGCCTCGATCATCCTTAACGAAGGAACTGCTTCAATTTCTTATACAGACGTGACCACTGGAGAATTCGCCGTCACCGAACTTCCGCTCGAAGCCTTACGTGCCGAGCTGACTCGTTTGCACCCCGCCGAAATACTTTATCCAGATAATCAGACCTTGCCCGATGGAATCACAGGTCACCTAACTGCATTGCCTGCATGGAAATTTGAACCTGGAAAATGTAACGAGACTTTACTCGCGCAATTCAAATCGTCCACTTTGGATGGCTTTGGATTAAAACAAAATAGTCTGGCAGTGAGAGCTGCAGGCGCAATTATTCAATATCTCAAAGAGACTCAACCCGATGCACTTCATCTTTTGAATTCATTGCGGTCTTACAGCTTAAAAGAATTTATGACATTGGATCCATCCACGCGCAGGAATTTAGAGTTAGATGAAACCCTGCGTGGCGAACGAAAAGGCTCTCTGCTTGGAACACTTGACACAACTATTACGCCAATGGGTAAGCGACTCATGCATCAATGGGTCAGCCAGCCATTATTAAGCGTCGATAAAATCATTCATCGCCAAAAAGGCGTACAATATTTCTTTGACAATAGCATGATGCGCGCGGAATTACGAAACGCATTAAAGCCTCTCGCAGATTTGGAACGCATTGTTAACCGCGTCATTACAGGGCAAGCCCAGCCGCGCGACCTAATAGCAATGAGAAGCACATTGGAAGGAATTCCAAATGTGATTGCATCATTTGATAGAAGGGCAAACGTAGAAAATGCAAAGCTACCTAAACCTGATATGCTGACAGATGAATTGTCCCTTTTGCAAAATGCAATCGATGATGATCCACCCTCCACTTTGCAGAACACAGGCGTGATTCGCTCAGGATATTCAGCGGAGCTAGACGGAGTCATTGAAGCGTCTAAACATGCACGGGATTGGATCGCAAACCTTGAAGGTATTGAGCGCGAAAAGACAGGTATCAAGACTCTGAAGGTTGGCTACAATAAAGTATTTGGTTATTACATCGAAATCTCGCGCGGCGCAGCAGATAAAGCACCTGAGAGTTATATCCGCAAGCAGACTTTGGTCAACGCTGAAAGATTTATTACCCCAGAGATGAAGGAATATGAAACTCTGGTATTGAATGCAGAAGAACGCATCAAGGAAATTGAAACTCGTTTGTTTCGAGAAGCCTGCGCTGAATTAAGTAAAGCCGCGAATAAGATTTTATCCACTGCGAGAGCAATCGCAGAATTGGACGTGCTGTCCGCTTTGGGCGAGGTGGCTGCCCTCGAAGGCTATAACAAGCCCGAAGTCCATGAAGGAAGCGAAATGGAAATCTGCGAGGGGCGACATTCTGTTGTGGAACAGTTATTGAAAGGTGATAGATATATCCCGAATGATGTCATCTTTGAAAAAGGCGAAGTGGTGCGAGTTATCACAGGACCAAATATGGCGGGCAAATCTACCTATCTCAGACAAACTGCTTTGATCGTTTTGATGGCACAGATGGGATCGTTTGTGCCCGCCGCCTCTGCAAAGATCGGACTCGTTGATAGAATTTTCACGCGCATCGGTGCACAGGATGAAATTCACGCGGGGCAATCTACGTTCATGGTGGAGATGGTGGAAGCCGCAAATATTTTGCATCATGCCACATCGCGCTCTTTGTTGATTCTGGACGAAATCGGGCGCGGCACTTCAACATATGATGGCTTATCGATTGCGTGGGGAATTATCGAGTACATACATAATCATCCGCAACTACGAGCGAAGACTTTATTCGCAACCCATTATCACGAGTTGACTCAACTTGCAGATTTATTGCCCGGTGTGAGAAATTACAATGTAGCGGTCAGTGAAGCTGATAACAAAATCGTATTCCTGCATAAAATCATTGCGGGCGGAGCAGACCGTTCCTATGGAATCCATGTGGCACAACTTGCAGGTTTACCATCTCCAGTAATTCAACGCGCAAATGAGATTATGGCCGAGCTTGAAAAAACATCTGGCCGCGCGGTAAAGATTCATCCGCAGACTGCGCAGCAGGCTGCATTATTTCCTGAAACAAGTCCGTTACTCGATGAAATAAAGGGATTGGACGTGAATGCGCTTTCCCCCATTGAAGCTTTGAATAAATTATTTGAATGGCAGAAGAAGTTTACGAAATAGTTTTATGCAAAAAAATAAATTGAGTATAGATGAAATTGGCACTTTAATTCTTTTCGCCGCGCTCATCTTTGGAGGCTTGTTCCGTTTCTTCCCAACCATCATGGCTGGCTTCCCCATCAATGATGGCGGCATGTTTTACACAATGATGAAAGACCTGCAAGTCAATCACTTTGTTCCTCCGCTTTACACAACATATAACAATCTTCATATCCCGTTTGCTTATCCCCCACTAGCTTTATATATTGGCGCGATCATCAGCAGTATATTCAATATTTCTCTACTTGAAATATTACGATGGCTGCCAGCATTGATCAATACAGCATGTATATTTGCTTTTTATTTTCTTGCCAAAGAAATTTTGGGAGATAAGATCAAAGCCAGCATTGCCGCCCTCGTCTTTGCATTCACTCCACATCTAAGTACATGGCTCTCTGCAGGCGGCGGGCTAACGCGCAGCTTCGGCACTTTATTTATGATCCTGACAGTTTTATATTCGTACAAGCTGTTCGTAAACAATAATTCAAAATCCATTTGGGGCGCGATCATTTTCGGAAGCCTAACCGTGCTCAGCCACACCGAATCAACCATATTTGCAATTGCCCTGCCTCTCTACATTTGGGTCACAAAATCGCGTTCGATGAAATCCGCGCTTCAAGCTGGATTAATTGGACTCGGCGTCTTCCTGTTTGCAGGTCCGTGGTATGGATTGGTCATCAGCAGGCATGGACCCGAACCGCTTCTTTCCGCTCTAAAAACTGGCAGCCAGACGATTTGGTCTATTCTGCACCTGATCAACATTGACATTATCACTGAGGAACCTTATCTCGATCTTTTAGGTGTATTCGGGATTATGGGAATAATATTTCTGGTGATAAAAAAGGAATATTTCATTCCGTTAATGCTCGTAGTGATGGTTCTCGCTCAACCGCGAAGCGCACATACTGTTGGGAATATTCCACTAGCCATGGCTGCTGGAATTTTTATTATTGAAGTTCTATTGCCAGCAATCACAAACATTGACGATACTCAAAATGCAAAAAATAATCGTGGCATTAAAGTATTTCTCTTTATTGCCCTGCCCTATCTTCTTATCAACTCTGTTTATCAAGGATTTATGCTTTCACAGAACCACGTCTCTGAAGGTGAACAAAGAGCCATGCAATGGATTAAAGAGAATACACCCGAAGGCAGTCAATTCCTTGTAATAACTGGCGAATCAGAATCCATGTGCGAATCTAGTGCAGAATGGTTCCCTACGCTGACAGAGAGGACGAGTCTAGCCACCTTGCAAGGCAGAGAATGGCTGCTCGGAAGTAAATTCGGCGAGTTTATCGGTCACAGAACAAACCTACAAAGCTGTATTAATGAAAATATGGAATGTCTTGAGCGTGAAATCAAATATTTTGCTGAAGATTTTGATTACATCTATATTTCAATTAAAACCCCTACAAATAACTGCCAAGCGATGAATGTATCCCGTCAGACAACACGAGGCATTGTCACTACGCTGGAAAAGTCCTCGGATTACGCGGCAGTATATAAAACCAGTAGTGTTGTAATTTTTCTCAAAAAGTAATCCCGCAGCTATAATATTGCAGTTAGTTTGAAATTATGTATCCTCCGCATGTATACAGCGCATAATACTCGTTTTCATAGATAGGCGGGCGTTGCACTTTCAGGGTTTCCAGACTATCCCATAGCGGGTCCGTATCTTTTAATATTAAAATATCAATTGAATATTTCATACAAACAGAATCAATCGTTCCCCAATCAGATGCCTCTTTTGTAAATACAACGCCAATATTATCCACAAGATCGTCATAAATTTCGGGAGAAACACCATATGATGTTCGATTTGAGATGATCATTTGATGGTTCCCGTATAACCCACTGGGGCGATCAAGAAAATCCAATGGATTGTTTTGAGTAATAACATCATGGGAAAAATGATCACGCAAATAGTTATATGCCAGACGCGCAGAATAAGTCCTATTCCCCAGCCGTGTATCAGGGCTTAAATTATTAGGAAATCCCACGACATTCATATCCACAAGTATAGACCAGGCCCGAAGCGATAAAAATTCCAAGCTCATAGTTAATATGCCAATGATCATCGTGGCACTCAAAACCAATCTTAGTGTTTTCGTTCCCTTAACCCTGTCAAACATTCGTGGGGAAAGCCATTTTTTTACACTGCCAAATTGAAAAAGCACATCGGCAGACCAAACAACAAGAATAAACTGCAGGGGAAGCCAGCCACGAATCCCCAGATCATTTATTACAATTATGTTCGAGTAAAGGAATGAAAGAACAACTATCGTAACAACCACAAGAATCAATTCTGCCTTGTAGATTGAAATCGACCTTCCCTCCCCCTGGTAAATTTCCTGAAGCCAAATAATAGCCATGAGAAAGAAAAAGCCAAGTTCAAATAAATAATTCAGTGGAAGAAAGGCGAAATCTAAAATACTAAGCGCGAAGTGAGAAAACCCAGTTAACAAGCTGGTAATCATAAATGGGCGTATATAGAAAGCCAGCGGCAACCCACCATTCGGAGAGGAAGAAGCCCCCCCATCACGGAGAATGCCCAACAAAAATGGGAACACAAAAATCAACCCGAACACTCCTCCTAGAATCATAAATAAAATTTGCTGGTATTTCTTTTCTTTAAAAATCAAAACCATTCCCCAGATAATCCAAAATATGGCGAAAACAAACATAACCCAAACCGATAATCCAAAAGCTGAGGCAAATGCCAATCCAATAATGATAGCGTGAGGGATTCTGTATGTAAATTTTTTATCCATATTCTGCACAGCAATCAAGAGCGACAAAATGCAGGCGAGAGCAGCCACCAAGTGATGAGGAACCCATGCCAGAGCATTCATCCATGACATAATTGGCATATTCCAGCCTTCCAATTGACCCTGAAATGGCAATTGTCCAAGTCTGAAATGAAAACTCGACATGATAATTAATACCATTATGAAGTCCAAGCCACCAATTACAAAAAGCTGAATCCCAATAAAGGATTTTTTCCAGGCACTTTGTGATTCTTGGTCATCTCGGACACGGAGGTACGTTGCAAGAGTTGCAAAGAGGAGAAGGCCTGCCCAGCTTATACTGGCAATCATGGCATGATATGCACTAACCAAATTACCACCCATTTGATCTACTATACTGGCCAGAATGTACCAATAGTAGTAAAGAGAGTTAAGCAATATTGTCTGACCTGGATAGTAAGACGGATTTACAGGAGGAACACCAGTACGAGTAATTGCATCTGTAACAGAGACGCGAGTAGTAAGGTCATAAGAGTTCGAACTGAAATATAAACGGTTCCCAATTTGAAGATCCGCTAATGTAATAATAGAAAGAATCACCCACAGTACGGCAAATATGATAGCAAGCCTTTGATAGTTCTTATCATGCATTGACTGCCTATAAAATCTTACGAAGACATATATGCTCAAGACGGCGAGGAGAACTAATATACTAAAAACAACTGAAAAAGATGCAAATCTATAAACAAGAAACAGGATGGCGGGAGCTATTGAAGCAGAAATTGGCATGGCCATAATAATCTGTACTATCGGTGTGCGTTTCCTAAAGTTAAACAGGTTAAGTGTATAACCAGTTACATATCCCGGAAAGACAAAAATGAATGGATACAAAAGGCAAGCCAGAAGGATTCCAAAAATATCGTGAAAAGTAAAGTTTAGAAGCATAGTTTTTCCGTTTTTATTAAATTAACTCAAGCAATGTTGAGCTTATATTCTGAAATATAAAATTGTTTTCAGTCATGTAATTCTCCATCTGGCTTTTTGGTTTGCGTTACTAGGACACCGCGTGAGCCAATCCAAACCCCAGGGCCACCCCAAAAAGAAACTACCAATAAATTTAAAGCCTGAGTAATTAATATCAAAGCCAGAGCAGCTTCACGCTCAAAACCAAAAGGCATAAGCACCGTTACTGCTACAAATTGATATATACCAACATAGCCTGGAGTAGAAGGTATTGCACTCGATATTCCTAATGCAGAGATGAACAAAAGTGATTGAGCAAGTGAAAGTGATTTGTGGAGGGAAAGGGCAATCCAGGCCATTCCAAGCCCATCCATAAACCAGATCAGAAGGGTGAAAAATAAAAATAATAAGCCTTGCTGGATATTTGCTATCGCTTTTAAACCCTGGAAAAAGTGTTGAAGTATTTGGTACAGTCCTGATTTAGTAGATTTACCTAAGAAGGGCAGTATATTAATGATACGAGCGGCTAAGCCATGAAATAATGGAAGCAAGAAGATGAACATAACTCCAATGACTGCCGCAATTGCGAATCTCTCAAGTGCACTTTGCACAGACTTTGGAAATGCATCTACAAAAAAGAGAGAGGCTGCCCCGATAATCACCAGCGCAGCAAGGTCGATGAGTCTTTCAGTAATACCGGTAGCAAGGACGAAAACAACAGGGATAGTTTCTTTTCGCGCAATATAAGCGGCTCGAATAAACTCTCCTGCTCTTGCAGGAAAAACAGTATTCCCAAGATAACCTGCCATGTTTGCCCAAAAGACGTTCAAAGGCGGAATTTTTTTATGGGTGATGAGCAAAATACGCCAGCGTAGTGAACGTAAAAAATAAGTGGCACTACTCCATATCAACAGAAGTGCCACATATAAATAATTTGCTCTCTCAAGAGAAATAAAGAAAGCCGGCCAATCGAGTCCGCGCAAGGCAAAATAGAGAAGAATTACTGCCAGTAGGATCGATACCCAGAAAATGAAGCGGCTACGCGGTTGCCGAACAGCTGGCGAGTTGGAAAGGAAATCCTTAAAAATTGATACGCTCCTTTTCGATCACAAGAGGTCTATGCATAACCTGGGTATAAATTGCACCAATATATTCCCCAACGATTCCTAAGAAAAGCAGTTGAACAGAGCCAAGAAAAAACAAACCGATCACCAATGGAGCCGAACCAAGTGAAAATTGATACCAAAAGATTAGTTTATAAACAAGATAGATAAGACCGATTAAAAAACTGACAAGTGCTGAAAGGAAACCAAACATGGTGGCAAGGCGTAACGGGATTTTTGTATAGTTAGTCACCCCGAGCATGGCCATATCATAGAGGGTATAAAAGTTATTTTTGGTAATACCACGCTTCCGACGCGGTTGTGTAAACGCAATTTCTGCCATCTCGAAACCAATATCGGCGATCAGCCCACGAAAATAAGGATAAGGGTCGTTAATATCACGGAGAATTTCTATTACACGCTGATCATACAATCCGAACCCTGTATAGTTATCAATTAACCGCACGTCGGAGAGACTACGCAATATCCGATAGTAAAGCGATCTAAAAAAATAGAATAAACCAAATTCTTCACTTTTAGTTTTAATGCCAATCACCACCTTATACCCCTGTTCCCATTTCTGAATAAAATCCGGGATCAGCTCCGGCGGATCTTGTAAATCAGATGCAAGAATAATAACAGCATCGCCTGAGCCTTGTAACAAACCATAATAAGGTGAACGAATGTGCCCGAAATTGCGTGAATTTACAATAATCTTCACGTTTTTATCTTTTAATGCAATAGTCTTTAAAATATTAACCGTCTCATCTGTAGATGAATTATCGATAAAGATATGTTCATAATTACACCCTTTATCTTCCAACGTTTTACGGATACGTGTGTATAGCTCTTCCACATTCTCTGCTTCATTAAAGCAGGGCGTAACGATACTAATCATCTTCATTTGCACCTTCCATAAAATCTACAAATTTAGCATGGCCTTACTTTCAGTTAGTGCACTCGCCACTTCAACTGGCGTCAGATCATTAATACGTATAAAATCAAAATTATTTTGCATCATAATTAATGCCAGCAAGTCGCCAGTACGTTTTTTGTCTTTCTTCATAGCATCAATTATCACTTCAGGTTCGATTGAATGGACTGGAGGCAAGACTTTTAAACTAGGAAGAATTAGATTTCGTGCAATTTCAGTTGCCAACATCTCGTTCAACAATCCTCGATTTCTTGCTACAAAATTGGCTGCCAGCATGCCGAAAACAACAGCTTGACCATGAGGAACCGCAAAATTAGATGTGCTCTCAAGAGCATGGCCAAAATCGTGGCCATAGTTTAGTAGGTTTCGGCGCCCAATATCGAATTCATCTCCGTCCATATAACTAAGTTTCACATCTAAAGATACTCTAATAGCTTGAAGTAAAGCGTCAGGATCACGTGACATGATAGATGGGATATGCTGTATAAGATCACGAAAATTTAATTCTCCGCCCATTAGGTGAAGTTTTATCACTTCGCCTAATCCACTATAAAAATCAGGATCACTCTGAGTTTTTAAAAAGGGAGGATAAATATATATTTGTGCAGGTGGAAAAAATGTACCGATTAGGTTTTTATAACCGTGATAATTTAGAGATGTTTTACTTCCAATACAGCTATCAGCCTGTGCCAACAATGTAGTGGGGATATAAATCCAATGGATTCCGCGATAAATTGTAGATGCAGCAAAGCCAGTAATATCCTGCAAGATGCCACCGCCAAAAGAAATCAATTTCAGATTGCGCTTCGCAGACAACGTGACGAATTGGTCGTAGAGTTCTTGCACAGTTTCAAGACTCTTGCGGTCTTCGTTAATAGGCAGGACAATTACATCACTTGTTGGCAAATCTTTCAGCAATGTAGAAGAGTAAAGATTCCATACGTTTTCATCTACTACAAAACAAGCCTGTGGAGATTGTGCCAACTGCTCAATAAAATCAGGGTCGGACTCTATCAAAACATCATAATTGCGAATATTAGACTGTACCGAAAAATTCATAGACATGTATAGCCTCCATCTACCACGATGGTCTGGCCTGTTAAGTAAGTATTTTGCTCCGAGCAGAGAAAAGCAACTACGCTGGCGATTTCCTGCGGCGCCGCAAGACGTTGAATTGGAATCGTTTGGCTAATTTTATCAATTTCAGTTGCAGAATTGTTTTGGCGAGTTAAATCTGTCATTACATAACCTGGAGCTACCGCGTTGACAAGAATATTGTAGGGAGCAAGCTCAACTGCCAGAGAGCGTGTCATCCCATTCAGAGCAGTTTTACTCATTGAGTAACTAGTGCGCCCGGCTCTGCTAACAACACTTAATAAAGAACTGATATTAACGATACGGCCATAATTTCGTGCCTTCATTTGCGGCGCAACAAATTGGATCAGACGAAAAGGTGCGAGCAAATTTATTTGAAGGGTGTCGTCTAAGTCTTTATTTTCTATATTTTCAAGCATGGCAATACGATTAATACCCGCGTCATTAATCAGAATATCTATAGGTTGATCTAGGCCGGCAAGATAAGATTCTAGAGATTGCTCTGAGCCGAGATCCAATTCTGCGCGAGAAGGCGTCAAGACCTTACAATCTGAGGCTAACTGAGCGGCAATTGCCGCGCCTATACCGCGCGATGCGCCTGTGACCAAGGCAATCCGCATTTTACAAACCCCGATTTTTTATTTGCTGGCTTAGTTCATCAGAAGAATACGGAGTATCTATCATATCAATCGTAATCGGTTCATCCTTGGAACAGGGTTTGACCAATTTATGTCCATACCTCCCCAACATCAGTTCACGAGTAGAAAGCTGGCCCTTTTGCAAGGGAATAGCTAGATAGATATCTTCCTCTGATAAGTTTTGACCCACTTGCAGATCATGTTTTGCGTAGGCGCCGCGTACATAAGAATCAAGGTAGGTAATTTCACGATCCAGTGGAATACGGCGTTCATCTTTAGCAGTCCCACACATCTCACGGGCTTTATGAAACGCCTTGTAGTAACTATCAATTTGACCAGGAAGCGAAGAATAAGGAGCCACTTTGAATCCATCCGAATCAATATCAATATGACGTTCAAATAAGCGAACGCCCTTGCCGTAACATATAAACATGGAGCTTGCCCAATCATGATACTCATGGGTCGAAATGCCAATAGGATGACTGGGATAACGTCTCTTTAGATAATCAATTTGGTGCAATTCCATTTCGTGGTCTTCAATGGGATAAGCAGCCACACAATGGTTAAGTGCAAGCGGGATATTTCGATTTTCAAAGAACAGAACAAGATCATCCATATCTTTGATGGAGATACCGCCTGTAGATACAATCACTGGCTTTTTTGTTTTTGCAATCTTTTCCAACAATAACCAGTCATTATTATCGGCGCTAGCAACCTTGATTATGGGCATTTCGAACTCAACGCACAAGTCTACTGATTTTTCATCAAAGGGTGTAGACATGGGAATACATCCGCTTTTTCGAATATTATCCACTAATATCGCATAATCCTCTTTTGAAAGGCGCGACTCTGTAATACGCTTAATATAGTAGATATCATTTCGGTTAGCGAAATCTTTATGAACAAAAGAATCTACATTACGAAACTGGAGTTTTATAGCAGCGCGGACATTATTGAAGCGCGCAACTCGTGAATGCTCATGAATAATTTGAATCCCCCGCTCCAATTTACCTTGATGATTGTTGGTTACTTCAAGTACAAATAAATCTTCAAAAATATCGCGAACATCCATTGGAAATCTCCTTCTAGTAGTCTCTACCGAGTGAATGGAACCAGCATATTTTCAGCAAATTCTTTCTCATCTAGAAAAGGACTCATGTCTTCCAGGTTAGACGATACAATTCTGCCATCGGGGAGCTGCCTGGCACTAATACGTGGCTCAAAAGGCTGGTCAGGGTCAAGAAGCACATCGCAGATCACAGGTCCGGGCATTTGAAGCGCAGACTGTATCCCATCTTCGAGTTGATCGTATCCAATCCGCATTGCTGGAAGCCCATAAGCTTGAGCTATTTTAATTATATCGGGAAAAGAAACGCCGCTTTGAATACTTTCGCCGGTTAGTCTTTTAAACATGTTAGCCTGAGAAAGCCGGATAGATAAATATCCATTATTATTTAGAACAAAAAGTTTTAACGGAAGCTGATAATGAACAACTGTTTGCAATTCCTGCAAGTTTAACTGCAAACTTCCGTCACCAGCAAGACAAATAACTCGTTTACCAGAGCGGGCGAACGAAGCGCCAATAGCAGCTGGCAGATCATAACCCATTGATGCATCCCCAGTATTGGCGATAAGGCGCTGCCCTTTTTTAAGTTTCGCTGCTTGAAATGCTACAACATTGGCAGTGCCATTACCACACACAACCACATCGTCAGAATCCAAATGATCAAATAAACGGTCAACAAAATGGTAAGGATTAATACGCTGCTCTTTCGGCTCACGATGGTGCAGAAGAACAACAGGATAACGCTCTACACGCGCCTTGCACCATGCCAGCCAATCTACATGCATTTGTTTGTCAAAGTTAGCCTGCCTTATCTGCCCAAGTAATTCTCCCAGAAAAGTTTTGACATCAGCTTGAATAGTCTGTTCAGGTTTAACGGTTGGCTTTTGGAACTCGACACCATCAATATCGACTTGAATTTTATGAGCAAAGCGTGCAAACGAATCCCAATTATAACTAACCTGTCGCAAACCAAGTCGACTTCCCAAAATTAACAGGACATCAGCATTTTGGACTGTAAAATTTCCAGCACGAGTGGCAAGGTCACCAGGGCGACCACAAAATAGAGGATCATCGGAAGCGATTAAATCCAACGCGGTCCAAGCTGGGACTACCGGAATGTTGAGGCTACGAATAACCTGCTCAAACTCTTCAAGCGCGTTTCCGAGTCTGATGCCTTTTCCAGCCATAATCACTGGGCGTTGAGCTTTTGCTAATCTTCCTAAAACATCACGACAAATCGACGATAAATCCGTGTTAAGACTAGCAGAGCTATCGTCATCAAAATCATAACCTTTCAGTTGCTGCGGATCGATCTGGCTATTTTGAACATCGACCGGGATATCAAGCCAGCATGGGCCAGGACGGCCACTCTGAGCTAAATGCCAAGCTTTTTCCAAATGATAGCGAATCTCAGCAGGATCATTCACAAGCACGGCATATTTGGTAATGCCGTTAACCATACTTACAATATCAGCTTCCTGGTCACCAATTTGTCGTAAGCCAGGAACATTGTAAGTTGCCAATAAAGTTTCGCGCTTTACCTGGCCAGATAATATTAACATCGGAATTGAATCAGTCCAAGCGCCGAAGACACCATTTAGTGTATTAATTCCGCCCGGCCCCGTTGTAACATTAATTACACCTGGTGTATTGGTAATGCGCGCATATCCTTCCGCCGCCATGGCACATGCCTGTTCATGATGATTGAAAACAGGCTGAATACCTTCCTGGTTTCCAAGCGCATCGTTAAGAAACATTGAGCCGCCGCCTGTAAGCATGAAAACATGACGGACTCCAAAATTGGTTAGTGTTTGAGAAATATATTTTGCAACTGTTATCATAAATTTCCTGGAATGTTCATGGCTTTACCCAAACTATCAATGGCCATTCGTAGCCTGGGGTATATAAAGTTCTAATTTTTTTATAATTATATTGCAGAACAATTTGTTGCACCACACTCACAATTTCTCGTTGACCGCTCAAATGACCGTCTCGAAATCCATTTTCATGGAATTGATAGACATTTTCCGGCATATCCAAAAAAATTATCATTTTGGGTGGATTCCGTTTCAATAGTTCAGCATCTTGGATGGCAATCGGGTCCGGGCAGACATCAAAATAATGAACGGGCGAAAATGTGGGTTGCAGACGATTAGTTATATAGTTAAAGATAGGTATGTGAGGATAAGTATATATTGTGTCGTTCTGAGTGGAATGTTCTAGAATATCCTTATATACTGTTTCGTAAAACTCTTTATTTTTCGGAGAAAGGTGGAAGCCGCGAAAAGCTGGCACAGAACTTGTAACTGTTTTTATATGTCCATATTCGATCCAGCCCCACCATGAATAAGGAATTTGCCTTTTTTGAATCACACCAACTAAAGCAACTAAAAAGACAGCCGTCAGTATTATAAATCTGAATGAATTATTTTTACTTTGAATTCTGTCAAAAAAGATTGCAAGCACAACGGCAAACCCCAGCAAGGTTCCATGTTCTTCCAGTTGATACGACATACCATGTGCGTACATCCAGGCAAAACTGCCCAAAATCAATCGAGAAATTGCAGGGGAAAATATTTGGGGTTTACCAGATATCCATCTAAAACCAATGTTAAGCGACAGAAGGAATAAAACAAAAAAAACTGAATAAACCCAGAACAGTCCATAAAATTTCTCTATATAGAAAATACCTGTAGCGTTTTGAGTGGAGAGAGGAACTAAAAATCCCAAAACGGAAAATAAGATAAACCCAACCAATAAGAAATAATTCCAATCGTTGCCAGTTTCAATTTTGTCAACAATTCGAAAATATGTCCATCTTTGCCAAACTGCAAAAACAAGAAGCAGAGCTATACTAATAATGATAAGGAAGTTTTCAGGAGCATAATGACGGTTGAAAAAACCTAACAAGATGTAGGCAATTGGCCCTTTTGATGAGGACCCACCAAAAACTTGGCTAATATAAGATGTCATTAATTGAAATTTTACCAACCAGCCAATTATGATAGTTAATGGAATAAAATATCCAACTAAAAAGGGGAACAACCGTTTTAATCCTTGTTTGAATTGGCCATCCAAAAAGAGCAAAAAAATCGACAACAGAAAAACAACCAAACCGTTAGATTGCTTTGTAAAAAAAACCAAAGACGCAAAAATTCCCGAGATGAGAAAATATAACCCTGACAATGAAGATGTTTCGGCTTTTTTGAAACATAACAAAACTATTAAAAATAAAAGTAGTGTCGTTTGATAGTAGGAATACATCACATCGCTATTATGGCTTTGATATAGGAATATTCCCCCAAGAACTCCCACAAAGGTAGATGATGGTGAAAATTCCTTTCTCAACAAATAGTAGAGCACAACAAAAAGCGCCAATCTCTCGAGTACTCCATAATACCTGCTAACAATAAATTCCGGACCTATTTTGGCTAAGAGTTCAAACATAAACAAAGGGATAGGCTGTAAAAAATAAAAAAAGTCTCGATAAGGTAATTCTCCTCTCTGTGTTAGAAGAACATAATAATGAAACCATCCATCTTGAAAAGGCAAATAACGATTAAATACATAAAACATCAAAAACGCAATCAATCCAAGACCAGAAAAAAAGAAAGTTACATCCCAATTTATTAAGGACAACTTTTTTACCTGATTTACTGGGTAGCTTTTATCCATATTTTTCATGAAGACCCTATCTTGATATCATAAAATTAATGTTGCTTTGAAGAGTTTTTTGAACGCCAGATGCAAGTTCAATCCAAACATTCAATCCCAATCCAATCCACTTTTTGCACGATGAACATCTAGCACATATTGTCCTGACAAATTTCCGGTATAGAGAATAAGTTTATATTATTTAAATAACCAACTCTTACAGCACTAAATGGATCATTGACGATGTCGCAAGGCAAATAAAAATCTAAATATTTAGCATCAAAGCTGGGCCGAAATCTATCAGCAAAATTTTGTCGACTAAATTGATACGTTCAAATTGACGAAGAGAATCCATTTAAATTTTCACTGCATTTGTATTTAGAGAAAGGAACAAGTCACTTCAATAACCACTGAAAAATTCAAAAATAGCTATATGGAAAAAATTTCTAAGCACGGTACTTAGAGCGCAGCAGTCGAAGTTTAAACAAAGCTGATACAAACTGCAAGCCAAAGATGATTAACTGTCTTTTCGGTTTGCCATACTTCCTTTGCTCAAAGTGAAATGGAATCTCAAGGATCGTAGCTGGATGGCTGGATTTTCCCCAAATAATTCTCGCCAAAATCTCTTCAAGGACATCGAAGTTTGGATATACCGGTTGTATTGTTCTTAACAAAGCTCCACGGTACAGACGAAAACTATTTGAAACATCATAAACCGGAATACCAACGAAGACCTTAAACACAATATTGAGAACCCGACTCATTGCTACTAAAGCCCATGGGTTCTCCGTCACACCACCGTGAATATAACGTGATGCAATGACTACATCAGCATCCATACGTCTCTTCCAAAGTTCGTGAATAAATTGCGGATTATGCGAGCCATCAGAATCCATTGTAATCACAAAATCACCTTTACACATGGCAATACCGGTACGAATCGCGTCTCCATAACGATTTCCACCTTGGCGCGGGCAAAACCGCACTTGATTTTCAATGCACACTTTTTGAGTATCATCCAAAGGAGATGCCGCAGCCAACACAAGCACTTCAGCTGAAATGCTTAATGAGTCAATTATTTTATTAATTGAAGGCAATAACAAGCGCAAATTTTCTGCCTCACCATATGCAGGCATCATAATTGTTAATACGGGTTGAGCAGAAGGAACCTCAGTTCCCATTATATATCTCCCGACTCCATGCTAACATCTCACGAATGCCATCTTTCTTTGTAATCGACGGTTTCCATCCAAAATCATGAGTAGCTTTGCTCACATCTGCCACAAAAACTTTTTGATCACCATGCCTCCACTTAAGGGTTTCAAACCGCATAGAAAATCCAGTAAAAGTTTCCAACATTCCAAACAGCTCAAGTAATGACAGGCTATTTTCCATACCTCCGCCAATATTATAGATTTGGCCAGACGCATTATTGATATGCTCTACAGCCTGCATATATACTTGTACGAGATCGCGGGCATGCAGTACATCACGCACTTGTTTCCCATCTCCTGAGATCGTGAAAGATGGTTTATCAGAATATTCCATTTCAATTGCTTTTTGACAAAACCAACCAATCCACCCTTGATCATAAGTTGCAAACTGCCTGCCGCCATACATCGAAGAGTGCCTAAAAACGACCGTACGTAAACCGAACATTCTGCTGTAATCACGCACGTACTGATCGCCTGTCAACTTGGAACAGCCATAGGGAGACTGTCCATCCAACTGCAGAGATTCATTCAACCCATTTGGATGGTCAGTCAGCTCATAACGCAATTCCATCTCACGATATCTTAATTCATCCAAAGAACCGTATACTTTATTTGTTGAAGAATAAAGGACGATTGTATCCATAGAATATAGACGGACAGCTTCAAGCACATTGAGCGTTCCCAGTCCATTGATTTCAAAATCAAGGCGAGGATTCTGCAAGCTGGTAGTCATTGCCACCTGACCAGCCAGATGAGCAATCACAGTAGGTGAAGATTCTCGTATCACTTTATTTATTTCATCGGTATCGCGAATATCTGACTGGATAAACTCCCAGTTTTTTCCATGCTTTTTGCGAAGCCATTCTAAATTATCACTTGAGCCAAAACGGCTTAAGTTATCAAACAATATCACCTGCTCCCCTTGTGTTAACAAGGTATCCGCAAGGTTACTACCAATAAAACCGCAACCACCTGTAATAAGCCATGTCATATAAAAATCGTCTCTTTCTAATGATTATTTATTTGTGAGCGGTACCATGCGATCGTTAATTCCAAGCCTTCTCTTAAAGACCAATTTGGTTGAAAGCCTATTAAATCCTTCGTTTTGGCAATATCAGCAATCTGGGGATATTCATATAATCTATCTGGAATAGCGCCAAATTCAGGATACTTAGGAGTATCAATTATTTCTGTAATGATTTGAACAGCATCATGAATTGTTGTGCCAATACCCGTTCCCAAATCTACTACCTCACCAGCCAAGTCAGGTTTGAAACCAGTTAATAATAACGCCATGATCAGGTCTTGAATATATATTAAATCACATATACGCCTACCACTGCTAATTTGCGGAGGCACTCCACTAAGCAGACTTGTAATAGTATAAGGAATGATTTTGCTGGTAACCTGATGCGGCCCATAACTCATATAGGGCCGTGCAACAACAACCGGCAACGAAAAGACTTTATGAAACATACGAGCATAACTGGTTAATGCATCTTTCGCAGCCGCATAAGGTGAATTGGGTGAACTACCAAAGCGGCTGACATCAGGTTCTTCGGACGAGCCAATAACAACAACCCGTTCACAACCTATTTGCGTTAGCGCTAGAAACAAATTTATGCTTCCAGTTAAGTTATTTTTAAGTGTTGGGATAACCAGGCTTAAATCCTGTTGCGTGTTTACTAAACCAGCCAAATGAAAAACTATCTCCGGTTGTACCATGCGCACAACACGTTCGGTTGCTTCTTGGTCCTGTAAATCAACCGGACATACCTTTACCTTATCCGAAAAATCATCATCGGTTGCCGATCGCGACAATGCAAATACATCGGCTCCTAAATTCACTAGTGCATCACACAAATGTTGTCCTATAAAACCTGTTGCGCCGGTAACTAAAACGCGCTTACCCAAGCAGGAATTCGCCATTCCCATTGCTTGCAATTGCGCTTTTTGTATTTCAGTAAGCTGAGACATCTTATCCGCGATATCCATTTAACGTACGCTGAACTGCGTCTTTTAATCCAATCCTTACCTGCAAGTTCAGTTCACTTTTTGCTCTTTGGACGTTCGGCACATAACGCTCTACCAGCTTGAATGGGTTTGCACTTCCCTGAACATCCACATTAATTTCGAGAGAAAGGCTTCGTGCGACCATTTGAGCTGTCTCAGCAATAGTGACATCTTCATCGCTGCCAACATTATACACACGACCTGGCATACCGCGCAGAAGAATTGTCCATAACCAGATTGCAAGATCTGCGGCGTAAAGATATGAACGATGCGGGGTACCGTCACCTTTGATTATGATCGGCCCGCCGTTCATTGCATCACGGATAAAGTTTCCAATCGCGAAGTGAATATCAAGTGGGAGATACGGACCAACAAATGCAAAGCAACGCGCAATCGTTGATGAAACCCCATATTGTTTTTCATATAATACACATAATTGCTCGGCAGTTCGTTTACCAATTCCATAAGCGGATTTCGGGTCAAGCGAGTCTGGCGCACCGGGGTAATCTTCAGAAATATGGGTCATATCACCTGGTTGTTTTCCGTAGACTGCACCTGAACTGACGAGTAAAAATTTCTCAACTTTACATTGGACGGCAAACTCCAGCGTGTGGCGCGTTCCTTCAACAATAGTATTTAACATTAACAAAGGATTCTCGTTATTGAGTTTTGCACTTGCATCTGTGGCTGCATGGATGATATGAGAATATTCACCCTTTGGAAATTCAAAGTTTTGCACATTGCCTTCTATTAGGGTAATGGCGGGATTGAGCATCAGGTGAGGTAATTTTTGTTTGACAGAATCAGGGTTACGGGTGAGAACAGAGGCGGAGGCTTTTAAGTCCAATTGCTGATTAGCAAAGATAAAGCTTTCGAGAAGCCAGCATCCAAAGAAGCCTGTTCCGCCGGTAATAAAGATATGTGCGCCGCGCAAATCTTCCCACAGATCGCGGGTATGATCGAGGATGTGATGCAGGTCAGTTGAGAGCAGATTTTGCTTCATGTAGAGTTTCAATCATATAGTCCAGCATTGGGTGCGTGAGGCCTGGATACACACCAAGCCAGAAGACTTGGTGCATTACATTGTCAGACTGCTTGAGATCACCGATCACACGATATTTTTGGTTGCGATAAGCAGGCTGGTGAATTAGGTTACCGCCAAACAGAAGCCGTGTGCCAATTTTATGAGCTTCTAGCCAGCGGACAAGTTTGTCGCGTGTGAACGGGGCATCTGTGCGAACAAAAATTGGGAAACCAAACCAACTCGGGTTGGAGTTTGGAGTTGCTTCCGGAAGGATAAAACAATCTTGTAAATTTGTTAAATGTTCTTTGAGATAATTAAAATTAGACCGTCGTTTTTCTATAAAGCTATTTAATTTTTTAATTTGCGAAACCCCAACGGCGGCCTGCATATCCGTGGCTTTGAGGTTATAACCAATATGTGAATACGTATATTTGTGATCATATCCTTGAGGCAGTTCGCCCAATTGCCAATCAAATCGTTTGCCGCAAGTATTATCCTTGCCCGGCTCGCACCAACAGTCACGCCCCCAGTCGCGATAAGATTCGATAATTTTTTTTAGTTTAGGCTTATCGGTTAGAAGCGCACCGCCCTCGCCCATTGTGATGTGATGGGCAGGATAAAAACTAACTGTAGCAATGTCACCAAACCTCCCAACAGGTTGGTTGTTATAGGTTGCGCCTACAGCATCACAACAATCTTCGATCAACCATAAATTATGTTCTTTGCAAAATGCAGTAACCACTTCAAGGTTAAAAGGATTGCCAAGTGTATGTGCGATCATTACCGCACGAGTTTTATTTGACAATGCTGCTTCAAGTTGTGTTACATCAATGTTATACGTTGGGATATGAACATCTACAAATACAGGTATTAGGTTATTTTGAAAAATCGGGTTGACCGTAGTTGGAAATCCAGTCGCAACTGTAATTACTTCATCACCGGGGTTGAGTTGCCGCTCTTTAAGTAAAGGAGAAGTTAAAGATGTAAGTGCCAGCAGATTTGCAGACGAACCGGAATTCACCAAGATTGAATGACGCATATTAAAAAATTGTGCGAATTCTCTTTCAAACTGTTTTGCAAAACGCCCTTCGGTCAGCCAAAAATCAAGGCTGGAATCGATCAAAGATTGCACATCTGCAGCGTCGAATACGCGCCCGGCAACCGGCACAGAAGATTCACCCGGAATAAATTTCTTTTCAGGAAATTCCTCAGAAACATATTCAGCAGTCAATGTCAAAATCTGTGCGCGCAGTTGATCAGATCTTTCACTCATTTTTAAAAAATTCCTTATACCAATCAATAGTCAACACCAGCGCTTCATCCAAATTAAATAAAGGCTTCCAACTCAACATACGCTGAGCTTTTTCCGCACTTAAATATTGATGACGGATCTCATTACTGGCTTCATTTAGGACTTCAGGCTTGAGGTCGGATTTCATTAATTTGATGATTTTCTCCACGATCTCACGCACCGAGACTTGAATCTCATTCGAGAAGTTAAAAGCCTCACCTTTGAATTCTGGATGTGCAGCAAGTTGCTCGGCAAGCAGCATATATGCTGCTGCGCCATCTTCCACATAAAAATAATCACGTATATATTCACCATCTGAACGAATGATAGGAGCTTGAACTCGCAAAATGGAACGAATGGTTCCAGGAATAATACGATTCCAATTCAAGTCACCGCCGCCATAAAAGTTTCCGCAACGAGTGATAACAACAGGCAAATCATAGCTCTTGGCATAAGTATAAGAAATCAAATCCCCAGCAGATTTACTGACATCGTAAGGATGTTGCCCTTGTAGAGGTGTATTTTCGCTGTAAGGCAGAACTTCCTGATCACCATAAGCTTTATCCGAAGATGCAACCACAATTTGTTTAACCTTTGGGCTACGGCGGCAAGCTTCCATTAAATTCCACGTGCCCGCGATATTGGTTTCAAATGTAGAAATAGGATTGCGATTCGCAATTGTGACAATTGTTTGTGCGGCAAGATGAATCACAGTATCAATTTCAAACTCGCCAAGCGTGCGTTCAAGTACGTCACGGTCACGAATATCTCCACGCACTACTTTTACTTTTTCTATAAAACCAGCCCGCACAATCTCACTTTGCGGCACCCAGTCACGAACGAGACAAACAACATCTGCACCCGCAGCTATTAGTCGCTTAACAAGCCATGAACCAACCAAGCCGCTAGCGCCCGTCACAAAGACAGGACGATCCTGCCAAAAAGAGTGATTTACCATATTTTCCACGGGGCTTTGTCTTCTTCCCATAATTTATTTAATAAATGCACATCACGCAATGTATCCATTGATTGCCAGAACCCTTCGTGTTGATAAGCAGATAATTGTCCATCAGCTGCAATATTTTCAAGAGACTCAAACTCCCAAGCTGTTTGGTCATTCTTAATGTATTTTTTAATTTCAGGCTGTAATACAAAGAATCCGCCATTTATCCAGCCTTCACCAATTTGCGGCTTCTCTTTAAATTGTACAACACGATGATCTTCAACAATCATTTGCCCAAATCGTGCAGGCGGGCGGACAGCTGTCATCGTTACAAGCTGATTTTGGTTTTTATGAAACTCAATCAAAGCGGGAATATTCACATTACTAACACCATCGCCATACGTCAACATGAATGACTCATTTCCAATAAATTCAGACACACGCTTGACACGCCCGCCCGTATTAGTGTCTGCGCCTGTATCCAGCAAGTGGACTATCCAATCTTCACCTTGATCATTGTGTAATTTTATATCACCTGTTCTAAGTTGTACTGTCAAACTACGCGAGCGATAATGATAATTCAAAAAATAATCTTTAATGATCTCGCCTTTATAGCCCAATGCAACCACAAATTCTTTGTATCCATATGCTGCATAAATATTCATAATATGCCAGAGAATCGGTTTACCACCTACCTCAACCATTGGCTTAGGCTTAATAGTTGTCTCTTCAGATAAACGTGTTCCAAGCCCGCCGGCAAGTATGGCTACTTTCATATACTAATCCTTTCAATCAGTAATTTTAATTATACATGGATAAGATGAAAATCACATCTTACAAGTTTGTTATGGGAAACGTAGCATCAAAAAATCGCGCCATCAAATTTGATGGCGCGATTTTTAAGTGCAATACCAAATATTATTACTTTTGTGTGCTCTCTCCAGCATTAGGCACATCAATTTCCACATTCATGGAAGGAGCGGGAGCCTTGGAGCGAATGACCGCCCAGACAAGCACTCCAATTAATGCTAAGGCTACGATCCATACGCCAATTTTGGTGGCGACAGGAAGTTCAGGCCTTGCAAACTGAACGATGATCGGAGCGATAATCACAGCAACAAGATTCACAACTTTAATCATTGGGTTAAGAGCTGGGCCAGCAGTATCCTTGAACGGGTCACCAACGGTATCACCTACTACACTGGCCTTATGACGCTCGGAACCTTTTCCAAGGTTTTTCTCTGGATCTTTAGGTTCATCTTCGATCAGCTTCTTGGCATTGTCCCATGCCCCACCAGCATTGTTGAGGAACACAGCGAGCAACTGACCTGAAGCAATAATACCGACAAGGAAGCCACCAAGTGCTTCCACCTGCAATAATAAGCCGACAACTATTGGAGTGACAACACCCAGTAAAGCAAGGGTCACCAATTCCTTTTGAGCTGCTGTGGTGGAAATGGACACAGCCTGGCGATAATCTGGTTTTACTTTCCCTTCCAACACCCCAAGCTTGAACTGGCGACGAACTTCCAACACAATGAGAGAGGCTGCACGAGTTACTGCTTGAATAGCAAAGGAAGAAAACAACCAAGGCAAAGCTGCACCGATCAAGACGCCCACGAATACCTGCGGATCATTCGCGCGGATACCGATTGTTTGAAGTTGATCAGCAACAGGAATGCCAAAGCTTGCTTGCGCACGAGAAACATCCACAAGAAAAGAACCAAAAAGGGCAACCGCTGCAATAACAGCAGATCCAATTGCCACACCTTTTGTAATCGCTTTTGTAGTATTACCCACTGCATCAAGGTCGGCCATGATCTGTTGGGCATCTTTGGTAGCTTTATCGGTTTGGCCAGACCAGGCCATTTCACCAATGCCATTCGCATTGTCTGAGATAGGGCCAAACGAGTCCATGGCGACGATATTGCCAGTGAGTGTTAACATGCCGATACCAGTCATTGCAACGCCGTATAAAATATATGTAGCGCGTTCAGCACCTTCAACTCCAGGAATTGAGCCGAAAATGAAGATAGATGCGATAATGGTCACAGCAATCACAATGACAGACCAAACTGATGATTCAAACCCGGAAGAAATACCACTCAAAATCAATGTAGCCGGGCCTGTATCTGCAGATTTCTTGATTTCTTTTACCGGGGACGCATCTGAACCAGTAAAATAATCAGTAAGGCGATCGATCACAATAGCAAGAACTACGCCTACAAATACAGCAGCAGGAATACGCCACCAGCCGCCATTAACTCCTTGCAAATAGAAGAAACCTACAGCACCAAACAGAACAGAGGAAAATATAGCAGATGCAATCAAGCCATTAAAGATGGCCTTCATCGCATCGCCACTCTTGCTGCCTTGGCCGCTCTTGACAAAACCAGCGCCAAATATAGACGAAAGCACGCCAATGCCGCGAACCAACAAGGGGAAGATAATCCACTCTAATTGGCCGGTAATTTGCCAGAGCGCTAGACCAAGAATTAGGCCCGAAACGATCGTTACTTCCGAAGACTCGAAAATGTCAGCTGCCATGCCTGCGCAGTCACCGACATTATCCCCAACAAGGTCAGCAATGACAGCAGGGTTACGCGGATCATCCTCAGGGATACCCGCTTCTACTTTACCAACAAGGTCAGCGCCAACATCCGCCGCCTTGGTGAAAATACCACCACCCACACGCATAAACAAAGCGAGGAGCGTGCCACCAAAACCAAAACCAAGCAATGCATCAGGAGCGGCAATACCTAAGACCATGAAGATGACAGTTCCACCAAGTAAACCAAGACCGTTGGTAAGCATGCCAGTAACCGAGCCAGCGCGATAAGCAATGTCCAAAGCTTCGCCGAAGGAACGTTTTGACGCAGAAGCCACGCGCACATTTGCTTCTACAGCCATGCGCATACCGATCTGCCCCACCATCATGGAAGAATAGGCTCCCATAACAAATGCGATGGCACGAGCGAAACCGATAATTAGCGTTACGGTTTCTGGCGTATAGTCTGGAAAGCGAGCTAAAGCTTCCTGGGTTGGTGGAACAACATAAACAGAACCGAAAAGCACAAATGTCAAAACAATAATCAACGGCCAAATGCTTTTGGATTGTTGATTAAGGTAAGCATCTGCACCGTCTTTAATTGCATTCCAAACTTCCTGCATTTTTTCCGTACCTTTGTCTTCACGCAGGATTTGAGATCGGAGGTAAAAGGCATAAAAAAGGCCTACTACAGAAATACCAAATACCACCCAGATCGCGATCGTCTCTAACGAATTAAGTTCTTGCATATTTAATTTAATTCCTCTCACTTGAGAATAAAATAGGTTTTTAGTCCTTCGCCTTAAGCGGGAGAATTTTACAGGCGCAAATAGATTGTGTCAAGAAATATGAGCATGGATTAAGCTTTTGGTGTCAAAGTTGACAATGGCATCCAAACCTGATAAGATTTGACGAAATTCAGAGATAACCCAATAAGGAGAAACAAACATGCTCCAGGAAATTGAAACTCAACTCTTCACTTTAACCCCCGCAGCCAGCCAAGCTGTTAAAGATATTCTCGAACAGCGCAATCTCGAAGGTTACGCTTTGCGTGTGTATGTTGCCAGTGGTGGTTGCTGTGGTGTAAATTTTGGAATGGCATTAGATAATAACTTCCGCGATATTGATACCACTTTTGATGCTAACGGTGTGCAGGTTGTTGTTGATAGCGTCTCCATTGATTATTTACGCGATGCTACTGTTGATTTTGTGAATGATCCCCAACACGGTGCCGGCTTTGCAGTCAGCAGCCCGAACGCTAAGGGAAACAGCCATGAACATGGTGAAGGTGGTTGTGCTTGCGGCAGTAATGGTGGTGGCTGCGGTGGTGGTTCCTGCTCTTGCAATAACTAAATTTCAGTAAAATAAAAAATGGCCGAGTTGACTCGGCCATTTTTGTTTTAATTATCGACCCCGTAGGAAGGAAATCAAGGCACCTAACCCCCCAACAAAGCCAAGCCCAAGAATTAGCAATCCCATTGGCACTCGGCCAATATCTGTTTCGTCCTCAAGAAATGTTACAGCTGCCAAAGGTGCAGGTGGCGTGAAAGTTGGTAAGCGAGTGGCAACTACTGGGCTGCTGAAAGCTGCGACAAGTGTAGGGTCAATATCGCTTCCAACCGTGGCTGTTGGAATGGGTGGCGCCTCTATTATTGGCAAATTACCTATCTTTACTATTCTGACATAAGGTGCGTACACCCATGCAACTGAATTGGGAACACCAGGGTAATATATTTGGATGTAGGTCTTATCCGCTGAATAACCATAAGCAGCAATCTCCTGCCCCGCTAATATGACACCAATAGCTGGATAATTATATAAGCTTGGACCTGCATAAACATTTTGTTGTGGATTATTCTCATCAAGATACATAGCCACAATTGCGCCAGCAGGAGTACCGGTAACTGTTGGCACTGAACCTGTCGGCTGTTGGGCTAGTACAGATATTTGGCGAGGCGAATAGAAAACAAGAGCAAAACCCACAAAAACAAAAAAAATAACGATTCCAACTTTGCGCTGTAGCATAATGAAATGATTATCGACGTGTAATCAAGGAAAGCAAGAATCCGATTACACCTAAAATCGCAAAGGCAACAATTATTATTCCCAATGGAACTGAAGTAGTAGTTGACGGCGAAGAAACTTCTGTATAAGTTAGAGTAGTCAAAGCAGGTGGCGGCGTAAAAGTTGGTGGTCGCGTAGTAGTAGGGACAATCACAAATTGTGCAGCCAGGGTCAGGTCAATTGTGGCGGTGGCGGGCGGAACGGGAGTAGGTGGAGACTCAATTATCAACAACGTTCCCCCCTGTGGGGAAACCTGTACAAGCGGCGAATAGACCCATCCCTTGTTAAATGGCGCCCCTTCAAATTCGATCTGTATCCAATCCCCTCCCTGTGACCTGCCTAAAGCAGGTGCGGTAGCACCTTGTAATAAAATCCCTACAACTGGGTAAATTGACGAACTAGGCCCCATGCGAATATTGATCTGAGGTTCGTCTGTAATAACAGTAATAAACATCCCAGTTGAAGAAACGCCAGGTGTAGCCGTTGGATCCTGCGCCTGCACGATGGTTGAATTGGATGCAAAAAACAGCCAAAAAGCAAAAAGGGTGATAAATGGAAACCATATTCGTTTCATTTCGTAGGTACTCTCAAGGAGAATCGCAAAGGCGATTATAATCTACTTCATGGAACGAAAAATTTATCACGGAAACATCAAACCTGTAGACATTGCCCAGGCACTGATCGGCGAATTCAATCATGGCAACCTGCGCGCGCAGACATTTGGCCAAAGTAACAAAATGATCGTGCAAGTAGGTACACAGCCTGGTGCAATGTCTGGCGGGCAAACAGCAATGACCGTGACCATTGAAAAGCTGGAAGATGGCATTATGGTGGAACTAGGCCAACAAGCATGGTTTGGAGTAGCGGCCAGCTTGGGGGTAAGCGCACTAGCAGCCTTGCGCAACCCCTTTAGTTTGCTCGGTCGTCTGGATGATATTGCTCAAGATATTGAACATTTACAGCTTAGCGAACGCCTCTGGCAGGTTATTGCGCAATGTGCGCGTGCAGCCGGAGCCTCCACAGAATTATCAGATAAACTGAAAAGGCTCACTTGCGAGTATTGCCATGCAGCCAATCGTGTGGGCGAGGCTTCGTGCTTATCATGCGGCGCACCACTTGGGAAAATTCAACCTAACACCTGCAAAACATGCGGATATGCGGTGAGGTTAACTGATAAGACATGTTCAAATTGCAGGCAAGCTTTGTGATATAACTTAAGGATGAATTTAAAAGAAATCGAAGCTCGTCTTCAAGCCCTGGTTGAAGTAGATTTATTGAATGTCCTACCAGGCAAAAAAGTTGAGGATGTGATCATTCAGAAACTAGCGGCAGCCATCCAGCTTAATACCAATTCTGAGAAGGATGGCTCGCTAATTGCACCTGATATGTACACTCTAGTCCTTCATCCAGATACTTCCAAAACATGGGAGGATCCTCAGTTACTTACAATACTATTACATTCGATCATATCTGTTGCCCAGGAAGCGGGTTTTAGGTTTACAATATCGCCAACTATTACCATTTCGACAGACGAAAAAATATTATTAAATGACGCCGAAATCATAGCGTCCCATCGGGTTGAATCTATGGCAGAAACAAACGCAACACCTCTTGACACCGGCAGCCTTGAAGATAACAACTTGCCTGAGAACGCCTTTTTGATCGTGGAAGGGGTGAAAGTTTTTCCGCTCACACTTTCTGTGGTTAACATCGGACGCAGGCTCGATAATCAATTGATCATTGATGATCCGCGTGTCTCTCGTAACCATGCACAACTTCGTACGATCAAAGGCCGGTATGTGGTATTCGATCTGAACTCCACTGGCGGCACTTTTGTCAACGGACAGCGGACCAGCCAAAGCGTGCTTTACCCAGGGGATGTAATTTCACTCGCTGGCGTTGCATTGATCTTTGGGCAGGATAACCCGCCTCCGCGACCAGACTTGAAAGATACTGCTCCCCTGCAAAGCGCCACATCCAACCGCCCAACAGCTTCACTCAAAGAACATTCCACAGCTAAATTCAAAAAATAAATGAGTGGTTCCATTGTATTGGCCTTGCGGCTAATAACAGCCTTCGCATTATATGGTTTTCTCGGATGGGCATTGTATCTGTTATGGAGGGATGTGCAGAAACAAGGCTTATCGCTGGCGAATCGCCGCGTTCCCGGAATCAGCCTCACGGTTAGGCGTGAAGGTGCTGCTTCTATTCTTAAACATTTCTCACAGCCAGAGATCATACTTGGGCGTGACCCAGGCTGTGATATTCCGTTGATAGATGACACTGTATCTACTCGTCACGCACAACTGACATATCATCACGGTCAATGGTGGCTGGAAGATCTCGAATCAATGAACGGGACGGTCTTAAACGAAATGCCCGTGAGTATGCCCACGGTGATCACATCGGGAGATGAAATCATGTGCGGGGCCACACGGTTAAATGTGGCGCTTTCAGAAGATGTATTAATAGAACCCACACTAAAACTGGATAAAAAATAATGGCAGAAAAAGTATCGATTGCGATCATTGGCGGTTCAGGCCTATATCATATGTCTGGCCTACAAGATGCAAAAGAACATAATATAGATACGCCATTTGGAAAACCAAGCGCACCGGTTGTGGTTGGTTCACTAGATGGAACAAGCGTTGCATTTCTTGCCCGGCATGGAATTGGCCATCACATCACACCCACCGAAGTTCCATATCGTGCAAATATTTATGCATTGAAGTCACTCGGCGTTGAACGTGTAATTAGCATTAGCGCGTGCGGCTCTTTACGCGAAGATTATGCGCCGGGACATATTGTTATCCCTGATAATATTTTTGACTACACCAAAGATCGTGCGCGTACATTTTTTGGCGAAGGGCTGGTGGCACACATTGGTGTGGCTGATCCATTTTGTACCGATCTTTCAGATCAAGTAGAAATGGCAGTACGTGAGACAAGCGCAACCACACATCGTGGAGGCGCATTCATTACAATAGAAGGCCCAAGATTTTCTACAAAAGCCGAATCTAACGCATACCGTGCATGGGGCATGTCCATTATTGGAATGACAGCTTCCCCAGAGACCTTTCTAGCCCGCGAAGCAGAAATGTGCTATACAGTTATGGCACATGTGACCGATTATGATGTATGGCACGAAAGCGAAGCACCTGTGACCGTTGAAATGGTTATTCAAACACTTAATAAGAATACACAAGTCGCACAGGATGCCATCCGAAATTTAGTGCGTGGATTAAAAACAGAACGAAATTGTCAATGCGGACAGGCATTATCCACAGCTTTGATTACAGACCCAAAAGTTATCCCTGCTGGAACGCGTAAAAAACTTGACTTGCTGGTTGGTAAATACTACAAATAAGTTTTGTTTCTTCAATTCCATTTAACTCATCCGATAACAATGTCTCACAAAATGGGACAACATCCATCCTCCATCAATCCAAAAATGATGTACCATTGATGTATGCATGACTTAACCCAAAGCCGCCTCTTACGATGGGCGGCATTCTTTCTCTTCGTTCAGTCAATTATTCTTACAATATCGCCAGCGGTGCGCGAACGTACATGGGATGTTAATTACAGGCTTGCGCATTGGATAGGCTTCTTCGCATGGATCGTGTTAATCTCAATTGCACATCGCGCCACCATTAAACATCTGCCTGAACGTGATCCTTATCTGCTCCCAGCTGCCGCTTTATTAGCGGGGTGGGGTCTACTTACAATTTGGCGGTTGGATGAAGTCTTTGGGTTACGTCAAACCATATGGCTTGCCATAAGTGTTCTTGTTTTCACTCTTGCTTTATATACCTCAAAAAATATTGGTTTTCTCAGAAGATATAAATATGTACTCTTAAGTGGCGGGCTGCTCATCACAGCACTGACATTGATTTTTGGAACAAATCCTTTAGGGTTTGGTCCGCGTTTATGGCTTGGCTGTTGCGGCGTTTACTTTCAACCCTCCGAACCACTCAAATTGTTATTGGTGATCTATCTTTCCGCTTACTTAGCGGACCGCATTGGCACTGGCCTATTATCTTCGCGAAGCACATTATTCTTTCCTACATTAATGGTCACAAGCCTTGCCCTGCTGCTGCTGATCGTTCAACGTGACCTTGGTACAGCATCCCTTTTTATTTGTATCTTTACAGTTATTATTTTTTTAGTCACTGGAAAACGACGCGTCTTGATCACCACAGTTTTAGCTTTAAGCCTCGCATTGGTCGTCGGATACTTTTTCATTGATGTTATACAAATTCGTGTGGATGGGTGGCTCAACCCATGGAACGATCCAACGGGAAATTCATATCAAATCGTACAGTCGCTTCTTGCTGTTGCAAATGGCGGCACTGTTGGACGTGGTCTGGGGCTTGGGAGTCCACTTCTGGTACCAGTCGCTATATCGGATTTTATTTATGCTGCAATAGCTGAAGAAACGGGTCTAGCCGGGACCATTGGCCTGCTCATCCTCATTTGGCTGATCATCACTCGAGGTTTGATCGCCTCTCTGCGTGCAGGAGACAGATTTCGCCGTTATCTGGCAGCGGGCATTGTGACATATCTTGGAATACAAAGTTTACTGATCATTGGCGGCAACCTGCGGCTGCTTCCCCTGACAGGTGTAACTTTACCTTTTGTCTCTTATGGCGGTTCATCACTCTTAACTTCATTTATTGCTTTATTCATTTTGCTTGTGATTAGTAATAACGAAGATAATGAACCCGCTCAGCTGGATGACCCGAGACCATATTCATTGCTAGCTGGTGTGCTGGCATTGGGGTTAGCTGCTTGTGCATTGACTACTGCCTGGTGGGCGATCATCCGTGCGCCAGACTTGCTTAACCGCACAGATAATCCGCGACGTGCCATTACAGATCGCTACGTACCACGCGGTGAATTGTTGGACAGAAACAATCAGCCAATCAACATCACCGAAGGCATAAGCGGAACATATACACGCGTTTACACGTACTCAGACATTGCTCCAATAACTGGCTATACACATCCTGTATATGGTCAGGCTGGTTTGGAAGCAACACTGGATGATTATTTACGCGGCTTACAGGGAAACCCTGCCAGCTTGATCTGGTGGGATCGTTTAATCTATGGCACCCCTCCACCCGGCTTGGATGTTCGCTTGAGTATTGATATTACTCTCCAAAGCCATGCGGATGAATTGTTAGGTGAACATGCTGGTGCAATCATATTAATGAATGCAAAGACAGGTGAGATTGTTGCCATCGCTTCTCATCCAACATATGACCCTAATAAATTGGATTCAGAAGGAGAGGCGCTTTCTCAAGATTCATCAGCACCGTTGGTAAACCGCGCGACTCAAGGTTTATATCCGATTGGCACAACAACTATGCTGCCGCTTATCCGCGCGGAGTTTGGAGCTGAGGAGCTAACAGATTCTGAATTGAATTTATTTTATGAGAAACTCGGGTTACATCAAGCGCCGGCAATAAACATGCCTGTTTCTTTTGATACAGAACATAATTCTGCCAAAGATTTACGAATGAGTCCGTTGCAAGCCAGCCTTACAGCAGCTTTATTAAGTAATCACGGAGTTATGCCGGTGCCGCGCATTGCAATGGCGGTCAACACGCCGCAGCAGGGATGGGTGGTACTCTCAGAAGAGAATCAGCCCCTTGAGGTGATTCAAGCTGAGGCGGCGGATGAAGCGGCTTTATCATTCATTGTGGAAGGTAAGCCGTATTGGAGTCATATTGGTCAGGCAAACGTTGATAAAACAATTGTCACGTGGTTACTTGCTGGCACGCTCCCTAATTGGAGCGGTACGCCATTGGTATTGGTTATAACTCTTGAGGAAAGCAATATTTTGCTCGCTCAAGAGATCAGGAATAATATTCTCGACGCAGCTTTAAATCAATGAGATGAATCAAAAAAGGTCGGGCTTGCAAGCCCGACCTTTTTATTTGTTACAAATTATTCGCCGTTATCGTTATCTTTTGCGGAATAACCTGGGCCGCCTTTGAAGAAGTCGTAGTTGGGTTTAATATCAGGCGTCAAATCTATTGTTTCACCAGCGGTTAATTGACGAGTGGTCTCAAGAGAGATAGGCCCGCCGTGATGATTGGTGCCTTCCCAATGACCTGTCAGCCCGACGTTACTAATATATTCGCCACCTTTGGCTGTATAAGCGGTTGGCACTTCATCTTCCGGGTAAATAGCAGCAAATGGACATTCAGGTACACATGCACCGCAATCGATACAGGTATCAGGATCAATGTAGATCCACGGCCATTCAGCAACAGGCTGGCCAGGAATCATGCACTCAACTGGGCAAACATCAATACAACCGCGATCACGAACGCATAAACTGGTAATAATGTGAGTCATCGAAATTCGCTCCTAAATGAAATATTACAACTGAATCTATTTATCTATTATATCTTTGTTTATTTTCATGGCAAGGGTGGTTATATTAAATAAAATCATCCCGCAGAACACTGCGGGATGATTTTATTGTGGAATTTATTTCGCTGAATAACGTGCAGCAACCGCATCCCAGTTGATTACATTCCAAAATGCTGTGATGTAATCAGGGCGGCGATTTTGATAGTTCAAATAATAAGCATGTTCCCAAACATCAATGCCTAAAATTGGGGTATGTCCATCAGACAATGGGCTGTCTTGATTGGCAGTGGAAACTACAGCGAGGCCATTGTCCTTTTTCACCAACCAGGCCCAACCTGAGCCAAAGCGAGTGGTAGCCGATTTTTCAAATTCAGCTTTGAAACTATCAAAGGAAGTGAATGAAGAATCAATTGCCTTGGCTAGATCACCTTTTGGTGCGCCGCCAGCTTTGGGTCCCATTACTTCCCAGAACAAGTTGTGATTGTATGTGCCGCCACCATGATTACGGACAACTGTTCGCACGCCTTCAGGGACAGCATTCAAATCACCTAATAAATCTTCCAATGATTTTCCAGCCAGTTCAGGTGTTTTATCGACAGCACCGTTCAAATTGGTAACATAAGTCTGATGGTGTTTGGTGTGATGGATTTCCATGGTGCGCGCATCAATATGCGGCTCCAGTGCGTCATATGCATAAGCGAGTTTTGGAAGTTCAAAAGCCATAAGGTTCTCCTTGGGGATCAATAAACATTATTTTACAGAAATTCGTTCTTTGAACGTATAATTGATTTTACCTTGTTATAAGATTGACTGCAAGAATTAGGGCGATCTGCGTATAAATATTATATAAATTTAAAGGGTTCAAAATATAAATGACAGAGTCACGTACGCCCATTGCACTCCCCATTGCTGTAATTATCGCCATCCTTTCTGTTTCCACCTCGAGTATTTTTATTCGTTTTGCACAAAGCGACGGCGTGCCATCACTTGTGATTGCCGCTTTGAGATTAACATTTGCGACGATACTACTTGCGCCAATTGCTCTCACTAAATATCTTGACGAAATAAAGCGCCTCACCCGCAGAGAGATTTGGCTAGGTGCATTCTCAGGCATTTTTCTAGCAGCTCATTTCGCCACATGGATATCGTCCCTCGAATATACAAGCGTGGCGAGTTCAGCCGTATTTGTGACTACAGGTCCTCTGTGGGTGGCGTTACTTTCACCGATGTTGTTGAAAGAGCATCTTGCTCGAGCGGCCATTGTCGGGTTGGGACTCTCCCTCGTAGGCGGAGCAATTATCGGTTTGTCTGATGCGTGTGTCTGGGATAATGGCCTCTCCTGTCCTGATTTACAAGATGTGATGCAGGGCCGATCCATGTGGGGAAATTTCCTTGCGCTGGCAGGGGCATGGGCTATCACAGGCTATCTGATCATTGGCAGAAAATTACGTGCAAGTACGTCGCTCGTTCCCTATATTTTTATGGTATTTGGTATGGGCGCGCTGGCGTTAATCACAATTATGTTTGTTTCAGGCAACTCCCCATTTGGATATGCACCAAAAACTTATGGCTGGATTTTTTTGCTGGCTGCAATTCCTCAATTGATCGGTCATACTACTTTAAATTGGGCACTGAAATATTTGCCCGCGGCACTCGTTGCCATAACGACTCTGGGCGAGCCGATTGGTTCTGCAACGCTGGCATTTTTTATTTTGAATGAAACGCCATCATTTGCTACATTGATCGGCGGCATATTTATTCTTGCAGGAATTTATCTGGTTTCTCGAAAACCACAAACTTAATGAGAGAGTTAACATTATGAAACTTCCATCTCACCTTCATCTTGACCAACTAAATATTTCCTATGAAGCCCGCAGCTTTTCACCCCAAACGGAAAAGGGCGCCGCCAATGTGGCGCATGTGCTTGGCTTCTCCGAACGTCAGGCCGTGAAGACTTTGGTCTTTCAAGTGGATACTGGCGAACGTGTGCTCGTCATGCTTGGCGGCGATCAGAATGCGGTTTCAGGAAATTTAAAAAAAGCGATTGGATCACGCAATATTCAAATGGCGGCACCTGAGGTGGTAAAGGAAACAACAGGATATATTATCGGTTCCATCCCCGCCTTTGGCTGGCAGCCATTAAATTTCAGATCCTTCCTCGAAGCTTCCCTACTTAATGAACCCATCCTCGGCACGGGAGCAGGTCAATGGGGTGAAGAGATCATGATCACTCCAGAAAATTTGATCAAAGCCAGCAGCGCGATCGTTGTCAATTTAACAGATAGAGATAAGCCAATATTTTTAGAATAAATTTATATTCAAAGTGTTTTGTAAAATTATTGAACAAAATAAGATAGTATAATTTTGTGAAATTTATCTAATATTACAAAGAATGATATGCGGTATTACATATCATTTAGAGGCCTGATGCAAAATACTCTGGTACCGAAACAAGAAAAACGGGATATCAAACGTTTTCTTGGTAAACTGGCAATCATCATTCTGCTGACCATTTTTTATTTTTTTGCCGGCAAACTGGGGCTGAGCTTTGCATCCGTTAATCCTAATACAACAGCTATATGGGCGCCTACTGGAATCGCTCTAGCTGCCTTCTTGATATTCGGGGAATATATTTGGCCTGCCATCTTGGTGGGTGCGTTTCTGGTGAACTACACGACTTCAGGTTTGATACAGCCCTCTATTCTCATTGCAATAGGCAATACTCTCGAAGGCTTGGTTGGGGCTTATCTTATCAACCAATTTGCCGGCGGGATACATGCATTTGAGCGAACACAGAACGTACTCAAATTCGCAATTCTGGCAGCTATCTTTGGCCCGGCACTCAGCGCAACGATAGGAGTGACAAGCCTGATCTGGAGCGGACTGGCCGCACAATCAGATTATCTTTCCATCTGGCTGACCTGGTGGCTGGGCGATGCAGCCGGAGCATTAATTGTAGCTCCACTGCTTATCGTATGGGCTGCCGGCCCAAAAACCTCGTGGACTTCTGCCCGGGCACTAGAGGCGATTTTTCTATTTTTATCTTTAATTCTGCTTTGCCTGGCGGTATTCAGCGACCTATCCCCCTTTGGAGCGAATAATCTGCCATTAGGTTTTACCATTGTCCCATGGATCATCTGGGCAGCATTCCGCTTTGGCCAACGCGGGGCTGCAACCACAACTATAATCATCACTGTGATCGCAATTATGGGAACTCTTCAAGGTTTTGGCCCGTTTGTGCGTACCTTGCCCAACGAGTCGCTTTTGCTTTTACAAAGTTTCATAGCAACGATAACAATTACGGCTTTGGTAATAGCAGCCCTGGTTTCGGAACGACAAGAAATCGAAAATGAGCTGCGCGGGAGCAACAACAGCTTAATGCTCAGTGTTGAAGAATTAGCGCATCATAACGAAAAAATGATAAAGCTCAATGAAATGGGAGACCTGCTCCAAAGTTGTTCTAGAATTGAGGAAGCCTACGCGATCATTGGTCAGATGGGTCAGCAACTCTTTAAGGAAGAGTCGGGCGCATTGTATATGATCAATAACTCCAAAAATGTAGTGGAGACAACTGTCGTATGGGGTGCGCATCCGCCTGAACAGGATCTTTTCACATTGGATGAATGTTGGGCGCTGCGGCGAGGGCGCGTACACGTAATGAATGAAGGTGGTCTTGAGCTTCCCTGCCCTCACCTCAAAGGGCATTCTCCTCTTGCCGCCTTATGCATTCCAATGACAGCGCAAGGCGAGACGATAGGAATATTACATTTACAAAGCACTTCACCCGTAGCGAATCAAACGGATCAGAAAAAGCCTGTTCTTTCTGACATCCAACGCCAGCTTGCAGAAGCCATGGCTGATACAGTGGCTCTTTCTCTGGCAAATTTGAAACTGCGGACTTCACTGTTTCATCAATCCATTCGCGATCCGCTGACCAACTTATTTAATCGGCGTTATCTGGAAGAAACTCTCGAAAGAGAGATACACCGTGCTGCACGCCTCCAACGCTCGGTGGCTGTTATTATGCTGGATATTGATCACTTCAAACGATTCAATGACATGTTCGGGCATGAAGCAGGAGATGCACTGCTAAGAGAATTAGGCCTCTTTTTAAAGAAACAGATCCGTGGCGGAGATTTTGCCTGTCGTTATGGAGGCGAAGAGTTTACGTTGATCTTCCCGGAAGTATCATTGAAGGACATCCGTCAACGTACTGAAAAACTGCGAGAAGAAATTAAGAGTCTTAGCGTCCAGCACAATGGCCAGACATTGGAATCCATTACTCTTTCACTGGGTGTGGCCATGTTTCCAGATCACGGCACGCTAGGCAAAGAGCTTTTGCAAGCCGCTGATACTGCCCTTTATGAAGCCAAGCATAATGGCAGAGACCGGGTTGTTATTGCAGTCGGCACAACAGAAACAGAAGATGTATCGGAGCAATCTGTATAGGAGTCTATTATGAATACATTCAAGAAACCGTCAGACGATGAGCTGCGCAAAAATTTATCTTCCATGCAATATAAAGTCACACAACATGAAGGGACTGAACCCCCTTTTCAAAATGAGTATTGGGACAACAAACAGCCTGGAATTTATGTAGACATTGTTTCAGGGGAAGTGTTATTCAGTTCACTTGACAAGTACGAAACAGGCACGGGTTGGCCCAGCTTCACACAACCATTAGCGCCAGAAAATATTGTCACGCATACTGATAACAAATTCTTTATGGCCCGCACCGAAGTCCGTTCCAAAAATGCGGATTCGCATTTGGGGCATGTCTTCAACGATGGTCCACGCCCAACAGGTTTACGGTATTGTATGAATTCAGCCTCAATGCGCTTTATCCCTTTAGAGGATTTGGAAAAAGAAGGATATGGTCAATATCTGAGCCTCTTTGGTAAATAAAGGTGACAGTCACTTTTTCGGCCAGTTTCTTTAGATAAAAGACGCGCAAAGTGACTGTCACCTATGACCGCCAATGAATAATCCGCGCATACAATTAGAAACTGAATTAGGAAAAATTGTTATTGAGCTTTATCCTCACCAGGCACCTGTGACCGTTGCAAACTTTCTACGATATATAGACGAAAATAGATTCACGGATGCTTGCTTTTATCGCGTAGTACGCATGGATAACCAGCCCAATAATGAAACAAAGATCGAAGTTATTCAGGGTGGACTAAAAGATGACGAACATCCCCAAAGTCTGCCAGTTATTCCACACGAAACAACAGCACAGACTGGCATTCGGCACAAAGACGGAACCATCTCCATGGCACGAGATGAACCGGGGACTGCATCTTCTGAGTTTTTTATCTGCATCAACGATCAACCTGACTTGGATTTCGGCGGCAAGCGTAACCCTGACGGTCAGGGATTTGCTGCATTTGGAAAGGTTATTGAGGGAATGGAGATAGTAAAAAAGATACAATCACAGCCAGCGAACGATCAATATCTTGTAAACGACATCAAGATAACCAACATAAAAAAATTGTGACAGGAGCAATACATGAGCGTTTCACGAATTGGAGAATTTAAAGCAACTGAAGGAAAGACTGATGAACTTCGAGATTTTATGCTCTCGATCATTCCGATGATCCTAGCTTCAGAAGGCTGTGAGGCCTGTCAGTTATTTCAAAATCAGGATGATCCGTCAAAATTTTTCATGATCGAAACATGGGACAGTATTGAATCGCATCAGGCTTCGGTAAAAAATATCCCGCCAGAAATGCTGAGTCAGATCAGGCCATTATTGGCAGACTCCCCTGCTGGTAGTTATTACAATCCGATTAGTTGATAATTACTAATCTATGTACACATTTTCTGCTGTTGTGGATAAAGTAGATATCAATCCCTATGTGAAAGTGCCTGATACTATTATTCAGAAAATGCATAAGGAGATGAACAAAGAGGCTGGACCTATTCCTGTGACAGGAAAACTACAAAGCAAAGCATTTGCGACAACAGTAGTCAAATTTAGAGGGATGTGGAGACTATATCTCAATACGCCCATGCGACAGAGTGCGAATGTAGACGTAGGCGATAAAGTAAATGTTGAGGTAAAACTTGATAAAAAGATAAGAGAAGTTCCTTCGCCAAAAAAATTCACCTGGGCGCTGGCAAAAAATAAAAAGGCAAAAGACGCCTTTGAGAAACTGATTCCATCCCGCCAAAAAGAAATACTTCGATATTTGGGTAACTTAAAACAAGAAGAAACTCTTGAAAGAAATATTTATAAAGTGATTCAATTCTTGCTAGGAAAAAAGGTGGATGGGCTTATCGTAGCGACATATTCAAGTGGGCGAAGGGTAAAATCTCGTAAAAAATAGAGCTGCAAGATGTCATCTCAATTGACATATAATTTATATAAAGTGTTATGCGGCAAAATTGTGTATAAACTATAGTTGGCCAGCCCTTTTAGGTAAATCATGAGAGTTAAAACATTGTGCAAATTCCTTCTGTTGCTCTCCTTGGTGTCGTGTACGCCGATGAGTTTCGATTCCTCCACAGAGGTGACTACAAAGACAGCAGTTTCATCTCTAACAGTTTCTCCATTTGGTGTTATTTCAACTAATACGCTCACGAGTACTCCTCAAAATGCCAGCACTGCCACGCCCAATTTAAGGGATATCACTAGCTACTATGGCGTTTGGACTATAACGCGATACGAGCATCCTAGGATGTCCGTCTTTCTCACAGACAAATATGCAGAATCACAAATCGGCAAGACAATGGAATTAGCCAAAACCGAAATGCGCTTTGATAATGATTTTCTTTGGGTGGAAAATAAATACTGCACCAATGCAGCTTATGATTGGGCAACAATAGACGATTTCACCGGAAATGCGTGGCAGGCTCTTCTTCCGAGTGACAATCCAGATAAACGAGATGACCTCTTGTTTTTAGATGTGAATTGTGATGGAAACAATGTTACTGGTTTTGAAGTATCCAAAATAGGAAGACTGGTCATTTATTTTGATGGCTATTGGTTCTTTTTAGACCCAGAAACAAGTGCTGCATCTGTTTTAGCCACAAGATTTGCAACAACTTATACTCCCACTTCCACGCCTAGCCTTTTACCCAAATTTACGGCTACTTATACACCTTCTCTTGCTCCAACACAGTTTTACGAAGAATACCTCTTCGATTGGCTGATCGACCAGCAAGCGGAGACGCATCGAGGTCATGTTATTCAGGCAGGTAGCAACCTTCTTTTTACAAGCGAAGAGCATCCTGATACGCCCGACTCTTACACAGACTTGGACCTCAGTCTCTACACCGAAGGAAAAGACGATTTGAAGCTTAACTTTGTAAAAAGTGATCCACCTGCTTATCAGCTTCATACCGTAAATGGAACAAAACTGATACGGGTCGATCTTTCGCATATAACCCTCGAGACGTGCATGAATGCAGATTATTCCTCTGCACTAGACTTCATTTCAATAGAGACCGAAAAAGGAAGTTATTTCTGTGCAATCACCTCCGATAAGCGGTTTTCACTTTTCCATATTGATGAAGTCAATCATTTGGGTGATGGCAGTCTTCGCCTAAGTTTTGTAACCTATGAAAAAGATACTGATAAGTAGGCTCTTAGGCAAAAATGCAGCCTAACAAAGCGCGCAGCAACTGTGTTACTCGATAACAAGCCAACACTTCGTTCTGTTGGAAATTATTAAACAAAAATGCCTCTTGCGAGGCTTTTATTTATCTATTCGTCAACCAATTCAAATCTCTCAATCCCGCCGCGAGGTCTTCGCGTAAGTCACTTTCGTTCATGCGCCATTCCCAATTGCCGCCCAATTTACTGGGGAAGTTCATACGTGCTTCACCGCCAAGTGCAAGGACATCCTGCATTGGCGTGATCGCAAAGACTGCAACGGATTTCCATACCGCGCGAATCAAGTCCCAGGCAAAGTCCGTACCCGAAATACTGAGATACCGCATGGCAAATTCGCGTTCATGCTGCTCCGCAGATTTGAACCAGCCGTGTGCAGTGTCATTGTCATGTGTGCCTGTATAAGCCACGCAATTAGGAACATAGTTATGTGGCAGGAACGGATTGTCAGGCCCCGAAAAACCAAATTGTAAAACTTTCATGCCGGGCAGGTCAAAGGCCGCGAGTAATTCGATCACATCAGGTGTGACCAAACCCAGATCCTCTGCAATGATGGGCAAGCCTGTCCCATGTATGTTCAAGCCATCGCCAAGAAATTTATCCACCGCACGAAATAAATCCTTGCCAGGGCCAGTCACCCAATGACCGAACTCAGCAGTTTTATGATCCGCAGGGATTTCATAATACCCTGCGAAGCCGCGAAAGTGGTCAAAGCGGATGATGTCAACAGTTTGCAGAGACGCATGCACACGGGAAAGCCACCAGGCATAGCCATCTTTTTTATGTACTTCCCAGTTATAAAGCGGATTGCCCCATAACTGCCCCGTTGTAGAAAAAGCATCCGGTGGGACGCCAGCAACAACGGTTGGATTGCCCTCTTTATCTAAAAAGAATAATTCAGGATGTGACCACACATCAGACGAATCATACGCAACGAAAATTGGGATGTCACCTATGATCTGAATCCCACGCTCATTGGCATAAGCACGAAGTTTATTCCATTGGCGAAAGAAAATGAATTGATAAAAAGCATAGCGCATGATCGTTTCAGCCAATTCATTATGCGCTTTCTTCAGAGCAGATTTCCGTCGCTTTCGCAGCGCTTCAGGCCAACCGTTCCACGCACCGCCGCCATTTGATTCTTTCAAGGCCATGAACAAAGTGTAATCATCCAGCCAGGATGCATTGTCAGCGCGGAAATAATCGAAAGACTCGCGCAAATGCTCGGGCGCAGATTGGAAGCGGGAAAATGCCTTTTGTAAAAGATCAAGCTTCCATGGGATGAGCAGGCCGAAGTCTACATGAGAAGCGTGAAAATCAGGTTTATCGAGCAAGTCATCCTGAGTTAATAATTCTTCTGCGATCAAGTCATCTGGGCTGATCAAATATGGATTCCCAGCGAATGCAGAAAAACATTGATACGGTGAATCACCATATCCAGTGGGGCCAAGCGGAAGTACTTGCCAGAGCTTTGAACCTGTTGAAGAAAGCCAATCGATAAATCGATAGGCTTGAGGACCAATATCGCCGATGCCATATGGGCTGGGCAAACTGGTGGGATGCAGGAGAATGCCAGATGAGCGTTTGAAGGTCATGTTTTAATTATGGATTGATACAACTCAAGATATTGTTTCGCAGAATTTTCCCAGGAAAAATCCTGAGCCATTCCTGCACGTTGAATGGATTGCCATTTATCGCGATCTGCATATATTTTCATTGCCGAGTTTATTGCAGCCACCAAGGACATATGATGAATTTTTTCAAAAACAAATCCTGTGATACCCTGGCGGACCGTATCATTCAAACCGCCTGCGGCACGTACAACAGGCACACATCCATATCGCATTGCGATCATTTGTGAAAGCCCGCATGGTTCATAACGTGAGGGCATTAGCAGCATATCTGAGCCAGCATAAATTTGACGTGCCAGACCTGCATCATAACGTGTTTCAACTTTAACACGTTCAGGAAATAATGTTTGTAATTTTTTTGCGGCTGCTTCAAGCTTAGGGTCGCCTGTTCCTAAAATTACGGCCTGCCAATTTGAGCGCTTCATGTTTTTGAGCGCTGCAAATACGAGGTCAACGCCCTTCTGAACATCCATGCGTGAGACCATAGCCAGTAACGGTGTTTTAGGTTCGCGTGCCAAACCAAGCCTTTCCTGCAACAAGGCTTTATTCGCATCTCGTTTTTCAAGTGATTCAATATCGAAATTAACACCCAAAGCAGAATCATCAGCCGGGTTGAATGAGTCCGTATCTAATCCATTGATAATGCCATGCACAGTCTCACGGCGAATCTGCAAAAAGTCATCCAATCCGCAGCCATATTGTGGCGTGAGTATTTCTTTTCCGTAAGTTGGGGAAACAGCCACAATTGCATCTGAAGCCCATAACCCTAACGGCAAAGGCATCACACGCGCCCAATCGGGCAGATCGGTCTGCGCGAGTTTCACATCATAGCTTTCTAAAATCGTGCTTACGTTTGGCCCCATAAATGGAAGGTTATGCAATGTGATCACAGATGCAGCCTGACGCGCACCATCCTCCCAGCGCTTCGTGAGTGAACCATATAAACTCAACGCGGTGTGCCAGTCATTTCCATGAATAATATCGGGCAGCCAGTTTATATGCCGAGGTAATTCCAACGCGGCAAGTGAAAAGAAGGAATATTTTTCAGCGTCTAATTTTGAATCCAAAGAATAGACTGAACCATTCGCACGAATCGGATCGCCGCCAATGAAATAAACAGGCATGCCATTGTGTGACGTTTCAAACGCCTCCACCTGGACATCAGACTCGCCGCGCGGAATCGAGAACATTCCCAACGGCCTGACATTATCCGCTTTTACAGCAGGGTGATAGGGCAAAACAAGGCGTACATCTAAATTGATATCGTCATTGGAAAGAGCACGCAAAGCTCGAGGCAAAGAACCAGCCACATCACCAAGACCACCCACTTTTATAAAAGGGTCTGCTTCTGCGGCAAGAAAAAGGACGTTAATTGTTTTGGGCATGGAATTATTTTACAACTGATCGAAGTTATTCGATCACCACTCCGTCCAGGCTTTCCTCTGACTCGGGGTATTTCATATTTAATCCTTTAAGCGTTTCCACCAAAATCGTTGAGATCACCAGGTCACGATACCATTTGCGGTTGGCAGGGACAATGATCCACGGCGCAGATTTTGTACTTGTCTTATTCAATACATCTTCAAAAGCTTCCTGATATTGGTCCCACAATTTTCGTTCTTCCAGATCGCCGAGCCTGAATTTCCAATGCTTGGATGGGTCATCGAGGCGGGCTTGCAGGCGTTTCTTCTGTTCATCTTTATCAATATGCAGAAAAAATTTTAAAATAGTTGTGCCATTTTCAGCCAATAGCTGTTCGAATTCATTGATCCTGTCATAACGTTTCTTCCAAATCGGCTTGGGCACGTACTCATGCACCCGTACAACCAGTACATCTTCATAATGACTGCGATTGAAAATAACCAGCTCACCTTTCGCTGGGGTTACTTTATGCACCCGCCATAAAAAATCATGGGAGAGTTCTTCATCCGTTGGAACTTTGAAGCTTGCTACTTTGACTCCCTGCGGATTGACTCCCTCAAAGACACGCCGAATCGCTCCATCTTTACCGCCCGTGTCCATTGCTTGTAATACAACCAGCACTTTATGTTTTTGTTCTGCGTACAAAACTTCTTGTAATTCCTGCAATTCCCCATTTAATTTTTGCAGAGCCTTTAATCCCATTTCCTTATCGCCACCAAATGCCTTGATATCATTTGGGTCGCATTTTGCAAGCTTAATTTTCTCCCCAGGTTCAACCAAATACCGTTTCATAAAGCCTCCAAAATCTTGAAGAAAACCTCCGAGTTTGTAAAGACTCGGAGGTTTGTGCTGGGAGCCCTCAACATCTACAACTCTGTTCCAGGCGCCAGCAATCTCCAGGTGTTAAGCAATAGCGGGCTGTATTTTACTTGGTAAGGTTCGCCATTGGAAGGTGTGGACGGATGGCTTCGAGCTGTAAATTTCCTGTGTAATGCTTGACCAGTTCCGTACTTATTCCGTACTCTTCCAATCCATAATTAAGATTTTAAAATCAAAACCACCTTCGTCTTTTTTGAAGGTGGTTTGACTGTGGAAAAACACTTACTTTTAGGGGAGGATGACGGGGAACGATCCCGCAACATTCGCCTCCACAGGGCGACGCTCTGCCAATTGAGCTACATCCTCCATATTTCAATTCAAGCGGACAAAATTTTACCATAAATCAACGGATTTTCAGCATTGCCTCCGTTTCGCCATCCACAATTTTACCTGTCTCTTCAAAGCCTAAACCAGCATATAACTTTCGGGCAACTTCATTGTCTGGCTCATAACTAATACCAACCACTTTAATACGTTCATCCTCACGAAACAAATCCAACATCCAATTCATTCCAAAACGTCCATAGCCTTTGCCCTGAAAGTTTTCATCCACCATTAAACGTTGAATATATGCCTGATGTGTTGGATGCTGAAAATTAAGTGCATACATCAAAAAGCCAACAGGGGTATCTTCCTCATAAATTCCAAAGGGAAACAAATCCCAAAGACCTTCATACTCATCACCAAATTTTGATTGAGCGATGGAATATAAATTAGATGCAACAAAATTTTTTTGGTCATCCCGCACTTTCAAATTAATTAACGTCTGCCAATTCTCAATCGTAACAGGGCGGACTTCAGCCATTCAAGGCTTCCTTTATGGAATTAACAACCGCTTCTCTCTTAACTGTAACCTGCTCACCATTAATCAGGTTTTTCACCGCCACTTGACCATTCGCCGCCTCATCTGGCCCAATCGTAAGGGCTACTTTGGCCTTCATCTTATCCGCAAACTTGAACTGTTTCTGAAGTTTGGCAGGCTCTGGATAACAAAGCACATTTAATCCAGCATTGCGTAACTCTGCAGCCAAAGAATAAGACTCACGTAATAAACTTTCATCAAATATTGTTACAAGCACAGATGCAGGGCTGGGAATGAACTCAGGCAGCAAACTTTTCTCTTGCAAGATAATTCCTGTCACCACATCACCCATTGCAAAGCCAACCCCTGAAAGCGGCTGTCCGCCAACATCAGCGAGCAGATTATCATAACGTCCGCCGCCCAAAATGGCACGCTTCAATGAACCGCTTGTATCAAAAGCTTCAAAGACTGTGCCTGTGTAATATAAAAGTCCGCGCATAATGTTTGGGTCAAACTTAACATAATCTTTTACACCCAATGCTTCCAGTGCAGCGAACAGACGCACAAGTTCGTCGCTCTTTTTCCATAGGTCAAAGTTACCCAGAATATCTTTCAACCCATCCAGTTGTTTTTGATTCAAACCAAGTTCAAGCGCGTATGCATCCCATTTTGCAGATTCCATCTTTGTACGACGATCTACCAGATTGGATACGTCCATTCGTTTTTCAACTACTATTTCCAATAAGTCGAATTCGGAATCCATCAGACGCCGATTATTCACGTAAATAGCAGCCAGCTCGGGGGTAAGCCCGACCGAGCGTAGGAATGTGGCAGCGACTGCAATTAATTCAGCATCTGCTTCAGGCGAACTGACTCCCAACATGTCGATATTCCACTGAAAGAATTCGCGGCTGCGTCCTTTTTGCGGCTGCTCATATCTCCAAAACGGGCCAAACGACCACCAACGCAATGGATATGTTAATTCGTTTTGTTTCGCTGCAATCATACGCGCGAGACTCGGCGTGAGTTCAGGGCGAAGTGTTACCAGGTCTCCCCCACGATCTTCAAATGTGAATGATTGTTTCTTTACAAGCTCTTCGCCAGATTTTGCGGCGTACAGATCAATTGGTTCAATAAACGGTGCATCCCATTCCTGATACCCAAAAGCCTGAGATGCCGCACGAACTTTTTCATAAATGAAATTTCGCAGCGACATTTGTTCGGGGTAAAACTCGCGCGTGCCTTTAACAGATTGGATTTTGCTTGCCATAGTGACTCCAGTGCGCGAATTCTATCATGAGTTCGAAACGAGCTTTCAAAATTCAGTCATTGAATTTTGATTTGAATTGGTATAATTATTAAAGAAATTTTGTAGGGGCGACCCGCCATAATAAAGAAATATATAATGAATCTTGAAGGGTCACCCTTATCCATTATCAAGGAGAGAAAAATGAAAATTGATTATCAGGAACCCAGCAAAGATCTACTCATGCGGATCGATATCCACGAAAAGTATGGTTCAGCTAATATTGATGCCTGGACGAACGATCTGCTCAAACCGCAAGCGGGCATGAAAATTTTGGATGTGGGCTGCGGAGCAGGCAAGTTGTCATTTCTATTTAATGAATATACAAAAGGCGGCGCACAGATCACCGGAGGCGACTTCTCAGAAGAGTTGCTCGATAAAGCCCGTGAGAAAAATAAACAAGTTGGCGCGAACATAGATTTCCAGTTTTTGGATTTCAACGAGCCGTTTAACTTCGCAGACAATACATTTGACTTATGTACATCTGCATTCGCTATCTACTATGCATCTGATCTGGACTTTACATTTGGTGAGGCGCATCGAGTACTTAATTCTGGCGGACGGCTTTTCGTCTCGGGTCCACTGCCTGAAAACAAGCAGATGTTCTATGAAATTATCAAAGAAGCTACGAATGCAACCATTCCGCCCATGCCTGGTTCCTCACGCTTCAAAGGTGATATCTTCAATACCATCGACAAAATTTTCGCCAAGACCGAATTACATAAATTCGAGAATCATCTTACCTTCCCCGAAGTGGCCCCATTTATCGATTATGTCCGTGCTTCTTTAGGAGAAGACCGCAAGCTGTGGACATCCATGTTCAATGGCAAAGATGAATACGAAGCCTTGGTAGGTAAGATCGAAGCTGTTGCCCAAAAATGGCTTGAACGTGATGGCAAACTTGTCATGACCAAAGTTGTTGGCGGAATTCTCGCAACAAAATAGAAAGGCTCATATGGCTAAAAAACTGATCGATCTCAGCCACACCGTTGAACACGGGATGATCACTTACAAAGGATTGCCCGCACCCATCATTTGCGATTTTCTTTCCAGGGAAGATTCCAAAAAACACTATGCCGAAGGAACAGAATTCAACATCGGCAAGATCGAATTAGTGGCCAATACCGGAACTTATGTAGATAGTCCATTTCACCGATTTGCCGATGGCGTTGACCTCTCCGAGCTGCCGCTTGAGTCATTGGTTAACCTTGATGGAATTGTTATACGTGTGCAAAACATGGGACAGTCAATTTCAGCTAAGGCTTTCAAGGATATAAATGTAAAAGGAAAAGCTGTGCTTGTGCACACGGATTGGGCTCGTCATTGGCGCACGGACCAATACTTCGAGGGTCATACATTTCTCACGAAGGATGCAGCAGAATTTTTAGTGGAGTCAGGTGCGGCGTTTGTTGGCATTGATACCTATAACATTGACGACACAACGGATGGCGCTCGTCCCGTTCATACAACGCTATTAGGAAATCAAATTCCCATCTGCGAGCATATGTGCGGATTCGAATTACTTCCTGATACAGGGTTTAGATTCCATGCTGCGCCTGTCAAAATAAAAGCCATGGGCACTTTTCCTGTGCGGGCTTATGCAGTGTTGGATAAATAAATAGTATGGATTTCTTTGGAAAAAAAGTTTTATTTCTGGGGGCACATCCTGATGATATTGAATTGGGGTGCGGCGCATTACTGCATCATATTGCCAAAAAGACAGATGTTTTATGCGTTACGCTTTCAGATAATCAAAAGAATCCTGACCTAAAAAAAGTAAAAGATGAACACATCAGGTCAATGAAGGTACTAGGCGTGCCAGAGGAAAAGATCGTATTTGGCCCGTTCAGCACACGTGTATTTCCAAACTCACGTCAGGATATTCTCGAATACTTTCTAAAATTTCGTAAAGATTTTCAACCTGATCTGATCTTCACACACAGCAAACAGGATGTGCATCAGGATCACAACACAATGACAGATGAATCTCTGCGGGCATTTCGCGGCATCACCGTGTTAGGCTTTGACGTCGTCCGCTCCTCGCATGGTTTCTTTCCACATTTTTTGGTAGAAGTTACAGAGGAAGATGTGCACGCCAAGATCAAGGCATTGGCTGAATACGAAACGTATCGTAATAGGTATTATTTCAATGCTGAGCTAACCCGCTCCATTATGGTAAGGCATGGCGCATTAGCAGAGATGCCATTTGCAGAGGGATTTGATATTTTGAGAATTGTCGGCCAGTTTGGTAAATAGAGAAATGAGGCCAAAATGGAATTTAAGACTCTATATCAGGAACTGACTAAGAGCACAGAAATGCTCAAGTCACTGCTGGCAGGTATCAGTCAGGAAGAAGCGCAAGTAAAACAAAGCCCAGGAAAATGGTCTATTTTAGAAGTCATCTGTCATCTTTATGATGAAGAACGAGAAGATTTTCGAGAACACTTGGATTTTATCATTTCGACTTCGCTCAATGCAGGTTTGCGTCGTCAAGATGAAGAATGGCATCCCATTTCTCCCTTTGCATGGGTAAAGTTGAGAAAATATAATCAGCAAAATTTCACTAAAATGAGAAACAAGTTTTTTAGTGAACGTGAAAAATCATTGCGTTGGTTGAAAAGTTTACGGAAAGTAGATTGGGAAGCGGAATACAAACGTCGATTGGGAACGATGAGCGCGGGAGATATGTTCTCCGCCTGGGTTGCACATGATAATCTTCATGTTCGACAATTGGTTGAGCTCAGACGAAGATATATTGAAAGAATTACCAAGCCCTACAAAATTCGATATGCAGGTGACTGGTAATAGCAAAGACAGTTCTTAAGGCGGGCTATCAATGAGTTATTCCATGCTAAACTTCGTACAACAAATTTAAGCCAAGGGATTTACATGACAAACTCAAAAAACAACTGGGCAGTTCGTTTCTTTACGCTGTGGACGGGTCAGGCGCTTTCCCTGCTTGGCAGTCAATTGGTGCAATTCGCCATCATTTGGTATCTCACACAAACAACCAATTCTGCCACAACACTTGCCATTGCATCCATGATGGGTTTGCTACCGCAAGTTCTGCTTTCTCCATTTATCGGTACATGGGTGGATCGCGGCAATCGCAGATTGATATTAATTGCAGCAGATGCGACCGTTGCCGTTGCCACACTTATACTTGCGATCTTGTTCGCACTTGACCTGGCTCAAACATGGCACATTTACGCTGCTCTATTCATACGCGCCGTAGCAGGAGGTTTTCATCAATCTGCATTTGGTGCATCGGTTGTATTGCTCGTGCCCAAGGAACAACTCGCAAGAGTGCAGGGTTTCAACCAGGCACTATATGGCGGGCTAAGTATTATCTCTGCCCCGCTCGGAGCATATCTGCTAGCCGTTTTACCCATGCAAGGTATTCTCTCTATTGATGTTATGACGGCTTTACTGGCAGTAGCAATTTTGCTCTTTATTCATATTCCACAGCCCGAGCGTAGCGCACAAGCTGAGTCAACGTTCTGGCAAGACTTTGTAGCTGGGTTCCGCTATATTATGGCCTGGCGCGGACTTGTCATTTTGCTTGGTTTGGTCATGGTGATCAACTTTTTCTATAGCGCAACTGAACCTTTGACTCCTCTACTGATCACAAATCATTTTGGTGGCGGCGCAAATCAGCTTGGCTTGTGGTTATCCATGTTTGCAGTGGGTACACTCCTAGGTGGTTTGATTCTTGGTATGTGGGGTGGATTTAAAAGCAAGGTTGTCACTGCACAAACTGGTTTAATTCTCACTGGATTAAGCACTGTTGTTGTTGGACTTGTGTCCTCAGATATGTTCGTGGCTGGACTCATCGCAAATACAGCTGTTGGATTGCTGCTACCCATTATCAATGGTTCTTTTGGAGCAACATTACAAGCAACAGTCGCACCTGAAATGCAAGGAAGGGTCTTTGCTTTCATTTTGAGTGCAGCCATGCTTGTTTCACCAATTGCATTAATGATCGCTGGCCCTTTCGCGGATGCATTCGGAATCCAGCTTTGGTTCGTGATCGCAGGTATTTCGTGTGCAGTGATGGGCGTGGTTGGGTTCTTTATCCCTGATGTAATGGGGATTGAATCGAAAAAAGATTCAATAATCATAACGCCTGAACCTCAAGAATAAATTATGACTCACAGAATACTCTGCGGAAAACAGCTTGTTGACTTTCATGGTCTAAAATCCTATAATGAAGCGATTGGAATGGGACTGTAAAGTAGAGGTGACCTGACATGCAAGACTATGAACAGACTATTTTTGTATCGTACGCATGGGGCGGTGAGAGCGAAGAAATCGTAAACCAAATTGACCAGGCCATGCAAAAGCGGGGAATTAAGATCACGCGTGACAAACGCGACCTAGGATATAAAGGTTCTATAAAAGAGTTTATGGAACGCATTGGGCAGGGAAATTGTGTGATTCTAGTTGTCAGCGACAAATATTTGCGTTCTCCGAATTGCATGTTTGAACTGGTTGAAATTGCTGAAAACAAGCAATTCCATGATCGCATCTTCCCAATCGTTCTAGCGGATGCGGACATCTATGATCCAGTCAAACGGCTTGGATATGTAAAATATTGGGAAGAGAAACGAACTGAACTTGCGGATGCAATGAAAACCGTTGACCCGGCAAACCTACAGGGCATTCGGGATGACATAGACTTATATGATCGCATCAGAGACAAGATATCTGGCTTAGCCAGTACCTTGAAGGATATGAACACTCTCACAGCAGAGATGCATCAAGATGCTAATTTCAGCCATTTATATGATGCCATTGAAAAGAGATTGAAACAAAGTCCTGAAACAGGAAAAGACAAGACAAAGGAAGGCATATCTAATTCAGAAGAGAATGTTACGGCTACAAATGGTGGAATAGCCGTGGGTAAAATTCAAATTGGCGGGAATGTAGAAGGAAGCAATATTGTTATTGGCAACAACAACCAGGTAAATAACAAAAAGAAGTAAGCAGAAATCCAGCAGGTTAATAACTCATGGATGACGATCAGAATCAAGAAGAACAAAAAGTACAAGCTGATAACAACAGCATTGCTGTTGGAAGAATTTCTATTGGTGGTGACCTCAGTGGGAATATCACCATTGGTAATACAGGGTATACATCTAAAGAAGTTTCCGTTCTTATCACTCAGATTCAAACTACATTTCAGCCCAAACCACTTGACGGACGTTGTCCGTATAAAGGACTAGATGTCTTCGAAGAAGAAGATGCCGAATTATTTTTTGGGCGCGAGAAGTTGGTAGATAATCTGGTCAGCCGCGTAAAGGAATCTCGAACAGTATTCATTACCGGTCCATCAGGAAGTGGGAAGTCATCTTTAGTGAGAGCAGGGTTGCTTCATGCACTAAAACAAGGGGCGATTAAGAACAGTGATAAATGGTTATATGAGACCATCAAACCAGGTAGAAATCCATTGGAAGCATTAGCTTTTGCTTTTTCACGTTTGAAATCACCAGAATTAGGCAATTATTTTAGTCAAAATATACATCAGCCAAATGTATTAGATGAGTGTACAGAATCTGTACTGAGTGAGAGAAAAGACCAGCGACTGGTTTTGTTTATTGACCAATTCGAGGAAATTTTTACACAAGTAAGCAAAGGCATAACCGATGCTTTTCTTCAGTTAATTACAAATTCTGTGTCTAAACAAAACGGGCGCGTCATCATTTTGTTTTGTATGCGTTCAGACTTCCTCCCAAACTGTGCAACGTACCCTGAACTTAATACACTTCTCAGTCAACAGTTTATTCAGATCGGTGCCATGCAGTCTAATGAATTGGTGAGTGCGATTGCACAACCTGCTTTACGAGTAGGCTTACGCATTGACCCAGACCTAGTTGCCCAAATCATTAATGATATGAAAGGTGAGCCAGGCGCATTACCTTTGATGCAATTTGCATTGAAGGAGTTATTCGATATAGAACAAGCCAAAGGTGGTCTCATCGCGTTGGCCTTGAGTGATTATTTAAAACACGGTGGCATTGACGAAGCATTAGAACGACATGCCGACAATTCGCTGGCAAAGTTGAGTGGTCATGAACAACAACTCGCACGAAACATCTTCAGTGCATTGATTGAGATCGGGCGAGGCACGCAGGATACTCGACGCACAGCTTTGTTTGAAGAATTAATTCCTGCTAGTACAAGTGAAAATGAAATAGAAATAATTGTTCAAAAGCTAGCTGATGCTCGCTTAGTTACTACTGATGAACAGGCAGGCAAAGATACAATTACGATTTCGCACGAGAAATTAATTGATGCCTGGCCCTGGTTGAAAAAATTGGTAAATGAAAACCGCGAAGTGATTGCTTTACAAAATGAAATTAATAGCGCCGCCAAAGAATGGGAAGAACACAAACGCGACATTAGTTATTTATATACAGGTGCAAGGTTACTTAATGCAGATGAACAAGTTAAAAAACAGAACCTTAACTTAAATCAACTGGCAAGAGAATTTGTAAAAGCGGGTCAAGCAAGGAAACGCCGTTCGCAAGGATTGCTTTTCTCTGGGTTTTCAGTGGTTTTAATTGTTTCGATTATTGTTTCGGTGCTTTTTAGAAATCAAGCATTAGCGACTCAAGTTGCAAATAATGAAGTAAATGCCCAAATAGAAATAGCAGAGGCAAATGCAGAAAAAGCGCAAAAACAAGCAGAAATTGCTCTTGCTCGTCAATTAGCATCACAGGCACAATCAATTTTTAATGAGAGAGATTTCAGACAACAAATTTCTGTATTGTTGGGAATCCAATCTATTAAAATGTATCCAACAGTAAACGCTGCCATCGTAATAAAAAATAACATACTCACACACCCAATAGCTAATATCTCTCAAGATGGTCCCATTACCGCTGTTGCATTTAGCCCAGATGGGAAGTATGCCCTTTCAGGCAGCAAAGATGGAACTGCACGGATATGGGAAGCTCAAACAGGAACTGAAATTGCTCGCATGCCACATGATGCTTGGGTATATGCTGTTTCCTTCAGCCCAGATGGGAAGTATGCCCTTTCAGGCAGCAAAGATGGAACTGCGCGAGTTTGGGAAACCCAAACAGGGGTTGAAATTGCTCGCATGACACATGATGGTCTGGTGCACACGGCAACTTTCAGCCCTGATGGAAAGTATATTGTTTCGGGTAGTGATGATAGAACTGCGCGAGTTTGGGAAACCCAAACAGGGGTTGAAATTGCTCGCATGACACACGAAAATTCGGTTGTTGCTGTTTCCTTCAGCCCAGATGGAAAGTATGTTCTTTCAAGCAGTGAGGATAGAACTGCGCGGGTTTGGGAAGCTCAAACGGGAGTTGAAATTGCTCGCATGACATATGAAAGTTGGGTACTTACTGTCATTTTCAGTCCAGATGGAAAGTATGTCATCTCGGGTAGCAGTAGTGGAATTGCACAGGTATGGGAAACCCAAACAGGAGATGAAATTGCTCGCATGTCTCATAATGGTTGGGTATATGCTGTTGCCTTCAGCCCAGGTGGAAAGTATGTCCTTTCAAGTGGTCAGGATGGACTTGTATTGGTTTGGGAAGCTCAAACAGGGGTTGAAATTGCGCGCATGTCCAATGAAAGTTTGGTCCATACGGCAACTTTCAGCCCAGATGGAAGGTATGTCCTTTCAGGCAGTGAAGATGGAACTGCAAGAGTTTGGGAAACTCAAACGGGAGTTGAAATTGCTCGCATGACACATGAAATTTCGGTTGCTGTTGTTGCCTTCAGCCCAGATGGAAAGTATGCTATTTCAGGCAGTGAGGATGGAATTGCACGGGTTTGGGAAGCTCAAGCAAGCAATGAAATTGCACACATGTCTCATGAAGGTTCGGTCTATACAGTTGCCTTCAGCCCAGATGGAAAATATATCCTTTCAGGTGGTAATGATGGAACTGCACGAATATGGAAAACTCAAACAGGAGATGAAATTGCTCGCATGTCTCATAATGGTTGGGTATACGCTGTTGCCTTCAGCCCAGATGGAAAGTATGTCCTTTCAGCCAGCCAGGATGGAGGTATACGGGTTTGGGAAGCTCAAACAGGGATTGAAATTGCACGCATGTCCAATGAAACGAATGTATTCTCTTTCGCTTTCAGCTTAGATGGAAAGTATGTCCTTTCAGGTGGTGAGGGTGGAACTGCGCAGGTGTGGGAAGTTCAAACAGGCAATAAAATTGCTCGCATGACACACGAAAGTTTAGTATACACGGTTGCCTTTAGTCTAGATGGAAAATATGCTATTTCAGGCAGTGAAGATGGAAGCATACGGGTTTGGGAAGCTCAAGCAGGAAATGAAATTGCACACATGTCTCATGAAGGTTCAGTATATACGGTTGCCTTCAGCCCAAATGGAAAGTATGCTATTTCAGGCGGCAAGGATAGAACTGCACGCGTTTGGGAAGCTCAAACAGGCAATGAAATTGCTCGCATAACGCATGAAAGTTTGGTATATACGGTTGCCTTCAGCCCAGATGGAAAGTATGTTCTTTCAGCCAGTCAGGATGGAAGCGTACGGGTTTGGGAAGCTCAAACAGGAGTTGAAATTTCTCGTATTACACATGATGGCCTGGTGCACACAGTTACTTTCAGCCCGGATGGAAAGTATATCCTTTCAGGTGGTGAAGATGGAACTGCACGCGTTTGGGAAGCTCAAACAGGCAATGAAATTGCTCGCATGACACATGAAAGTTTAGTATTCAAGGTTGCCTTCAGCCCAGATGGAAAGTATGCCATTTCAGCTAGTCAGGATGCAAGTATACGGGTTTGGATATGGCAAACAGAAGATTTAATTGTAGAAGCATGCTCACGGGTCACTCGCAACTTAACAAAAATTGAGTGGAAACAATATATTGGTGATGCCTTACCTTATCAAGCAATATGTGAAAATTTGCCAATTGAACCAGAGCCAGCAACAACCCCTTAACAAAAAGAATTTGGAAGTCTTGAAAACTTCCAAATTATGCTTTTACAACTCTTTCGGCATCCCAATAAAAATAATCCCATCTCTAACCTGAACTGGATACGCGGGAATATCTACTACCGCGGGCATTTGCACTGCCTGACCTGTTGTCACATCAAACTCACCGCCATGGCGCGGACAAACGATATTATTGCCTTCGATCACGCCATCCCCAAGCGGACCATCGTCATGTGTACATATATCACCGATCGCGAAGAACTTTCCAGCAATATTTAAAATAACAATCGGTTTGTCGCCAAGGTCAATAAACAAACGCTCACCATTGGGCAGGTCAGCAGCGGGAGCGATTTCTACAAATTCAATTTTTGATTCGTCAACAGTTGTGTAATTAAACATAATTTTCCATTCCCCGAAGGGTAGCTTTCAAAAATTTATTCTACTAATTCATCACTAGCTTCCCCTAACCCATAGACGCCCGCCTTTAAAACTTTGAGCGAGAGCAAAGCACATTTCAAACGGACAGGTCCAAGTTCAATGCCAAGCAATTCAAGAATTGATTCTTTATTGAGTTTTTTTATTTCTTCGAGCGGCTTGCCAATAATTGATTCGATCAGCAAATCCGCAGAGGCTTGTGAGATGGCACATCCGTGGCCATCAAATCTAGCATCGGTCACAACGCCGTCTGTGCCTACGCGCAAGTCAATTTGGATGTGATCGCCGCACAGGGGATTATTGTCCGCAAATGAAATATCGTGCGGATCTAATTTTCCACGATAGCCTGGATTCTTGTAATGCTCAATAATAACTTCACGATAAAGATCGTCCATAATAAGTTAAGCCTTGGTCTTATTCAAAAGAATAAATACATTCTTCTCAGTAGAGCCCATTGCATTGATAAATTCTTCGTTATCGAATTCTTCAATTTTCTGAAACACCTGCAAGATGGTGTCTTCACCCGTTGCACCCATCGGAAATGATATTGTGGAATTCCCATCTGAGATGAACCAGATCACGTCCATGCCGATCGGGCCAGAGTCATTTGTCTGGATAGCAATTCCTTTTATAGCTGACAATTGCATCCGCTGGACATTGTTTTTCGGGTCTACAACTTCCAGAAGCTGACCTGATGCTTGCACTTTCCACTTTTCTTCGTACATGATCTACTTGAATGTCTCTTTTACTTTATAAATTCCATTTACCAGTAAATCCACTTCTTCTTTTGTATTGTACATATAAAAGGAAGCGCGGCTGGTAGCTGGAATTCCAAATTTTTCATGCAAGGGCTGTGCACAATGGTGGCCCGCACGAATAGCAATGCCATCCTGATCTAATATCTGAGCCACATCATGCGGATGAATGCCATCAAGTGTGAATGCTGCCACTCCACCCTTCTTATCTGCAGAAGGACCGAACAATTTCAGGCCAGGAATTTCTTCCAATCTTTCAAGTGCATATTCGGTGATCTCATGTTCATGTGCCGAAATATTTTCCATACCGATCTTCGTCAGGTAATCTACAGCAGCGCCAAAGCCAATAGCTTCTGCGATGGCAGGCGTTCCCGCTTCAAATTTATGCGGCAATGTATTGGCGCGGAAGGAACGCAGCTTCACTTCCTTGATCATGTCACCGCCGCCTAAAAATGGCGGCATCGCTTCGAGCAATTCGATCTTGCCATACAAAGCACCGATCCCAGTTGGGCCGCACATTTTGTGAGCAGAGAACGCATAGAAATCTGCATCAAGAGCCTGCACATCCACTTTCAAATGTGGAACGGATTGAGCGCCATCCACCAGGACGATGGCATCCACTTCATGCGCCAACTTGATCATCTCTGCAGCGGGGTTGACCGTGCCGAGGACGTTGGACATGTGCGTAAACGAGACCAGTTTCGGGCGGCGGGAAAGAAGCGATTTATACACTTCAAGATCAAGCACGCCGTCTTCCGTCACAGTTATAAAATCCAGTTCAATCCCGCGTTCTGCTTGAAGCATATGCCACGGGACAAGATTGCTATGATGTTCCATCTCGGTCAGAATAACGAGGTCACCCTGCTTTAAATTCGCACGCGCCCAACTATAAGCAACGAGGTTGATCGACTCAGTTGTATTACGTGTATAAATAATCTGACGCGCCGACCCTGCATTGATAAATTTTGCAATCCTATCACGGGCGCTTTCATAGAGCGCTGTGGATTCTTCAGCCAGTGTGTGCACACCGCGATGAATATTTGCATTCGAGCGGCGATAAAAATCATCCATCGCCTGAATCACAGATAAAGGCTTTTGCGAAGTTGCGGTTGAATCTAAGTACGTTAAGCGTACACCTGAGCGGGTTTCACGCTCAAGGATCGGAAAGTCTTTGCGAATTTCAGTTACATTAAGTTTCATGGGAAATTTATAAAGTAAACACGTACAGTTGTACGTGTTTACCTACTTGCTAATACTCTGGAATAAAATCTTTCTTTACGATAGCTTTCTTTCCAGGCACGGCGCGGATATGCTCCGAAGTGACTGGATACCACAAGATTCTATCTGGCACCATCCAACCATCAGTTAGATAAACATTGGAACGGAATTGCACCGCCACCATTTTATTATCCACCTGCACCACAATACCTTTGATCCAGCCGCGAATACGCTCGCGGTTTTTTTCATGGTCACAAAACACTTCAACAGTATCGCCTACTTCAAAAGCATGTTCAATACCAGGTGCTTTCATGAAAGCGAATTGGCTTACACGTGTTGAACGCTTGATCGGACGGCGGCGCTCCACCAATGGATTTACGATCCGCTTAATGATGGGCGTAACCTTAACAGGTTTTGCAGCGAGTTTTACAGGCGCTTCGGCAATAACTACTGCCTTCTCAACTTTGGTTACTTTCTTTTCTGCCAGTTTGGTTTTTGTCATTAAGTTCCTTGTGGGTTTTGCCTTTATGCTTGCGTTTGACACTAACTTTTTTGTGACCTTCGCCTTCACCACTGCCTTTGCTTTTACTTTTGATTTAACCTTCGGCGCGGCTTTCGACTTGATCTTCGACTTCACTACCATGATTCACATCCTATCTTGTATGTAGAGACGATCTCCGCCTCTTTCTGGCGCAGCCCCCTGTGGGTAACGAGTAACTTGTTTCTAACAAATCAACTTAATCTAAGCTGACATTTTTATCCTGTTCCTGTGGATAATTTATCCTGTATGGCCTGTTGAAATCTTTCGCGCACACCTTCAAATGGAATGCGCTGCATGATCGGGTCAAAAAAACCTTCCACAACCAATTGTTCAGCTTCCTTTTGAGGAATACCGCGAGACTTGAGATAGAACAGCGGCTCTTTCTCTAATTTTCCAACGGTTGCACCATGGGTACAGCGCACATCGTCCGCGAGAATTTCGAGGCCAGGAATTGAATCTGCTCGCGACTGATCATCGAGAATGAGATTGCGATTGGCTTGATAACCATCTGTCTTTTGTGCACCGGGAGCTACATAGATCATTCCCTGCCACACAGAACGACTCTTGCCTTTTAATGCACCTTTGAACAACAAGTCACTGGTGGTGTGAGGCGCAAGATGATTCTGTTGTGTATCGTGATCAAGATGCTGAGTTCCGTCTGTAAAATAGAAACCAGACATACGTCCCTGAGCGCCTTCACCGGCAAGGTCAAGATCAGAGAAGTTCTTGGTCAGGCGTGAACCCACTGCGCCAAAGATCCAATCAAGGTTACCGCCGCGTTCCACCCGAGCACGCTCGTGAGAGAAATTCCATACATGGCGGCCCCATGACTGCAATTCTACAAAACGTAATTTTGCATCTTTGCCAACATGAATTTCAACAATGCCGGCATGCATGGCATGACCAGTTTCATTTGGAGAGGCAGCTTCATGCACATAAGTCACAGAAGCGCCATCTTCAACATAAACAATGAGATGTGAGAAATGAGCAAGATCTGTACCTGGCCCCCATAACACAGAATGAAGCGGAGTTTCCACTTGCACATTTTTCGGCACATATAACAACACGCCATTGCCTGATAGTGCAGATGCCAATGCTGCAAACTTGCCATCTTCAGGTTTAACGATCTGCCCGATCAGTTTATTGAGAAGTTCAGGGTGCTCGCGTTCGGCGGTGCGAATATCAGTGAAGATAACGCCTTTTGAGACTAGAGCAGGGTCCAGATCCACGTGTGAACCGCCCGGCAAGAGAGTGATTTGTCCGCCATGCTGTTCACCAGTCAATGGCTTGAGCAAATGTTCTGGCACAACTGGCAAATCTTCAAACGCACCATCTTTGGGAAGTTTGAAATCAGCGGCGGGCAATAATCTTAAGTCAGTACGGCGCCAGGCTTCATCGGTATTGATCGGCATGGCGAATTTTGTAAACGCATTCCAAGCTTTGGCGCGGACATCTTTCAGTGCGCCTGATCCTGCAGGAACAGAATCGGCTGCGAAAGAAAAATCTTTCGCAGCTGATTCACGTCGAGTTCGATTGACAACTACTTTTGGTTTCTCTTGCATCTTTTTATCCGATCGAGCCTTCCATTTGTAATTGGATAAGGCGATTCATTTCGACAGCATATTCCATTGGCAATTCTTTGATGAGCGGCTCAATAAAACCGGAGACAACCATGGTTGTGGCTTCTTCTTCAGAAAGCCCACGAGACATGAGATAGAAGAGTTGTTCTTCGCCAACTTTTGAGACCGAAGCCTCGTGACCAATGGTCACATCATCTTCGTCAATTTCAATGGAAGGATATGTATCTGAGCGAGATTTAGGATCAAGCAAAAGCGCATCGCAAACAACGTTAGATTTGACGCCTTTTGCGCCTTTATACACTTTGACCAAACCGCGATAGGAAGCACGTCCACCGCCCTTACTGATGGACTTGGATGTAATCTTGCTAGTTGTATTTGGAGCAAAGTGCACCATCTTCGAACCAGCATCTTGCACCTGACCAGGACCAGCGAAAGCCATGGAAAGCATTTCTCCGCGTGCGCCAGGCTCCATCAGATAGCAGGATGGATATTTCATGGTGAGCTTCGAGCCGAGATTTGCATCCACCCACTCATGTGATGCATTTGCGAATACTTTTGCACGTTGCGTTACAAGGTTGAATACATTTGTGGACCAGTTTTGAATGGTTGAGTAACGCGAACGAGCATCTTTTTTAACGATGATCTCAATCACGCCTGAATGAAAAGAATTCGTTGTGTATTGTGGAGCGGTGCAGCCTTCCACGTAATGCACCGAAGCACCTTCATCTACAATGATGAGTGTGCGCTCGAACTGACCAACATTCGCAGTATTCAAACGGAAATAAGCTTGAAGAGGAAGATCAACCTTCACGCCTTTTGGAACATATACGAACGAACCGCCAGACCAAACTGCGCTATTCAATGCAGCGAATTTGTTATCTTCCATCGGAATGACTGTCCCAAAATATTCTTTGAATAAATCAGGATATTGTTTGAGTCCATCCTCAATAGAAAGGAAGATCACACCTTGTTTTTCAAGATGTTCCAAAATGGAGTGATAGACCATTTCCGATTCGTATTGAGCGCCGACGCCCGCTAAAAATTTTTGTTCAGCTTCAGGAATACCCAATTTATTAAAAGTATTTTTGATATCATCAGGAACATCGTCCCAATTTTTTTCACTCTTCTCAGTAGGCTTTACATAATAAAAAATATTCTCAAAGTCTATCTCGTCGAGAGATGGTCCCCAGGTTGGCATGGGGCGCGACAGATAATGTTCTAGCGCCTTCAAGCGAAAATCGAGCATCCACTGCGGCTCTTTTTTCATGCGTGAAATATTTTCTACAACTTCACGGCTCAACCCTCTTTCAGATTTGAAAATATAATTATCGTCACGGTCATGAAAGCCATATTTGTAATCGCCAATCTCATCAAGGATCTTGGCGTCTTCGTCAATTTTGGTTTCTTCAGTCATTGGATTCACCAGTTTTTTTCTTGCAGATGAAGGGCCGTTTCAAACGGACCCGCCGCCTGCTACTGTTTAATAAAGCGAGTTTAGGCTGTAGCTGTTTCTAGCCTTCGGGCACTGCGTCGTGCTTCTCGCGCACCCAGTCATAGCCTTGATCTTCGAGATGCAAAGCAAGGTCAGGTCCGCCTGATTCAACGATCCGACCATCCAACATCACATGGACGAAGTGCGGTTTGATGTAATTCAACAGGCGCTGATAATGTGTGATAATGAGCACACCAAGTTCGGGTCCAGCAAGAGCGTTCACACCATCTGCAACGATGCGAAGTGCATCAATATCCAAGCCTGAATCGGTTTCATCCAAAATGGCGATCTCTGGTTTGAGGGTTGCCATCTGCAAAATTTCAGCACGTTTCTTCTCGCCGCCAGAAAACCCATCATTGAGATAGCGCCCGGCAAAAGCATGATCCATTTTAAGCATGTCCATCTTTTCCTTGAGCAGCTTGCGGAACTCAGGAATCGGCATACCTTTATCTTCAGGGTTGGCTGCGCGCCGGCGGGAGTTGATCGCAGAGCGCAGGAAATTCGCCACGGTCACGCCGGGAATGGCAACCGGATATTGAAAAGCCAAAAAGATACCAGCACGGGAACGTTCATCTGGTTCGAGATCCAGGACATTTTGTCCTTTGAAAATAATTTCGCCTTGAGTAACTGTGTAACTGGGGTGCCCCATCAATGTATATGCTAAAGTGGACTTTCCTGTCCCGTTCGGCCCCATCACTGCATGTATTTCACCTTGATTGATTGTTAGCGAAAGCCCCTTTAGAATTTCCTTATCTTCAATACTAACGTGCAAATTCTTAATTACCAACTCAGACATTCGTTGCGCTCCTAAAATTCACCTTTGCGGTATTTTTTAAGCCATTACTGGCGTTTATAATCAATTTAATGGCATTATAGCAGGGTTAGGCCGATATGTCAATATTTATGATATTTTTCTAGTATATTCAGGCAAAAATCTTCTTTACCGTACAAATATCGTTTCGAGCGCACTTTGCGAAGCAATCCCCGGTTTAACAAGGAGTCTCTTCCGCTTAACCTGAGATTGCCTCGGGTAACGACATTATTAAGGGGCTGCCAAAATGTAGCGCACAGGTGCATAGTCTCTATAAAGTTAACTCGCTTTCGTAATGCCACCCGCCTGTTATTTGAAATAAACTAACTATTATGTCAAATAACAGGCAAACCATGAAAACCATCTCCCATCCATCCAAGATCATATTTTGGCTCTCAATTTTTTCACTTTTGGGAGTCAGCGCCACTTCACCCACCTCTGTTAATGATATTTCTGTTACTAAAAAATCACAGCAAATACAAGCAGGAAACATTGTCTTCGCTGTGATTGGAGATTATGGTCTCGCTGGTCAAAATGAAGCGGATGTAGCAAATCTAGTAAAAGGCTGGAATCCAGATTTTATCGTTACTGTTGGAGATAATAATTATCCACATGGCGCAGACAGCACCATTGATGCAAACATCGGCCAGTATTATCATGATTATATTTTCCGCTATAAAGGCAAATATGGAAATGGCTCAACAACTGATAGATTTTTCCCCGCGCTTGGCAACCATGATTGGGATCAAAATAACGGCAGACAGCAGGAACTCTACTTTACCTTACCCGGGAATGAAAGGTACTATAATTTTATTCAAGGTCCAGTCCATTTCTTTGTACTCAACAGCAATTCAACTGAGCCAGATGGTGTCAACGTTAATTCGAAACAAGCAAAATGGCTAAAAAAAGAATTGGCTGCATCAACTTCAGAATTTAATATTGTTATTTTGCATCATTCGCCATATTCATCAGGTGCCCATGGTTCCACCAGCTATATGCAGTGGCCTTTCAAGACCTGGGGGGCAGATGCGGTTTTATCCGGTCACGATCACATATATGAACGAATTCTTGTTGATGGCTTCCCATATTTTGTAAATGGAGTTGGCGGCGCTGAGTTATATCACTATCAGACAATCCTGCCAGAAAGCCAGGTGCGATTTAATCAGGATTATGGTGCAATGCGTGTGGAAGCCAGTAGCGCATCCATGAAGTTTCAATTCTTCACGCGGGCTGGCATTCTGATAGATGAACACATAATCGGCAAAACCATACCGAGTGTTGTTTCCATGGCACGTGTCCATCCAAATCCATCCAATACGGCTATCGTGGACTTTACTGTCACACTCTCGGAACCAGTCACAGGAGTAGATGTATCTGACTTTATACTGACATCAACGACCATAAACGCATCCATCTCCGCCGTTAACGGGTCTGGCAGTACATACATTGTCTCAGCCCAAACAGGCACCGGTGACGGCACTCTGCATCTTGATCTAATTGACGATGACAGTATCGCCAGTAGTTTTGGCGCCAAACTCGGTGATACAGGTGTTGGAAATGGGAATTTTATTAATGGTGAAACTTATAATATTGATAAGGCTACGCCAAGCATAGTTTCCATTGTTCGTGCCAATTCGAATCCAACCAGCGCTGCTAATGTGGATTTCATCGCCACTTTCTCTGAACCAGTCACTGGTGTAGATACCTCTGATTTTAGCCTGGCATCCGCAGCTTCAGGCGGCGCAGTGATCAACAGTGTCAACGGTGCAAACAATACATATACCATTTCAGTTAACACAGGCTCTGGCGACAATTCGCTCCGCCTTGATTTTATAGATAACGACAGTATTACAGATATTGCAGGTAATATGCCAGGTGGTTTAGGCGCTGGCAACGGCAACTATGGTAACGGTGAAACTTATGACATACACAAATCTACACCGAGTGTTCTTTCCATAGTCCGCGCAAATTCCAACCTTATTAATACTTCAAATGCAGATTTTATCGTTACATTCTCTGAGCTTGTGACTGGGGTGGATGTATCTGATTTCAACATAATTGCATCTACTATTAGCGGAGCATTTATTAACAGCGTAAGCGGCTCAGGCAATATTTACACTGTTTCTACATATACTGGCTCTAGCGATGGTGTTTTAAGACTTGAGTTGATTGATAATGACACTATTATTAATGGGTCTGGAGTCGCACTCGGCAATATAGGTATTGGCAATGGTAATTTCACAAATAGTGAAACATATACAATTGACAAAACCGCGCCAATCGTCACCTCCATCATTCGAGCGAGTGCTAACCCGTCCAGCGCTCCTACTGTGGATTTCATTGTTACATTTTCTGAAGCAGTGTCCGGAGTGGATCTATCTGATTTTAGTTTGAGTACTACCAATATTAGCAATGCATCCATCAACAACATAAATAATGCTAATCCATTCTATATCGTTACAGTCAATACTGGAGTTGGTACAGGCGCTATCCGCCTTGATCTAACAGATGACGATAGCATTACGGATCTCGCAGGCAACAAGCTAGGAGGCGCAGGTGCAAGTAATGCGAATTTCATGAATGGCGAAACTTTTAGCATTGAAAAATCCTTCCCAAGTGTGACTTCTATTATTCGTGCCAGTAATAATCCATCTAACGCACCCACTATTGATTTCATTGTCACGTTTTCTGAATCAGTCAATGGAGTTGATGCATCTGATTTTAGTTTAAGTACTAGCAACATCATCAATGCCTCTGTTCGCAGCGTGGCTAACTTTGATCCATTCTACATAGTGACTGTAAACACTGGCATTGGCGCAGGCACAATCCGCCTTGATCTATCAGATGATGACAGTATTAGTAATTTAGCAGGCAACAGGCCGGGAGGTCCAGGTGTTGGAAACGGGAACTTCGTCAACGGTGAAAGCTTTAACATTGCGAAGAATTCTGTTAATTTCCAATCACCAACACTTCGAGAACCTAAGCGTAATTTCCTAACGAATAATCCCATGGTTAATTTTTCATGGGCAAAAGTGCGAGATGCTCAGGGCTATGAAATCACAATAGCAACAGATAGCAATTTCTCTCAGATTATTTCAAATCAGGTTGTCGCAGGACTATCTTTCACAACTGGGTTACCGCTATATGATGGAATTTATTATTGGCGTGTTCGAGCATATGATACTAATCTTCAACCAGGGAAATTTAGCCCCAGCAACTCCTTCACAATTGACACAGCCCCGCCATCCGCACCCATTTTGCTCACCCCTATTGATAATCTTACGATCAGCAGGAAACCTAAATTCAGCTGGGAAAAACTCGATGCCGCTACAAAATATCAAATTGAAATTGATAACAATTCTGATTTCTCCAGTCCGGAATGGGCCGCGTTAAGAGAAGAAACAAAATATCAGGCGTCTTTTATCAGAAGAGGAACTTACTTCTGGCGTGTACGAGCAAGAGATATGGCTGGAAACTGGGGCAATTGGTCACCAGCATTTAGATTTACGTTCCCTTGAGCCTCTATGATCAAAATATCGAGTGAAACGATATTGAATATTTATGATATTTTTCTAGTATATTGACAGGGTCTTTTAGGGCTGTTATACTGCGAAAATGAAATCCACGCGTGACAAGATTTTACAAACTTTACTGCAAAAGCCTCGTTCTACTATTAATGCACTGGCTGAAGCGGTTGGGATTAATCCCATTTCTGTGCGGCATCACCTCACCAACCTGCAAATGGAGGGTCTGGTCGAAGGCCAGGAGCAACGTCATGGTGTGGGACGTCCGCGTTTGGTATATATCCTGACCAACGAGGGAATGGAACGTTTCCCTACCCGTTACATGCAGTTGACAACACGCCTGCTGACGCAAATGAAAGAAACCATGCCAGGGCCAGTTGTGGCAAAACTATTTAGCCAGATCGCAGAAGATGTTGCCAGCCAATATTCCACTGACATGAAAAACCTAAGTATGGAAGAACGCCTTGACTTTGTCAAAGAGATGTTAGGACATGAAGGTTTTACAGTAGAATGGGAAAAGAAAGACGGGCAGTATCAGATACACGAAATTTCCTGTCCTTATTATCAAATTGGTATGGCTCACCCTGAAGTGTGTACAGTAGATCAAACTCTTATTTCAAAAATGCTGGCCCTACCTGCAAATAAAGTGCAATGTATTTTAGACGGCGCGGCACACTGCACGTACGTTGTTCAACCAGCTCTAACGGCAAAGTAAATTTACACAAAATATAAAGAGGAAAAATGACTGAACCCGAAATCAAAGAAATCCAGTGGACTCTCCACACAACTCACCCTGAGCGAGTGCCCGAAGTACGCGCCAGACTTTCCGAGGTGATTGATCCTGAAATTGGAATGAACATCATCCAGCTGGGACTGATCCGCGATGTTGAAATCGAGAACGATATGGCTCGCTTGAAAATGATCTTAACTACGCCTTTCTGTCCCTATGGTCCTGCAATGATCGAAATGACCAAAGCTAAGGCACTCGAAGGACTCAACATGCCTGTCACCATTGAAATGGGCATGGACGTGTGGGATTTCGCAATGATGGAAGACCCGTCCGCTTTGGATTGGGGAATGTATAATTAAGTTAAACCACTTGACACCAAAAACGCCAATCCACTTTCGGATTGGCGTTTTTTCTTTATCATATCTACAAAGTCGGCCTAAATGGGAATATAATCAATTAACAAATAGGTGAAATCAATATGAACACAATCAAACCATTCGAAAAAATATCGTCACAGTTTCAAATTTCTCGCGAAAGCGCGAAGTATTTTCTTGGACGTGTGCAGAAAAGTTTCAAAACAGAGAAACCTACGCATAAATTGATCATGGAATTTATTGATGCGCAGGGTCTTGAATTCCTGCTTACTCCCTACGAAATTGCAGCTCTGATGAACGAAAGCGGCGTATGGGCGTACCCATTAATTACGGAACCTCCTATCATCGTGGATGATGAAGATATACCATAAAATCGGCAAGCCTTTTTGTTCGGATTGCGGACTAAAGTCCGCAATCCAACTTTTTACATATGGTGACATAACAAAACAGGATGACATGAAGACGTCATCCTGTTTCGTTGTTATATTTTCTATTGTTGTGTAATCGTAACTGATTCTATTGCATCCCCTTCAAACGATGGACTCTGGTCTGGGTCACGGCGTGTAATGGCGTTAACTACATCCATGCCTTCAATCACTTGGCCGAAGATAGTGTACCCTCCATTCAAAAATTCCTGAGGGCCATATGTGATGAAAAATTGGCTGCCATTTGTATCAGGGCCTGCGTTCGCCATGGCGACCACCCCATCCTTATCAAAAGTTAAGTCGCTATTTTCATTCACAAATTCATAACCAGGTCCGCCGCCGCCTGTACCATCGGGATCACCACCCTGCGCCATGAATCCTTCAAGCACGCGGTGGAAGGTTACACCATTATAAAATCCCTTGCATGCGAGAAACACAAAACTGTTGACTGTGATCGGCGCTTTGTCAGGGTATAACTGAATAACAAACTCACCACCGTTTGCCATTTTGAATGCGGCCAAATATTGTTTCGACTCATCGATCAATAGTGGCGGTGCTTCGTTGTATTGGTCTGCTGCAGCAATCGAATCGAACGCCCCACAGGCAGGCGAACCTTCATCGACATTGGCAGCATTTGGCTGCACTTGTGAGGGTGTAGGTTGCGGCTTGGGAATATAGGGCCATGCAATAATTCCTATCACAATCAGGATCACAGCAATCGCAATATATTGGATCGTCTTTTCAGATTTCTGTGCTTCGACCTTGTTCACTTTTTTCTTGTTTGCCATTCTATTCTCTCCTTATATAAATTTACCCATATTATAACAACCTTGCGCACACGCGGGTTTCCTTGTATGCTTATAGTATCGTCAAAGTAAATCTGCTATATTTTCGGGAGATCTAATGGATGAGTTGAAATATGAACTGCTCGCGGAAGTTTACGGGCGCATGGAAGCCGAGTTAATAAAAAGCTATCTTGAGGCAAACAGTATAGATGTGGA
>JACMLM010000052.1 GCA_014379595.1 Anaerolineales bacterium
CATCCTTTTCAATGCTAATCAACTGCAATACACGCTCTTCATCCAAGTGAGAAGGTAATGGCAATTGCACAAGAATCCCGTGGACCGATTTATCCGTGTTCAAACTCATAATTACTTTTTCGAGTTCTACCTGTGAAATATCCGCAGGCAGGTTGTGGCTGACAGAACCCATACCCAATTCTTCACAAGCCTTGCCCTTGGAGCGCACATAGGTTGCAGAGTCCACTCGCTCGCCAACAAGCACTGTCGCAAGCGTTGGCTTGGATTTTCCAGCCGCAGTCCGTTTTGCTACCTTAGCAGCCACCTCGTCACGTACCTGCTGGGCGATTAACTTGCCGTCAATTAATTGAGCTGTCATAAATTAATCCTTATGGTTTTAATACAACAAAATTATCAAAGATCACATCCACTCCAGGCTCAGCAAATGTCCCAGCCAATAAACCAATATCACCTGAAGTTAATGAGCTATTCTGTACCGATGCAATCTGAAAACCATTGACGTAAAAAGTAAGCGTATTTCCTACACAATCAGCACGCAGATGATTAACAGCCAATCCAGTTTTTATATTACTATTAAATTGCATTTCACTTTGACCCAGTAACACAGCTTGTCCGCCTGAGTACAGGCCGATACCATAATAGCCGTCACTGGTCATCAGAAAAAAATAATAATCACTTCCTGTAAATCGGCAAATCAGGCCAATACGGTTTTCATCTGAGCCGCCCAGCTTGCCCGAGTCCACTTCTATCCTTACATCAGCAAAGTTCTTACGAGGCGTGGACCAAAAATTTGTATTCAGCGCATTGATAAGCAGACGATACCCACCTCCATCATAGTCCATTGTGCCTTCGGGAGTCATCAGCCGATCCCAGCCTGATATGGGGCTTGCAAAATCATCCTGAAATAAGACAGTTCCTGAGGGCGCGGCCAGGTCTTGTGGCGCAGGAGTAAGAGATGATGTAGAACATGCAAAAGAGAGAATAGTGAGGAATAAGAAAAAATGAAGTAAACGATTCATAAGCACGATTTTATCATGATGAACTTTTTCTTATAATATTCATAAACTAACACAAGCAAAAACTACCCTTTTTGAGCGGGTAGTTTTTGCTTGTGTATTATTGAGGAGATGGAGTGGACGTCCCCTCTGGACTTAAGGTGGAGATTGGTACTGGAGTTAAACCCAACAAGCGGGCATATTCATTCCCATATTGTTGAAGATGAAACGATGCTTGAGTAACCAATGGCTGAGTGAGCGAATCCAAAGCGGTCTGATCTCCGTTGGGGCCATAAGCATTTAAAAATGACAGTGCGGTTGTAAAAGCTTCAATCATTGAATTCATGAAGGCTAGTTCATATTCTTTGAGATCGTTTAAACAGGCTGGCACATCCTGATCTTCCGCAGTTCTTTTAATTTTTTGTAAATCCTGCACAAGAGACACAGTGGAAGATTGTAAAAGTGTAGTTTGTATTAAAAGCGATGTATCATCAAACTCGCGCATTAGTAAATGCACTTGCTTAACCTGATCTTCAATATTTTCTGGTGAACATACATCAGGAGTTGGCGTGGGAAGTGAAGTATTCGTTGAGATAACAACGGTGACAGTAGGCGATGCTGCCGCTTTAGGGATACCGGTTGCGCCATAAACAACAGAGAGAACAAGCGCCAGGCTCAAAAAGATAATGATCACGATCAAGGTGGGATTTTTTTTCATTAAAGCTCCAGAAGAAATGCTTGAAAGTCCAAAATTATATATTTCTATTTTAATTCAGAATCCCGAAATCATTAAATTTGCTGCAAGCGAAAACGCGGATAGGAAACAGATTTCATGGAAAATATTGTTTAATTAATTGTTCAGCGAACAACCCATCTAGGCCGCCTGCATCTGCATCAATCACATAGTTCAATTCATTAAATGCAGAGGCCTGATTACCTTGCGCCAGATAGGCCATGGCTAGGTGAATGCGGGCAGGTAAATGACTTGGAAAACGCGCAATCACATCCAACAATGTTTGTTCGGCACTGGCATACCTGCCCGAAGACAGATAGGACCAACCCAATGCATCCAATGCAAAAGGATCATCAGGCGCAAGCTCAACCGCTTTTTGTGCAGCAGGCAAACCTACATCTTCAATATGAATACCATTCTCGGCACAAAAAACTGCAAGTAAACGCCAATATGTTGGCTCATTTGGAGCGAGTTCTGTTGCATGTTGATATGCGGTCAATGCAGCAACGAGATTACTCGTTTTGAAATATGCATCACCAATAGACGCCTGCCACGCGGGATTCTCTGGCTCATATTGTGCGGCCAACAAATACTCTATAAGCATTTGTTGATATTTTTTTTGACGATCCCAATACAAGCCACGCAATCCGCGAGCGATGACGGATGTATGATCCAAAGTAACGGCCCGATTAAGTTCCGCGAGCCCACCCTGACCGATTTGCTGTTTGGCTTCGCCAAGCCAGGCCCACGCTTCTGCATTTTCAGCATTAAGCATGATAGCTTGTTCAAATACTGAAATAGCCAAATCCCATTCCTGTACCAAACCCAAAGCACGACCAATGGTCACGAGTTTTTGTGAGGGGTCAGTTTGTGTGGCAGATAAATTCAGAGCGGTGCGCAATGTTTGCACAGCAGGGTCAGTTTCAGGGTCCAAAGAAGAAGCGAGCATTAATTCAGGAAGAGCATTTTCAGGTTCAAGAAAAGATAACAAGAGGCCAAGTCTATAATGAGCGTAGACATCATCTGTATTCAAGCGAACCTGATTTTTAAGTGCATCACTTTCAGCAAGCCAATTCTTTTGCTGACGATAAATAAAAGCAAGTCCTGCATACAAAGAAGCTGAATCATGGAGCTCCGATCCTTGCTGATAAGCTGTAAGTGCCGACTCTATATCGCCGGTATCAAAATATGAAATCCCTAATACAGCCCACCCTTGTTCAGAAAGTTCGGGTGCACGTTTAAGAAAAATGATCGCTTGAGATGGGTTTCCAGCTGCGCCTGCTGCGACGCCGGCTTTTTCCCAAAGATCACCACGCCAAATTAAAAGCCGTGCCGCCTGCTCAAAAGATTCGGTAGCGCTTGAATAATTCTGTGCAACAAATTCGGCTTCACCCTTTTTAATACCGGCATAACCTGTATAAATAAGAGGTAAAAGGATTGCCGCAAGTAAAGCTGAGACAATAACTGGGACAACCCATTTTTTATTGTGCATTGTAATTGTAATTATACGTGCTCTACTCCATATTTTTGAACTGGCATTATAATCATGGATGAATGAGCGCATTTACCAGTTTAATTCTTACACAACTAACCGTTCCTCCCGGGGATTTAATTTACTACATTGTGCTGGTGTTTGCAGTTGCCAGCGCGCTTCAATCAGCATTTAATCATTGGCGGGTCAGTGAATTTCCGCAGGCACGGCGTGCCTTTATTGGGCTTGGTATTTTGCTGCTCGCACAAGTGGTCATGTTCCTTTTCAGCGGACTTGGCTGGCAGCATATTATTGACCCTAAAACAGTTTTGCCGCCGATGGATCGTGCCTTTATTCTCTTTGGCATTATCTGGATCACGTGGCTTTATGCGTTTCCCGAACCCAGCCGCGCAGCAGATGCAGCCGCTGCATTATTAAGTTTGCTCGTGATCACAGCATTGGGATTAAGTCTGCTTACCTGGCAGCCGCAAATTTCTCTTCTTAGCTATAACCAGACGAATGATGATTTCGTCTGGCAGATCGGTTCATTACTTGCCCTGCTAATTGGGATAGCTATCCTATTTGTGCGTAAGCCAGATGGAATGTGGAGCGGAATTACCTTACTCACCCTTGGCTTTCTGGGCCATGTGGGGCATTTACTCTTTCAAGTTGCAGGAAATTATTCAGGCATTGTACGCCTTGCATACATGGCGGCCTATCCAATATTACTTACACTACCACAACGATTCTCGCTCCCTTCCGCGACGGTCCTTATAGCACAACGTTCAGCAACTGCGAAACTAGATGCAACTAATCCGGAACGCAGGCGTTACAGTACGGATCCAAAAACATTTCACGCCATGCTTGCGCTTGCGGCGGAATCAAACCCCACAAAAGTAAGCCAAGCCATCACGCGGGCAATCGCACAGACCATGCTTTCCGACCTGTGCTTTATGATTTATCTGACTGACAGTAATAATCAAATGGTGATCGCCGGTGGATATGATTTGATCCGTGAAGACAATTTGGAAGGCGGCTCTCTTAAAAAAAGTTCGATTCCCATGCTCGCAAATTCACTGCAGCGCGGACGCCCATTGCGGATGCCTGCCAGCAGTACATCAGCTGATATTAAAGGGTTGGGCGATATTTTGGGTTTGACCAATCCAGGTCATCTCTTAAGCGTTCCGATCCTAACCCCGGAGAAAGATTCTCTCGGGGGCATATTATTACTCTCACCATATTCTGACCGCACATGGACGGCTGAGGATCAGGCTTTCCTTTCAAATATTGCCATCTCGTTAGTCCCAATTATTAAACGAAGTCAGAAAGCGGATAAGCTGGCGGCACAAAGCGACCAGGCAAAAGCCCAAGTCGTTGACTTGGAACGTCGTTTGCAAGAGCAGAATCAGCAATTGGATGCAGTACGTGCAGAGAACCAAAAAGCGGGTTCTGTGGAAATGGCATCGCTGATCGCCGCACAGGATGAATCACAACGAATCATTGAGCAATTGCAATTTGAGAATGGTGAATTAAGAGCAGGTAAAAACCTACAGCCTTCATCCACCCAGATCGAATCTGAACTGAAAAAGACTTTACAAGAGATGGCGCGTTTGCAAAATCAACTTGCAGAAGCCAATATGAAGGCGCATAAGATCGCAAAGGGAAATGTATCAACCAAGAGTACAGAACAGGCCGAAGTGATTGCGTCCATTTCACAGGAATTACGCCAGCCTTTATCCTCTATTGTTGGATATACAGACTTGCTGCTCGGTGAATCAGTGGGCATTCTCGGTGCTTTACAGCGCAAATTTGTAGAGCGGATTAAATCCTCTACAGAACGTATTCATAGTTTGACGGACGACATGATCCAGATCACGACGCTTGAAACGGAGCTGAACGATCTCAAATCAGAATCTGTGGACTTGAATTCCATTATTGATAACGCCATGTCTTATACGAGTACTCAGGTGCGTGAAAAGAATATTTCGATGCATCTTGAACTACCGAAAAAGCTCGCACCGATTCAAGCGGACCGTGAAGCGCTTCAACAGATACTGATTCATCTGCTGCAAAATGCAGGAGCGGCAACGCCCTTCGAAGGCACGATCAGGCTCAAGGTCCAAACGCGAACCGAAAATAAAATGGAATTCATTCTGATTCAAGTATCAGATACGGGTGACGGCATTTCATCTGAAGATCTGCCGCGCGTCTTCACTCGTCTTTATCGTGCGGATAATGTTCTTATCCAGGGTGTGGGCGATACAGGGGTAGGACTTTCGATTGCAAAGACTCTTACAGAAGCACAACATGGACGTATATGGGTGGAAAGCGAACGCAGTGTTGGTTCGACATTCAGCGTATTACTGCCGATTGCCACTACAGAGCCAGAAGAGAAGCAAGCCAACGGCAAAGGAAAGAAATAAATGCAACAAAGTATGCGCGGTTTTGGCAACGCGCTGGTGGTATCTCTGATCTCCGTCGGATTAATGCTCGGCGCGTTATCGATTTCACTTGTTGAATTTGTGCCCGAAGCAACACCCACCTCGACCAATATTTTATTTGCGTCCCCAATCCCTCTTACTTCTACATCCACATTGCCACCAACTGTTACCCCTACGCTCGGGGCTGAATCACCTACCCCTACCATTACATTAACTCTGCCAGCTTCATCATGCCAACCGCCATTAGGCTGGGGGCAAATCGTTATGCAAGCAGGAGATACATTAGACATTCTTGCGCTACGTTATCGCATTAGTAAAGATGAATTGATCCGCGCCAATTGTCTGTTAACCAGCACACTTGTAGCAGGGACAACATTGTATGTACCTCCTGTTGTAGCTAATACCCTTGTAGCATGCAGCCCTGGCGCAACTGCATGGGTGAAAGGTTATATTGTTAAAGCGGGTGACACGATCTATGCAATTGCAACGAATCACTACATAACTGCTGGTTTATTAAAGAGTGTCAACTGCCGTTACAGTGATTTAATTTTGCCTGGAGAAACACTATGGGTACCCAATGTTGCCACACGCACACCATACCCAACACCGTTACCCGGTGTAACTGTAACTCCGCACCCTACAGATCCATTAACAGAAACAGCTTTGCCGTTTACGGCTACGATCATTCCAACAAACACGCTTGTACCTGCGACGGCCACTCCCATCCCCACAGGTACGGCGATTCCTACACACACACCAAGCCCTACAGCTTTTCCGCAATAGATAGAAGAGCATATCTACCAAGTAAACATATACACAGGTAAACAAATCTCTTTTAACTACCTTGTGGCAGACTCATCGATGAAATCATTTTTGCGTTATTCGCTTATTTTTATTTCCATTATTCTTTTGTCTGCATGTGGAGCGGCACCTCAGGCCCTTGAACCAGGGCCTTTGCCTTTTATATTAATTACATCAGCACCAAATGCATCTCCAACTCCTACTCCATTTCAGCCTCCGCTTTACACGCCTACAGCCCTTTCGTTCTTATCATTTAATAACAATACTTCCTTATCTCAAAACATACTCGCAACTGAAACACCTGCGTCAATATCCACACCACTAATTGCACCCACTGCTACAGTGGACTTTAATCAACTCTTCCCGACAGTAGCAGCTCCTCCAGCTGAATCGCTGGGTATCAATCCCACAGCCTTGCCGCCGCTAACTGACAATGAGACGATTAACTTTCTGCTTGTCGGTTCAGATAAACGACCTGGTTCTTCTTATCGTACTGATACAGTTGTACTTGCAATCGTCTGGCCTAAAGAAGGGCAGATCTCGCTAATCTCTATTCCACGTGATTTATGGATCTATATTCCCACTGTTGGTATGCAGCGCATCAACACTGCATATCAAAGCGGAGAGATAGGTGGTTATGTTGGCGGCGGACCAGGTTTATTGAAAGATACGATCTCCTATAATCTCGGTATTCGCATTGACCACACTGCCATGGTTGACTTCGATGGATTTCGCCGTATTGTGGATACCATTGGTGGAATCGAAGTTCCCATCTCATGCGCTTATACAGACTGGCGCTTGATCGACCCCTCATATGATATTTATAATGAAGACAATTGGTGGCTATATACGGTTGGCCCCGGTCAAATCCACATGGATGGTGACCTCGCATTATGGTATGCGCGTGCACGTTCCAAATCTAATGACTTTGATCGCGGCCGCCGTCAGCAGGAAGTATTACGCGCCATCTTCGGACAGGCATTACAAACAGATACTTTTAGCAAGATTCCGCAGCTATACAATGACTTCTCCAGCACGGTTATCACAGACCTTGGTCTTGCCGATCTTCTGCGTATGGCGCCTTACGCGCTCAATTTTACGAATGCAAATATTCGCGGCTATTACATTCGCCCGCCATACGTCAGCTCGTGGATCACGCCCGGCGGCGCATCTGTGCTTTTACCGAACGATGTTGAGTTAACGCAAATGCTGATCGAGGCCACTACCCTTTCCACGTTTGCAGTGGAACGGCAATCCATCACTGTGGAAGTGCAGAACGGTGCTCCATCCGAAACATTGGATACGCTTGCCGCCTCCCGCCTCAACTATGCAGGCTATCAAACAATCATTTCAGCAGCAGATCGCCGCGACTATACATCCTCTGTAATTGTAGACTTCACGCCCGGGCAGGATGCTACTCAAAGGCAGACGATCATATCCACCCTTGGCTTGTTTTCTGCTAGTGTAATTTCCCAACCCGACGCAAACAGCCCGACACAATACCGCGTGATCCTTGGCTATGAATACGAGCCTTGTTTTCAGCCACAAGATTTATCGCACTAATAATAGAATGCATGTAAACGCATCAAAGATGGATTATCCAGCAAAATTGTAATACTTTTTCACATCTGTACCAGTTACTTCATACGTGCCGCCGAAGTAATAGGTTGTTAATATAGGTGTCTGTGGATCACCATCTTTGTAAGGTGTGGTTAAAGTAGATGTACGAACTCCGTCACCGTCATACCCGAAGTGCCATTTCGAGGCGTATGTGCCAGGCGAGGCATAAGTTCCAGCCGCGAGTTTGATAATGCTGGCAATTCTATTTTCGGTATTATAAGTTTGAAGATAGTAAATTTAATATAAAACTCGGCGGGGTCAGGAGTTCCACGCCGAGCGATGGATAGAAATGGTATCACTACCAGCGTGTGTAGGTAAATTCCCATTCATATTCAATCAACTCGCCAGGCAGGGTTTTTATCACTATTTTGGCAATGTGTTTTCCAAAAGTCAAATCTGGATACCAACTGATATTATACAAACTTCCTACAGTGGTATCTGGAGCAGCATTAGGTATCAACATGGCGGTAAGGCCAGGTATGCGAGTGTACTTTGTAGAATTTGAAACCAAGTTGCCGTCTATATACAAAGAGACTCTTTCTTCAAATGGATATGTTTCCTCTTGTTTACTATAATATTGTCTGTCTTCCAAAGTGAGGGACGGAGGAAGATCAACTTCAAGTACGCTAGCTCCTGTCACGAAAATGCCTATCCCTCGACTGTCTGGGGATTTTATTGAGAAGTAATAACATACGCTATTAATCTTTTCTTTAGGCCAAATCTGAGCATCTAACAAATCCCATTCATGATACAACGTTTTATTCATATTCAAATTTTCTACGTCATATCCCACAAGCTTATAAAGAAACCCATGAACAGCACCATAAACAGCCCCATATGGGGAAGACAAGATTGCCGGGCAAGAAATAAGTGTCTGATGATGAACAAAGAGTAATGCAACTATTAACACTAACAAAGCTATGTTTGTTTTTGTGAGTCTAATCCTTTTCATTGCTTGTCTCCTTATATTATTCTTCGACCGTTAGGTCTTCCGCTCCCAACCCACATCTGATAATTGCACATCGAAGATGATTATAGGATTGATGGAGACCTTCGGTCAATGTATATTCGGCAGTGGGAGACACCCTCGCCGAGCGAGAGCCAAGAAAATACGCAATATTCCCCAGTTGACAACACCTCCCAAATTCGCTAAACTATACGAAAAGACTATGCGCTACTATTTAGGTAGCCCATGAGGATAATATGATGGCAAAGACAACTGACTCCGCACATATGACAACAAAGACCCTGCTCCCTACCGCGATCAATGGCTGGGAAATGTTCATGTACGATCAGGGACGTTCCTCAAATACAGTAAAAGCCTTTCTTTCAGATGTTCGCTTACTGACTCAATTTTTAGCTCCCGATAAATCCATTGGGGCCGTCACCACTGATGACCTCAATCGCTTCTTTGCATGGATGGAAAAAGAGCGCGGCATTCCATGCAGCCCCAAAACCCTATCCCGCCGTATCACATCGGTCAAATCATTCTTTCGCTGGCTGCATCAATATGGAACATTGACTCTAGACCCCGCAGCAAAAGTATTGCAGCGCTCTGCTATTAGTCCGCTTCCGCAAGTGCTCACGCAGGATGAATACGAAGCTGTCCTACTTGCCGCAGACCGTCACCGCCGCGATAAAAAACCAGACGCACGTCCGTATACACTTGTATCGCTTATTCTCATCACAGCGATCAAGAAAAGTGAATGTTTGGGTATACACATCAATCACATAGACCTTGATGCGAAGAATGGACCGCATGTTTTTATCCGTTATGCCAGCCCTGCCAATCGCTACAAAGAACGCAAAATAGAATTGGAAGAAGACTGGATCACTGCCTATAAAGAATATCTCGTTCAATATCAGCCCGTCGACCAGGTCTTCGCATGGTCACCACGCAGGCTTGAATATTTGCTTGAAGATATTGGAGAAGAAGCTGGTCTTACAAAGCACTTATCTTTTGATATGTGCCGCTGGACAAGTGCATTACGTGATTATCAGGCAGGCATTGAACCCGATAAGATCCGCCAGAAACTGGGCGTATCAAAGATCCAATGGCGCGAGCTGTTTATTAAACTAAAACAACTTAACGGTGAAATGAAATAAACAAATTTTCGTCATTGCGAGGAGGGCATTTGCTCTTTCCGACGAAGCAATCTCCTAAACGTCAAGGAGATTGCTTCGGGCCACGATCAAGAACGCCCTCGCAATGACGATGCCTATTTTTATTCCATGATCTTTTCAGATGGGCGGGAAACAGAAAAATAAATAACGTTACGCGTTTCAGATGTTAAACGATATGGATGTGCGGGGCGGTAACCCGGTACCCAAATAATTTTATCACCTGCACATAACAAGGGCCAACGTTCACGCGCACGCTGCGGAAGTTTTTCATTTACAAAAAAATCGGAAAGCTTCTGAGAATGACCGTCCATGCCAAGTGGTGAAAAATGATCTCCTTGATGGCGTATCCGCAATTCAAGCGTTGATGGGAATTGTTCAGCATCGAGCCAAACTTGAAACGGATCTTCATTTCGTTCAGATTGCTCTCTCGCCAAACCCGGCAGACGCCAACGCTCACAATTAAATCTCCAGCCGCCCGCAAGTGCAACCTGACCAGGGATTCCAACGGATGCCATGTCGATTCCAGTCATTTGCGGCCAAAGATTAAATGGTAATTCAGCATCCAATGTACAGATGTATATATTATCCGACTCGCGGAACATATATAGACCGCCTTTCAAATCTACACGAGAGAGATGAGAGCCAGTCTTGATCAGGTTAATTGCACGTTGAACAACAGAAAAGGTCATGTCCAGGCCGGGGCGAAGAGTCTGCATGGCGTGTTTGACCAGGTTCCGTTGGAGTCCGAGCGAATGTTTGGAAATTAGATCAGCATCAAAGATGATGAAATCCTCATCCATATCTGTCACCGTATTTTGCCAGGCATTCTCGAGTGTTTCCATCACAAAGGCATAGTCACCTTTTAATGATTGAGACATACGCAAGACAGCCTCACGGAATTTTGGATTATAGCTTTCAAGATTGGGAATTAAAAGATGGCGGATACGATTGCGTTGAAAATTAAGTGAGTCGTTACTCGAATCATAATGTGGACGCAGGCCATTGACCGCACAATAGACAACTGTCTCTTCCCGCCACATATCCAACAAAGGACGCACGATGGGAATTTCAGGATCAAATATTTTTATCACCGAACGATAAGACATACCCTTTAAACCTGTGATGGCACTGCCCCGCAGAAAATGCATCAACACTGTTTCCACCTGATCATCGGCTGTATGACCCACCGCTACTGCTTGCGCATTGCGCTGACGCGCAAGATTAAATAAAAACTTATAGCGCAGGTTTCGAGCGGCTTCTTCGATGGAGAGTTTTTCTTTTTCAGCATGAGCACGGACATCCGCCCCATCGATCATACAAGAGACCATTAAACGCGTGGCAGTTTTTTCCACCAGACGCGCATCCTGATCTGATTCGGGGCGAAGTTGGTGATCAAAATACGCAACGATGATTGGATAACCCGCCTGTCGTAATGTTTCCATCAGACACAAGCTGTCAGGTCCGCCTGAAACGCCAACAATGATCGGGCGGTCTTTTACAAGTCCGCATTCATCTCTTAAAATGGTTTCTATGGTTTCTGCCATGTTTTTATTTTATCAGTGCTTTCATTTGAGCTTTATACTTCGCGCCCAGCGGAGTGGGGACAGCACTATTGTCCTTCGACTGCGCCGCATAAAACCAAAATCATGCGGCTCCGCTCAGGACGAAGTCACCTGATACAACTCAACCAACACTCCGCCCGTGGACTCTGGGTGAATGAATGCATATTTTTTTCCGTCTGCAGCGGTGCGCGGTTCTTCATTGATAAGACGAATATTTTTCGTTTTTAACTGCGACATCATACCCGTAATATCATCCACTTCCAGGCAAATGTGATGCATACCCGCGCCGCGTTTGGCAAGATATTTGGCGATACCTGAGTCATCTGTGGTCGGCATAACCAATTCCACTTCTGCGCCTGCAACTGGCAGAAAAGCGACTTGCGATTTTTCAGCAGGGACATCACGTAATTCATGAAGCTCAATACCCAACGCATCGCGCCAGAACAAAAGGGATTTTTCCATATCGTCTACTACAACGGCGACATGATTGACTGCTGTGATTTTTGGCATTTTTCCTCAAAGAGAGAGCTGCTAAAAAATGGGTTAAGAAAACCTCTCACCACGGAGAGCACAGAGTCCACAAAGATTTTAAAGAGTTTTTCTCTGTGCGCGAAGCGTCTGTGCACTCTGTGGTTAAATCTTTTGGTAAACCCACGAATTAGCCACTCTGCTCAGGGATTGAATTTTACTTCTTAATTAAAAATTTCAATTGCAATGGGCAAAGCTTCTTCTGCCCACATCTGATACATTTTTCCAGATGGATGCAACCCATCCCCGGCGATCAAGGATGGATCATCGATCTCCGAAATTGGTGTAATGTCTACATAATGCGCGCCAGCGGATTCAGTCTCTTCACGATTGACTGCATTGAAGGCATCTATCTCTGCTGAAATTTTAGCAACATCGCGGCCTCTTGCAAAAGGTGTCACGCCCCAATCTGGAATGGAAAGCACGATCACATGATCTGCATTGCCGCCTGCATATTCAATCGACTTCTCAAGCAGAAACCGAAATTCTTCGCGATACTCGTTGATACTGTTTCCACGATATTGATTATTCACACCGATCAACAAGGAGACCATTTGATATGTTCCCTGCGGCGGATTGGCTTGAATCCCCTCCCACAGTTCGCTTGTCGTCCAGCCCGTGCGGGCGATAATGGTGACTTCAGGTTTAATCCCTTTCTCACCCAACATTTCAGCCAGCTGATTCGGCCAACGTTCGTTTTCAGGAACGCTTTCGCCAATTGTGTAAGAATCACCCAAAGCAAGATAACGAATAGATGGTTGTGACGAAATGGGTGTACCCACAGAACCTCCGCAAGATGTAAGAAAAAGAATAATTGGAATGACAAGAAATCTTAATATCTGCATTGTCTGATTAAACCACAGAGAGACATTCTTGCGAATGTCTCTCTGTCAAAAATAGATTAGCCAAACTATAACGAAGCGACTTTAAGCCACAATGCTGGAATGCGACTCAGCTTCTGCCATGTGGATAGTCTTGCGCGGCGGGTGAAAACATCATAATCATGTTTTTCAATATCATCGAGAATGCCGCTGTATAAAGTGGATGCGGCGCCGATCGCAAGCTGCCCTTCGCGTTCGAGCATTTTCACGCCTGCCCAGGCGTCGTTATAAAGTTGGCGCGTGCGGTCTATTTGGAATTTCATGAACTGACGCCATTGATCAGTAACATGTCCACGGGCAATGTCTGATTCATTGATCCCATAAAATGCAAGTTCTTCACGCGGCAGATAAAGACGCCCGTTATGATAATCCTCACCAATATCTCTTAAGATATTGGTCATCTGGAGCGCGACACCAAGCTTGATGGCATAAGGCACAGCCTCATGACACTTGAAGCCGATAATATACATGCTCATCAACCCCACTGTGGAAGCTACTCCATAACAATATGTAGCAAGATCGTCAAAGGTTTGATAACGAGACTGGCAAAGGTCACGGGCTACCCCATCGATCAATTGCAGGGCATAACGGCGCGGGATATGGTATCGGGTAAGCGTATCTGCCCATGCGGCGGCGACCAGGTCATCTGCGGCGTCCTGAGCCTGTCGAAGGGTCGAGGGAGAATCGGTTTGAACGATGTTACGCCAATAGTCCAGTTCAAAGTCACGATCCTTCTTTAATTCCACCTCATCCACAATATCATCCACAGTACGGCAAAATGCGTAAAGCGCACGAACAGCCAATCGCTTTTCTTCGGGCAGCAAACCCGATGCAAAATAAAATGACTTGCTATGTTCAGCAGTAATATTCTCTGCCTTCTTGTAGGCTACACGCAAAGAGGCATCGCCTGCCCAATAAGAGAAAAAAGGATGAGCAGAAGGCTGCGGAATCTGCCCCGCGAGAGCGAGAAGTTGGTTTTCCCAATTTGCTTGTACTTGCATTTTATTCTCCTACATAAATTACTCGGCAATGACTGATACTTACTCGATCTTGATAATTTGAATTTTACAGGATTTTCCTGTTTTGTCAAGGTTTTGCAAAGTATTATTTGTATTTAACCTTGACAAATAATAGACAAGGTGTAGAATGAGTGCACAACTGTTCGTTGCAAAAATAAGGAGAACTCATGAAACCAACTGCTATTGTGATTGGCGCGGGAATTGGTGGAATTGCCACCGCCGCCCGTCTTGCTAAAAATGGATACGATGTGACTGTTTTGGAGAAGAACGAAACTCCAGGCGGACGCTGTAATCAGATCATTCGCGGCGGGCATCGCTTCGATATCGGCCCAACCCTGTTTCTCATGCCCGAAGTTTGGGAGGAAACTTTTGCATCACTCGGCGAAAAAATGAGCGACCACCTTGACCTGCGCCGGATTGACCCAACCTATAAAGTCCGCTTTGACGATGGCTTACAACTGGAATTGACTTCTGATATCGGCAAAATGCAAACACAGCTTGAGAAAGTGGAAAAGACTGCCTTCACAGGTTTTCTAAATTACATTGCCGAAGGAAGCAAGCATTACAAAGTTTCACTTGAAAAATTTGTAGGCCGTAATTTCTATAACATCTTTGAATATTTCAGCCTCGCTAATTTGCCATTGATCTTTCAACTCAAAGCATTGGGCAAACATTATGCAAATACTGGCCGCTTCTTTAAAGATGAACGCCTAAAAGCCGCCTTTACTTTTCAGAACATGTATCTGGGATTAAGCCCCTACGATGCACCCGCCACCTACTCCCTGCTTCAATATACAGAACTCGCTGAAGGTGTTTGGTATCCCATGGGTGGCATGTATGCGGGCATTCAGGCCTTGGTCAATGTAGCTGAAAAATTGGGAGTGAAATTTATTTATGATCAGCCCGCTAGAAAGTTAAAGGTTAAAGGTCAACAGATTACAGGGGTTGAATTAAAGGATGGCCGTGTATTGACCGCCGATATTTTCGTTGGCAATGCAGACCTGCCTTACATCTATGATCAACTATTGCCTGATCGAGCCGAAGCGAAGAAACTCATCGAAGATAAACTCTACACCTGCTCCACGATCATGTTCTATTGGGGCGTGGATAAAGAATATTCACAGATCGCACATCACAATGTATTTCTTGGCGGCGAGTACAAAGCTTCCTTTAAGCAGATATTCAATGAACA
>JACMLM010000053.1 GCA_014379595.1 Anaerolineales bacterium
GCGCTTATCGTATTCACAGCAGACACATCCCCCGCCTGGATCTATCAGGGGTTTTAAATGAGTATTCTTGAGGTACTCACTCTCGCTCTTGTTTCACTGCTCATTGGCTCGCTATCTCATCCAAAAATTCGATCTCACGCATTATTAGCTGCGAGCATTATCGTGGTCTACTGGCTGCAATCCAGAACAACAACGATTCATAACGTCACCTTTTGGCTGCCAACTTTCACCATTATTTTTGTAGCAGCTTCGTGGGCATTGACATCCCCGCCAGAAATTCGCGCTTTGCAAAAAAACTGGCCAGGTATATTAATAACCATCCTTACAATATTTGCCATTAACTCAACAAGATATATTGGGGAATCAAATCTACTTTTTCCAAATATAGCCATTCCTCGACCTGTCATTGTTTTTTTTGCATTAATAATAACTTTACTAGCATTTGTTATCGCTTTAAGGGCATTAGCACCTAAACAATTTATCCTTCCCGTATTTTTCTTTTTAATAATATTAATATTTATTGTCATAAAAACACCTGCATTGAATAGCTACATCTACACAGTTATTTCTGCATATACAGGAAGTCCGCCGAAGGACAATGGAATTTTTGTGTGGCTGGGTTTTTCATACTTTGGATTTAGAGTGATCCATACCATTCGTGACCGCCAAAATGGACAATTGCCACCTGTCACCTTTACCGAATATATGACGTACACGATCTTTTTCCCATCCTTTGCTGCTGGCCCCATTGACCGTGTTCAACGCTTCATCTCTGATCTAAATCAAATCAAGCCCTGGTCCAATTTGGATTGGACAGATGCAGGCAGCAGGTTTGCAATTGGGCTTTTCAAAAAATTTGTGATCGCCGATGCCCTTGCAAACTTTGCATTAAATTCTGAAAGAGCTTTGCACATCGATTCGAGCGGATGGTTCTGGACATTGCTTTATGCTTATGCCTTTCAAATTTATTTTGATTTCAGTGGATACACAGATATTGCCATTGGACTGGCTAAAATTATGGGAATTAATTTGCCCGAGAATTTCAATTCTCCTTATTTGAAACCAAACCTTACCCTCTTTTGGAATTCCTGGCACATGACGTTAACACAATGGTTCCGTGCTTATTTTTTCAATCCGCTGCAAAGATGGATTCGATCTTCGACTCAATTATCTGCATGGTCTCTGATATTGATATTACAACTCGCTACTATGATACTAATTGGACTATGGCACGGAGTTACACTTAATTTTGTTCTGTGGGGACTTTGGCATGGGGCAGGTCTTTTCATTCACAACCGTTGGAGAGAGCTGACTGGCTCAAAATTTTCAGCATGGGCAATCAGCCCCTTTCGCAAAAATCTCTTAACAGGAAGTGGAATTTTTCTCACCTTTCATTATGTCGCTCTTGGCTGGGTGTTTTTTGTGATGCCAGCAAATCAAATTCCTACGGCTATCAAAATGCTATTTGGATTTAATTAACGAATGAAGCAATCTCATCTCAAATCCATACGAATAGTATTGAAAGCAATTTTATTATTTGCTCTATTTAATTATGGTTTTGCGCTTATTCCAGACTCAGCATTATGGAAACTATCGGTATATAACAATGTATTAGAAGGACGTCCACGCTTTGCACAGGAAGATGATTTGAATTTGCTATTCAATACACATGAACTTGCAAGCTCAGGGAAATATCCGAATCAGTATAAAGTACTCGTCCTTGGTGATTCTTCTACTTGGGGCTATCTGCTAAACCCAGAAGAAACTTTTTCTGGCCTGATCAATTCTGCTAATTTAAAAACCTGTCATGAAGAACTTGTGCATGTGTATAACTTGGGATACCCAAAGCTTTCTCTCTTCAAGGATTTGATCCTGTTACAAGAAGCAATGAAGTATGAACCTAATCTAATTATCTGGATGATTACGTTGAATTCAACTTTGCGCGAAGAAGAACAGCACCCAATGGTGAATCAAAATCCAGAACTGGCTCAGGAATTAATTGATAAATATGATCTTGAAATAAGGCTTAATTCCTTTGACGAGCCATCTTTCCAGCAAAAAACATTTCTGGCACGCAGAAATGAGATTGCCAGATTCGTTCAATATCAACTGGATGGAATCCGCTGGCAATCCGTTGGAGAAGAGGGACATAAAAAATATGATCCTATAGGATTAGATGTGGAAGCAAGTGATGACTTTGGAGGTTTACCTCCCCCAACACTTGACCCTCACCTGATTCAATTTGATGTGCTTCAAGCAGGGACTTTGCTTGCAGGTGACGTGCCTGTAGTCATGGTCAATGAACCTATTCAAATTGTGACAGGGCAAAATAAGGAAATTCGTTATAACAAAAATTATCCGCGTTGGGCGTATGATCAATACCGTGAATTGGTGAATACTCAAGTTGAGGAAAATCAATGGAAGTATGTAGATATTTGGGACTTGCTGCCTCCAACTGAATTTACAGACTCGGCTGTCCATAGAACACCTGCAGGTGAAGAGATGGTAGCAGAGGAAATATCAAAGCTGATTCTCGAATCAGCCTGCCCGTGAGAAATATTATTGGAGCGGCGGCAGGTATAAATTTAAAGAAAGATGCGCTTGAATCAAAGATACTGAAAAGCCTTTTTGATTCATCCATTATCAGGATAATTCCTTTTGCTTCTTACAAATGAATCGACTAAAATCCGACGCAATGACATCATTGAAACAAATCCCTGGCCCAAGCGGACTGCCTATTCTCGGCGTGATGCCAGAGATGGTCAGCGACATGCTTGGGCTGTTCACGAAAACTGCCCGCGAGCATGGCGGCATTGCGCAATTCAAACTGCTCAACAAATCATATTTTCTCGTCACAGATCCTGATTATGTAAAATATATTCTTCAGGATAATTATAAAAATTATATCCGCGGACGAAGCGTGGAAACTGGACGCGTGCTGCTCGGTAATGGACTTCCCTTAATTGACGGGGATTTCTGGCTGCGCGAACGGCGACTCCTTCAACCTGCATTTCATCGCGAACGATTAGGCAAACTCGCATCGACTGCGACCGATGTAATTGGTTCGACACTAGATTCATGGTCCCAGCGGATACAGACTCAACCCACCCTCGACATGGACGAAGAGATGATGCATCTCACGCTTACGATCATTATCAAAACCATGTTCAGCGCCGATATAGATGACAAGATACTTGCATTGGGTCATGCCTTTAATGTCTCATCAAAATTTATGTTGTGGCGCAGTCAACAGATGTGGGCGCCGCCGTTATGGTTCCCTGTGCCGCGCAATGTGGAATATAACCGCGCATTCAAAACCTTGAATGATACGATCTATCCCCTCATCGCAAGCGGACGCAAAGAACCAAAAGATGACCTGCTCGGTATGTTACTTGAAATGCGCGACGCTGAAACAGGCGAAGGCATGACCGATCAGCAGGCACGCGATGAAGTTGTTACAATTTTCTTTGCGGGCCATGAAACAACAGCCGCAACAATGACATGGGCTTTCTATCTTTTATCACAGCATCCTGAGATCGAAGAAAAAATGCGAGATGAAGTCAAGTCTATTCTCGGTGACCGAACTCCCACTTTTGCAGACCTGCCGAAATTGACATACATGACAAAAGTAATTCAAGAAGTATTACGTTTATATCCTGCCGCGTATCTCTTCGCCCGTGAAGCTGTTCAAGATGATGTATTAGATGGTTATCCCATTCCTGCAAATACACTCATCTTCATCACGCCATACATCACACATCGTGATCCTACACTGTGGCCTGACCCCGAAAAATTTGATCCCGAGCGGTTTACTCCTGAACAAATCGCGAATCGGCCCAAACAGATTTACTATCCATTTGGAGAAGGTCCACATGTTTGTATTGGAAATAACTTCGCTCTGATGGAAATGCAGTTCATCCTTGCCATGACGCTTCAACGCTTCCGCATTAAGCTGGTTCCAAACCATCCAATCGCCTTCAAACCTGAAGCCACTTTGAGAGCCAAATATGGGATGAAGATGACAGTGGAAAAAATTTAAGTTCAAGTAAAAACTTTGTGCTATAATCGCGCCACGATGTACAACCGCATCCAATTTGCCAATAACGATAATAATAACAATAATGACGATCCGTGTATCGTTGGGCGAAGCATTGCTGGTTGACAGATAACTCAAGTCAAATCAAATCGCCCGACGCTCCCAAAGGGATGCGAAGGGCGATTTATTTTATCTAAATCTTTAACCACGAAGGACACAAAGAGCACGAAGGTGGGACAAGCGCTCAACGTGAGAATTCCTTTCAGATTTTCTTTGTGCACCTTGGTGCCCTTTGTGGTGAAAAAATAAACGGAGGCGCATTATGTATAGGACTCATACTTGTGGAGAATTACGAGCCAGCCATGCCGGGCAGACAATTACCCTGTCTGGCTGGGTACACCGACGACGCGATCATGGCGGCGTAGCATTTTTTGATTTGCGTGACCGCATGGGCTTGGTACAAATTACCATCAATCCAGACCTGCCAAAAGAATCTCTTGACCTTGTAGCCAACGTCCGCATGGAATGGGTCTTGCAGATCGAAGGTGTTGTTCAGTTGCGTCCTGATGGTATGAAGAATCCAAAAATGGAAACGGGCGAGATCGAGATCATCGCGCGCGAAGTTAAAGTTTTGAATCCTGCAAAGACACTCCCGTTCATGGTCAGCGCGGACAATGACCTCGCCGATGAAAATACACGCCTCAAATACCGCTATCTTGACCTGCGCCGTGAACGCATGACCAACAATATGGTCTTGCGTCATAAGGTCATCAAGTTTATGCGTGACTATCTCGACGAACAAGGCTTTATTGAAATCGAAACGCCGATCATGTTCAAAGCCACACCTGAAGGCGCGCGTGATTACCTCGTCCCCTCCCGCCTTTATCCAGGACAATTCTACGCACTGCCGCAATCTCCTCAGCAGTTAAAGCAATTGCTTATGGTCGCTGGCATGGACAAGTATTTCCAGATCGCGCGTTGCTTCCGTGATGAAGATTTGCGTGGCGACCGTCAGCCTGAATTTACGCAGCTTGATCTTGAAATGTCTTATGTGCATCGCGATGATGTACTTGCATTGGTTGAAGATCTATACACCAAAATGCTTCCCGCTGTTTCGCCTCATAAAAAGTTACTCTCTTCGCCGTGGCCGAAATTCTCACATCATGAAGTGTTGGAGAAATATGGATCAGATAAACCCGACCTGCGCTTCGGCATGGAATTATTTGAATTAAATGACATTTTCACGAAGAGTGAATTTCGCGTCTTTCAATCCACGCTAGAAGCTGGTGGCGTGATCAAATGCATTGTCGCCCCGAAATCAGCGGACATGTCCCGTAAGGAAGTAGATGCTCTCACAGAGGTAGCGAAAACTTTCGGAGCGAAGGGAATGCCCACGTTGGCAATCACAGGCGAGGGCGTGAAAGGAAGCGCGTCGAAATTCGTCACACCTGAAGAGGTCGAATCACTCAAATCCAAAACTGGCGCGAAAGAAGGTGACCTCATCGTCTTCGCAACAGATACACGCGCAGTGGTCAACAAAACACTCGGCGGACTTCGGCTCTGGTTCCGCGACAAATTAGATCTCGCAGATAAAGATATGATGGCATTCGCATGGATCGTGGACTTCCCATTCTTCGCATATAACGAAGAAACCAAAACTTGGGAATCGGAACATCATCCATTCACCATGCCGAAGTTAGAAGACCTTCCCAAGTTCGACAGTAATCCTGGCGAAGTGTTGTCAGATGCGTATGATATGGTTTGCAACGGATATGAGATGGCGTCGGGTTCGATCCGCATTCATCGCCGCGACATTCAATTAAAGATGTTTGAAATGCTTGGGCTAAGCGGTGAAGATATTGAAAACAAATTCGGACATATGCTCGAAGCCTTTGAATACGGCGCTCCCCCACACGGCGGCATGGCCCCTGGCATCGATAGATTAATCATGCTGCTCGCGGACGAACCCAACATCCGTGAAGTGATCGCCTTCCCCAAGAATCAAGCAGGCCGCGACGTGATGGCTGATGCGCCATCTGCTGTTGAGCCGAAGCAGTTGAAAGAGTTGCATATTAAGTTTGAATAACAGATAACCCTCGGTGGTCGAGTAGTTCCGAGCGACAGCGAGGAAGGTATCGAGACCACAATATTAAGTTTAATTTTAATTGTTGGTCTCGATATGCCCTTCAAAGAGCATTCGGGCTACTCGACCAACGGAGTATAAAAAATTATGAGTCAAAAAATAGACACTGACATGGTCAAACACGTAGCCCACCTCGTGCGCCTCGGAATCTCGGAAGATGAAGCACAAAAATTCAGCGGACAATTTTCTTCCATCATTGACTATTTCAATATGCTCAACGAAGTGGACACGGATAATGTCCCGCCTGCATCCGACATCACCAATAACACAAATGTCCTACGTGAAGATGTAGCCAAGCCCTCCATGAGCCGCGAAGAATTTCTGAAGAACGCGCCTCAATCCGAACGCGGATATATCAAAGTGCCAACAGTTTTAGGTGAAGAATAATTTTTTCACCACAAAGGAGACAAAGGGTTACAAAGGTTTAAAAGCTTTTCCTTCGTGTACCTTTGTGACCCTTTGTGGTTAAAGGTTTTTATGCAACTACACAACCTCACCATTCGTGAAGCGCACGAATTACTAACTACCAAGAAGATTTCCAGCGTCGAACTGACTCAGGCGACTCTTCAACGCGCCCACGAAATTGACCCAAAGATAAAATCCTACGTCACCATCACCGATGACGTTGCTCTCAAACAAGCAAAGCAAGCCGACGAACGCATCGCCAAAGGTGAAAACGTCACTCCGCTGACTGGCATTCCTTTCGCCGCAAAAGACTGCATCTCCACGCGTGACATCCGCACAACCTGTTCATCCAAAATTCTTGAAGATTATGTCCCGCAATACAACGCCACTGTCATCAACAAACTTGCGGATGCTGGCGCGGTATTAATGGGCAAGAACAACATGGACGAGTTCGGCATGGGTTCATCCTGTGAAAATTCCGCTTTCTTCAACACGCACAATCCATGGGACCTCGACCGAGTCCCAGGCGGGTCAAGCGGAGGTTCTGCCGCCGCTATGTCCGCGAGTCTTTGTTCATTTTCATTGGGCGAAGACACCGGCGGATCGGTCCGCATGCCTGCGGGCTTTTGCAACGTGACAGGCATCAAGCCAACGTATGGTCGCGTCTCGCGTTACGGCTTGATCTCGCTCGTCTCTTCATTTGATTGCATCGGCCCCATGACTCGCGATGTCTATGATTGCGCGACCGTGCTTGAAACCATCGCAGGTCACGACGAACATGACAGCACAACTTTCAACTCGCCTGTTCCGCAATACAATCAAAACTTAAATAAATCAGTCAAAGGCATGACCATTGGTATTCCAAAAGAATATTTTGTATCAGGTATGGAAGCGGGCGTTGAGTCGTCCATTCAGGAAGCTATTCGCACGTATGAAAAACTTGGCATGAAGATTCAAGAAGTCTCGTTGCCCAACACGCAATACGCGCTCCCCGTTTATTATCTTTTGCTCTTCGCCGAAGCCAGCTCAAATCTTGCCCGCTTCGACGGCACGCGCTTCGGTCTGTCCATTTCAGAAAATGCAAAAGATGTGATCGACATTTATTTGCAGACTCGTCACGAGGGATTCGGTGACGAAGTCAAGCGCAGAATCATGCTTGGCGCGTATGCATTATCAGCGGGATATTATGACGCGTACTATCTCAAGGCCCAAAAAGTGCGCACGCTTCTTCGTCGTGACTTTGAAACTGCTCTTGCCTCCGTTGACATTCTCCTCGCCCCGACCTGCCCCACCACCGCATTCAAACTTGGCGAGAAGACAAACGATCCGCTTGAAATGTATCTCTCCGATATATATGTCGTTGCCACAAATCCAGCGGGCGTTCCCGCATTAGCTTTGCCCTGCGGATTTTCAAAAGGCCTGCCTGTTGGGATGCAGCTCATCGGCAAACATTTAGATGAACAAACTTTGTTCCAAGTCGGTCATGCGTATCAACAAGAAACTGATTGGCACAAAAGGCTACCACCTCTTTGACCATAGACAATAGACAGAAGACCGTTTTTAAGACCGTCTACCATCCACTGTCTAGCGTCAACTACTAAACTAACCAACTATGAAACTAACCTACGAACCCGTCATTGGACTTGAAATCCACGCTGAGTTGCAGACCAACTCAAAAATGTTCTGTGCCTGCTCAGCGGATTATTCCAACGCGCCAGAACCGAACACATTTATATGTCCCGTTTGCACAGGATTGCCTGGAGCATTGCCTGTATTAAATAAAAAAGCAATTGAACAAGCCACATTGGTAGGATTGTCATTGAATTGTTCCATCAACGAGTTTAACACCTTTGCACGCAAAAATTATTTTTATCCTGATCTGCCCAAAGGCTATCAAATATCTCAATACGAATTGCCGATTGCTTCCAAGGGTTATCTGGATGTTTTAGACGATACAGAGAATCCACTGCGCGTTGTCGTTCGGCGTGTACACATTGAAGAAGACACAGCCAAACTTGCACATGAAAAAAATTACGCACTAGTGGACTTCAACCGCGCAGGCGTGCCGCTGCTTGAAATCGTTTCCGAACCTGATATGCGGACAGTGGAAGCCGCACTTTCGTACGCAACAAAAATTCGCGCCATCCTGCGCTATCTCGGGGTCAACTCTGGGGATATGGAAAAGGGTGTGCTGCGCTTCGAGGCGAATATCTCCGTCAGACCGAGTGGCAGCTCCGAGTTAAGGAAAAGAACCGAGATCAAGAATCTCAACAGTTTCCGCGCGCTGACTCGCGCATCCGCGTATGAGATCGATCGTCAAATTAAAGTTTATGAATCTGACGGCGAAGTGGTGCAGGAAACATTGGGCTGGGACGAAGCGCGCGGCGTGACCGTTTCGCAGCGCGGCAAGGAAGACGCGCACGATTATCGCTACTTCCCCGAGCCAGACCTGCCCCCGCTTCAACTTGACCGCACGTGGATCGATTCGATCAAAGATCAACTCCCCGAATTGCCCGATGCAAAAACTCAGCGTTTCATAAAACAATATGAATTGAAACGACAGGAAGCCATCCTGCTCACCTCTGAAAAATCGCTCGCAGATTATTTTGAGGGTGTGGTTTTCAAATCAAATAGCCCTGCAAAAACAATCCACTCGTGGATCGCGGGCGAGTTCATGCGCTATATGAATGACTCGGGAGTGGCATTGGAAGATATTAAATTATCTGCCGAACAATTCGCGCAACTGATTGACATGGTCACCGATAAAACCATCAGCAGCAACTCAGCGAAAGTTGTGCTCAATGAAATGCTTAAGAGCGGCGGCGACCCGCAGGAGATCGTCAAGGCTAAAAATCTCGCGCAGGTTTCAGATACAGGTTTTATTCAAGAAGCCATCGAAAAAATCCTGAGTGATAATCCCAAGGAAGTTGAACAATTCCTCGCTGGCAAAGAAACCATCGTCCAATGGCTGATGGGACAGGTCGCCCGCGCCACCAAAGGCAAGGCGGACCCGAATGTGGCGAAGGAGTTGTTGGTAAAGGCATTGGAAGCGAGAAGAAAATAAGAACCCGTGCTACAGAGTACCGCATCGACGTATCTTGAAGTTTGTTTTTTGTGTACAATACAATTCGATGGATTTACCTTATTTAATGAGACAAGCGGTAAAATTATGGAAACAAGGAGTTTCCAATGGCTGAGACATCTTTTAATGTACATATTCCAAGTAACCTGCTTAATTTGGTAGGGCAGGATGAAATCCAGCGCCGAATTTCGGAATGGCTGGTATTTTCGCTTTTCTCCGAAGAAAAAATTTCATCAGGCAAAGCAGGGAAACTGCTAGGCTTATCTCGCCTTGAATTTATTCAATTGCTGAAGACTCGTGGAATTGCTTTTATCAATTACACCGAAGATGAAATTAAGGAAGAGTTTGAAGCAGTAAAAAAACTTAATCCAAAAACCAAAAAATGATCGTAGTCTCAGACACTACTCCCCTGATTGGCTTGGCGTCCATTGACAGGCTTGAACTTTTATACGCATTATTTGGTGAAGTTTACATTCCACAGGCGGTTTTTGATGAGACGGTCACCTTTGGGCGCGAAACGAGTAAAGCCAAACAAAAAGTCTCCGATGCAAATTGGATTCATGTTATTAAAGTAAAAGACCATCTTGCAGTAAATGTTCTCCTTGACGAAATGGATTTAGGGGAAGTCGAAACAATTATCCTTGCAAGTGAATTAAATGCAGATTGGGTCTTGATGGATGAGAAAAAAGGGCGCAGGAAACTTACTCAACTCAATATCCCAAAGATTGGAACCATTGGTATTTTGCTCAAAGCAAAACAATTTGGTCTTATCTCCATCATAAAACCTGAAATTGAAAAATTGCAAAAATCAGGTTTTTCCATCTCATCTTTTGTCGTTGAAGAAGTTTTGAAAATGGCCGGCGAGTAATTTGCCTGAGCCACCAAAGGCAAGGCTGACCCGAATGTGGCGAAAGAGTTGTTGGTGAAGGCATTGGAAGAGAGAAGAAAGTAAAAGTTCAAAAAAGACTCGGTTAATCCGAGCCTTTTTTGAATGGCAGTTTCATCCTCCGTGTAGTTTTTGGATAAACTCGAACAGATCAAAGTAATTGACCAGGATGTGCATCATTCCCATCAAGGCAACGATGACAACCAGCCAAATTATTACTTTTACGATCTTCCTTTTGTTATCAACTTTTTGTTCCATTTTATTTCTCCTTTTATTATATTTTGGAATCAACCAGCTTGCTGGTTGGCAGAACGGGCGCAAGCTCCCGACTCCAAAATGGTGTTTAGATATATGCCAACGTCTCTCGCACTGTGAGGCGTGATGCCTGCTGGGCGGGATAGGCACTCGCGGCAACCGAGCCGATGATAATGACTGACAACCAAATCACGAGACCAACAGGTGAAACGATCAGCGGCAAGGGGGAACGGAAGGACATCATTCCTAACAGGTAACCAATTCCATAAGACAGCGGAATGGACAGCGGCAAGGCAATGACCCAACTCATCAAGCCGATGAAGACTCCTTCACTTATGATATTTCGCAGAATGGTCTTTGACTTTGCGCCAATAGCCCGCATGACTCCAAACTCACGAGTCCGTTCGATGACGCTTGTGCCCATGCTGGACATCAGGCCCAAGCCGCCCACTACTGCCATGACTGTTGAGATCAACATCAAGGCAAAGATAAAGATGTATACGTGACCGCTGATGGCTTCACCCAACAACGCTTCTGAAATCGTAACTTTGACACTGACATTTCCAGCCGTAAATGCCTGCTCGACATCACGTGTAATGGATACAATCGATTCTTTGTCATGTTCACGCATCACAATGCGGACAGCGTTCGTCATTTCAAGAGGTTGACCAGTTACCTCCGCAAAGGTCTGCGGCAAAACGTACGCTGTTGACGGAGAAAGAACTTGTCGAATAACACCTACTACAGTAAATGTTTCGGGCTGTCCTTCGATCATCAACTGAATCTCGTCTCCCATCTTTGCGTTGGGGAACATCGCCTTTCCATTTTGATTCAATACAACAGCTTTCGCATCACCTGCTTGAAGAAAACGTCCGTCAAGCAATGGCGTTGCGATCAGGTCACTTCCCAACGGAATGGAACGAAGTGTGAAACTTCCATGACCGCCATCGGGGTATGTCCGCACGATGTCTAAACCGTCGGGGCGATTCAATGCGGCAGGAGTCAAACTCCACGATTCACTTTTTTCCACGCCAGAGACGTTCGCAAGAATAGAGTCAACTTGTTCGGTGGGCACAGGTGAATTAAAACGAATCTCCAAGTCGTAGTTACGGTCTGCGGCGGCTTGATCGAGATAGGCGCTCCAGCCTGCACGCACGTTGATTCCCGTCATGAACATGGCGCCTGCAGCGGAGAGCAAACTCAACGTGAGAATCAATCGTCCACGGCGGCGGAATGTGTTGCGCAGAGCAAGGATCAGGGTATTGTCAAAAAATCGAATGTGGCTGAGCCAGCTATCCCGTAGGCGTGAAGCGGACGCATCTCTGCTAATCCCGTAATCGTTGAGAGTCTCGCGCACCGTGATACGAGTCGTCTTGAGAATTGGATCCATTGCAACCAGCAGCGGAATCAGAACGCCCATCAAAATCAAAATGAGATAGACCCATGCTGGAACGGCATCACTGTAAATATTCAAATTGAGAAGTTGAGCAATAATACCCGTGAAGCCACTTCCTGCCGCAATGCCCAACGGCACACCGATCAGCGAAGCTGCAATGCCGAGTGCAACGACCATGACAAGATATATGCTTGTGATCTGCGGCGTACGTGCACCGATGGCTTTCATGATTCCAATTTGTCGAATCTGTTGCGCGAGCAAACCATTGATCATCGTTGCGGTGAGGATGGCGCTCAACAACAAAGCCATAAAACTAAATACAAGAAACAATGTGATTACAGTGGTCATCTGACTTTGATGCGGATGCCTGCCTGGCGGCGGAATGCGGATCTCATGCACAACATAGCCCTGCGCCTTCAACCACGCTGCCAACTCACCCACCGTTGATTCAATCTTTGCAACGTTGTACGGATCATCACTCACGACAATTTTGAGAATATGTAGTGTTTCACTTTCACCAAGCGTCGTCAACATCGCAGGCGTAATATATCCATACACAGTTTGTTCCTGCCACGCAGGCGCAAGCGCAGGGTCATGCACCGTTCCCGAAATTCTGATTTGCTGCTTCGTGCCATTCGATGTTTGAATTGTGATTGCATCGCCAATGTTCATATTCAACATCGGCAGGACCTCACGTTCAACAAGAATCGTTTGACTCGATGGAGGATATTTACCCTCTTCAGGAGCTACTGTACTGACATGCGACGTTTTAAAATCTGGGACGACGAACAACAACACGGGCATCCATTCATTGGGACGCACTTCGGCTCTCGCTCCGACCCATGAAGTTGCTTCGGCTTCCGAAATGCCTGGTCTTTCGCTGACAGCTTTTACGAGGGTATCGTCCACTCGATCCAACTCAATAAACGCAGATGCAGGATTCGTGCCAAGATAGTTGCGACTCATCTCACGACTCAAAATGGTATATGCACTCAGAAACATGCCAACACCAAAGATGCTGACCGCAATTGCAATGACCATCATCGCCATGCGTCCCTGTGCGGACTGTAGATCACGCACCAACTTTTTCCAACGCGGACTGTTCATTTACTTCCCCCGCTCACAACAACACCATCTGCCAATGCAATTGAACGAGTAAAGTATTGCGTGAGATCACGTTCGTGAGTCACCATCAATACAGTTTTTCCCTCGGCGGCAAGATTTGCAAACAACTGCATCACCGCATCCGATGTGGCTGAATCGAGATTGCCTGTCGGTTCGTCTGCCACGATCAACGGCGGATCATTTGCAAGTGCACGGGCAATGGCGGCACGTTGTTGCTGTCCGCCTGACAGGTCTGCGGGGAGTTTATCCGCCTGTTCCGCAATACCAACTTTCTCCAGCAGAGAGATCGCACGTCCACGCCGTTCATTGACGGGAAACGTATTGCAAAAATCCATTGGCAAAATAATATTTTCTGCAACGGTCAACGTAGGCAGCAATTGAAAGAACTGAAAAACGATTCCCACATTCCTGCCACGCCACACCGCCAACTGTTCCTGATCCATTTCATGGACAGCCGCAGATGCAACCAACACTTCGCCCGAAGTAGGCGTGTCTATGCCAGTGATCATATTGATGAGCGTGGACTTCCCGCTCCCGGACTTGCCGACGACTGCCACGAACTCGCCGGCGTCCGCATATATGTCCACTTCATTCAACGCCATGAACTTACCAGCCACTACATTATATGTTTTGGTGACGCGGCGCAATTCGATCAAATGATCTGCTTGCATGGGTTTCACCATAACCTGACCTGCTAATTGTGTTTCCACTTTGATATTTCTCCTTTTCATTCATGATAAATTGATGTACACTGTATATGTTTCTGAACACTGTGTTCGTTTACTTATACAAGCCTGAGCAATGAATGTCAACAATCAATGAATCAGAAATCGTTCGTTACTGAACATGGATGAGGAATTTGTTCAGGAAAAACGGAGATCGGAGAAAATCAAATGGCAAAAAAAGTCCTAGATCGTCGTGTGGAGCGCACGCGACAATTACTGCAAAATGCCTTGAGTGAGTTAATTCTCGAAAAGGAATATGAAAAGGTCACCGTGCAGGACGTGATTGACCGCGCCAATGTAGGGCGGTCGACTTTCTATGCCCACTTTGAGGATAAGGAACAGCTGCTCCGCAGCGGATTTGAACCCCTGCGAGCCCAATTCGAAGATTTCCTCTCAGGCGCAGAATTCGATATGGAAAGTCCCTGGGCGTTGAGCCTGACCATGTTTCAGCAGGTGCAAAAACAAAAGGGAGGTTACATCACGCTCACCCACATCCAGAAGTTTTTATATGGATATTTGCTAGACCATCTCAAATCATCGTTGCCAAAGAGAAATAAAAATATCCCGCCAGAACTTCTGGCGCATTACGTTGTCAGTTCGTTTATTGCCCTGATGACCTGGTGGATCGATAACGACTATCCCTGCTCTGCTGAACAAATGAACAAATATTTTCGGCAATTGGTCGAACCCGGCACGAGCGCGATCATGCATGCCTAGACCGTTGATATAAATGCTATCTGGCAAAGAGACCATCGTCCAATGGCTGATAAGCCCAAAAGGCAAGGCGGACCCGAATGTGGCGAAAGAGTTATTGGTGAACGCGTTGGAATCGAGAAGAAAATAACATATTATGTCATCCTGAGGGAGCGTTCTCCGCGACCGAAGGATCTCGAATACCGTGGTAGAGGTGACTTCATGAGCAAAGAATACTATGTCTATATCATGACAAATAAGTCACGTACGCTTTATACAGGCGTAACTAATAATCTTATGCGTCGTGTGGATGAACATAAAAAGAAACTTGTCCAAGGATTTACTAGCAAATACAATATTCAATTTTTAGCGTATTATGAGTCAACTCCAAGTATTCACGAGGCTCTTGTAAGAGAGAAACAAATTAAAGGTTGGTTGCGAGTAAAGAAAATCGCGCTGATAAACTCAATGAACCCTGGATGGAAAGACTTAAGTGAAGAATGGTTTGTTTGATTTGAATTATGTCATCCTGAGGGAGCGGACTTCGCGACCGAAGGATCTCGAGGACTGCATACGAGATCCTTCGCTTCGCTCAGGATGACATGAGAAGAGTCTCCTTGCGGAGACTCTTTTTGTTTATTTCTCTTTATTGTCTTTCTTCTTTTTCTCTTTTTTCTTGTCAGGGTGCGCCATAATATCAATCGCAACTGCTACAGCTAGAATGAGAATGTCATTCTGGCCGGAGCCGATCTCGACGCCATAAGTATCCGTAAAGCTGAACCATTTCTTGGATACTTCAGCGACTTTGTTGCGCCCTTGTTTGATCGAATATTCATGGTCAAGGATACTGCCCTGCACGTCGAGGTCTTCCCCATTTTTGACCTTGACCATCCAGCGGTCACGCAGCGGCGAGATAAGCGCCTTTTTGATCGATGCAATCTCTTTGCCATCGGCATCATCGATCACCATCGTATCGCGGATGGTGAGCAGGCGTTCCTGGATCTGGGCCAGTTTCTTGCCTTGTGCATCTTCAAAGACCAGCGTCTTGCGGATGCGGAGCACTTTGCCATCCACTTTGAATACTTTTTTGCCTTCCGCATTTTCGATCCAGAAGTCATCTCCAATGGAGATCAGGTTTTGACGTATTTTGTATCGAGTTGACATATGGTTTCCTTTTTGAAACAGTTAGATTATCAAGCAGTATAATTCATATACGTTCTTCCAAAGAACGAGTTGCGACCTTTATTTATAGTCAAAGTATTGGAAGAGCGAAGAAAATAATTTGTCGTTTTTAAGGAGAGGAAAATGCCAGAAGCGAGTAAAGATGCAGCGATTTTGATTGCAACAAGTTATCAGGCTCTCAAACGTGCTGAAAAAGGCGATAAATCTACAGAAATTACTAATTCCATGGTAATCATATTATTTGCTGGGTTTTTTGTTGAAGAAAATCTAAATGTAATTATCAAAGCAATGAAAAAGCATGAAGAGATGAGAAAATTTTTGGGTGGAAAGAAATACCCTGGTTTATTAGATAAAATCTCATGGTTTTACAATGAGTATGTCGAGTTATCAAAATCTGTATCTAGAAAAGATTTGTTCAAGAAAGATACAAATGGAGATTTATTAATTTTCCAAAAACTCGAAACGAGATTTCAAGGAATCAAAGAAATTTATGAATTCCGTAATAAAGTCGCCCATGGCGAAATAAAAGCCGTTAACATAATCAAAGCTGAAAGATTGAGGAAACAAGCCAAAGCAATTGTTGACGAGTTATTTAAGATTGCCCAAAATCACGAGTTGAACATTCCACGTAACATTACTTATCAAACAGCAATAGTCAAACAATAGAAACTTAGTAAAGATAAGCATCTCCTGTAATATAATTACTAAAATCAATTTACTAGAGGAAATCATCTTATGGCTGAATACATCAGCGTTTCAAAAATTTCAGAGTACGTAGAAAAAGAAGTTACTATCAAAGGCTGGGTCTACAATCGCACCGACAAAGGCAAGCTGGTCTTTTTACTTGTGCGTGATGGCTCAGGCTTCATCCAATGTGTGGCTTTCAAAGGTGACCTCGAGCCCGAGGTCTTCGATAAGCTCGTGCGCCTGCCACAAGAGTCATCAGTCATTATCACGGGCCCAGTCCGCGAGGATAAGCGCGCGCCTGGCATCCCCGGCGGATATGAGATCGGCGTGAAGCAAATTGAGATCGTGCAAGAGGCGGGCGCAGATTATCCTATGTCGCTCAAAGATCACGGCCCCGATTTCGCGCTCGATAATCGTCACCTGTGGATTCGGATGCAAAGTCAATGGGCGATCCTGCGCATCCGCTCCACGGTCATGGCTGCCACGCGCGAATGGCTCGACAACAATGGCTTCATCGCAATGGATACGCCCATCCTCACGCCTGCTGCTGCCGAAGGCACAACCACTCTTTTTGAAACCGAATATTTCGATGAAGGCAAAGCCTATCTCGCGCAAACAGGTCAACTGTATAACGAGGCGAATATTTTTGCATTCGGAAAAGTGTATTGCTTCGGTCCAACCTTCCGCGCGGAGAAATCAAAAACGCGTCGTCACTTAACTGAATTCTGGATGCTCGAACCTGAGATCGCTTTTTGCGATTTGGATGGCTTGATGGAAGTCGAAGAGCAGATGCTCACTCACATCATCCAACGCGTCCTGCGTGACCGTATGCCTGAGTTGAAATCCCTTGGGCGTGACATTTCCAAACTGGAAAAGATCGTCGGTCCCTTCCCACGCATTTCCTACGACGACGCAGCGAAGATGATCGAAGAGTTACGCGAGAAAGAAACTGACCCCGAGAAAAAAGAATTACTCGCCTTCGAATGGGGCATGGACTTTGGCGCGCCGCACGAGACCGCCATCACCAATCAATATGAAACGCCTGTATTTGTATATGGCTATCCTTCTGCTGTAAAAGCCTTTTACATGGAACCGTGGCCGGGCCGCCCGGAAGTCTGCAAGTCTGTAGATTTACTTGCCCCCGAAGGCTACGGCGAAATCTGCGGCGGCTCTGAGCGCATGAGTGACCACGATGCGTTACTGGCTCGCATCCGCAAAGAGAAGCTTCCTGAAGATGCTTTCAAATGGTATTTGGAATTACGTAAATATGGCTCAGTCCCCCATTCTGGTTTCGGCATGGGCACGGAACGAGTCACCTCATGGATCTGCGGCATTGAACACATCCGCGAGGCGATTGCATTCCCGAGAACGATCAAACGTGTGTATCCGTAATATGTCAGACCTGACAGGTAAAAAATCTGTCAGGTTTTTTTATTCAAAGGAAAATTTATGAAAATTGCCATCATCGGTTCAGGTATCGCAGGGTTAACAACTGCATGGCTGCTTGATGGATATCACGAAGTTACTTTGTTTGAAAAAAATGAGATTTTAGGCGGGCATGCCCTCACTGTTCATTTTGATATAAAAGGCAAACGCGTCTTTGCCAACCCCGCGGCTGGGTACATCACCCCAAGCATTTATCCGCGCTTTTTGCAGTTGCTCAAAATATTAAACATTAAACTGATTTCTATCCCTGCATCTGTCACGGTTTATTCTTCGACATTGGGTCATGCAACGATGCTTACACCTCGACTATCTTTTGCACGTTTAGCGAAGCTTCTTCATCCCAACATGTTGATGCATTTGCTTGAGCTTCAACGCACATTACTTGTCGCGCGCAAATTTGATAAAACTGATGATTGGCAAACCACACTTGAAGAATTTATGAATCAAGAGCGTGTTTCGCAATTTGTACGCAACGAAATTATTTATCCATGGATTTCGGCAGTTGGTGAAGCCACGATTGAAGACATCAAGGGATTCTCCGCCCGCGCCGCATTGAAATATCCCGTGCATGGACAATCTGGTACGCAAGCATTTCGTCTGCAAGAATTAGAAGGTGGAATCGCATCGTATATTAAGCCTTTCGTTGATTCGCTTCAAAATACACAAGTCAAAACAAAAAGTGGAATCATTTCCATGGAAAAACAAAACGATGGATTTGTTCTGATAGATTCATCAAACACAAAACATACGTTTGAGCATGTCATTTTTGCATCACCTGCTTGTGAAACAAAAAAGATAATAGATACATTATCCAGTGCAAGCGAATTATCAAATATTCTGTCTGGCTTTAAATACAATCCCGCCAAAATTGCTGTGCATGGTGATAGAAGTCTCATGCCACCGAATAAAGTAGATTGGTCAACTTACAACACGATGTATGATGGAAAAAGTTGTGAAGCAACGATTTGGTGCCCAGAAGATGGTGAACGTGAATATTTCAAAAGTTGGGTCACCTTTGCGAACAAATTGCCAGAGAATTTATATAGTCTGCATGAGTTCAAACATCCATTACTAACTCCTGAGTATTATCAGTCACAGGAAAAACTCAAAGTTGTAAACGGCAAAGATAATTTATGGTTTGCAGGCAGTTATACGCAAGATATCGACTCGCACGAAAGTGGGGTTTGTTCGGCAATGGAGGTAACACAAAAATTGAATCCTGATTCACGAAATCTAAAATTACTTCTACAATAAAAAGATATTGAAAATGTAAGTGTACCCATAAACAAAACTCGGAGTTCTTTAAGAACTCCGAGTTTTTATTTACTCAATGCACTTTTTATTTCATTTAACATTTTTTCTATGTTATCTCTCGTCTCATCTGACCCGCAGCCTGCCACACCCATCCGATCCCCTTTGCCAAGGCTGATATGCAAACCCTCCCGCGCAATTTCACGTTTTGAGAACTCTTCCCACGCAAGATAGTTTCGCTTGGTTTCCACGCTCCAATCATTTTTCCAATACAGGCCCTGCCCACAGATCGCAAACCCAACCTTGTTATTGGAACTGAAAACCGTATCATCATATAGCATGATCACTTTCTCATTTCCAGGGATGTTTAAATTAGTGACCGCACTCTTCATCCGCGCTGGGTTGATCGTGTCATCAAAGTGAATCGAATCATCACCTTGATACCGATCACAAATTTGGTAAATAGTTGTATATGTGGCATCTTGGTCAGCGCTTCTCTTTGTATGAACAGAATCGATCTTGATCGCCGCCCCACAGTTGGGGCAGTTTGGTTTATGTTCGAGGAACTGAGTTCCGCAGTAGGTGCAGGTAAACATTGATCTGCCTCATAAGTGATCTTGGCTCATTTTATTACCAAAACTCGGAGGTCTTAAAGACCTCCGAGTTTTTTATTTATTAAGGAATCACCAACACCTGACCCACTTTAATATTATTGATATTCTTAATATCGTTCGCAGAGGCAATCGCCGCAACCGTTGACCCATATTTCACTGCGATGGAAGTCAAATTGTCTCCAGTCTGGATCGTGTGAGTCCTCTTTGAGGTTGAAGGATTGCTGCTTCCGCCTCCACCAGCTGGCCCTGAGTCTGATCCGCTTGCTTGAGGAATTGCTACAGCCACAGGAACATTCAGAATATCCCCAGTCTTGATCAATTGCAGGTTTGCAGAGACAAGCTCGCGGATAGTCACACCATATTTATTGGCTATAGATTCAAACGAGTCACCCGCTGCCACTTTATGTGTCTTTGGTTTCTCAACACCAATATTTGAACCTGCAAATTTATATAAATCTTCCAATGTGCCGTTAAATACATTCATATCCACTGCTGCATTGATACCGTTGACCACACCTTTATCGCTATACTGCCACATCGTCCATGCGAACCAGCCGCGCGGTAAAAATGGTTTCGCGCCATCCACATATTGATTCGGGTACTGAGCGAGCCATAGCGGATAATCCTTCGCCCAAGGTGGAGGTCCGCCGCCAGGTTGAATTAAGAAGTCTTGCAGAAAATATTGGCCTGAATAAATAATTGGCTTCTTTCCAAACGCAGCTTCCACCCTGTCCAGCCATATTTTTGCGGCGGGAACAATTTTTTCTTTTGTCATACCGTCATTCGTTTCAAGATCAAGCACGGGAGGCAGCTCACCGTTATCTTTAACGGTCTTTACATAATCAATAAAATAATCCGCCTGTTTTTTCGCATCCACATTACAGCGGAAGAAATGATAAGCACCGCGCAAGAGTCCAGCTGATTTTGCCCCAAACCAATTATCATCAAAAGTCGGGTCCTTATACGTAATACCTTCAGTAGCTTTCGCGATCACAAATCGCTGGCCTGTCGCGCGCACTTTCGGCCAGTCAATTCCTGCATCCCAATAGGAGACGTCAATACCGGGAACGGTTGCCATGTTTTCCTCCATATATAGTAGTTTGGATACAACATTTACAGCGTAGCACAAATCTTTTATAAAAGCAAACAGACTTTTCAAACTTGCAATCCAGCAAATTAATTTTGCACTTTCCTTGCACCGTTGAGTATGGTATAAGACTCATAGCCCTGCTGTGTTCGTGATATTGTCTTCACGTTCTGAGCCAATACATAATAATAAGGGTCCTTAACTTAATAGAAATAACGCGATAGGCCTGAGCCAAGGCGGCGTTTCTAGGTAGGGAACCCACCTGCACTTGCAGGTTCATAACCTGGCAGTACACGGCATAAGCGGGGTTCTCTCCCCTCTCCTACTCAGGAGAGGGGATTTATTTTTCCTGATGGATTGCCAGCGCCGCACGCAAACCAGATTCAAAAGCACCCTGGATCCAGGCATGATAAAGCGATGCATGTTCACCTGCAAAATGGATTCTTCCCTCTGGCTTGACAATTTCATCATGGAGCAGCGTTTGCTGACCAGGGTCAAATAACGCGAAAGCACCGCCTGCATACGGGTCATCGTGCCACATATGTGACGCACCCGCTTCAAACTCCGCTGTGATCTGGGGATGGATTACTGCGACATTTTCCAACGCCTGTTCAATTCTTTCATGCGGAGCTAACGACCCCCATCTTTGTGCATCTTCAGACCATGTATAACTTGCCAGCAAAATTCCGCGGCCTGTTTCCTTGCCATAATTTGTGTAAAACAAATTACGTATGGCAAGATCGGTCACCGTGCCGCCACCATAGATACCTTCATCCGTTTCCCAGAAACGACTCTTTGTCTGAAAGAATATTTTTGCAGAGGCATCATAGTGCAATTGTCGGATCGCGCGTTGTTTGGCACGTGAAAAAGGCTGGAGCACCTCCACGTGACGCAAAACAGGAAACGGGACAGTTATGATCGCGTAATCTCCGCGAATGTTGAAGCCGCCTGCCCGTGTATGGTAATGGATGACAACTTCATCGGGAGTCTGATCGATGGCGATCATCTTCGCACCGTAGCGAATATGTGACCCCACAACAGGCAGAAAAGCATGAGATAAGTTATCCATCCCGCCCGCGATCTGGCACATGTTCGTATAATAGTTTCCGCCATCTTCTCGAAACAACTCAAGAAACGATGAATTCATCACAGACTCTTGATTGTTGAGCAGGCCGAACATTTCGATCATGCCTTCAGACCAGCCGTTGAGTTCAAGAAATTCACGAACACAATATTGATCGTATTGAGCAATGACTTCATCCCAGCCATCGCTCTCCACCTTTTTAACAAGCGGACGGATTAATTCCTCCCAAAGATCACCCGCAAGCCTGCCTTTTTCCTTCTCGGAAATCGCAAAACCCATCAGCTCTGGGTCCGCTTGAACTGCCATCATACGATGGCTCGTGCCGCCAACGTGCACATAAGTTTGCGGATTGCCCATCATAAAGTCTGTGGTTTGTAATCCAAACTTTTCAATATATGCCATCGTAAGCGCATGTGCACGTGGAATACGCATTGCGCCTGCTTCAGCATATAAACCCTGTGCAAACGGCTCTCGCAAAGTATAGATCCGCCCACCAACACGATGCTGCGCCTCAAGAATTTGCACATCATGTCCAGCTTTGATTAATTCATAACCCGCCGAAAGGCCCGTAAGTCCTGCGCCCACAATAATTACTTTCTTTGGCTTGCCACTATCTAATATCCCCTGTTTTACTACATCAACATAATCTTGAATGGAATTCTCAAAAGTCATGCCTGCCTCCTGTAAAATTATGAGTACATCTTATCCATAAAACAAGCAAAACACAATCACCCATTTTGTACTTGACTATACTTGTCAGCCGTGCTTATAGTCACCGCCGTTATAATATAAGCCTGTATTTTTATAAAGGAAAAAATGAGCAAGAATCGGGTAGCTGCTATGAATGACAACCAATACAATCTCCTACATCAAAAGGAGATAAATATGGAATCCACTTTTAGAATGACACCAAACGAAACTCTCGAAGATTCGCAACACTATCAACTCATCGAACGGGCAATTCAATATATCGAAACCAATGTAAACCGCCAGCCCGAATTGGATGAAATCGCCTCAGCCATTGGCTTAAGCGAATATCACTTTCAGCGCTTGTTCACTAGTTGGACAGGGATTAGTCCAAAACGCTTCATGCAGTTTCTTACAAAAGAACATGCAAAAGAATTACTCAACCAGTCTGAGAACTTGCTGGACACCACGCATCAAGTTGGGCTTTCAAGTTTGGGGCGCCTGCATGATCTTTTTGTAACCACCGAAGCTGTGACACCGGGTGAATATAAATCTGGCGGCGCTGGATTAACCATTCACTATGGAATTCATCCCACGCCGTTTGGCAAATGTCTCATCGCAACCACCGAACGCGGCATCTGCAATCTCAGTTTTGTTAATGCAAGTGAAGGTCAGATGATTGACAATTTGGTCGCAGGCTGGAAGCAGGCAAAGATGGTCGAGGACTACAAATCCACTGCATCACTTGTCACGCGCATCTTCTCTGACCTTGAAACTGATTCGCCTCTCAAGATTCATCTGCGCGGGACAAATTTTCAGATTAAAGTTTGGGAAGCATTACTTAGCATTCCTACAGGCTCATTGACAACTTATGAACACATCGCACGCCAGATCGGCAAACCAAAAGCATTGCGTGCTGTCGGCACCGCCGTTGGACATAACCCGATTGCATACTTGATCCCATGTCATCGGGTGATACGCAAGAACGGGGATTTTGGAAATTATCTTTACGGCTCAGCTCGCAAGAAAGTTATCTTGGCACACGAATATGTCACTGCGAACGGTTCACTTGAAGCAGTATCGATATAGTTTGAGATTGCTTCGGACAAAGAACAAGAACGTCCTCGCAACACTTGCGCCGCACACAAGTGCAGGTGTGACATGAAATAAAAAGGAAAAAATGAAAACAAAGATCTGGGTTGCTTTACTCGCTTTATATATCGTCTGGGGTTCAACTTATTTGGGAATCAAAGTTGCAATTGAAACCATTCCTCCTTTCTTTCACGGAGCAATAAGATTCTTCATCTCTGGCATTATCCTTGTCGTGTGGCAACGCGCTGCAGGCCAGGAAATGCCTACGCGCAGGCAGTGGATATCTACTGCGATTATCGGCTCCCTACTCTTACTCGGCGGCAATGGACTAGTCGCTTGGGCTGAGCAGTTCATCCCCTCCGGAGTTGCTGCGCTTTTTATCGCGTCCGTTCCTATGTTCTTAGTGATCGGGGAAGCCATGCGACCCAACGGTGTAAAACCGAACTGGCAGGGTATTATTGGGCTGTTAATTGGCTTTGTGGGTATTTTTATTCTCGTGGGCCCCTCTGAAATCTCTGGAAATACGACAAAGTTAAATCCATTCGGCGTGATAGCATTACTGTCGGCCTGTTTGTTTTGGGCAATGGGCGCCATTTATAGCAAATCAGCAGATTTGCCAAAATCATCATTAATGAATACGGGCGCACAAATGCTAATGGGAAGCATTAGCTTGTTCATCGTTTCGTTTATCTCTGGCGAATTAAATGGCTGGGATGTAACAGCCGTTTCAGCACGATCAATATATGGCGTGTTGTATCTCATCTTTATAGGTTCACTGATCGGGTTCGTTTCCTTTGGCTGGCTTTTACAAAATGCGCCGATCTCGCTCGTATCAACATATGCCTATGTCAACCCGATCGTTGCTGTACTGCTCGGAGTCTGGTTTGGAAACGAAGCGCTGGAGCCGCGCATATGGCTGGCGACAGCGATCATTATCGGGTCGGTTATATTTATTAACAGTACCAGGCCCAAAGTCGCTAAACAGGAAGCGAAGGAGGTTGTTGAAGTCACTACGTAAGCAGAAAATATCAACGGTCGTCAGCTATCATTTAAAGATCAAAGGAGAAATTAAAAATGGATGGAAAAGATTTAATTAAACATGTTAAAGAAGATAAGGTTAAGTTTATCTCGCTGCAATTCACCGATGTAATGGGCGTGGTAAAAAGCGTGGATATGCCTGTGCGCCATCTTGAAGATATATTAACCGACGGCGCGTGGTTCGACGGTTCTTCTGTGGAAGGTTTCGCGCGCATTCAGGAAAGCGATATGCGTTTGAAGATCGATCCTGATACTTATGCTGTGCTGCCGTGGTCTTCTGCTGAGTCACGTCGTGCACGCGTGTTCTGCGATATCTTCATGCCGAATGGCGATCCGTTTGAAGGTGATCCGCGCGGCGCATTGAAGCGTATCCTTAAAAATCTGGATGAGCGCGGCTGGCTCTTCAACATCGGACCTGAACCAGAATTTTTTCTCTTCAAAAATCGTGATGGCAATAATGTGCATCCTGTCCCCCACGATACAGGCGGTTACTTTGATTTCTCTTCTTTCGATGAAGCTGTCGTTGTTCGCACGGCCTTGATGGATGCACTTGATGCAATGGGCCTCGATGTGGAAGTTGGTCACCACGAAGTGGCTTTGGGCCAGCACGAAATTGACTTCCGTTTTGCAGATGCGCTCAAGACTGCCGATAATGTGTTGACTTTAAAATACACAGTGAAAGCGATTGCCGCTCAACACGGGCTGACCGCTTCTTTCATGCCCAAACCTGTATTCGGCATTAATGGCTCTGGTATGCACTGCCACCAATCCCTCTTCGACAAAAAGACTGGTAAGAATTTATTCTTTGATGCACAGGATGACGCTCATCTTTCAAAATTAGCGTATTCATTCATTGCAGGTCAGTTGGAACATGCACGTGCACTCGCAGCTGTAGTTGCTCCTACTGTCAATTCATACAAACGCCTTGTGCCTGGTTATGAAGCGCCTGTATATGTGGGTTGGGCACAACAAAACCGCTCAGCTTTGATCCGCATTCCTCGTTATACCGAGGGTCGTGAAAAAGCAGTACGCGCTGAATTGCGTTTCCCCGACCCATCTTCAAACCCATATTTGGCATTCACTGTGATGCTTGCCGCCGCACTTGACGGCATTGACAAGAATCTCACCGCATCGAAGCCGCTCAATAACATTAACCTCTATCACCTCAATAAGGAAGAACGCACCAAGCTTGGAGTCACTGAACTGCCTGGTTCGCTATCCGAAGCCTTAAATGAATTGGAAAAAGATGAAGTATTGAAGTCTGCGCTCGGCCCAACACTTTATGATTCCTATATGCGAGCAAAGCGGGAAGAATGGGATGAGTTCCGTTTACGCGTAACTGATTATGAGATCGAAAGATATTTGGAAATAGCATAATCAATAAACATTAAACAAAAACTCCTGAAACACTAGTTTCGGGAGTTTTTGTTTTTCATAATATTAATTTATGCAATGTGCAAAATTGACTTCTCTACCTTGTTACCAACTTTGGTCACACGCCGCCATCTGCTAATGTCATTGAGTGAGATCCAACGGCGCTCTTCCGTACGATAGAACCAATCTTTATCCTGCTGATAATATACAAGCACGCTCGTGGATTCCCAAATATTGAGAATTTCATTTCCATGTGCATGGGTATCATCAAAGTCTGTTGTGGCGCGCTGCCCCATTTCACTATACAGTTCATTAAGTTTAAGTAGAAGCGTATTGATCTCAGGAGTAAGATGACTTACTTTGAGGCCAATACGTTTTGCTTCTTCAAATAAAATCGGATAGCCATGAGAAGGATATTTTGCATTTAACGCACCAGCGATTTTTTCCTGGGTTTCATCATCTTTAATATGATAAGCAAGCAATTCTCGGCACAACATAATAGATAATGACTCAGCACGATCTACTGCGCCAATGACCAGTGGATGTACATGCTGGAACAATTCCTGATATGGGTTTTCCTTCGCATCGCCATTCTGTGCCTGCCACAATCGTACAACGCGCATTAACTCATCCAGACTGACGCTGACGCGGTCATTGTCACGATCAAGCGGCGAAAGTGAATGAGTCAATGAAGTATCTACGGGTGTCAGATAAGCCATGGGGCCCATCTGAATTTCATTCGCACCCAATGTGATCATCGTTGCAGCAGATGCACACTCCAATGGAATGACCGCTATTACTTCGTCACAATATTGGCGTAAAAGATTCACGATCCTCAAAGAGGCTTGTCCATTACCGCCGCTGGATTTGATAAATAGATAAATTTTTTCCTGATGCCCTATCTTTTCCAATAATTCAAATAAGGCAAGGACATCGTCATGGCAAACACTGCCGCGCGGATTATTAAAGTATGTCACCAATGTGCCGCCAAGCAATTTGTTTACCTGCTTGATAATATTTTGTGTTTTATTAAATAAGATCGGGGGTTGTTTTTCTTTTTTTTGCCTGGCTTGTGCTGGCATGTATGATTCTCCTAACCTAAATATTAGTTTCTTTTATAACATGCTATCCATTAACTGAAGTGATTACAAATGTACTATCGCCGTGACCATACCCAACCCGCAGTAAAGCCGAGCAATTGCCCAAGGAAGATAAATAAGATCACACCTGAAACACCACTGGCAATCAGCCAGTTCATAATGCCAAACAAACCAAATGCAAGATAGTTATAAGCAACAAGCCCGCCTAGTGCAATACCCAATGCCCAGCGAAAAGCAGAACGCTGATCTGTAATACGAATACCCACTGTGTAACCAATTAGTACACTAAAAGCAATGAGGAGCATGGCAATAAACCATGCAGAGAAACGGGGATAACCTTCATTTGTAATATAGCCATCCTCTTCTATAACAACAGTCGCTATAGGCGTTGGCGCAATAGACTGTGTCAATTCTGGCGCAACTACAGTCACGGCCACCGCACCAGATTGTGAAACATCCAACCGCAATAAATTAGAAAAAAGAGCAGGTTCACTCACCGCATTGATTTCAAGCAGACCGGGTCTATCCAAACCAAATGCGGCGCGCGCCACACCTTGCGTAGTGACTGCATTCTCTTGTTGCAGAATAGCGCCTCCTTCACCAGTGAATACCATTGAAAATTGAACCACCGTTCCATCTGGAACTGAATGTCCATTATTGTCCTTGATCACACCGGTTCGGATCGCAATCGTATCACCAATTTGAAAGAGCGGAATCGGTGTGGGCTCGGGGGTAACGGAAATGTCCGGGTTTTCAGGAACAGGTTCAAGGTCCAGAGAGAGCGGAATGATCTGGTCAGGGTCTGGAGCCAGGACAGAGATCAAGTCATATCCAATTCCAGGAATTGATACTGGTGAAGCGCCAACCGGCGTAAGCTCTCGAAAAAGCACCCTTGCAGCCACGTCAACGAATTGCGGCTGTTTGCTATAAAGTGCATAATAAGCAGTGAATTTTGAAATGGTGGTTGTATCAAAATAATACGGAGCGCCAAAAGAAAATAAGATAACATTCTTATCTCGTAAAAGGTCTGGGCGTTCCCGTAAAAATCGGGTGATGAGTTCAGGCTGGCCTTGCGATGCATCTGTAAATGAAATGATAATCCAATCGGCATTGCCAATATCTTCTTCAATATCTGGTATCTCAAGATTATCAAGCAGGGATTGTAAATCTTGAAGAGAATAGGATTCGAGCCAAAAATTTGCTGTTTGATCACCACTTTGCGGTCCATAAAGCTCGAGGACGGACTGCTGCAATGCATCTACTGACAGAGTTGGTTGTTCTGTACAGGTTGAACACTGTTTTACATTGGTAACGTCGGTAATAAAGACCATGCGTTCATCTGATTTAGGCGGCAAAGGCAGTACAGTAGCGAGGTCTTGTGCATCAGGGCTGATAAGAGTTGCAGAATTACGTGCCACATCAAATGTGACATCGGTTGCAGTACCAAGCTCTGCTAATTGGTTGGTAGGCGTTACGACATTGGGAATAACAAAATTTCCATACAAGCCAGATTTCGCTGTTAGAATGCGCGATACTGATTCATCCACGCGTTGGGCAAAGGCAGGGTCTTCACGATATTTCTGTACAAAGAAGTCAATAATATGTGTTGTCGTTGTGTAGGTATCTCGTGAATCACTAGAGTTGATATTGCCTAGATATAAAACATCATTGCCTGCAAGAAAGGCATCACGCGCAGCAGTACGTGCAATGAATTGCCCGCCAGAGGCATAGAAATCGCTTACGGCACTGGTGCCAATGTCATCGCTAACCATGAGACCACCCTCAGAATACCAGGTGGCAAATTCCGGCAATTCCAGAATTTGTTTCAACGCTTGCGGGTCAAAACTGATCGGGCGTGTAGTGGCGCGGATATTTCCTTGAAACCCCTGATAGCGGATATGTGAAACGAGTAAACCATCTGCTGCCGACTCTGGAGAAACTGCATTGCCCGTAACTCCGAAGAAGGGTACAAAATCTATCTGTGTAAGTTCCTCGATGGATTTACGAACTGTTGAAACTTCATCTTCAGGCAAACGGTCAGATGCGCCTACACCGGGAAAATGTTTCGCGATCACAAGAAGTTGATTCTCGCTGCCGTTGTGCAAACCGCTGATATAAGCGCGTCCCATTTCACCCACCCAAAAGGGATCGCCACCAAAAACTCGTGTTCCCAAGTCTCCGCCTGAAATAACAGGTGTTTCTAAAACATCCAAAGATGGACCAAAAAACATATTGAACCCAAGCACAGAAAGTTCGCGCCCGCGAACATTTCCCACACGCTCGGCAAGCTCGGTATTCCAGGTTGCACCAATGGCAATTTCACTTGGTAAAGGAGTCAGTCCACTTAAAATTTGGTCAGTAGGAAAACCATTACCTTCCTGCATAATGCCAACAAAAAGAGGAATATAGGTAGAGTCAAACGCTTCACCAGTTAATGGATTTATGACAGGGTTTCTGGATATATCCCATTCCAATCGCTGGAGGCCATTGATCAACGTATGTGCCTGTGCCGCTGTATCGGGCGACGCCATGAAGTTATCATTTTTCTCCAGCAGTACAACCCCGCCTATATGATAACGAACCATCAAATTATAGATCTGAGATGTTGTACTAATATCCGTTCCATTAAAAGTAACCAGGAACAACTGACCCACGCGCTCTTCCGGGGTCATTGAATCCAAAATTGACTGAACATCAGGAGACGTGGCAGTTTGTGCCCGTACAGCAACAGGGGCAGGAACGAGTATTCCAAGGAAAATAATTAAAAGAAAAATTCGGATTAATCGCATTCCATTCTCTTATAACACAACTCACTAATAAGATAAAACAGACGCCGCTCAAAGAACGGCGCCATGCGGATTTTCGCTTCACTCTCTGCTTTAGCCTGCTTCTGATATCCTGATAAATTCATCCGCCTCTCCCTAGTGCTCTCGCGGCCATCTGTGGGTCATCGGTGAAAATACCATCTACATTCCATTCCTTGAGCTGAGTTATCTCTGCAGGAGTGTTCGCCGTCCATACATGTATGCGGCGTTTTAAACGATGAACACGTTTTACCTGTTCCTTGCTTGCATTAGAAACATGAGGATGCAGAGCCTGGTAATCACCAAACATAAATCCAAAAGAGCGCGCCCACAATCCAACTAGTCCAGGCATCGCAAGTAAACCACGTGGAACTACAGGCAGTATCTGTGAAGCTATTTTTAAATTGGAAGAAAAGAAAGATGAAAAAATAATCTGTGGGTGATTATTATGCCGTTTGATCAACTCGCAGACTTTAATCACCAAACCATCGCGCGGAGTGGAATAATTGGTCAATTCTATATTGATCAATTTATTTTTGTCTACTAAAGCAAATACTTCTTCAAGCAAAGGAACTTTTGTTCCAGCAAATTTTTCGTTGAACCAACTGCCTGCATCAAGTTTTCGAATTTCTTCAAGAGCAAGCGATGCGACTCGTCCTTTACTATTTGTGGTACGGTCTACGGTGGAGTCGTGAATTACGATCACATGACCATCTGATGTGAGCTTTACATCCAACTCCACGCCATCGACACCTTTTTGCAGAGCTTGCTCAAAAGCTGGAAGAGTGTTTTCGGGTGCATGAGCAAAGTCACCGCGATGGGCGAAAATGATGGGGCGAGGAAAATGTTCAAACATTAGAAACAGGTTCGATGTAAGTGTGACGCGGTTTAAATATCCACAAAATAAGCCTTGCCGGCGTTATCTATCATCTCGCGCGACATGCTAGGTGGAACGGCAAGGTAGGATGAAATATCAAGGATCTGATCACATAGGTCGCGCGGATGTGATGCACGCATTTTGCGATTACGTTTGATATACCATTCCTGTAAAAGATAAGCTAAACCTTGATCATTGTATTCAATCTTTTTATCCTGGGCAACACGCTTAAAGATTTCACGATATTCCTCAAAAGAAGGATCGCCCACTTCTATCTTATGGCGCAGACGGCGCAGGAAGGCTTCATCAACGAGATCTTTTGGAGGAAGATTCGTGGAGAAAACAATGAGAACATCAAAAGGTACTTCCACTTTACGTCCCGTGTGCAAACGCAAATAATCAACACGGTTCTCAAGAGGAACGATCCAACGATTGAGTAGATCACGCGGGCGCACTTGCTGTCGCCCAAAGTCATCGATCAATAAAATTCCGCCGTTGGCTTTGACTTGAAAAGGCGCTTCATAAAATTTAGTTGTGTCATCGAAAACGAGGTCAAGACCCTCAAGAGTCAATTCACCACCCACTATGATAAATGGCCTGCGAATCTTTATCCAGCGCGGGTCACGGCGCATGTTGGCACGCAAGCCGCCTGTGGAACTTCCGTTCTCAACTTCAGTCTCAGGTGCAATGCTATGACTGACTGCATCGTATACTTTGATAACCTGTCCATCTAAATATAATGCGTAGGGAATATACATATTCTGGCTCAGCACAAGATTACCAAACGCGCGTGCAATACTCGTCTTACCGTTACCGGGCGGTCCATACATAAAAATAGAGGAGCCTGAGTTAAGTGCGGGACCCAGCCTTTGAAAAGTGGATTCGGAAATAATTAACTGCGAAAGGATCTGGCGCATGGTGCGTGTGGTGACAGTTAAGCGCCCGCTCTTTTGCTTTCGTATGGCTTCGTTATAAACAGCAAAAGGGACAGGAGCGGGGCCGGCATATTGACTACGTTCCATTGCCTCACGAGCACGCAAAATGCCAGCACTTGTAATTCCAAATGTATAGGCTCCCTCTCCCAACCCACCCTGAGATGATTTCACTTCAATAAATTTTTCCTGCTTTAGGGTGGTTAGAAGTTGATCGGTTACACCTGCAAGCGGCAGCGCAATCTCTTCTGATATCTTGAACCCGGTTAAATAACCGCGAAAATATAAAACTTTAAGAATGAGATCTTGCAGCCACAAAGATGAAAGACCCGTATCCTCAAGGCTATTGATCTGCGGCGGCGAAAAGCCACCAACAGGTGCTGATATTTGTCCTGTTTGTCTTGTCATAATGATCACCAATCCCAATGGGGTAAAAAAATAGTACTACAAACTGATTATACTTCTTTTCGTTTATAATCCAGAATATATGAAACTATCAGTCATAATCCCTGTTTATAATGAAGTTGAGAGCATTCAGGTCATCTTAAAGCGGGTTCAAGCAACCAATTTAGTTAGTGAAATCATAGTAGTAGACGATGGCTCAAAAGATGGCACACGCGATGTGTTGAAAAAATTGGATGGAAAAAAAAGCGTACGGGTCATCCTGCATGAACATAACAAAGGCAAAGGTGCAGCTGTACGCACAGGCATGGTAGCAGCGAAGGGTGATGTGCTCCTCATTCAAGATGCAGACCTTGAATATGACCCGCGAGATTATCCGCAACTACTCCAACCAATCAAAGAAGGATTAGCGGATGTAGTTTACGGCTCCCGATTTTTGGGACGCGCTCACCGTGTCACGATGTTCTGGCACCTGGTTGCCAATAAAATGCTGACTCTCATGACGAATATTCTCTACAACACTATTCTCACGGATATGGAAACTGGTTACAAAGTGTTTCGCCGCGAGGTCATTGATGGAATGGTCTTACACGCCAACAGCTTTGACTTCGAACCTGAGTTTACAGCCAAAATACTTAAACGGAACTTCCGCATTTTTGAGGTTCCCATTACTTTTAATCCACGTGATTATACACAGGGCAAGAAGATCAAGCTTAAGGATGCTTTTGAAGCGGTATGGACCTTGCTCAAATATAGATTTGTTGATTAATTACAAGACGGGCATGGAGCCCGTCTTTATTTTTGAACTTTTAGTATCACTATTTGTTATGTTTATCCAAGTTCAATTATTACAAATCTAGCTTTGTAATAGGTTTGAAGGGTACAAGTTGTCTGACATTTGGGGTAATTCTATGCAATTCACCATTGACTTTTTAGCAGATTGCCTTACAATTCTGTTAATATCTAACAGAATTGTAAGGATTAGGCAGAAAGCCGTTTTTTTTAATCTAAAAATTATATGGATTTATAAATCCATATAATGCTCTGATTTATATTTTGAAATAAAATTTTGTTTTTTATTGTATTTAGTTGCTGAATTTCAATAAAGAAATTTAACTTATTGGAACTCCTTGTAATCTTTAGTATAGAAAGGAAAAAATAATGAAAACAAAAACTCAATTAACAACCTGGTCTATTTTTTTCATATTCGTTCTTTGCCTTAGCTTGGTCAATGTAAATACGGTGTTGGCTGACGATGGGCTTCCCCCCACTGATCAACCTGTTGCAACAGAAGAAACACCGGAAGTTGTTCCTCCCATCGAAGAGGCTCTAGCAACTGAAGAACCTGCAATAACAGAGGAAACCATCCCTGTCGAAGAGACTGTCGTTGCTGAGTTGTTAACTGAGCTGCCTGAAAACGTTGATGTGGTAGTCATGGATGAGGAGGGCGAAGTTATCCCATTGTCAACACAAGAAGCCTTGAACGTTATTTCAGACACTGATCCGATGTGGTGCCCGGCCGGAGTATTACCGGGAGGAGCAGGTTGTACTATAAACTTTGCAACCATAGCACTTCTGCTCACAGACATGCGCAATAACACCCTTACCTATGACCAGCACGGCATTATTTATTTCACCGCAACTCCTGGCGCATCTTTTGCACTGACAACCGCAGGAGCCAGTTTAGGGTCAGGTGACTTTAACACCCTAAACGATTTCAACCTCACCTTACAAGGCGGTTGGAATGGGTTAAATGGCGCAAGTGCCACCTTTGTTACTCAAACAAACTTTGGAACCAATTCATTAACGATTGGAAGTTCATCAAACCCTTGGGTGGGTAATCTTACGCTGAACAATTTCCTCTTTAATGGTGTCACTAGCTCAAATGCAATTAGCATTTTCACTACCAGCGGAGATGTGACCTTTAATAATGTTGATGTTAATAATCAAGGAGGCACAAACTATACAGCTTTCATCGATTCAGATTCAGGTGATATCACCATCCAAAACGGCAGCAGCTTTGACGGAAACAACACGGGGAACAATCAAAATAGAGGATTCTCAGCTGCAACCAACACAGGGGCAATTAATATAACCAATACAACCTTTAATGACGCTCGCGGTTGTTTTGCCCTTTTTGGATCCTGCCTTATTGATGAATTGACAAATTACAGCGGTGCTACATTAAGTGCTCCAACAGTTAACCTTAGTAATGTAACTGCCAACAATAACGATTTGAGTGGAATTCGAATTAACAATGCCAGCTTAATCACCTTGAACAACGTCACAGCAACAAACAATGGCACGCTTATTGTCGGATCGGGAGTATACGTAAACGGAACTGGTTCCACAATCGTCAATGTAACAGGCGGTACGTTTTCAAACAACGAGCCTTATGGTATTTACCTAACGGGTATTAGTGCCGTCAACTATCTCTCTCCGCCCACATGTAGCGGAAACCTCCTCCCCTTAGCGTTTATCGACCCAAATAATTGTGACAATATAGCAGATACAACTCCTCCTGTTTTGACTTTGCCTGCCAATATTACAGTTGAGGCAGCAGGAGCTTCTGGAGCAGTTGTTACCTTCTCTGCTAGCGCGAATGATGCGGTGGACGGCGTCAGACCTGTGACTTGTTCGCCTGCATCAGGAAGCACGTTCTCTATTACCACCACGACCGTCACTTGTTCAGCCTCCGATAACAGTAGCAACACATCAAGCGGCACTTTCACAGTGAGTGTACAAGATACGACCGCTCCTCTAATCGCAGCTCATGCAGACATTACGCAAGAAGCGACGAGCTCTACAGGAAATGTAATAACCTACACAAATCCATCTACATCAGATGCAGTTGCTGGGGCAGGTACAGCCTCTTGTTTACCCGCTTCCGGCTCGACCTTCCCTATAGGTAATACTACAGTAACCTGTAACGCTATAGACAGTTATGGCAATGCCGCTATCCCAACCACTTTTGTTGTACACATTACTGATACGACACCACCAACTATCGCAGCACATGCTGATATTTTTACTGACACAACAAACTCTTTGGGAGCTTTTGTGTCCTACGTTGCTCCTGCAACATTTGACACGGTGGATGGCGCTGGAGTAGCCATATGCAATCCGCCTTCTGGAAGCAAATTCCCTATAGGTAAGAATATCGTGACATGTACCGCCATTGATTCTCATGGCAATTCATCTGTTCCTGTTACATTTATCATACAGGTTGACGAGGATATTGCTTCTGCCGCAACAACCAATGGCTTCTTCATTCCAGCAACCGGCGGTAGTTCTGTCAAATTAAATTGTGTTGCTCCTGCTTCATTCAAAATAAACATGGCAGGCGCCCGAATTATTTTCAACAATTTGTGCGAATACGAAGCGTTTATTAATAACTTACAGCAGCCTGAATTACCTAATGAACTGCCCAGTGGATTTACTCTCGTTGATGGTTATACGATCAATATTAGCAAAGATGGCAATCTTGTTAATCCCCTGCCAGAAGGCTCAAGCGTAGCTATTGAATTCAACGTTCCTAACGATCAGAAGAACTCAGACTTTGGAGTACTTTATTGGAATGGTACCAAGTGGAGCGAAATCGCTGGTGTAATGCTTGGTAGTGGTCAATTCATGGCAGAAATCACAGCTGAAATCGCAAGCAGCAACACATTCATATTTGTAACAAAATAATACAGTTAAAATTAAACGGGACGGCTTTTAAGCCGTCCCGTTTAATTTTAACCATATACCTTAGGGATTCACATATACAGTGTAGTCCAAAATATAATCACCTGGTTCGTAATCAGCAGAACCATCATTTATTTTTGAGGTGAACGTAGCAATTGTACTGAGATGATGTTCGCCTGCGGGCCAATCGCTCAGTACGGTATATACAAGACGGCATAGCTGCCCACCTGACATGGTTTCATATATGGTGAATGATTCATCAGGCACATCGTTCCCATCTAATTCAAATTTAAACTCAATGTCCTCAAAATTCGCTGCCAATGTCTTATCATCTACAGCACACCACACGTATGCCCAAATAACAGGCTCGGGCTCAGCCAATTGAACAGTATAGGTTGCTGTATCAGGCTGTGAAAAGACTTCTGCATCATAACTTTCGCTTGCAAGATCCTCAAGAAATGACACTCCAGAATTGAGAGCAGATTCAGCATCTGACGCTGAACCTATTTTGGGCGGACCAGATGGAATCACGCCAACGCCTTGAGGCTGACTAAGGAACTGTACTGCCGCATCCAAAACTACATCTTCACCATCAGCTTGTTTCTTCAGCGTCTCATCAGTTACAGGAACTTGTACATCAGGCTGCACGCCTTTACCCTCAAGATGGATGTTACCTTCCGCATCCACTGCGCGGCCAATGGTCAATTGCACAGTAAGGCCTTCCGGCATAAGGAACTGTTCAACGCTTCCTCCCGCGCCATCAGTTGGATACTGTCCAATAATAGTAGCGCGATCATTAATCGTCATGTTGTAGCTGAAAAATTCACACGCACTGGCACAGGCCGGCCCCACAAGCACTGCTACCGGGCCACTGAACTGACGTGCAGGTGAAGGCGGGATCATAAGAGTTTCATCCCCAGGATCCATATAGAACTCGCCGCTGCCTTCGTTATAGCGGGCTGTATTCCCAACAATGGTCTCTTCATCAAAGAAATAAGCAGACATCTGGTCCGCCAGCCAGCCGCTTCCCCCGCCATTGACACGCATATCAATGATCACGCCGGGAACTGAGTTGTTATTAAAATAATCAATCGCACGTTCCCAAACCTGAATTGAAAGTACATCGTTATCTAGAAAGCTACTGACCTTTATATAACCATAACCACTGGGCAAAACCGTAAACTCAACTGGCAGTGATGTTTCTGGCTGACCTGCGTAAAACGAAGCAAAACTAAAGCTATCATATTCGTTGACAACATCCAAGCTTGCGGTTTGCATACTGCCACCTGGGTTCATAAACTCAACTTCAACCTGACCTTTATCTAATGTGAAGCGGGTTGCATAACGTAACTGCTGTAAACGCTTATTAATCGGGTTGCTGAACGGTGAAGACCATGGGACTGTGGCCTCCACGACATCAGAAGTTGGAACTCCATCCAGTGAGATAATTTCTGCACCCCATTCCATTCCGGCATTCGCTGCCGGACCGCCATCCAAAATAAAGTTCGCTATGGTTTTTCCGTCATCGGTTTCGCGCATGGCAAAGCCAAGGCCGCCTGCAATCTCATTCTGAAAATCGTCATTAAGTAATGACTGATCAAATCCAACATGGGTATCAGGGATGGACCATATAAAATCGCGTAAGGCTAAGGCATAAGCATGTGGGTCATTTTTCTGCTCAGCTTCAACAAAAAGCGGACGAAACTCTTCGGCTTTGGCATCCCAATCAATATCCTTTAGCTCGGTAAAAGCATATTCATTCTTAAATTTCTCAACCATTTGCTCGTACGCTTCGCTATAAGAAAGCGCAGAATAATCATCCAGTGCGGCGCTTTCAGGCTCTAATAGATCAATGACTGGATCCTCAGAACGGTCAATAGCAAAGGGAGTGGAATCTAAATCGATCACCGACCAGCCCGCAGGTAAATCCATGATCGAGTCATCGTCAGTGAAAAGCTTTTTATCAGCGCCAAAATCCGAAGGGAACTGCTGCTCATCATCCTGTGCAAAGACCAAATACTTGCCCCCATATACTTCAAGATATGCATCGCGGTCATCAGTAACTTTTGTGGAAGCATAAGCCGATGACCAACCGCCGCCAAATTGGTCGCGGCGTTCAAGATATGGGTCACCCCATGTATTAGTCCAATAGGCTACAGCAAAGATCATCACACCTTGCTCTTCAACACCATCATGGTCAACATCATTTAAAGTGCCATTTGGCTCCGCAGGCAGAGACAAGCTATACGTAAAAGGAGATTGGTAAAAATCTGATGTGATCTCGCCAATAACCTGTGACTCAACAGGTATTACGAACTTTCGATCTCGTTTTACAAAACCTCCCTGATCTTCCAGAATGATCACAGGCTGGGCTACTCCATCAGTGAAGAAAGCGTTTGTATAGTTCAACTTTCCAGTAATAGTTGTTGGCCCATTCTCTTCAACAACATCCACCACCTCTGGTTGCTCTTTAGGCTTACATGCTGAAATCAAAAGCGATACCAGCACGATCAAGGAAATTAACTGAAAGAATTTTTTTCTCATGGCTGCCTCCAAATTTTTAAAGATTATAATGCAATCAAATATGAGTATGATAATAACTATGGAAGCTGAGTTTGAGCGAGCAGAACAAGCCCGCACCAAAGGCAATGAAGGTCAAGCTCGCGTGTGTGCGCGCCGCGCGGCAGGAATTGCAATACGGGATTATTTAACCCGTCATGGGACGCACATCCCAAGCACCAGCGCGTACGATCTTTTGAATCTTCTTAAAGAAGATTCGCTTCTTCCCCCTGACTTGAGACTGATCGCTGACCATTTGACAGTGCGCGTCACTGAAGAATTCAAACTCCCTGTAGAAGCTGACCTGATCGCAGAAGCGCGTTTATTATGTAAGTGGTTATTAAATAAATAATTCCTGAAGGTTCTCAAACCTTCAGGAATTATTATTTCATCAAATAAACTATATTACCCGTCTCTGCGCCCAGCAAAATAATATAATGTACGCGCAACAGTAATAAGCACGAGCATCCCCGATAATACACCGCCAAAGACAAAGAACAACCTGCGCCAATCAGTAAGGCGTAAAGTGATCTCTTCACGGTCAGGCATGTGAATGCGTTCGCTCAAACGCTGGATAATATCCTTCGGAGGCGTAACCGTCTTCAAGGTCCCGGCCAGATGCGCTTCGAGAATATCCAGTTCTTCAGCAGACGTTGAGGTCATCTTACGTTTCGTCATTCTCTTCCTTGTTAACTATTCCACAACAGGGTAAATGATCAGCCCAACTGTGCCCGGCCCAAGATTTGCAGCAATGGAAATCGACAGTTCACTGATCATCGTGTCTTTATGATTGAAATGCTTTTTGGCTTCGTCTAAGAGGCCCTGACCAGATTTGAGGTCGCGGGCATGTACAACAGCCACATAAACTGGTTTATCGCCATATTCTTCTTTTGCGATTTGGATCACGCGATCTAGTGCAGCTTTGCGAGTGCGTACCCGTTCTGCCATATTAAGCTCCCCACCTCGCAGAATGGCAATCGGTTTAACATTAAGCACAGAAGCCAATGCCGCTTGCAATGTTTTCACACGACCAGACATTTTTGCATATTCAAGCGTATCAAGGGTGAGAATAACCCGTACCTGACTCTTGATATTTTCGACATACTTGACAATCTCATCCACGCTCTTACCGGCGCGTTCCAATTTACGAGCTTCGCGGCACATTAAACCAATGCCAAGAGAACCGCAAGCCGAGTCAATCGGGATAATATTAAATTCGCCTTTTAATTCCTCTGCAGCAGACATGGCTGAAGCGTACGTTCCAGAAAGTTTAGCAGTGATGTGAATTGAAAGGATCGTATCGCCTTTTTGAGCGATCTTGCGATAGAACTCAACAAATTGATGAGGAGAGGGTTGCGATGTCTTGGGAATGCGTTTGGTTTCTTCAACTAATTTATAGAAACCTTCGTTGTCTAACTCTACACCCTGAAGATAGGATTTTTCCCCGAACAAGATGTTCACAGGAATCACGTCAATACCAAATTCCTTTTGCCATTCTGGGAGGATATCTGCAGCGCCGTCGGTCACAATTCTCAACATGGTTTACTCTCCTTCAAGATTAAGATTTTGGTCTTCCAATTGATCACGCAAAGCCAGAAGCGTACGATGATACAAACTCTTTACTGCGCCTTCACTTCTTCCCATAATTGAGCCTATCTCTGCATTAGACATATTCTCAACAAACTTCAAGATCAACAAATTTTGTCTTTCACCAGGCAGCTTACGGATCATTCTTAACAAAGCATCCTGTTCCTGTGAACGAACAAGATTTCTTTCGGGATGGTCACCCTTTGTCGGCAGCATGGGCAGGTCATCCAGCGGAATTTCCTGCTTGCGGCTGCGATCACGATGCCAGTTTGCTACAAGATTATGTGCAATGCGATACAGCCACGCAGAAAACGGCACACCTCGATCAGTATAGTTCTTGATGTGGTTCATCGCCCGTTGAAAGACGCGCGCGGTGAGATCCTCTGCATCGTGAACATTACCTGTTCTATAATATACATAATTAAAAATACGTTCCACATAACGCGCATACAGTTGACCAAAAGCATCGCGGTCACCTTGTGAAGCGTGCAAAAGAACATCTTCTTCGTTGTAGTCCGATTCCAGCAAGATTAAAACCTTACCGGCGGGTTTTATTATCGCTTGTCTTATAAATTACTAAACTTTTGGCGAAAATGATGAGAAAAATCATTGTTTAGGTTTAGTAACTTAAGCGATACTCTGTAAATAACACCGCCGGATTTGAGAAGTTGCACTGAGTATAACATGCGACATTTCAAATTCATTTCAAGCACAATAATGATCAAGATCAACGGCTCTTTCTTAATCCTCCGCCTGATCCTGCTTCGTCAACATTTTCTTCCTTTGAGGGGTCCCGTCATTGCGAGCGCATTCTTGCAATATGCAATATTCATAATAAAACATTTGTGCTACAATTGAATATTATTTCCAAGGAGAACTATGTCAAGAAATGTCATTCGTGTCGTTGGCGCACGCGTTCACAACTTAAAAAATATCACTGTTGAAATTCCGCGTGACAAGTTTGTAGTGATTACAGGTTTATCAGGCTCGGGCAAATCATCATTGGCGTTTGATACCATCTTCGCAGAAGGTCAACGTCGTTATGTGGAATCACTTTCAGCATATGCTCGTCAATTCATCGGCCAAATGGACAAACCCGATGTAGATTACATTGACGGCCTATCCCCTGCTGTTTCCATTGACCAGAAATCCACAAGTCACAATCCGCGCTCCACAGTTGGCACTGTTACAGAAATCTATGATTACATGCGTTTGCTATTTGCGCGCGCAGGCATCCCTCATTGTCCCATCTGCGGACGTGAAGTAGTTAAACAATCTGCACAGGAAATCGTAGACAAGATCGAAAAACTTCCTGATAGTTCGCGGGTTTTGATCCTCTCTCCACTGGTGCGCGCACGCAAAGGAACGTATCAAGCTGTCTTTGAAGAAATACGCAAGGCAGGTTTCACACGTGCCCGTGTGGATGGAATACCACATTCCCTCGATGACGAAATCGAACTTGATCGATATAAACAACATACGATTGAAGCAGTTGTAGATCGTCTCGTTATTTCTAATCTGAGTGATAAAGAAGAAAAGAAAGCAGCAAGAACAAGATTAACTGAGTCCGTAGAAACTGCTTTGAAGTTTGGTGAAGGCTATCTCACCATCAATCTTGTAGATAAGAAGGAAGATATTTCCTTCTCTGAACATCTCGCCTGCCCCGAGCATGGCGTCAGCATATCTGAAGTTGAACCGCGCACATTTTCATTTAACACACCTCAAGGTGCATGTCAGGATTGTCAAGGACTTGGCTCTAAACTGGAAATTGACCCGGAGCGAATCATCCCGGACTCTGAAAGGTCTCTGAACGAGGGAGCTATCTCCAGCATGGAGTGGAGCGGACCAAAAGAAGAAGGCGGCTACTACTGGCAGGGACTCGAAGCCGCAGCGCGTGTTTACAAGATTGATCTTGATAAGCCTGTACGTGAACTCACCAAAGAACAATTGAAGGTCGTTCTGTATGGCACAGGTGAAAAACAAATCCAAATGAGTTACAAGAACTCAAATGGAAATGAATTTAAATTCACACGGGCGTTTGAAGGCGTCATCACAAATTTAGAACGCCGCTATCGCGAAACAAATTCCGAATGGATTCGTGAGAAGATCAGCGAATTCATGTCCGACCGCCCCTGCCCAACTTGCGGCGGCAAAAGACTCAATCCCGCCGCGCTGGCTGTCACTGTGGACGATGTCAACATCATCACAGCTACATCATGGCCCGTCTCAACCACTTTAGATTGGGTAAAAAAGATCTCTGGCAAGAATTCACCGCTCACTTCAAAACAGAAGACGATTGCCGAGCGTGTTATTAAAGAAATACATGAACGTCTGAATTTTCTTGTCAATGTTGGATTGAATTACTTAACTTTAAATCGTTCGGCCACGACATTATCTGGCGGCGAAGCTCAACGTATTCGACTCGCAACACAAGTTGGTTCGCGGCTAGTAGGCGTGTTATATGTGTTGGACGAACCGTCCATTGGACTACATCCACGTGACAATGCTCGATTACTCGAAACACTTAAGGGACTGCGCGACTTGGGTAATACAGTTTTGGTCGTTGAACATGATGACGAAACTATTCGCGAAGCAGATTGGATCATTGATATGGGCCCAGCTGCTGGGGAACATGGCGGAGAAGTCGTTGCTGAGGGTACACCGAAACAGATTTTGGCTCACCCAAAGTCGTTGACGGGAGCCTATCTTTCAGGACGTAAGCAGATCGAGGTTCCAAAGAAGAGGCGCGAAGGAACTGGTAAATCGCTAAAGATTATCAATGCAACTGCGAACAATTTGAAAGGCCTCGATATCTCGATCCCATTGGGGAAAATGGTTTGTATCACAGGCGTTTCGGGTTCGGGCAAATCTACATTGATGAGTGATATTTTATATAACGCACTGGCCGCAAAGTTAATGTTTGCGCGCACGTCTCCTGGCGAACATGACAAGATCGAAGGCGTTGAGCATCTCGATAAGATCATTAATATTGATCAATCGCCAATTGGCAGAACGCCTCGCTCTAACCCAGGAACATACACAGGCCTATTTGATGAAATAAGAAAGTTATTTGCAGAGCTGCCTGAAAGTAAAGTACGCGGATATAAGCCCGGGCGTTTCTCTTTCAATGTGCATGGCGGGCGCTGTGAAGCTTGTCAGGGACAAGGTGAGCTGCGAATTGAAATGCAGTTCTTGCCTGATGTGTATGTGCCTTGCGATGTGTGTCATGGCAAACGTTTCAACCGTGAAACACTGCAAGTACTGTTCCATGAAAAATATAGCATTTCAGACATTCTCGATATGACCGTTGATCATGCTGTCGAAGAGTTCAAGAATTATCCGCCAATGCAGAGTAAGTTAAAGTTATTGCAGGAAGTGGGTCTGGGGTATGTGCGCGTAGGACAGCCTGCGACTACCCTCTCCGGGGGTGAAGCGCAGCGTGTGAAATTATCTAAAGAATTGTCACGTCGTGCAACGGGGCGCACACTCTATGTTTTAGATGAACCATCTGTTGGTTTACACGCGGCTGATGTGCATAAGTTAATTGAAGTGCTGCAGAGATTAGTTGATACTGGTAATTCGGTTGTGATCATTGAGCACAATCTTGATATCATCAAAATAGCGGACTGGTTGGTTGACCTGGGTCCTGAAGGCGGCGATAAAGGCGGCGAGTTGATTGCAGAAGGAACACCTGAGCAAATCATGAAGGTGAAAGAGTCTTATACAGGCAAGTATTTAAAAGCACATATGAGGTAAGTAGACAGTTAATACGTATACAGGTAGCGAGCTGCTAAAAATTTATGCGTTTGTCTACCTGTTTCCTTGTGTACGCGATTCCTTTTTTCAGGTAGAATTATTTTACATTGCGTTGGATGGGAAACCGCCTTAAAAAAAGCGCTTTGTTAAAAAGGAAACGACCCATGGAAAATAGACCCCCGATTTCTTCTTCACCATCGAGCAGTATCAATTCATACCGCAAACGCAGGCAGCGCCGTCCCACTGTTATTTATATAGTCGCTGGTGTGTTTATTTTGGGGGGTGTGATTCTGCTTATTTCATGGCTGGCAGGTCCAAGCAAGCCGCTCAGTGCAATTTTTGCTACTGAGACTCCCACCCCAACTTTAACATTCACTCCAACCAATACATCCACCCCAACAGAAACACCGACGGTCACACCGACCTTTACAATTACAGTCACTCCAACTTTTTCATCACCTTTTACTTATACTGTCGAAGCAGGAGATTCTCTCTTCTCAATTGTTGAAAAATTTAATCTTGGAGAAGATGGTATTGCATGGATATTATTGCTTAATGAATATAATCCAACAAATTTTACTGGTGTTGACCCTACTACACTAAATATCCTTCCTGGAGAAATTATCCTTCTGCCAGCTCCAGGTGCACCTTTCCCGACCGCTACACCTATTTCTCCTGACCTTCCGCGTGGCACAAAGATAGAATATACCGTTCAACCCGGAGATTCAATAGCCGCTATCGCAGCGAAGTTTAATAGCACTGAAGAAGCAATTGTTACAGACAATGCCATTACTGACCCCAACTCGCTCTTCGTGGGACAATTGTTGGTTATCCAGGTAAATCTTGTAACTGCTACCCCCACGCGCCCGCCCACAAGTACGCCAGTTCCACCCGGGCCTGGCACATCGCTCCCAACAGTTACATTTACCCCGATCAATTAACTGGACAAATGTAGTTGCCTCATGTAAAATAGAGCGCTGTCGTAAAGAAAAGTAAGTCATTTTTGGAGAAAAACCTTGGCAAACATTAAGTCACAAATCAAACGCAATCGTCAGAATGAAAAGCGTCGTATCAAGAATCGTAACTTCCGCGGTGCGGCTCGTACCGCCATCAATACTGCCCGCACAGCTTTTGATAAGAACGAACCCGAAACAAAAGAAGCTGTTTTAAAGGCCATCAGCGCCTTGGATACAGCCGCCCAAAGAGGCGTGATTCACAAGAATAACGCATCCCGTCGTAAGGGTCGTTTAATGAAACGCCTTGCCGCTTTTGTGGCTGCCCCGCCCACTGAAGAAGCTGCTTCCAAGAAAAAGAAAGTTGCAGCCCCTAAAAAGACAGCAGCTAAAAAGAAAGACGCGTAGTCTTACTACTCACACAATAAAGCGGGAACGCCATCTCATCGGCGTTCCCGCTTTTGTTACCCTGATATAATTCTCTCATCATGTTTGAAAAAGAACAACAACTCATCGAAACAAAAATAAAAGACTTCTGCGCAGCAAATGATATTCCAGTTGCTGAACTGAAATGGCAGCCTATTCCCTTCTCAGGTGAATGGGGTTTTGCTACATCCTTTTTTCAAACCGCTGCCGATGAAGCGCGTGCGGGCAAGGGAAACAAAATTCCAGTGTCTCAGCGTGCTCAAGAAATTGCCGAGCAGGTCAAGGGCCAAATAGGAAGCGTGGATGGGATCAGTCGAATCGATGCAGTTAAAGGCTATCTCAATTTATATTTTTCAACGGCTGAATATGCAAATCGTGTTGTGGATGAAGTACTCGCTTCAGGTCTCGACTTTGGGCGGGGTGCGAAAAAAAATGAGCGAGTCATGGTTGAATATGCTCAGCCAAACACACATCACTCGATTCACATTGGACACGCGCGCAATACACTCTTAGGCGAATCGCTTGCAAGGCTGGTGGAGTTCGCTGGCTTTGAAACGATCCGCGCCTCCTACCCCGGTGACTTGGGACTCGGTGTCATCACCGTAATGTGGATTTATGAAAAACTTTATAAAGGGCAGGAACCCGAAGGCGTGCACGAGCGCGGTCAATGGCTGGCGAAACTTTACGTGGAAGCCAATGCCCTGCTTGAAAAACATGAAAATGAAACGCCTGAACAAACTGCTCAACGTGAAGCATACGATGCCGAACGCCGCGAGATGTATCGCAAATGGGATGCAGGCGATGAATATGTGCGTGATTTATGGAAGACAACTCGTGAGTGGAGTTTGGAAGAATTGCGTGATGTTTTGAAAATGCTCGATGTGAAAATGGACGTTTGGTTCTATGAAAGCGAAGTGGATGAGCCATCCAAAGTCATCGTAGATGAGTTGATCGCAAAAGATATAGCCACCGATGAACGTCCACAAGGCGGCGCCGTTCTCGTGAAGATCGATGAGAAACTTGGGCTTACAAAAGAAAAATATCGCACGAACGTGATCCTGCGCTCGGATGGAACAACTCTTTATTTAACAAAAGATCTGGCTCTGGCAAAAGTGAAATTCGAGCAATATCATGTGGACCGATCGATTTATGTTGTGGATGTGCGTCAATCTTTGCATATGCAGCAGGCATTTGCAATTCTTAAATTATGGGGCTTTCCACAAGCTGAGAAATGCTATCACCTGGGGTATGGCTTTGTGAGCCTGCCCGAGGGAGCCATGTCTGCGCGACGCGGACGTGTAGTATTGTTCAAAAATGTAGCCGATGAAGCCGTGAAGCGTGTGCTTGCAGTGGAATCTGAAAAAAGCGGTGATATTCCAGAAAGCCAACGTGAGAAGATCGCCAACCAAATTGGTTTGGGCGCATTGGTTTATTCCCTGCTCTCTGTAGATAACAACAAGGATATCGTCTTTGATATCAACGAAGCCTTATCATTTGATGGAAGAACAGGTCCTTATATTCAGAATGCATACGTGCGGGCGAATAGTATTTTAAAGAAAGCTGACGCCCAACCATCCAACCTGAAATCATCAGCCTTCAACTACGAATTAACCAAACATGAGATTGAGTTGATCGAGCTGATCTCACGCTTCCCACAGACTGTGCAGCAGGCGGCAAATGAATATCGTCCGCTGGTAATGGCAGCGTATGCGTATGACTTGGCGAATGCCTTTCACTCTTTCTATCATGCCGTGAATGTTTTACAGACCGAAGATGAAAATATAAAGAATGCCCGCTTGCAATTGGTACTGGCATCAAAACAAACAATTGCAAA
>JACMLM010000054.1 GCA_014379595.1 Anaerolineales bacterium
CATTGCTATGTTCGGCTTATTGGCTTGCCTTTTGAAGTATACTTTTCTTGCACCCTTGTTTCTCGCGTATAAAATGATGCCTTATCTTTGTGGGTGCACTGGACAGGTGGGAGTCTGCGCGATTTTCAAGCATTTTTCTGGCTTCGAGTTTTTTCTGCTCCCAGGCAGAGTCCACGCCTGCACTGAGCTTGTCGAAGTGCCCGCCTAGATATAAAAGCTGAGTCCCTAAAAATCCCTTACGGTATTAAAACAGTAGGAGTTGGAGATAAAACTGGTGTGGGAGTTGCTTTACATTCCAACAGGCTAAGGCGCTCGCTAAAAATATCAGTCCGCCCGAGTTCGCGGGTATTGGCTCTGGTTGCAACAAATTGATATTGGATCCATGGTTCTTGAAAGGTTAAACCACCCTTCATTTCAGCCGCTGTGAGATCATGCAGATAAGTACCTGCGCCAATTGTTGCCATCTCAATATGTGTCCATTCACTAGTGACCCCTGAAGACTGTTTGCTTTTAAAGCGCACAAACAACACAACATGTGCGGTATTCCCAAGGTCTGCTGCCTGTGCTGTGAATTTCACAGTAGTTGGCAGGCATGGGCCGCTTTTATAAAATTCCTTTTCAGAAACATTAACTGAAAGAAAGCCTGTCATCTGTGGCGCAGGTGTTCGCGTATCTGGGGTAAGTAAATATAACGAGGCCACGGCATCAGGTGTAAATGTGAATTCAGGCGTAGGAGTTGCCGTTTTTTGTCCTATCAAGGTAGGGGTGGTGGTAAATGTCACTGTCGGTGTAACAGGCGTTGAGCTTGGAATATCCGTTGGAATATTTGTAGACGTGGAAACAGGGGTTGGAGTTGCAAGTGGAGTCAAGACCCCACAAGAAAAAGACAAAACAGCACAGATGATGTAAATATATATTTTTTTCATGGCTTCTTTGGCGTTGCGATCGGGCATCCCTTCAAAGGTTCATAGCACATACATGGCGAAAGATCGATCACTTCTGTATAAATTTGTGTACGGCCAATTTCCTCACCAGTAATATCCGTGGCCACCAGCTGAAACCTGACCCATGAATTTTTATAATGATTATGGCCCTCTACATCACTTCCGATCATTGTATAGGAAAATGTCCCGTCTTCATGATCAAACAGCACGTTGCCTGAAGTCCAGGGGGTGTAATCTTCTGCTTTCAGTGATTTAACTTGCGTAAAAATAATCACACTGATCACCTCTTCGGGGTCATCCACTTGCGCAGTAATCGTGGTTTTATTTGGAGTACATTCTCCCCAGAATATTTTCCTATCAGAGATCGTAACGGATAGAAACCCCGCTCCAGGTCTGATCGGCGTAGGTGGAATCACAGGGGTGGCTGTATCATTGCCAATAAAAATAGGGATTGGCACAAAAGTTTCAGTTGGCAGGTTTGGATCCTGTGTAGGGAAACGCACGATGGTTGCTGAAGGTGTAATGGTGGGCGTGATCGAAGCAGTGGCAGTAACTGTCGGCGTGAACGTTATGGTTGCAGTAGCTGTAAGAGTAGGCGTATTCGTAGGCGGAAATAAAACATCCTGAAAGGACGTACCCGAACATCCCTGCAGAAAAATCATCACGAACATCATAAAACATAGCTTGCGCATGGAGTACCTCTTTCACGCTATAATACTATGAAATTGACCCATTGCAATGCGACAATAGCCACAGAGTTCACAGAGATTTTTGAGAAAAGATTCTTAAAACTCTTTTTTCTCCGTGATCTCTGTGGTAAAAGATTTTCGCACGAGCTCCAATCCATTTTAAAACAACATGACATCGATTGAAGTATCAAATCTGCAAAAAACATTTCAGACCAAACGTAAAGCCGCGGGGCTGAGCGGTTCGATCCGCTCGCTGTTCAAGCCTGAATACAGCTCTGTCGAAGCAGTCCGCAGTTTATCGTTCCAGATGGAAGCGGGAGAATTGCTCGGCTTCATTGGCCCGAACGGCGCAGGCAAATCCACAACGATAAAAATGTTGACAGGCATTTTGCATCCCACCAGTGGCGAAGCAAAAGTGCTTGGCTTCACACCGTGGATAGATCGCCAAAAACTCGCCTATCAAATCGGCACGGTCTTTGGGCAAAGGCCACAGCTTTGGTATCACCTGCCCGCGATGGATACATTTATTTTATTTGGAAAAATTTATGAACTGGATGACCGCGAAACCAAAAAGCGCATCGACTATCTCACGGAAGCATTTGAGATAAAGGATTTATTGGATGTGCCCGTGCGGAAGCTTTCATTGGGACAGCGTATGCGCTGCGAAGTAGCTACCTCGCTCCTCCACCGCCCGAAACTGCTTCTGCTCGATGAGCCTTCCATTGGCCTCGACGTGGTCGCCAAGCAGCACATCCGTGACGCGATCAAGCGTATGAATCAAGAAGAAGGCGTGGGAGTCTTGCTCACATCGCATGATGCAGGTGACCTTGAAGCCTTATGCAAACGCGTCATCATCGTCAATCATGGACAGATCGTGTATGAAGATAGAGTCTCCAACTTAAAACGAAAATTCCTCACCACAAAAATGGTGGAGGTGCGTTATGCAGAAGAAGTATCCAAAGACTATGCCATCAACGGTGTTGAAATTTTGAAAGTTGGAAATTACGGTGTAAAACTAAAATTTGACACCACCAAAACGCCAGTAGACTTTGTCATGTTCAACCTTTCCAGCGTTGGTGATATTGTAGACATCACAATTTCCGATCCACCGTTGGAAGAAGTCATCGCGAAGATCTATAAGGAAGTTGAAAACTCATCGTTGATGGATAATCCTCGCTCCCGAAAGAGCATCGGGACGATGTGAGCGGAGTGAGACCGTGTTCTTCGGTCGAACGAAGTCGAAGCGCATGTATTATGAAAATATAAATTTAATTGAAATCTGTCCTTCGACTACGCCGCGCAATTCACGCGGCTCCGCTCAGGACGAACAACAATGACTATTGCCTACACGAAACCATGAAGACATTCTCAAAATACTGGTCTATCTTTCAAATCACACTCATTAACTCGCTCGCCTATCCCGGTGAGTTGGTTGGCCGCAGCTTAATGATCATCCCCTTCATGTGGATTTTCTATCAGCTGTGGAAAGTTACATTCAGTGCAGCAGGCGCAGATGGCGGCATGATTAGCGGACTGACTCTACGCGATACGCTTTGGTATCTCATGCTGGCCGAGACAATTGAATTAGGCCGCCCACCTATTGCACGCACGATGTCTGAAAGTGTCAAAGATGGCTCAATAGCTTACATCCTTAACAAGCCATATGATTTTCTTTTATATCAATTCAGCACAGCTATGGGCGAAACCATTTTCCGCGCTATGCTCAATGCGGTCTTCGGTGGATTAACAGTCTGGTGGCTGGTTGGCGCGCCAAATCACCCCGAAGGATTCTTGATCGCATTGCCTGCAATTCTTGGTGCATGGGTTTTGCATTTTTGCATCAACGCCATGATCGGACTTTCCGCATTCGTAGTGGAGGATGTATCCGCATTTACATGGATATATCAAAAATTTTCTTTCATCTTCGGCGGCATGTTGATTCCCCTGGATTTTTATCCGCAGTGGCTGCAAACCATTGCGAAGTTTCTGCCCTTTTCCAGCGCGATCTATGGGCCATCGCGATTATTTGTTACACCCACTGCGGAGTTCTTTATTAGCGTTATGACATTACAACTGGCTTGGATTTTTGTGTTAGTCTTTTTGCTTATAGTCGCTTATCGTCGCGGGCTAACACAGTTGACGGTGAATGGTGGATAGGTCTCCGTCATTGCGAGGGAGCGGTAGCGACCGAAGCAATCCCCATCACAGTGTAGGAGATTGCTTCGCCACACCTGCCCTAGCAGGCGGTGCCAGGGAAGAACTGCTCGCAATGACGGAAAAATAACATTATGAAAGAATTAAAATTCCTCATCGCCATCTGGAAAACAAATTTACAATCCGCAATGGAATATCGCGGTGCGTTTCTGACCCAGGTCATCGGCATGATCGCGAACAACTTTATCTACTTTGCGATCTGGATCATCTTCTTCAACCGCTTCAAAGATGTGCGTGGCTGGGGCATCAACGATATGTACGTCACATTCGGCGTGCTGGCTTCTGCATTCGGCCTCGTCAGCTTACTCTTTGGCAATGCCTTCACCCTTAGCGACATCATCGCCAAAGGCCGCCTCGATTATTATCTTTCACTACCCCGCCCTGTTTTATTACACACAGTCGCCAGCCGCACAATTGCCAGCGGGATGGGAGATTTTATTTACGGGTTTATCAGCTACGGCATGTCTGGATATTTCACCTGGGATGGGCTTGCCCGCTTCGTTCTCGCTATGCTATTAGCTGCTACTGTTTTTGCGGCATTTCTTATTCTGACTCAGAGCCTCGCGTTCTGGTTTGGCATGATGACAAATTTTAGCAATCTCGTACTCAACGCCATGCTAACATTCGGAATTTATCCCATCACATTATTTGACAGCTACGCTAAATTGATTTTGTTTACGATCATCCCCGCCGCATTGATGGGAGCAATCCCAGCCGAATTTATCCGCGCATTTACGTGGACTACACTTGGTCAATTGTTATTAGGTGCAATTGGATTTCTCAGTTTAGCAATTTTTATATTCAACACAGGGTTACGCCGCTACGAAAGCGGAAGCGCAATTCAGATCGAGGTGTAAATGTCTAAGAAAGAAATTCTTGCACAGGAAATGGAAGAGACTCGCGATAGATTTGTTTCATTGGTAAATTCCATTCCTGAATCTGAGTATTCCCTCCCCACCGATAACCCAGATTGGAACGTTGGCGATATGCTGTTTCACATCACGCTTGGGCCGCCTACTCTTGCCTTTGAAAGCTGGATGATCGCCAATGCACATGGATTATTTCAATTTGGATTAACTTACATCCCAGCGAAATATCTCGAACGCATAAACGGACTCTATGCCCGCAAGAACAAGCGAATCAGCCGTCAGAGTTTGATCAAGGCTTATGAGGCAGGCCACATCAGGCTCATGTCCCGTTTGAAGCGGACGCGAGAGGAAGACCTGTCAAAGTCGGCGGTATATCCACCAGAGTTTGTCACCATGCTATCAGGTGAAGTGAGTCTCGAGCGTATTTTCCATTATATAACAGAGCATTTTGAGGGGCATCTGGCGCAGTTGAGACGCTAGGTTTTCGCTAGTTGCTGTAGGTGCCGTCCTCGGCGCATGATTTACCTTACAAGCGCCGCCGAGACGGCGGCTTGAGCAACTGGTTTTTCTGGTATAATCTCCGCCCGTGACTGGTCCTGCTCTACGGTTTGCGCTGTGGGCACGGAGACCTGCGATGTGCGGCACTCTTTGCCGCCAATATCTCAAAGAAAGGAAGCATACGTCATGCCACTTGCAAAAGAAGTTAAGACCAAGGCGATCGAGGATTTTCATCGCCACGACAAGGATACCGGTTCGCCTGAAGTGCAAATCGCTATCCTGACCAATCGCATTACTCAACTCACCGAGCATTTGCGAAGCAACAAACAGGATCAATCCTGCCGCCGTGGATTGCTCAAAATGGTTGGTCAACGCCGCCGATTGCTCACGTACTTGCGCTCAAGCAACTACCAGAACTATCTAAGCGTAACCGAACGATTACAGCTCCGCCGTAAGTAGTTAGTGAAAGACCCTAAAGGTCTCAAAGACCTTTAGGGTCTTGTTTAATACCCTCTCCCGCGGGGAGAGGAGAGACCCGCAGTCAGGAATTGAATAGCGTGAATAACTCTTTGGTTGTTCATACTCTTCAGTCCCTGACCACTGGCGGGAAGTTAATTGTGATGGGCGGAATCGCTCCGCTCTTCAGGAGACAATATATGAAACCCGAATTAAAACGTTACTCAGCTGTTGTGGGAACGCGTACCTTCACTTTTGAGACCGGCACATTAGCCGCTCAAGCTGGCGGCGCAGTCACATTCAGCGTGGAAGATTCAACTGTATTCGCAGCAGCCACCATGGGCGGCGTGCGTGAAGGAATTGACTTCTTTCCCCTTTCCGTTGATTTTGAAGAACGCATGTATGCTGGTGGAAAGATCCCCGGTTCATTCTTCAGACGAGAAGGCCGCGCTTCTACAGATTCTATTCTTGTAGCGCGCCTTACGGACCGTCCATTGCGTCCACTTTTTGCGCATGGGATGCGTAATGAAGTTCAAGTGATTATGTATTCATTTTCAGCAGATGGCGTGAATCCACTTGATATTCTTGCGATCAACGCCGCCTCTGCTGCGATCATGATCTCGGATATTCCATGGGGCGGACCCGTCGGTGCTGTGCGTGTTGGACGTGTAAATGGTGAATTCGTGCTGAACCCAACTTTTGCAGAAATGGAAGCATCCGATTTAGATTTAAGAATTGCCGGCACCAAAGATGCGATTCTCATGGTTGAATGCGGCGCGAACGAAATCCCAGAAGATGTAATGGTAGCCGCGTTGGAATTGGGACATCAGTCCATTCAGCCGATCATTGATCTACAGCTCAAGATGCAAGCCGAAATTGGCAAGCCAAAACGTGAAGCAACCATCACCACTGCGAATGAAGAGTTACAAAAGAAAGTTTTTGACTCTGTCAGCGCGAAGATGAATGAATTGCTTGATAAACCATTGAACAAATCAGAATTCTACGGCGGCATGGATGAATTACAAGCAGCGGTTGTTGCTGAATTAATTGTGGAAGGTGATTCAACAGCACCTTTATCAAAAGATGTTAAATCTGCATTTAGCGAAGCCGAGCACAAAATTGTTCGTGAAAGAATCTTAAGCATGGGCAAACGTCCTGATGGCCGTACCCCTACTGACATCCGCCCGATCTGGTGCGAGGTGGGACTCTCTCCACGTGCACACGGTACAGGTTTATTCACACGCGGTGAAACACAGATATTATCCTTTGCAACACTGGGCACGTTAGGTGAAGCACAGGAACTTGATAATTTATCCCCCAATAAGACAAAGCGATACATGCATCACTATAGCTTCCCGCCTTTCTCCACAGGTGAAGTCAAAATGCTTCGTGGGCAAAGCAGGCGCGAGATTGGGCATGGTGCGTTGGCAGAGCGTGCGCTTGAGCCTGTGCTCCCGGCCGAAGAATCCTTCCCATATGCAATTCGTGTTGTATCCGAAGCATTGTCGTCCAATGGCTCGACCTCGATGGGTTCAGTCTGCGGTTCGACATTAGCATTAATGGATGCAGGCGTGCCGATCAAGGCTCCTGTATCTGGCGTAGCCATGGGACTCATCACCGATGAAACTGGCCGCTATAAAATTTTGACCGACATTCAAGGCACCGAAGATCACCTCGGTGACATGGACTTCAAAGTAGCTGGCACAGCGGCAGGCATCACCGCTTTACAAATGGACATTAAGATCAGCGGCTTGAGCACACAAATGATGAAAGAAGCATTGGCACAAGCGAATACTGCACGCATGTCCATTATGGAAAAGATGCTCGAGGCATTGGATGCACCACGCGCTGACTTGAAACCGCATGCACCGCGCATCATCACTGTAAAAATTCCGATTGATAAGATCGGCGCACTCATTGGCCCCGGCGGCAAGAATATCCGCTCGCTGCAGGAAGAGACCAATACCAAGATCGACATTCAGGAAGACGGCACGGTATACATCGCTTCAACAGACAGCGTGGGCGCGAAGATCGCAGAGGAACGCGTGAAAGGGCTGACTGAGTCTGTGGTAATTGGAAATATCTACACAGGCAAAGTTGTTCGCATTGAAGCATTCGGTGCATTTGTGAATCTCCTGCCCGGTGTTGATGGACTCGTACATATCTCACAACTTGCAAGTGAGCGCGTCAACGCAGTTGAAGATGTTGCGAATATGGGCGATGAATTGACCGTTATGGTTACAGACATTGACCCACAAGGCAAGATCCGTCTTTCACGACAAGCTGTGCTCGAAGGCTGGTCTGCTGAAGAGGCACGCGAGAAGGATGCCCGCAAGAGCGGACCTCGTCCTGGTGGCGGTAATCGCGGCAACGATCGCGGTGGACGCCCCGGCGGCGGTGATCGTGGCCGAAGCGGTGATGGGGATCGCGGCGGAAGAAGATAAAGTTCGAATCACAAATCTCCGAGTTCTTAGAGAACTCGGAGATTTTTTGTTAAATTGAGTCAATGCTATAATTTAACATCATCAAAACTTAAGACAATCAAAATCAAAGGAGATTGATAATGCTAATAACAAAGAAGATCAACCGCCTTGCAATATTTATGGTAATTGCTGCGGTTATATTATCTGCCTGTGATGCTTCAAATGCAACTTCTACCAACTCAACAGGTACAGCTGAGTTGGATAACATCATTGACATTGTGCTGCGAGGGGATAAAGATGAGTTGAAATCTGTTATCGAATTTAATCAAGCGCCCTGCGCGTTTAATGAAGCGCTTGGAGGGCCGCCGCAATGCCTGGATAATGAAACTGCGGGAACAGTTGTAGAAGCCCTCCCGATATTAGATTCGGAAGGTCATTTTTTGAGGAAGAGCGATTTTGAAAGCTGGGATGGCATAGATGTATCTGCGTTATATGCGGTATATGAAGTTTCAGATGCAGCATATTCTGACGAGATTTATCCTGCAGGAACATATGCATTAGTGTTTATCAATAAAGATCAAACATCAAGTACCACTCTGCAAGTGGATCAGGGAAAGATCGTCCGCATAGATTATGGCTATAATTTTCCTCCTGCCATCCGTGAGGAGGAAGTTGTTCGGTATTTAGTGCTGCCCGTTGACGCCACCCCATGACAGACATCCAACGGCTGACTTCTGACGATGCCATTCAAATAATTCCGAAACTGGCCAAACTCTTACAGGATGCTGTTACCAATGGAGCATCCATTGGCTTTCTTCATCCACTCCCTTCTGAAGAGGCTGTCCAATATTGGCAGGAAGTTGTGACTGCATTGAAAGGTTCTTATCGGATTCTGCTCATTGCGAAAAGTGATGACGTCATTGTTGGAACTGTTCAACTTGACATGGCTAGCCGTCCAAACGGAAGTCATCGTGCGGAAGTTGCAAAGCTCATGGTTCATACTTCTCATCGCGGACAAGGAGTCGGTCAAGCGCTTATGAAGGCTATCGAGGCTGAAGCAAAACAGGCAGAGCGAACTACATTAATCCTTGATACAAGAGAAGGCGATCCTTCAGAACGCTTATATTCCAAACTAGGTTATACACGAGCAGGCACAATCCCCGAATATGCGCGCAGCACAGATGGCTCACTACATTCAACTGTATTTATGTATAAGCTGTTAAATAAGGAAAAGATTTAAATAATGTCACGATATATCGCATTCCTTCGAGCTATCAACGTTGGTGGACATAATGTCAAAATGAGCCAGTTGATTCAGCTATTTGAGTCACTTGGATTGAAGAATGTTGAATCTTTTATCGCCAGCGGAAATTTAGTCTTTGATGCAAAAGCAGGAAATGTTAAAACTCTTGAAAAGAAAATTGAGACGAAGCTACACGAAGCATTAGGATACGAAGTTGCTACTTTCATCAGAACCAATGCTGAATTAGATGAGATCTCGAAACACAAGCCTTTTCCTCAAGTACAACTTGATACAGCTACGGCGCTTAACATTGCATTCATAGCGAATCCAATTGACGATCAGGCGAAACAAAAATTGATGGCTCTGCAAAATGAAATCGATGCTTTTCATGTCCACGGACGTGAAATTTACTGGATGTGCCAAAAGAAGCAAAGCGAATCAAAATTTTCCAATGCAATTCTTGAAAAAGCAATCGGTGCAAAAGCGACGTTGCGTAGTATAAACACGGTTAGAAAAATGGCGGAAAAATATACATGAGTGATAAAGAATTGGAAAGAGTAAGATATATTTGTTCTCAACTGCCTGAAACGAGCGAGAAGATTTCGCACGGCGAGCCAACATTCTTCGTCTATAAAAAGGTATTCGTCATGTTTGCTAACAACCATCATAATGACGGTCATATCGCCGTATGGATTCCCTGCCCGTCTGGTGTTCAAGCTGAATTGATCCAAACTGTACCAAGGACCTTTTTCAAGCCGCCTTATGTTGGTGTACGCGGCTGGGTGGGCATTGAATTAAATCAAATCAGCGATGAAGATTTGAGCTTCCATATTCACGTGGCATGGGAATTGACTGCACCGAAACGGCTATTGCATAAACATTCAACCAATTCATAAACTATCAAGAAAGGTAAAACCTTACATGGCATCATTTTTCACATCTGTTACTGATGAGCAAGCGGAGTTGATCAAAAACTCACCAGTATTTTTTGTTGGGACCTCTGCTCCGACCACAGCAGATATTTCCGAGGGACTCGGCCCAATAAATATTTCTCCCAAAGGCGGTACACGTTTACACATCATAAACTCCAATTGTGTGGCGTTTCTGGATTACACAGGCAGCGGAAATGAAACTGCCAATCACATAAGTGCGGGCAGTCCGATTACGGTGATGATATGTTCATTTGAAGAGGACGATGCGGCCATCGTGCGCTTGTATGGAAAAGCGACCATCACGCCTATTGACCAGCATACACTTGGCAAAGAATTACTGAAAAACGGGTCAAATGAAATAAAGTTAACTCCCAGACAAGTGATCGAAATCCAGGTTGACAAGACAACTACAAGCTGTGGCTATGGGGTTCCTGCGATGACGTATGTACGAGAACGCCGTACGGTTGACCGCGGAAGACAATATAAAACAAATAAAAAATAAAGATCGTTAATCCCTGCCAAATTCAAGGTGAACACGAGTCAAAAGACTCGTGTTCACTTTGATACAATCCATTTATGATCTCCAAACTAAAAAATCTTTATAACCAATACCCACGTCAATTCTGGTTGATGATCGTGGGTATTGTGATCAGTACGGCAGGTGGAAGTATGATCTGGCCATTTCTGCTTATTTACGCCAGCGGGAAGCTTAATCTGCCGCTCAGCACTGTGGCTACGCTTATTGCGATCAATGCAGGCACTGGGCTTTTCTCTTCTGTTCTTGCAGGTACATTAGCAGACAAAATCGGGCGCAAAGTGGTGATGGTCTCCAGCCTCGCCATGAACGGAGTTGCTTATTTTCTTTTGATGCGAGCAGAGACATATCCACAATTTGTTTTGCTCATGATATTTATCGGCTTATCGAATCCGCTGTATCAAGTAGGAGCCGATGCGATGCTCGCAGATATGATCCCCTCCGAAAAACGGACAGATGCCTATGCCATCAATCGCATTGCCAACAATGCCGCGTTCGCATTAGGCCCAGCCGTTGGCGGATTTCTCGCATCCACTTCATACAACCTCGCGTTCTATGGTGCGACGGCGGGTTTCCTTATTTATAGCTTGTTACTCTTCTTCCTCGCACACGAAACGCTCGACAAAACTCACAGCGAAATAAAAAACAATTCTTTAGCAGAGCAGGTAAAAAGTCCGGAAGGATACGGTCGCGTGTTCCGCGATAAAGGTTATATTGCATTTGTCGCCCTTGCAGCCATGGGACTCATCGCCCCCACCATGTTATGGATCCTCATGCCTGTTTATGCAAAAACAAATTTCAATGTTTCCGAAGCCATCTATGGCTGGATTCCCACAACCAACGCGCTCATGTGTGTCTTCATTCAATATTCTGTAACGCAAGTGACACGGCGCTACAACACACTTCCCGTTGCTGCGGCAGGAATGCTCATTTATGCGGTCAGCACTGGCAGCGTGGCACTCATGACAGGCTTCTGGGGCTTTTGGCTTAGCATGGTTCTGCTGACATTTGGCGAACTCACCGTTGTTCCCACCGCCAGTAAATATGTTGCCGATACCGCACCCGCAGATTTGCGCGGCAGATATATGTCTATTTATTGGTTAGGCTGGGGGTTGGCACGCACGCTCGCACCTCTCATCGGTGGATTCTTGAACGATAATTTATTTCCACAAGCAATTTGGATCGGAGGCCTGCTCATCGGCCTGACCAGCACCTTTGGGCTGATCCTCCTTAACAGCATCACCAAAGCTCGCGCAGCGAATCCATCCCAACCTCTATCATGATTCCGCCTCGAAAAGCCTGTCCCTGCGGCGGGCTTTTTGTTATCAAATTTGAATACTTTTTTAATGGGTCTGGGTTGTATAATTATATGAAATTAATGGACTTCTTGCATAAGTACGTTTATTAAGAAGTTTTTTCGGCAGTTCGCGAAGCGTGCCGAACCGTCAGCAGTACAACTACTGACGGAACTAAACAAAGACTTTTGCAAGAGGTCTGATACATCTTCGCCGCCGATGCAGTGTAATTGCATCAGGAACACCTATTAAAGGACAGTTGCCATGAGAAATTTTCTTATTCTTACCCTTGCTTTTATACTTGCTTTTATTGGTCTTACCTCTCTTTCTCAACCTGCAAATGCAGGCAGCAACCTTCAAGGTGATATAAATTCTCAAGGAAGATATATTGCCACCATTGCGGGGTGCACTTCCTGCCATACTCCTGATAAAGCAGAGTATCAAAACCCTCAAACACTCACACTCGAACAGATACAAACCCTCGCATTTGATGGCAACGCTGCCCTTGATATAGATAAATTTATCGCAGGCGGACGCGTATTTGACCTGGGGCCTGCAGGTGCTGTATACACCCGCAATCTCACTTCAGACGATAGCACTGGCATCGGCACATGGACAGATGAACAGGTGAAGATCGCGATCAAGACGGGGCTGGATATCAACGGCAAAACCTTATTTCCTGTAATGCCTTATCATGTTTATAACGGCATGGCCGATGCAGACCTGGATGCAGTGGTTTCGTTCATGCGCTCCGTTAATATAGTAAGTAATAAAGTTCCTGAAAAAACAGTAAATACCGAAGGGATGCCTACCCTACCCTACACAAACGGCATTATCGCTCCAGATGGAACTGATAAAGCTGCGCGTGGTGCATATCTCGTCAATAGTGTTATGGGATGCGCCGATTGTCACACCCCTGCTGACCCTGCCACTGGCGCGGCTGTTATGGAAAAACATCTCGGCGGCAGACAACCTTATGAAGGTCCATGGGGAATTGTGTACGGCGGTAACATTACACCAGATACAGAAACAGGCATCGGCGATTGGACAGAAGAGGAGATCAAGCGTGCATTGGTCGCAGGCATAGGCAAAGATGGGCGCCGCCTGATCCTTATGCCATGGTACGTATACTCATCGCTTACGCAAGAAGATGCAGATGCAGTTGTCTTCTATTTGAAAAATGTATTGCCTGCCGTGAATAACGAAGTTCCTGCGGCCTCATTAAACCCTGATTTCATGGTGATGGCACCAGGTATAAATTCCGAAGACACAAACCCGGCAATATCCCCATTTGTGTGGGTTGTTGTAGGTATTCTTATTATTGTATTGATCTTTGTTGGAGTGTTCTTCCTAAGACGCAGAACTGGATAAAAATATATATGCTTGCAATTCAAAAATTGATCAAAGATAAATATCTTAATATTCAGGCAAAGCTGGTGTTCCCGCTCGCGGGTACTATTCTTTTGCTTGTGGTGATCCTCTCCCCGCTTACGAACCGTATTATCAATGGCCGCATTGAACAGGAAGCAGACCGTAGACTGGCCGAGATCGCGGATTCTGTTGGCGCACTGATTGAGAATTCGGAAATTTTGGCACGTAACAATGCAGCCCTACTGGCTGATCAAGCGGAGGTTACGGGCATCTTTCTAAATAATTCCTCTGGCAATCTTTTACTGCAAACCAAGGAAGACCTGCGGCTTCAAGAGCTGTCTTTATACTCAGCGAATTTTAAGAGCGGAGATCAGGCTTTCTTTTATGGCGGCCCATCGGTCACACGGCGCTTACAGGTAAGTGAAGATGCGCTGCGAATTCGCGAGGCATTAATCCTTTCGGCGCTGGTTGATAAAACTGCTGTCAGCGGTGTAGCGATCTCGGCACAAGGCTCGCAGATCATTGGTGCTGCTCCCGTTTACAGCCCACAGACGAATGAATTGATGGGCGTCGTGTTGACGGCTTTTTATATGGACGAGGCTTATATAGAAAATATCAGCTCGATCATTAATACCGATATTGCCATTGTTAAAGATAATTCAATTGTCGTCTCCACGATCGATAAAGCAACTGAATATGAAAGACTGATCAACGAGGGCTTTCTTGATAGCGCAGAACAACCTGCACAAAACGTCAATTACAGTGATGGCAAGGAATATCGTCTGCTGGGCCACCCGTTGACCATTTCAGGCAACCAACAAGGTTCGGTTTTGGTCACGCAGCCAGTAGACCAGTTGTTTGGCTTGAAACAAAATATCCAGTGGATATTATTTGCAGTTACTGGTGTATTCGCATTAACTGCATTATGGTTCTGGATCGCGGCATTCGTTACATTTACTCGTCCGCTTGTTCAGTTGACCGATGCTACTTCAGGCATCAGCCAGGGTGATTTTGATCAACGCGTAAATCCATCTTATTTCCTGTTCAAAGATGAGATTACCGTACTAAGCGAAAATTTCAACAAAATGACCGGGGAACTGAACGAACTGTATACTAGCCTCGAGCAGCGAGTCGAACAGAGAACGCAGGAACTGGCTGAGGCGAGAGATGATGCGGTTTTGGCGAATAAGTCCAAATCAGAGTTTGTATCCGTTGTGTCACACGAACTCAAGCTGCCGATGACATCCATCAAAGGCTATAGTGATCTGATGCTTGCAGGCGCAACAGGCCCATTGAACGAAAATCAAATCACCTTTCTAACGACGGTTCGCAACAATGTGAATCGAATGGCAACTCTCGTTTCAGACCTGACTGATATCTCACGCATTGAAAGCGGCAATATCCGCATTGAGCCGCGCTCGGTGCCCGTGTGGGATGTGGTAGATGAAGTAGTAAATTTAACCAGAACCCAAATCGACCAAAAAAATCAAACGGTTTCTTTGGATATACCAGAAGGTCTCCCCAAAATATGGTGTGATAGAAACCGCTTTTCACAAATTCTTACAAATCTGGTTAGCAACGCAAACAAATATACACCTGAGGGCGGCGTGGTGCATGTACAGGCTATGCAAGCAAATGGGATGATCCAAATGAAAGTGCAGGATAATGGATTGGGCATGGCACCTGAAGACCAGGAAAAATTATTTAGTAAATTCTTCCGCTCAGCAGATGATAAGGTGCGCGAAGCTCCAGGCACAGGGTTAGGTTTAAGTATTACAAAAAATTTGATCGAACTTCAAGGCGGCAAGATTTGGTTTGAAAGTGAGTTTAGAAAAGGCACAACATTTTATTTTACGATGCCGATCTCGCAAAATACTAGCCCGCTTCAACCAATAAAAGAGACCTGATTCCACATCGCACAGTTTCTGCAGGGCAGCCTAACGTCCTAATTGAATTAGGCGTTTCCCCTAACAGGGACGATGTAGTTGGAACGGTCTGTCTATAGGCAGTTAGTCGGAACTGACCGTCTAAACGCTAGTTAGGCATTTAGTGCATGAGGTCAATGATTTTCTATGTCTAAAACACTTCAAGAAATAGAATCTAGTTTGAATTTACTAACGCCGCATGACTTCAATCTAGATATTATTGAGGCAAATACTGGATTCGAGCGTCTTTACATCTTGATAGATGAGCTTGAAAAAATTGATGAGCCCCAAAAAATCAAGGAAATGTTATTTTTTACTATTGAGAGATTATCTAACAGCGACGAGATTGACCCTCGTTTTGATATTGGTACCCCAGGGCCGCTTGTCCATGCGCTTGAAAAATTACCAAACTATTCAAAACAATTAATCGAGTCTATTAATCGTTACCCAACACCTTTAACAGTCTGGATGATAAATAGAATATTAAACATTACAATCAATGAAGAAGAAAAACGATTTTGGCTCAATTTATTGCAAGAAGCTATTAATCACCCACAGGCAACTCTTTTTGTAAAGAATAAAGCTCAAGATTTCATTGATTTTCAAATAAGTCAAAATAAAAAAACTATGTGGCTTGAGTAGAGACAAGCCCATCTTGAAAATGCTACTAATACAAGATTCTCATTTTCCCAACGCCACCCCAAAGGAATTGGATTCAGAATTTTATAAACAAAATCAAAGGCTAATAAGCAAAATAAAGTACCAAGTTCAAGTTCAAAACCCTCTTTCAAAACCTGCCCAACATCGCGTGCAACGGACGATTTGCCACGTTCCGTTTCGCGGCATTTTTCCGCTCGAAGACGTTTTCCGTTTCGTTAGTCGGTTCTCGTGGCAACCCGCCGCTAACGCAAACCGTTAGGCGCTTGGTAAGAGTAAATTGTTATCACTGGTAAATAAAATGATTGTCAACGAAACCATAAATACGCAATCCAAAAAATCACGAGTTCCAAGATATATAGGAACAGGATGTGGTGTTGTTTTTCTCTGCATACTCGCCTGCCTAGCTTTTTATTTCTTTTTTATTCGTGGTGTTCGCGGAGAACCAGCTAATGTGGATTAGTGCTGTCAAGGGATACGTGAAGAAAGCCTTCGGCAGCGCGGGGAAACTGGGCCTCGCGAGATTACTTGTACTTGGATTTGTTTTCTTGTGGTTTTTTGCCGGCGGTCTCGCGCACTTCGTCTTTACAGATCTTGAAATGAAGATTGTTCCGCCGTGGTTGCCCGCACCCCGACTGCTCGTGCTGGCGAGCGGTGTGTTTGAGCTGCTCGGGGCCGTAGGGATTCTGTTCCCACGGACGCGCCGCGCCGCGGGGTGGTGCCTTATCCTGCTGACCGTGGCTGTCACACCGGCAAACGTCTATATGTTGCAGCATGCAGATCTGTTTCCAACGATCCCGTATTGGGCGCTTGTCATTCGCCTTCCGTTGCAGGTGGTGTTGTTGGCCTGCATCTGGTGGTCGACACGCCCGCCACTAAAAGCATTGCCAATGGACCAATGACAAGGGACGCGAAGCACGTATTGGGAGGCCACGGCTGCGCTTTCAAACGTTCGGCGATCACTTCTGCACGCGGCGAAAGCCGCCTAACACCGCGTTCTCAGAAACAACATGTTTAAGAACCTCCCTGAGATTGCTATGAGATGACATAATCCATGCAAATTCAGACTAAATTGCAAACTGCAACACTAAAATCGAATAAA
>JACMLM010000008.1 GCA_014379595.1 Anaerolineales bacterium
CACCACTCTTCATACTTGGCGATCTTACCGCGGATCGCATCGTGATATACGTCCTGAATCTTTTTCGTGATAGGACCAGTACTGCCATTGCCGACCTTGCGGAAATCGATCTCGCTCAAGCCAATGCACTCGGCCGCGGTACCGCACACAAAAACTTCATCTGCAATATAAAGCTGGTCACGAGAAATTGGCGCTTCCTTCACTTCATATCCCAGATCATTGGCAATCGTCGTGAGAGAATGGCGGGTAATACCCTCCAACACAGGCGCGGTAGATGGGGTATAAATTTTCTCGTCACGAACCACAAATAGATTCTCACCTGTGCATTCGGCGATATATCCCTGAGGATCAAGCATAATGGCTTCCTGGAATCCAAGCCTTTCTGATTCAGTCTTTGCGAGAATACTGTTGGCATAATTACCAGCGATCTTGGCTTTCGTCATACTCACATTCGGATGATGTCTTGTGAATGAAGAAATATTCGCGCGGATTCCTTTTACAAGCGCATCATCACCGAGATAATTGTTCCACTGCCAGACCGCGATCATTAATGATGGCCTGCCGCTATCTACATTTAAGTTCCAGCCGCCTTGATCAAGATATATTAACGGTCTGACATAACAATCGTTAAATCCGTTGGCTCGCACAGTATCTTTATGGGCTTTGACCAAATCATCTACATCCCATGGAAATTCGCGGAAGCCAAGCACACGTGCTGAGTCAAATAATCTTTCGACATGTTCACGCAAACGAAAAATGGCTGGGCCTTTTGGTGTGTTATATGATCGAATACCTTCAAACACCGCCGCGCCATAATGCAGTGCAGGTGTAAGAAAGTGCAACGTCGCTTGTTCAAATGGCACAAGTTCGCCATTCTTCCAGATAAATTTCGATTCCATTCCCATAACTTAATTCTCCTTATAAATTTTTGATGATTTCATCCGTCATCTGACGGGTTGTTAACTTGCCACCGATATCCACAGTCCGTGCGCCGTCTGTGATCGTTTGTTCAACAGCTTTTTCAATTGCAACTGCTTCTGATTCTAATTTTAGTGAATAACGTAACAGCAAGGCCGATGAAAGAATCGTGCCGATCGGATTTGCGATTTGCTTGCCTGCAATATCTGGCGCGGACCCGTGGATCGGTTCGTAAAGTCCCGCGCGCGCTTCGTGGGGCAACCCGACGCCTGATTCACCCAAACTTGCAGATGGCAACATCCCCATTGAGCCTGCCAACACAGACGCTTCATCCGTGAGAATATCGCCGAACATGTTCTCAGTGACGACCACGTCCATAAACACTGGCCCGGTGATCAGCCGCATTGATGCGGTATCGACAAGCATATGTTCGAGTTCTATATCCTGATTCTCTTTTCCAATTTGAGTCGCGATCTGTCTCCACATGCGTGATGATTCCAGCACATTGGCTTTATCTACAGAAGTGACTTTTTTCTTGCGGCCCTTTGCTAAAGTAAAAGCTAATTCCATCACACGTTTGATTTCATAATCATAATATTCAAGCGTATCCACTGCGCGTTCCTTACCATCTTTCATCTCACGCATCTTCGGTTGACCAAAATACAAGCCGCCAGTCAATTCACGCACCACAAGAATATCCACACCTTTGAGTTTCTCTGGCTTCAGTGGAGACGAATCAATTAATGCAGGGTGCACTTTGACAGGGCGAAGATTTGCAAACACGCCGAGTCCTTTGCGAAGCGCAAGCAGTCCACGCTCAGGGCGATCTTTCGCCGACGGATCATCCCATTTTGGTCCACCGACTGCGCCCAACAAAACTGCATGTGCAGATTGAGCATCTGCAAGCGTTTCATCTGTAAGTGATGAGCCATATTTATCAATAGAACATCCGCCCATTAATCGTTCGATGAATTTGAAGGTGTGATTATATTTGCTGGCGATCACATCTAATACACGCACGGCTTCAGCGACCACTTCGGGGCCGATGCCATCGCCGGGGAGGAGGGTAATGTTGAAATTCATTTATTTTCCTTGTGTATATCGTTGCGATGGGATTGCTTCGGGCATAGAACAAGCACGCCCTCGCAACGACATGAGATTTTATTTAATGTGCTACTAGCAACCCATATTCAATTGAATCTGCTAGCGCGCGCCAACTTGCTTCAATAATGTTCGTACTTGCACCCACGGTGCTCCAGCGGCCAGTGTCGTTACGCGTGTCGATCAAGACGCGGGTAATGGCTTCGGTGCCGTGATCTGAATCCAGAATACGGACTTTGTAATCAGACAAATGAAAATTGGCAAGCTGCGGATAATAACTGACCAATGCTTTTCGCAATGCATTGTCCAATGCGTTGACAGGTCCATTGCCTTCCGCCGCAGTGTGAAATAATTCTCCCTGCACTTTCACTTTGACTGTTGCTTCCGCAAAGATGCCACGTCCTTGTCTATGTTCGACATTCACAGAAAAATCCACTAATTCAAACGGAGCTTTATAACCGTATTCCTGACGCTTTAACATCATCGTCACAGAAGCTTCTGCAGCTTCGAAAGAAAAGCCACGAGATTCAAGTTCCTTGATCTCGTTAAGAATTGGAAGCACTTCTTCGCCTTCCACTTCCACACCGTGTTCTTCGGCTTTGCTTAATAAATTACCACGGCCCGACAGATCAGAAACTACCACGCGCATTTTATTGCCGATCTTTTCAGGTTCCACATGTTGATAGGATTGGACACTGCGTCTCATTGCCGCAACGTGGACTCCGCCTTTATGAGCAAATGCAGATTTTCCAACAAAAGGCAAATGTTCATCAGGTGATATATTCGCTACCTCAGCTACAAAATGAGACAAGTCATATAAATTTTCAAGCTTGCCTTTTGGCAAACATTGATATCCCATTTTCAATTCAAGATCTGAGATGATCGAACATAAGTTGGCATTACCACAACGCTCACCTACTCCGTTGATCGTACCTTGCACTTGAATCGCGCCTTCACGAATCGCCGTCAACGAATTGACAACCGCACACTCAGAGTCGTTATGAGTGTGGATTCCGAATGGAGTTTTTATGACCAGCTTCAAGTCATGAATGATGCGTTCTAATTCCCACGGTAAAGTTCCGCCGTTGGTATCACACAAGACGACAGTTTCTGCTCCACCGCGAATCGCGGCCTGCAAAGTTTCAAGCGCGTAAGTTGAATCTGTTTTATAGCCATCGAAGAAATGTTCGGCATCATAGATAACGCGTTTGCCATTAGATTTGAGATAGGCAACAGATTGCTCGATGATACGAAGATTATCGTCATTCGTAGTGAGTAAAACTTCTTTTACATGAAGCGTCCACGTTTTGCCGAAGATGGTACAGACTGGCGTTTGCGAATCGAGCAGGGCTTTGATATTGGCATCATCTTCAGGGCCACCTTTGACGCGGCACGTGGAACCAAATGCAGCAATGAGTGCATTCTTCCATTGCATATCGCGGGCGCGTTCAAAGAACTCAACATCTTTCGGATTTGAGCCAGGCCAACCGCCCTCGATGAATGCAACGCCGAGGTCATCTAATTTTTGTGCAATGCGAATCTTGTCATTGCTCGAAAGCGTGAAGCCTTCGGATTGAGTCCCATCGCGCAGAGTGGTATCGTAGATTTGGATAAGGGGTAAATCCATGTTGATGCCTTTTGTAATTCAGAATAAGAATTACGCTCCTGCTTCAAATTCTGCGATCTGTTTTTCAAAACCGAGGATGTAGCCGAGTTCATCCACGCCATTGAGCAGACAGGTTTTACTAAACGAGTCAATCGGGAAAGTAATCGAGCCACCGGGGTAGGATAATGTCTGTGACGCCAGATCAACGGTCAGTTCAGCACGAGGCGCTTCTTCCACAAGGTCAAATAACATCTTATGAGTCTCATCATCTACGATAATGGGGATGAGACCATTCTTCAAAGAGTTATTGCGAAAAATATCTGCGAAGGAGGTAGAGATAACGGCACGGAATCCGAATGAAGTCAGCGCCCACGGTGCATGTTCACGGCTCGAACCACAGCCGAAGTTGTCACCAGCCAAAAGAATCTGACAACCCTTTGACTCTGGTTTATTAATAACAAAATCTTCTTTCAATGATTTATCGTCGTTATAACGCCAGTTATAAAAAAGAGCATCGGCGAGATTGTTCTTATCTGTGACTTTCAAGAATTGTGCAGGGATGATCTGATCGGTATCAATGTCATTGATAGGAACAGGCATGATGCGGGAAGTAAGAGTTGTAAATTGAGCCATTTTGATTTCCTTTAGTTGTTTGGGCGGCGTCCGCCAAAGACAGCGAGTTCATAGATACGAAAGTAACAATCTACTTCTTCATAACCAATCTCGCGCAACCAATCACATTGAACTTCTGTTGGCGATAAAATGTTCGCGGCTGCATCGGGACGGTCAGTATAATCTTCTGCGATCTGTTCAATTGTGCGTGTACCACCATTATTTTTTTCAATGAAATAACGTGCAGTCACATAATGATTCTCAAACAAATCTATGTTAAGTTGAGCCGCAGAAGCAACGTGTTCAATATTAATGAACCAGCCATTAGGTTTAAGCAGAGAATAAATTTCTTGATAAACCTGACGCTTACGTGTATCAGGCTGATGATGAATGGAATAGCCCGAAACAATCGCATCAAACGGACCGTGAGGCTGGATTCTGTTTACCCAAGCAGAATCTCCATAATCGAGATTCTCAAGCGCAAGTTGATTTGAATATTCTTTTAATCCCTCACGCGCTTGTTCAAGCATGGGTTCAGAGAAATCTACAAACACACCTTGAGCCAATGGATATTCGCCAAGAATTGTTGCTCCAAGGATTCCATCGCCACAGCCCAGATCTAGAAATTTTTCAATCGGCTGTTGTCTTGTCTTAAGTATCGACATCATGATGCCAATCTGTTCCTGCGCAAGCGGAATGGCAGCACGATAGGACAGATAGCGATTAACAATTGCAGGGAGTTTCCAAACTTCGTCTGTGACCATGATTAACCCAACATTGTCCTAACATCAGTAACAACGCCGTTGATGGCAGTTGCGGCAGCAGTTAATGGACTCGCTAAAAATGTCCGTCCACCTTTGCCTTGACGCCCTTCAAAATTTCTATTGCTTGTAGAAACTGCATATTGACCAGGCTGCAGTTGATCACCATTCATCGCAATACACATTGAGCATCCTGCTTCACGCCATTCTGCGCCTGCTTCTTTAAATACTTTATCCAAGCCCTCTTGCTCAGCTTGTTTCTTTACATCCTGTGAACCAGGGACAACCATCACACGTGTGCCATCAGCAACTTTATGGCCTTTCAGCATTCCAGCCGCGAGACGTAAATCTGAGATACGTGAGTTGGTACATGAGCCAATAAAGACCACATCCACTTTTTGACCCAACAATGACTGACCAGGTTGGAGTCCCATATAAGTCATAGCTTTTTCAAAAGCAGCTTTTTGTGAAGGTTCACTAAACGATTCAATAGTTGGAATGCGGTCCGTGATTCTCATTCCCATACCGGGGTTTGTGCCATAGGTAATCATTGGTTCGAGTTCAGATGCATTGAGGGTAATGGATTTGTCATAGGTTGCACCTTCATCACTTGGAAGTGATCTCCATTTCGCAACAGCCTTATCCCATGCTTCACCTCTCGGTACAAATTCACGTCCATTTAAATATTCAAAAGTATTGTCATCGGGAGCGATCATCCCTGCACGTGCACCACCTTCAATGGACATGTTGCAGATGGTCATACGTTGCTCCATGGTAAGTCCACGGATGGCTTCGCCGGTATATTCAAAGACATGGCCCGTTCCCCCACCGATGCCGATCCTTGCGATGAGAGCAAGGATAATATCTTTGGCTGAAACGCCGCTTGATAATTTTCCATCTACTCTTACTTCGTATGTCTTTGGTTTCTTTTGTAAAAGACATTGAGTCGCGAGCACATGTTCCACTTCAGATGTGCCGATACCGAATGCCAATGCGCCGAATGCGCCATGAGTAGCAGTATGACTATCACCACAGACAATGGTCATGCCCGGTTGAGTACGCCCGAGTTCAGGACCAATGATATGAACAATGCCGCGATGCGGACTGGTCATGCCATGCAATGTAATTCCGAATTCAGCCGCATTCGTTTCCATTTGCTTGATCTGGGCGGCAGCCATCGCGTCAGAAAGTGGAACATCTATGGGCGTGGTAGGAATCGAGTGATCCATCGTAGCAAGAGTCTTATCTGGGCGGCGGACTTTGAGTCCACGTTCGCGGAGTCCAGTAAATGCTTGCGGCGAGGTCACCTCATGTACGAGGTGCAAATCTATATAGAGAACGGCGGGAGATTCGGGTTGTTCGGTGACAACGTGTGAGTCCCATATTTTTTGGAATAAAGTTTTAGGCATAAGTTTCCTTTTGGTAATGTCGTTGAGAGTGAGATGCTATCCCAACATGACTCCGAAATCATTTTTAACTTTTTCAGTTCCTTCAGTTCGAGCGATGATCAATTTATTCAAAGCATTGATGTAAGCCTTGGCACTCGCAACGATAATATCTGAATCAGCACCATGACCACCATACACACGGACATGCTGCACTTCGCTTTGTGCATCCATCGTATGCTGACCATTCTCAGCTTGAATACGAACTGTGACTTCGCCAAGTGCGTCAATGCCTTCGGTGATGGCGTGAATATTAAATTCAAGCAATGTGCATGGAATATTGACAATCGAATCAATGGCTTTATAAGTTGCATCTACTGGACCTGTGCCAATTGATGCGACGGTATGAACCACGCCATCAGGCCCGCGCAGGCGAATGGAAGCAGTAGGCATACCCATTGTCCCGCATGAAACCTGCAAGCCGTTCAATAAATAAACATCACGCGGTTTATAGAATTCATCGGCAATCACCGCTTCAAGATCAAGGTCGGTAATAATCTTTTTGCGGTCAGCCAATTCTTTGAATCGAGCAAAAGCTTTATCGAGCTCAACTTCATCCAGCGAATGTCCCATTTCAGCAAGACGGTTTCGCAGTGCATGACGACCCGAATGTTTACCCAAGACAAGATTGGTTTGACTCACACCAACATCTTCGGGGCGCATAATTTCATACGTGGTTTGATGCTTCAACATACCATCCTGATGAATGCCTGCTTCGTGTGCAAATGCATTTGAACCAACAATCGCTTTATTGGGCTGCACAACAATACCTGTGTAATTGCTGACAAGCTTGCTCATGCGTGAAAGCTGTTGAGTTTCAATTCCAGTTTCAAGATTGAAGATCGGGTTACGAGTCTTCAATGCCATTACAACTTCTTCAAGCGATGTATTGCCCGCGCGTTCCCCAATTCCATTCATGGTCACTTCAGCTTGTCTTGCGCCGGCACGAATCCCAGCCAATGTGTTGGCTGTTGCCATTCCAAGATCATCATGGCAATGGACAGAGATCGTAATGCCTTCATGCATACCGGGCGTGTACTTAATGATGCCATCAATCAAATTATAAAATTCATCGGGTGTGGTGTAACCCACTGTGTCTGGAATATTTAAAGTTGTCGCACCAGCTTTGATGGCTTCGCCCAAGACAACATATAAAAATTCTGGATCAGACCGCCCCGCATCTTCAGGCGAAAATTCCACATCATCACAAAATGATCTTGCATACGCCACCGTTTCAGCAACGCGCTGCACAACATCTTCAGGATCCATTTTCAATTTGTGCTTCATGTGAATGGCAGACGTAGCAAGAAATGTATGGATGCGCGGTCTTCGTGCACCTTGAACAGCTTCCCATGCTTTATCGATATCGACTTTATTCGCACGCGCCAGCCCGGCGATGACTGGAACCTTCGCATCAGGCCGACCGTCAGCCGGGTTGCCCACTTCAAGAGCAATTCGTCTGACAGCTTCGAGATCATCCGGCGAGGCGGCTGGGAATCCCGCTTCGATAATATCCACGCCGAGGCGCGCGAGATTATGTGCGATATCCAGCTTCTCAGCAGAAGTCATCGTTGCGCCGGGAGATTGTTCGCCATCACGTAATGTTGTATCGAAGATACGGACATAATTATTTGTCATAGATTCTCCTTTGGAGTCAGACAGCTTGCTGTCGCATTTGCAGGAGCAAGCTCCTGCACTCCAAAATTATTGCTTCCAATTCTCAGGTCTCAATGATCGCACCGCCGCACCAGCCTGCCACATTTCAGAATCTCGAATTGCAGCAAGTTCCACATCAAGTTTTTCGCGATAGTCAGGTTGGCTATTGGCTTCAAGCGTAATGCGAGCTTCATTGCCGGTTACTACACTTTGATACAAATCCTTGAACACAGGTGCAACTGCATCACGGAATTTATCTTTCCAATCTAATGCGCCACGCTGAGCAGTAGTGGAACAGTTTGCATACATCCAATCCATGCCATTTTTTCCGACCAAACGAATCAGGGATTGGGTAAGTTCTTCCACAGTTTCATTGAATGCTTCAGAGGGAGAATGTCCGTGCTTACGGAGTTCGGTATATTGTGCTTCCATCACACCTGCAAGTGCGCCCATCAAAACGCCACGTTCACCGGTAAGATCGGAATACACTTCCTTTTCAAAAGTAGTTGGGAATAAATATCCTGCACCGATGGCAATGCCTAATGCAATCGTTCTTTCTTTTGCCCTGCCCGTTGCATCTTGATGAATAGCAAAGCTGGCGTTGATGCCTGAACCATCAACAAAATTCTCACGGACACTGCGACCAGATCCCTTTGGAGCAACGAGAGCTACATCCACATGAGGCGGAGGAATCACACCGGTATCATCCTTGAATGTGATCGAGAACCCATGTGAGAAATAAAGCATATCCCCTTCATTCAAAGTCTCCACAATTTTTGACCATTGTGAGCGTTGACCTGCATCAGACAATAAATACTGAATAACAGTTCCTTTTTCCGCCGCTTCTTCAACATTGAATAATGTCTTACCAGGAACCCAGCCATCTACAATAGCTTTATCCCAATTTTTCGTGCCTTCACGCTGACCAATAATGACATTAATTCCATTGTCGCGCATATTCATGGCTTGAGCTGGACCTTGCACGCCATAACCAAGCACAGCTACAACTTCATTCTTTAAAACTTCACGCGCCTTGTCAAGCGAAAACTCGTCGCGTGTTATTACTTCTTCTTCTGTACCGCCAAAATTAATTTTTGCCATGATTCTTTCTCTCCTTGAGATTTGATAATTTCTTTGTATGACGATAGACGGTGGACCGCTGACCGTTTTTTATCGTCTGCTGTCCATGGTCTATGGTCTGTGCTTAGGGCGCCATCTCTGCCATTTCAGATACATCCTCTAAACGATGACCGTTCACACCAGAAACACGACGCACACCATCATTGACACCGCGCGTCATGGAGACTTGTCCAGTGCGAACCATTTCCACAATCCCAATCGGGCGTAACAATTCGATCATGCCTTCAATCTTATCTTCTGTACCGGTGATCTCAACGATAAGCGAATCAAAAGCTACATCTACAATACGGGCGCGGAAAATTTCAGCGAGGCCGTTGACCTCGGCGCGGCGTTCGGGGCCGACCTTTATTTTGATCAGAGCCAAATCTCGGGTTACCGAAGGTTGATGCGTGACATCCTGTACATCGATCACGTTGACCAATTTATATAAATTGGCTTCGATGCGATGCGCGTCGTTATCGCCATTCGGACAATCCACAACGACGGTCATGCGCGAGACTTCGGGATTCTCTGTGCGCCCGACTGCAAGAGATTCAATATTGAAATTGCGACGGCGAAACAATGATGCTACGCGGTTCAGGACACCAGGTTTGTTTTCAACTAATGCAATAAATGTATGTTGCATCTCTTACTCCTTTACTCTTTCAGGGCGCTGTATCATTTGGTCAAGCGCTGCGCCCGATGGCACCATCGGATACACTGCTTCTTCCTGCTCCACACGGAACTCCAACACAACAGGGCCTGGAGTCTTACGCGCCCATTCAATGGCTTCATTTACTTCCTCGCGTTTGGTCACACGCCTAGCAGGGACACCATGCGCATCAGCAAGTTTTACAAAATCAGGTGAAAGCATGTTCACAGCGGAATAACGTTTCTCAAAAAAGAATTCCTGCCACTGGCGTACCATGCCAAGAAAATTGTTATTCATGATGGCAACTTTTACATTCGCGCCTTCTTGAACCGCTGTGGTTAATTCAGCAGCAGTCATTTGAAAACCACCGTCACCTGCGATAGCCCATATCTCTTGATCTTTCGCTGCGAACCATGCACCAATTGCGGAAGGTAAACCAAAGCCCATTGTGCCTGCCCCACCTGAAGTGAGCCAGCGATTCGGTTTATCCAAAGCATAATATTGTGCGGCCCACATTTGATGTTGACCTACATCGGTAGTGACAATTGCACCGCCGCCCGTTGCCTTCCAAATATCCGAAATCAAATGAGCTACATATAGCTTCCCATCATCAGGCCAGTTCATGATGCTGCGCGAATCAGCATCGGCCTTCCAGGTATTGATCTCTTTGAACCATTCTTCATGATCGTATTCATCTACAAGAGGAACCAAATCTGTCAGAACCGTTTTCAAATCACCAACCAATGGAACATCTACAAAAACATTTTTATGCACTTCGGATGGATCAATTTCAATATGAATTTTCTTCGCACGCGGCGCGTACGTTTTCAATGTGCCAGTTACGCGATCATCGAAGCGCATCCCGAAAGCAAGAATAAGGTCAGAGTTTTGAATCGCGAGATTGGTATGTACTTCGCCATGCATACCCATCATGCCCAAACTTAATTCATGCGAAGCAGGGAATGCACCCAGCCCCAGCAGTGTGCTTGCCACAGGTGTATTCGTTTTGACCGCGAAGTTCATCAGAATTTCTTCCGCTTTAGACATCAAGACGCCATGCCCGCACAAGATAATCGGCTTCTGTGCCTTTTCAATTAACTTGACGGCTTCATCCAGCAAATCTTTTGGCGCATGGGATACAGGCTGATAACCCACTAGTTTTACTTCTTCGGGGTAAATGAATTCTGTTTTTTCAACCTGCGCGTTTTTACAAATGTCGATCAACACGGGGCCTGGTCGGCCACTGCGTGCTATATAAAACGCCTCACGAATTACTTCGGCGATTTCGTCGGCACGTGTGACAAGGTAATTATGTTTTGTGATCGGCAGGGTAATGCCTGTTACATCTGTCTCTTGAAACGCATCACCGCCAATTAAATGTGCCGCGACTTGTCCCGTGATAAATACAACTGGAACTGAGTCCATCATGGCAGTGCAAATGCCCGTTACTAAATTAGTCGCGCCCGGACCTGAGGTTGCCATAGCTACCCCAACTTTGCCAGAAGCGCGCGCGTATCCATCCGCCATGTGAGCGGCGCCTTGTTCATGCCGCACCAATACATGATGAACGGGATAACTCAACATCGCATCGTAGATCGGCATGTTCGCGCCGCCGGGATAACCGAAGACAACTTCTACGCCTTCGCGCGTAAGGCATTCCCATAAAATTTCTGCACCTGTTTTTTTCATTCGCTCTCCTTATGTAGGTCATGCTTGCAGCATGACTTACGAAATTACCTATTTGTCACGCTAAAAGCGTGACCTACGATTGCTATTAACTCGTAATCGCACCTTCAGATGCAGTGGACACGCCGCGCGCATACTTTGCCATCACGCCTCGTTTGTAACGCGGTTCAGGTGCTTGCCAACCCTTCTTGCGTTTTGTCAATTCACTCTTGGAAATATCCACGCGTAGTTCACGTTGATCGACATCAATTGTGATGATGTCACCATCTTGGACATAAGCAATCATTCCACCAACATAAGCTTCAGGAGCAATATGCCCAACGGAGATGCCGCGTGTAGCACCTGAGAAACGTCCATCGGTTAATAAGGCGACGTGGTCGCTCAAGCCTGCGCCAGCAATTGCTGCGGTGACCCCAAGCATTTCGCGCATCCCTGGCCCACCCTTCGGGCCTTCATAGCGAATGACTACTACATCGCCAGATACAATTTTATTATCGGTGACTGCTTTCATCGCATCTTCTTCACGCTCAAATACGCGAGCTGGACCAGAGAAATGTTTTACATTATTTGCAGCGGCTTTATGCACGCCGCCTTCTTCGGATAAATTGCCATGCAAAATAACAAGTCCACCATTCGGCTTGATCGGCTTATCCAGCGGATAGATGACCTGCTGACCGGGAGTCTCAACTCCGCTTTGTGCAGCTTCAGCGATAGTCTTGCCTGTGACAGTGAGACAATCACCATGCAAGTAACCACCCTCTAAAAGTCGTTTCATCAAAAATGGAATGCCGCCTGCGGCGTGCATATCGGCTGCCATATATTTGCCAAACGGCTTGATATCTGTAATGAGGGGTACTTTCGAACAAATTGCGTCGAAGTCATCGATATGCAAATCAACATTTGCTTCGCGTGCCAATGCCAAAAGGTGGAGAACTGCATTCGTCGAGCCACCAGTTGCGGCTACGGAAGTGATCGCATTTTCAAAAGCTTTGCGTGTGTAAATTTGTGAGGGACGTATATCCGCACGAAGCATTTCCATTACCAGTTTCCCCGTCTCAAATGCTATTTGATCTTTATCTTCAGACATGGCCGTGACGCTGTTGAAGCCCACAGGAGAGATGCCGATGAATTCCATAATGGTAGACATGGTATTGGCAGTGAACTGCCCGCCACATGCACCTGCGCCGGGGCAGGCTAAATTTTCAACATCCATAAAATCTTTTTCGTTCATCTTCCCCGCTGAATACGCGCCGACTGCCTCGAACACATCCTGAATAGTGAGTGACTTTTCACCGAGCTTGCCGGGGTTGATCGAGCCGCCATACAAAGCGATACCCGGGATATCCAGCCGTGCGAGTGCCATCATCACACCTGGATTGGTTTTGTCACAGCCAGATAAACAAACGATGGCATCGAAATGATTTCCACGCGCCACCAGCTCAATCGAGTCAGCAATGACCTCACGGCTGATCAGCGATGCTTTCATACCTTCTGCGCCCATGCTGATTCCATCTGAAATGGACACAGTGTTGAATTCCATTGGAGTGCCGCCTGCTGCACGAATACCTTCTTTGATTTTTTGCGAGAGCCTGCGCAGATGAAAATTGCATGGGCCGATCTCTATCCACGTACTTGCAACGCCGACAATGGGTTTACGCAAGTCATCATCAGTGAACCCGACTGCTTTGAGCATGGCGCGCGCAGGTGCGCGGTTGGGTCCAGTGGTAATTGCATGACTATTCTTTTTCAGATCGGGCATAATCTTCTCCATAAATAGTTTTATTTTCTTTACTTTATATCCGTTATTGTGTAGGAGATTGCTTCGTCGGGAAGAGCACCCTCCTCGCAATGACGGGGCGCTGTATATAAAAAGAGCCGCCCGTGGTTAGGGCGGCTCTTCGTTCTTACTCAGTGAGTTATTTTGCTCTCACCGCTGCCATCCTAACCGAAAATTGATCCTTAATAATAAGGACCACAATAAGGACGACGACAATAAGGGAGAGACTGAACATATATGGATTCATGTGCTTTAGATTTCGCACGATTATAGGCGGAAACGGAAATAAGTCAAGAGTGAATTGTAGGATTCGGAGAAAAGTATTCCTCTTGAAAAATAATTAGGATGTTTGTATCAATGATATTAATTAGTGGCTTGTAGTCATTCTCAACTAAGTAAAAAGATCAAACTCTTCAATTCCGTAGATTTGAGCAATACGTGCTATTTCCTCGCGTCCTTCTATTACGATCACCCTTGCTTCCCCTGCTTCCCGGCGCTGTTCACTAGTAAGTCGACCCGTTGTTACAAAAATAGCAGAATCAAGACGTCGGGCGAAACATCCAGCAAGGAATTTCAGCCATTCTTCATTTGTGGGTGCGGTGTTTGCTGCATGGAATTTTATTTGTACACCAATGGATTGAATACCACTTCGATTTTCACCTAATTCATTTCCAATAACATCTAGCCCTCGTTCTCTGCTTTTGTGTTGTCCTTGATAATACCAAGTATAGTGTGGATACATACTTCTTAGAAACTTTATTGTATACTGCTCAAAGGCTGACCCTCTTACCGTATTTGAAGGGAGAACTTCAGTTTGATCAGTATCAACATTAAATACCTGCTCGGATGAATTTTCATCAGACCTTACAAACTCCCTTCCTTCAGTTGTAATACGCCATCCTGGGTTGTTACGGTCATGCGGATATAAATAACCCGCCTGAACTGCGTCGTAATTTACAAACCTTCTCAAGCTAGCCTTACCTTGCTCAGAAAGTCTTTTTCCATTTAGACGACTTTCGACAGCAGAATAGATTTCAGGCATTTGAGCAACTCCCCCATTTGAGTCAATTTTTTGAAGGGCAATACGGATTTGGGCATCTCCAGATAGCCCAGCCTCTGAACCTGTTACTTCGACATTGTTTTTTGCCATGACTTGATTAACCTTTCCCTATGCTTTCGATAAGAACATAATCAAAAATCAACTATTTCTCTGTCTACTAAAACAACTTTCATAATTGAATACTGTTTTATTTTATTGCCATTATACTGTTCCTCATAAAATTATCGCATATCAAATCCCTTGACCAATCCCCATCTCTCGCATAGAATACCGACCAATATGTTTAACTGTTTCGGTACTATGATGACCATGACTACTACCTCCGGTACTTTCCGTGAGGCAATTGTGCTTGGTCAAAAGTAACCGAAGAAATCGGTACACCTGAACGCACAACGCCTCACGGAAAACGTGGGGCGTTTTTGTTTATCTCGATACAAAGACCTCGGAAGTCTCTCTTGACGAATTAAAGTCGTGAAGACTCCAAAAGACTTCCGAGGTCTGAATAATTAAGGAGAAGAAATTATGGCAAAACAAACACTTGTAATGAAATTCGGTGGGACTTCGGTTGGTTCTACAAAAGCATTAACCAAAGTCATTGACATCGTAAGAGACGCACGCAAGGAATATCCACGCGTAGTGGTGATCACTTCTGCGATGGCGGGAGTCACTGACTTATTATTGGAATGTGTTAAACAAGCTGCTCAAGGTAGTGTAGATGGATTGTCACATTCAGAAGCAATTATGAAAGATATTCATTTTTCTACCGCAGATGATCTGATTCAAGATGAAAAACTGAGGGATAAAACAAAGCAGGAAATTGATACGCTTATTCTCTCGCTTATAGATTTATGCAAAGCAGTTGCTGTGCTTGCAGAAGCCAGTCCACGGGCAATGGATGCAGTTGCATCTCTCGGCGAACGGATGAGTGTCCGCTTGTTAGGTGCTGTGCTTGAGAGCGCAGGATTAAAAATAAAAGCATTTGAGTCAACAGAGTTGATCGTTACTAATGCACATTTTCAAAATGCACATCCTGACTTCAAAGCCACGACTGAAAAAGTGCACAGCGTTTTGAATCCGCTTTTGGATGAAGGAATTATCCCTGTCACAACTGGATTTATCGGCGCAACACCCGATGGCGTCATCACAACCTTGGGACGCGGCGGCAGTGATTATTCGGCAGCAATTATCGGTTCCACATTACCCGCGGACGAGGTCTGGATCTGGACAGATGTAGATGGCATTATGACGACTGATCCGCGAATTGTGAAAGAAGCAAAAACATTATCTGAAATTACATATAGTGAAATCGCTGAGCTTGCCTATTACGGTGCAAAAGTTATTCATCCCAAAACGATCCGTCCGCTTGTTGAGGCAGGTATCGGACTTCGTATTTGCAACACATTCAACCCATCTCACCCTGGCACACGACTGATCGCAAACGTACCATCTGACTCACATGCACGCAATGGTCAAGTTGTCAAAGCAGTAACAGCCATCCGCAATCAACGATTAGTAACGATTGAAGGGCGCGGTATGCTCGGAGTCCCCGGTGTGGCGGCGCGTGCGTTTACGGCGGTCGCATCCACAAAGACCAGTGTTCCATTAATTACACAGGCATCTTCTGAACAATCCATTTGTTTTGCTGTGCCATCTGAATCCGCTGCGTCTGTGCTTAATGCATTGCAAGCGGTTTTTGCAGGCGAGATCGCAGATGAAGATATTGACCGCGTTTGGATGACCGAAGATGTTTCGATCATCACTGTCGTTGGCGTTGGAATGCGTCACACGCCCGGAGTTGCAGGTCAGGTCTTTACTCAACTTGGAAATAACAAAGCAAATGTTTTAGCCATTGCACAAGGTTCGTCGGAAGTTTCTATTAGTATGGTGGTCGCCGCAGCGGATACGGAATTGGCTGTAAGGTCTTTGCATGAATTGATTGTGAAATAAATAATCCCGGTGGTTGAGTGTTCCGAGCCGCTATGCGAGCGAGGAACGTATCGAAACCACCCATTGCATGTGTACTTGAAATTAAAAGTTTACATTTTATTGGTGGTTTCGATACGGGCGAGAAAAACACTCGCCCTACTCAACCACCGGTGTATAAATCAAAGGAGAAATTATTTTATTATGCCCTCATCTCAAATCCCAGTAGCAGTACTCGGCGCGACAGGTTCTGTTGGTCAACGATTTATGTCTTTGCTCGATAATCATCCGTGGTTTAAGGTAGTTGCACTCGCCGCCTCTGACCGTTCCGTTGGACAAAAATATTCTGACGCCGCACGTTGGGTATTAGATACGCCCATACCAGAATATGCACGCGATATGATCGTTGTCCCTGCCACTACGGATGCTGTACAGGCAAAAATCGTTTTTTCTGCATTACACAATGAAGTTGCAAAGGACCTGGAGCCGCAATTTGCAAAAGCTGGCGCGGCAGTTTGTTCAAATGCTTCATCATATCGCAGAGGTGAAGATGTTCCATTGTTATTGCCTGAAGTCAATGCAGATCATGTGCATCTTGTGAAACAGCAGCGCATCAATCACGGCTGGAGCGGATGCATCACCACGAATCCAAACTGCACCAGCACAGGGCTGACGATTGCACTCAAAGCATTGGATGATGCATTCGGTGTGAAAAAAGTTTTCGCAGTTTCATTGCAGGCTCTTTCGGGTGCGGGCTATCCTGGCGTTTCGTCGCTCGATATTATGGACAATGTAATTCCCAATGTTGGCAACGGCGGCGAGGAAGAAAAAGTGGAATGGGAACCGCGCAAAATGCTTGGTAAGTTTATAGAGACGCTTGAGCCGCCGTCCTCGGCGGCGGGGACGTCGCCTAGAGCAGGCATAGAATTGGCAAATATTCAATTTAGTGCACATACTAATCGCGTGGCTGTGATCGATGGTCATACAGTTTGTGTCAGCGTGCAATTGACGAATCCTGTTGAGCCTGAAATTGCCATTCAAGCATTACGCGATTATGCAGCTCACCCATCAGCGAGGGAACTGCCGTCGAGTCCGCGACCAGTTATCAGTGTGAGAGATGAAGCGGATCGTCCTCAGCCTAGATTAGATCGATTGATAGGTAAAGGCATGACGACAGTAGTTGGTCGTGTGAGGCGTGATCCAATTCTTGATCTAAAGTTTGTTGTGTTATCGCATAATACGATTCGCGGCGCGGCTGGAGGTTCGATATACAATGCTGAATTGCTTGTCAACGAAAATCTTTTATGATATAAACTGCCCAATTAAATATTCGCTCTTATCCAGAGAGACTGAGGGAACGGCCCTTTGAAGTCTCGGCAACCAGACCATTTCATGCGTTATGGTGCCAAATCCGACAGCAGAATGGCAATGCCATTCAAACACTGGAAGATGAGAGGACGGTATCGTATGTACCTCTTCTTGTACTTTCAGAAGAGGTTATTTTTTTAAAAACATATCTCTTCTGAAAAGCGGATAAACATTTTTCACTTCATGTCATTCTGAGCGACAGCGACACTTGCGCTGCACGCCAGTGCAGTGAGAATCTCAAAGATTATCTCAGAGACCCTTCGCTACGCTCAGGGTGACATAACAAAGATGAAATCATATTCAAGAGGAGATTTATATGACTACTGCTTCGCAAGAACATAAATTTGGTTTCAGTACAAGACAGTTACATTCGGGATACGACCCCGAAGTAACCACAGGCAGCCGCGCTGTGCCGATCTATCAAACAACTGCGTATGATCTACAAAGCACAGATCGTGCAGCACGTTTGTTTGCCCTTCAAGAAAATGGAAATATCTACACGCGTATTTCCAACCCAACCTCAAACATTTTTGAGAAACGGATCGCAGATCTTGAAGGCGGCGTTGGCGCATTAGAAGCCAGTTCAGGCCATGCCGCACAGATGGTAGCTATCTTTGCAATTTGTGAAGCAGGCGATCATATCGTTTCCTCTGCAAGTTTATATGGTGGGACCGTGAGTCAATTTAATTTCACTTTTCCACGTTTGGGAATTCAAGTCACATTAGTTGACCCCTCTGATCCAGAAAATTTTCGACGTGCGATTCAACCCAACACAAAAATAATTTATGGCGAGACGATCAGCAATCCATTTGGGAATATTTTTCCAATTGAAGAAGTTGCGAAGATCGCCGAAGAATTTCATATCCCATTGATGATAGATAATACAACTGCCACCCCTTATTTGTGTCGTCCATTTGAATGGGGCGCACATATCATCACACATTCCACATCTAAATATATTGGGGGACATGGCACATCACTCGGCGGCGTGGTTGTGGATAGTGGAAAATTCAATTGGGGAAAAAGCACACGTCATAAAAATTTCAATACACCTGACCCTTCTTATCATGATGTAGTGTATGCAGATGACTTTGGTCCACTGGCATTTATTTCAAAAGCACGCGCAGGCATTATGCGTGACCTTGGCGCGACTCAATCACCATTCAATTCCTGGTTATTCCTACAAGGCTTGGAGACTTTGTCACTACGCATGGAACGCCATTCAAAGAATGCACAATCTGTTGCTGAATATTTAAGCGATCATCCCAAAGTCAGTTGGGTTACACATTCCGGGCTGCCGAATCATCCAGACTATGCACGCGCGCAAAAATATTTGCCGAAAGGTTCGAGCGCGGTCCTGGGCTTCGGCGTCAAAGGCGGACGTGAAGCAGGCGCGAAGTTTATTGACAGTTTAAAACTATTCAGCCACGTTGCAAACTTTGGTGACGCAAAGTCCCTTGCCATTCATCCTGCCAGCACCACTCACTCCCAGCTTTCAGATGAAGAACAAAAAGCTGCAGGCGTCAGCCCTGATTTTATTCGTCTGTCTATTGGTCTCGAGGATATTGAAGATATTCTTTGGGATATTGATCAGGCTTTGAGTTCCTAAATAAGTCCGTTGGTCGAGTAGTTCCGAGCGAAGCGAGGAATGTATCGAGACCAACAAGTAAATAGGATAATTTTGTAACAAGAATTGCTTTACTTATATGTGGTCTCGATACGGGCTATGCCCTACTCGACCACCGAATATAGAGAAAACTCATGCCCGTAAAAATTCCAACCACCCTCCCTGCCCGTGCCACGCTTGAACGCGAAAATATATTCATCATGGATGAAGACCGCGCGATTCACCAGGATATTCGCGCACTTCGTGTTGTCATCTTAAATCTTATGCCAACAAAGATCTCCACTGAAACTCAATTGTTGCGTTTGCTTTCCAACTCTGCACTTCAAGTGGAAGTGACTTTGCTTCACACCGCCACGTACGAATCAAAAAATACAGATGCAGATCATTTATTGAATCATTATGTCACTTTTGAAGATATTCGCAATGAAAAATTTGACGGTCTCATCATCACAGGCGCACCTGTGGAACAAATGCCTTTTGAAGAAGTTGAATATTGGGATGAACTGACTCACATCCTCGATTGGGCTGAAACAAATGTCGAATCAAATTTTTATATTTGCTGGGGAGCTCAAGCCGCGTTGTATCATAAATACGGAATCCCAAAGTATGACCTCCCCAACAAGATGTTTGGCGTCTATGAGCACCGCATCCTTTCTTCGACCGAGAGCCTGCTGCGCGGATTCGATGATATTTTCCTCGCTCCTCATTCCCGTCATACCGAGATTCGCCGCGCGGACGTGGAAAAAGTTGATGAATTAAATATTCTCGCTGAATCAGATGAAGCGGGTATCTACATCCTTGGCACAAAAGACGGACGTCACTTATTCATCACAGGCCATTCAGAATACGATCCGTTCACGCTCAAAGCAGAATACGACCGCGATGTGAACAAAGGCCTGCCAATTCATGTCCCACAAAATTATTATCCAAACGATGACCCTACGCAGACTCCCAACGTCCGCTGGCGCGGGCATGCGAATTTGTTGTATTCAAATTGGCTGAATTATTATGTGTATCAGGTCACGCCGTTTGATGTGAATCAGATTCCGTGAATTCTGTTTTTGGAGAAGGTACGTAAATCTACATAAGAACAGGCGGTTAAATAATTGCATCAACATGGCTAATGATCTGGCTATCATTCCATAAGATATAATTAAATAAGTAAAGTATTTTTTCAAGGACTATCATAATGTATACATTTACGCTCAATATGTTGCCGCTCATAATCAGCGCTTTTATCTCTGTTGCGCTGGCTTTATATACCTGGCGCAACCGCAAGACAGCAGGAGCGCTACCTTTCTCCATTATGATGTTTATCCTGTTCCAATGGCAGACAAGTTATATTTTTCAACTGGCTGGTCTTGATCTCCCCACCAAGATTTTTTGGGGAAACATAATGTTCATCGGGGTGGTCTTGACTCCGATACCATGGTTAATTTTCGCCCTTGAATATACTGGGCGCAAAACATGGGTGAACAAGTGGCGGCTCGCACTTCTTTGCTTTCTTCCAGTAATCACAATCATTGTCATTTTTACAAATAAACTGCATCATCTTTTCTGGGTAAGTCAGACTCTATTACGCGAGGGAGGGTTTTTAGTTTTAGCCAGCGTCAACGGCTCATGGTTCTGGGTTCATGCAGCATACACATATTTGCTGATCATGACAGGTTTGATCCTGATCGTGAGGACATTATTACGCTGGCCTGTTCAATATCGTGGACAGATGCTCTGGATCCTACTCGCCACATTGACTCCGCTGATCGCAAATGCAGTCACAATTTTTCAGATCATCCCCATTCAAATTGACCTGACGCCGTTTGCATTCGCAGTTACAGGAATCGGAATGGCTTACGCGCTGTTCCGACATCGTCTGCTGGATATTGCCCCAATTGCACGCGATATTATTATTGATGGGATGAAAGACGGCATAATAGTGCTGGATGCCAAACGACAAATCGTCGATATCAATCAAGCTGCACAACAGATCATCGGCTCTTACGGTGAGAAGCAACCCATCGGCAAACCATTGGGTGATATTCTCACGCAATGGCCTGAGCTTGTTGAACGTTACCGCGAAGTGCTCGAGGCGGAAGATGAAATCAGCCTGGGTGAAGGGGATGCAAAGCGCTGGTACGAATTAAATTTATCTACATTAAAGGATGAAAATAAATTACTGCTTGGGCAGGTAATCACAACTCGTGACATCACAGAACGCAAGCTTGCAGAAAAACAATTACGCGAAGGCGAAGCGCGTTTTCGACAGATCGTGGAAAACGCCAGCGACTTGATCTACCGCACAGACATTCATGGATATTTTACATATGCTAATACATCCGCCTTGCACGCCATGGGCTTTAAAAGTAAAGATGAGGTAGTTGGCAAATTCTACCTGGACCTGACGACCCCTGAAGCGCGTCATAAACTAAAACGAACCTATCAGCATCAGTTTGCAAGCAAAACAAAGAATTCATATCACGAATTCCCCGGCATTGCCACCGATGGAAGTGAAATCTGGTTCGGGCAAAATGTACAGTTAATCTATGAAGGCGATCAGGTCATTGGGTTTCAGGCACTTGCACGTAACATTACGGCCGTCAAACAAGCGCAGGATGCTTTACGTATTGCGCGTGACCAGGCGCTGGAAGCCAGTCGCGTAAAAAGTCAGTTGCTCTCAAAAGTAAGCCATGAACTCCGCACTCCTCTCGGAGGCATTCTCGGCTATGCCGAATTGCTTCAAGGGAACGCCTTCGGCGAATTAAATGAGCGCCAATTAAAAGCATCGAAGGAAATTGTTGAAAGTGCAAACTATCTATCTGACATGGTCAATGAATTGCTGGATGAAGCCCAAATGAGTTCAAGCACCGCCACCACATTGTCGGAGAGGCTGTTTTCTCCATTTACACTTCTTCAACAAGCTGTATCAGGTATGGATATCATCGCACAGAAAAAAGAGCTTGAATTTTCCACGACTATCGACCCAACCCTGCCCAATGAGATTTTTGGAGATGATCGCCGCATACGGCAGATCATCATTAATCTGATTGGTAATGCAATCAAATTCACAAAAGAGGGAAGCATACATATAAACGTCTTACACCCTGATGAGAATTCATGGGAAATCCAGGTTATAGATACAGGCATAGGCATTTCCAAAGAAGCCCAGTCCTATATTTTTGAACCATTCCGCCAGGCTGATGACGCTGTCACGCATGAGAATCGCGGAATTGGTTTAGGATTATCCATTACAAAACAACTGGTGGAATTAATGCATGGCAGGATCATACTCAATAGTGAGGTTGGGAAAGGCTCCACCTTCACCGTGTTATTACCCATTATAAAAGGACTGGAATAAAAAATATGTCAACACCTACTGTTTTTGTCGTTGAAGACGACCCAAAACTAAACGAGATCATCACCATCACCTTGCAGGGAAATTTTGAAATTGAATCCTGTACCGATGGTAACCACGCCGTAGAACGGTTAAAACAGATTGTGCCTGATATTATCGTTCTTGATCTGAATCTCCCTGGTGTATCTGGCAGGGAGATTTTGAAAAATATTCGCGAAGACGAACGCTTGGTAAATACACGCGTGATCCTTACCACTGCCGATGAACGCCAGGCTGAAACGTTGACTAATGAAGCGGATATTATTTTGCTCAAGCCTGTCAGCCCATTACAATTGCGTGAACTAGCTTTACGGATGAGTACAAAAAAGTAGCTTTAGTCATTACAAATTTATTGTATTCAAATTGGCTAAAATACTACAAGTTTAAATATAAACGCAAAGGAAAACCTAACTACACCACCCCTTCGTAATCTGTCTCCGTGTTTTTAGAACCCTATTTAAATCTCGGATACGAACCCAGCACACGCAGCATCACAGCATATTCTCCTAAATGATCCAATGCGCGTTTTGTGATTTCCTCATGCTCTGCCCCGATGAAATCAATATAGAAAAGATATTCCCACGGACTTCCCTGCAAAGGACGCGACTCGATCTTGGTCAGGTCAATATCGCGCAGGGCAAAAACGCTCAAGGCTTTGAACAATGCGCCGGGCACATTCTTAAGCGTAAATACGATTGAAGTCTTTGACTCGCCTTCGGGAATTTTTACTTCATGTTGAATAGCTAAAAATCTCGTATAGTTTTCAGGATTATCTTCAATTCCCTCTTCTAAAATTTGCATCCCATATAACTCTGCAGCACGGCGTGAGGCAATAGCGGCAGTGTCTCGCGCACCAGATTCCTTGAGCATTTTCACGCTCCCCGCCGTATCATAGACCTGTTCTGCTTTGATATTATGACTTCTCAAATAAGCCGCACATTGTCCTAAAGCCTGCGGATGACTTATCGCTTTTTTGATATCCTCTTTCTTCACATCAGGTAACGCGATCAAACAATGCTGCACACGTAAAAAATACTCTCCTACAATATGCAGGTTATGTCGCAAAAGCAGATCGTAATTTTGATGAATGCTTCCAGCCAATGAATTCTCTATTGGAATTAAAGCTGATTCACATTTGTTTGAAACTACTGCGTCAAAGACTGCATCAAATGACTCGCATGGCTGCGTATCCACTTGACCGAAATAATTGAATACAGCCTGCTCGCTATACGCGCCAGCTTCCCCTTGAAATGCAATTTTCATTTTTCTCCTAAAATCTGGTCTCGATACGTCTTCGGCTATCGCCTCAGACCACTCGACCATCACTGGTTACTGATTACTAATTACTGCTTTTCCGCCCACTCAATAATTTTCCGAAACCCTGCTTCTACATCTTCATCTGAGGCGGCAATCGTCATGCGGACAAAGCCTTCACCTTCTTCGCCAAATGCGGCTCCCGGTACTAGTCCCACACCCGCTTCATCTAAGAGACGTTCACAGATTTCAAGCGAAGACATTTTCAGCAGACGAAAATCCAGGAAGAAATAGAAAGCACCTTGCGGAGGTATAACGAGAACTTTTTCACTTTCCAATTCATGTGACAAGAGCAAAACCAATTCACGGCGGCGGGCATACGCTGCACGCATGTTTGCTGTCACATCTTGAATGGCAGGGTCGGTTAATGCGAAGGTAGCGGCTTTTTGAATAAAGGGAGCGACACAGGTGATCGAGTTTTGTCCCGCTTTCAATGCGTTTTCAATAATATATGCTGGCCCGGCGAGGAAACCCACCCGCCAACCTGTCATCGCATAAGATTTTGAAAGGCTATTTACAATAAGCGTTCGTTTTTTCGCACCTCTAATTGCTGCAGCGGATGTTGGTTTCTCTTCATAATATAAACTTCCATATACTTCATCGCTGATGATCCATAAATTATGTTCAGCCGCAAAATCCTGCAGCTTTTGCAAATACTCACGCGTAGGATATGCACCTGTTGGGTTGGCGGGATAATTTAACACGACAACTCGTGTTTTCGGTGTCAATGCTTTTTCCCATGATTCAAAAAATGGAATAAATCCATTTTCTGCTGGGGCTGGCACGCGAATGACATTTCCGCGCAGCATGATGGCCATATTCGTATGGGTTGCCCAGGAAGGGTCTGGGATTAAAACATCGTCGCCTGGATTCAAGATGGATTGCATGGCAAGATAATAAGCATGGATGCCGCCATGTGTGATCAATATTTCAGATGCAGGGTCGTAGGTGATTCCTTCGTCACGAATCAGTTTTTTTGCCACAGCAGTTCTCAGGTCCAGATAGCCGCGAGAAGGTCCGTAATGAGTCAACCCATCTTGCATGGCTTTGAGCGCCGCATCCACAACTGCTGGCGGAGTCGAAAAATCAGGGTCTCCTACTTGAAGACCGATAATATTTTGTCCGCTGGCTTTGAGTGCGAGGATACGGTCCGCGATTGCGATCGTGGCAGACTGGCGAATAAGCTCAAATTGTGTATTGCTGCTTTGCATAAAAATCATTCTCCATTTCAGAGAGATTTCACTCGGCAAATGGTTGAACAGAATCAGGTTGGGCTTCTTTTATTTTGGTAGGCAACAGAAAAGTAAACTTGCTCCCCAATCCCTCAGTGCTTTCCACCCAAATACGCCCGCCATGTATTTCTATCATTGCTTTCGCAACCGAAAGGCCGAGGCCCATTCCACCATGCTTGCGCGTAAGATGTGATTCCACTTGATAGAAACGGTCAAATACGTGGGACAGATCCTTAGTAGGAATACCTATACCATTATCTTCGACAGACACTTTTACAAAATCAGATTGGAGTTCTCCACGAATGATGATATGACCGCCCTCATTTGTGAATGTGATAGAGTTTTTCACCAGATTGCTTAACGCAATGGCAATCTTGCTTGCATCACCATCGATTGGCATTTCCTGGCCGCGTTCTATTTCTATTTTTAGCTCAACGCCCTTTTGCGCGGCAATGTCACGAAACGAAGCAGAAACATCTTCAATAATCCGTGCAACTGAAACTTTGCGTTGACGAAGACTCGCACTGCCTGTTTCGTAATTATCCATCCTTGAAAGATTTTCTATGATCTCTTTCAATTTGGATGCGTTACGAATAATGGCATCCACCTGCTCATAGTGTTCTTTTCCGACTAATTCACGCAAAAAAGTGGAGTGCCCAAGGATTAAGCCAAGGGGTGTGCGGAGTTCATGGGATGTAATTGCAATAAATTCATTTTTCAATCGGTCAAGTTCGCGCGATTCATCCTTGGATGAAACAACATTACTTTCAAGCATATCGTTTTGCATTGCTGCCACTGCAAGAGAAGCCAGTGTTTCCAAAACGCTTGCATCTTCTTCGGTATAATGAGAATCGCCGATCTTATTAAATACTTGTAATACACCTATTGGTCTGCCATGTAACATAAGAGGCACACCCAAAAGCGAGCGGCCGGCAAAACCAGTTATTTCGTCGAGTTTGCGATAATAGCGGTCGTCATTCTTTACATCATTAATGATGAGAGGCTTGGCATGCAGGAACACCCACCCGGCCGCGCTTTCATTGGTTGGGAGTCTGATATCTTTAAGGCGATCGCGATAAAACCACGGTATATATTTAAAATAAAGCTCCTGCGCGGCTTCATCGTATTCCATCAAAAATATGGTTTCGCTTTCAGTTAATTCCGTGGCGGCTGAGATGATGGATTGCAGATACGTCTCAAGGTCTCCTACATTACTGAGACTGCGTGTTACCTCTATAAGACGTGCAAGGAGTTTTGACTGATCTATCGCCATATTTAACCTAATTACCTCACGGTAAGATTATACTTCACTGGTCTATCTGTACAAAAGTTAAGCAGAATATGTTAAGAAACTGTAATCAAATACCAAGGAGAATTAATTTATGGCAGGTAAAAAAGTACGTGTCGCCATTATTGGCGTAGGAAATTGCGCGTCATCCCTTGTGCAGGGTGTTCAGTTCTATAAAAATGCAAAAAAGGATGAAGTCATCCCCGGCATGATGCATTCTCAACTTGGTGAATATCATGTCCGCGATATTGAATTCACCATGGGAATTGACGTGAATGTAAACAAGGTTGGCAAAGACCTCTCTGAGGCAATCTTTGCGGAACCAAACAACACCTATAAATTTTCAGATGTTCCTCATCTCAAGGCGCCTGTAGTGCGCGGCATGACCCATGATGGGCTCGGAAAATATTTAAGTGAGATCATTACCAAGGCGCCCGGCCCCACAGCAGATATTGTCAAACTGCTAAGAGATTCAAAAACAGATGTCATTATTAACTTCCTCCCTGTTGGTTCTGAAATGGCGACCAAATGGTATGTGGAGCAGGCACTGGAAGCAGGCTGTGCCTTTGTAAATGCTATTCCTGTTTTCATTGGGTCATCTGAATATTGGGGCAAACGTTTTGAAGATGCAGGTCTGCCCATTCTTGGCGATGACATTAAGAGTCAGGTCGGGGCCACCATTGTTCATCGTGTCCTCACCAGCTTGTTTGTAGACCGAGGCGTAAAGATTGATCGCACCTATCAACTCAATTTCGGCGGCAATACCGATTTCTTGAATATGCTTGAGCGCGAACGTCTTGAAAGCAAAAAGATTTCGAAGACCAATGCTGTCACTAGTATGATCCCCTACGACATGGGCAAAGATAATGTGCATGTTGGGCCAAGTGACCATGTCCCCTGGCTTACAGACCGCAAGTGGTGTTATATCCGCATGGAAGGTACCACCTTCGGAAACGTGCCACTTAATCTCGAATTGAAACTGGAAGTATGGGATAGTCCTAACTCTGCGGGCGTGATGATCGACGCAGTGCGGTGCGCCAAGATAGCTCTTGACCGCGAACTTGCCGGCCCCATTATTGGCCCGTCCTCTTATTTCTTTAAGACGCCGCCGAAACAATTTCGTGATGATGTTTGTCGTGATAAGGTGGAAGATTTTATTTCAGGAAAAAGCGACGAATAGCCAGTATTTAGTTATGAGTAATCTCTTATCAATGGGATGTTTGCGAAAGCAGCATCCCTTTTTTTTCGGGTAGAATTTGACTATGAAAATAAATTACGTGTCACGCTTTACGAGTCATTTCCTAACTCTTAGCCTGCTCGCTGTACTATTGGCAGCCTGCCAACCCGCAGCCGTTACCGCCGATCCAAACATAGTAATGACCGCTGCTATTCAAACAGCTTTCGCAGAGATCAATATGCCAACTGCAACATCTGTGCCAAGTGAAACTCCTGTACCCACTGCAACGATTCTACGGACACCGCCTGCATTGCCCACAACCTATCAAACATCATTGCTTAAAGCAGCAGATATTCCACGCACCTATATTTCTGATACCTGTCAGTATTTACAAAATAAATGGAATCCAAATAATTCCGTGCCAGGAACTATTGTAATGGTCATCATGTATCACGGCGTTAACAAAGGTGAGGCTTCTGGGGATGATATTACATCAACCGCTCATAAAAAAACTATGAATGATCTTTATGAGATGGGATTTCAAGCCATTACCATGCAACAAATGGCAGATTTCATGTACAACAATGCAAAAATCCCACCGCGATCTGTTTTATTGATCGTCGATGATCGTCACTTTGCAGAGTATTTCAACGATCATTTCCGTCCATATTATGAGAAATGGGGCTGGCCTGTTATCAACGCCTATATCGGCATCGATGAACGCGCGGACTTATGGGCAGAGAATGCAGCACTCTCGGCTGAAGGCTGGGTGGATTACCAGTCGCATGGTTATATTCATAATATTCCCATTACAAGCTCATCCTCTGATGAATTCATCACGAGCGAAATGAATGGCGCAATCACGTCGTTGCAAAAATACATGAATAAGACTCCCATCGGATATATTTGGCCCGGTGGAGGCTTCACAGCACGCGCGGTGGAAATTGGCACCGAATTAGGTTATAAACTTGGATTCACAGTCAACCCGCGCGGCCCAGTGATGTATAACTGGATTCCGCAAGCAGATACCTTTAATGACTCAAACCCGAATGCAATCCCCGAAACTCCTGCAAACAATCCGCTCATGACTATTCCCCGTTATTGGAGCCCCGATGCTGACGGTTATATTGACACAGTCCGCGTACTCGGTGAAGAAGCCAAGCTATATGCTGAACAAAACAAAGCTACCGAGTTGGAATATTACGACATTGTCTGCGCGCCCACATACGGACCAATTCCAAGCCTGCCTTAAAATACAGTCAATGAGGAGCTTATGTCTCTTCAAAATCATTTACAATAAATATTATGAAAGAACAAGTATTGAATATAAATAATATCTTTTACAGAACTACAAGCATCCTCTCACTCGTTTTTATTCTTATTTCCTGTGAACCGTTTACCACCTCACAGAAAATGAAAGAAACTCCCGCCAATAATACGGACACAGCTTTGACACAAAATATCGAATCACAGGTACTGCCCGCAATTTTTCAATCTCCTCATTTGAATCCACTAGATACTCCTCATAGCTACATTGAAGATACCTGCCAATCCCTCCGAAAAAAATGGGACCCACTCAGCGCCGAGCCCGGTACTGTCGTAATGATCATCATGTTCCACGAAATACTAAGAGGACCAACTGATGATACAGACGATACCAATGTGTTTAACTTCGATAAGACCATGAATCTGCTTAGAGATCAGGGCTTTAAAGCAATCGACACAAAACAATTCTTGGCTTTTATGGAACGGAATGTCAAAATACCACCACGTTCAATATTAATTATTCAAGATGGTAGTTACTCAAGTGAGAATTTCGAGAAAAATTTTCGTGAATACTGGAAGGCATGGGGCTGGCCTGTAGTCAATGGATGGGTCAGTGAACCTGATACACCTGAAGAGATATGGGAAGGAAATGCGGCACTGGAGAATGAAGGTTGGGTAGATCATCAGGCGCAAGGCGTATTACCTGATACTGTCTTATCAGATGATACATCCAAGGCTGTCATCACACGTGAATTGGAAGGTTCACTGACCGCATTCGCAGATCGGTATGGTAAGACGCCCTATGCTTTTATTTGGCCAGGCGGCGGATTTGGATTGCGTCCAGTAGGAGCAGCTCGACAGCTGGGATATCAACTCGGTTTTACATCCAACGCGCGTGGACCTGTGATGTACAACTGGGTTCCACTTGCAGATGAAATTGACCCGGCACGTCCGACTTATATTCCTGAAGGCTTGATCAATGATCCACTAATGACATTGCCTCGCTATTCAGCCGACCAGGTAATCAACTCAATTGATGCTGTACGCGCTACTGGCAAAGAAGCCGCAGCATATGCACAGGCAAATAAAGACGCAGAGTTAGAATATTACGAGATCGTATGTAGAGCTGCATACGGACCCATGCCTTCGCCTTAAGAGGAGACCATCATGTCTGATTGTATATTTTGCAAGATCATCAAAGGTGACATTCCGAGCACAAACGTATTTCGTGATAAACAAGTGACAGCTTTCCGTGATATTAGTCCTTCTGCCCCGACTCATATACTGCTCGTGCCAAATAGACATATCGACTCAATAAACATGCTTACGGGTGAAGATGAACAATTGATGGGACATCTTTTCACTGTCGCAAGTCAGCTTGCCATGCAAGAGAACGTTGCTGAAAATGGATATCGTCTCATTGTCAATACTGGCTCACATGGCGGACAAACTGTCCCCCACATACACTTGCACCTTTTAGGTGGAGCGCCTATGAAACACCCTATGGGTTAAAATATGAAGCGATCAGCAGAAAACGGCTGGTCGCTTTTTTATGAAAACGATATGGAAGGCAACGGCTCACTTGCCCTGCGGGTGCCGTTGCAGAAGCAAGAGCAAGCTCTTGCAATCCAAAGGAGACCTTATGCCCGAACGAGAAATTTACCTTTTATCACCGCGTGCGCTCAGCCCTGAGACTATCGCCGTCGCATTCGCGAAAACATCGCGTGCACCTGAATCATTCCGTGAGATCGCTGCGGAATTAAGTGATGAACAATCTGCAAAATTCCATGAGAAGTGGGTCGTGGGATATGGTCACGCATCCGTTGCGGAACATGCGGTTTTGCATATGGCTTTTGAAAATGTTTCACGTATCGCAATTGAAACAATTGAAAGCAGCCGCCTGGCCTCCTATACTGAAAAATCAACACGCTATCAAAAATGGGGACAGGATGATTTTACCGTTCCTCCAGAATTGGATGGACATCCACTTCTGGAGGAATTTATTGAGACTGTGCGCCTCCTTTTCTCAACCTATGCTGAGTCGCTCGACCCTGTCAAGAATCTCATCTTGGGCAAATCTCCTCGCCGCGAAAAAGAAAGTGACGAAGGCTATGACCGCCGTATCCGCTCCCAATATGTGGATGCGTGCCGTTTCATCCTGCCAGCAGCTGCCAATGCAAATGTTGGTATGACCGTGAACGCGCGCGTACTGGAAATTGTCATTCGTAAAATGCTTTCACATCAACTTGCTGAAGTAAAACAGATCGGTGAGAAAACAAAGGAAGTTGCAAAAGCTGAAGTACCGACTCTGGTTAAGTATGCAGATGCCGTCCCCTATTTTGTAGACACGACTACTGAACTAAATTTGGAGTCAGGCGGCTTGCCGCCGAAACCGCAGGAGCACCCACAGGGCACACGAGCTCCTGCACTCCAGAGTTGGTGTACTTTGATTGATTATGACAAAGATGGCGAAAAGAAAGTTTTCGCCGCGGCTTTGTATCGCTTTGGCGAAATGGCATTTGCTCATGCGCTGACTTACATCGAATCATTAAAGACGCAAGAATTAGAAGCACTTGCAGACACATTGCTCAAGCGTTTGGATAAATTCGATATCCCGTTGCGCGAATTGGAATATTGCACATATACCTTTGACCTCGTCATGGATCAGGGCGCGTATGCCGAATTTAAACGTCACCGCATGATGACTCAGACACCGCAAAGACTTTCGACGCGGCTTGGATACACGATTCCGCTTCTCGTAACAGAAGCAGGCTTCGGGTCCAAATATGAAGCGGCAATGGAATCCGCGATGAAGATGTATGAAAAGTTATATGACTTCAATCCAGATGTGGCGCAATATATTGTCCCCAATGGATTCAACCGCCGTGTGCTGGCCCAATTCAATTTGCGTGAAGCATTTGCATTTTGCCAGTTGCGGACTGCGGCCAATGCACATTTTTCAATTCGCAGAGTGGCCCAAAAAATGTATGAGGAGATGGCGCGCGTTCATCCGCTGTTGACGAAGTACATGAAAGTTTATGATGAGACCTGGCAAAGTGTGGAAGAAAATTATTTTACGAAGGTATAAAAAAACCTCCGAGTTCTTAAAGAACTCGGAGGTTTGGTTTTAATCGTCTTCTTCCTTCTCAATTCCAAATATCTTATCAATCTGGCCCATTATTTCAGGTGTGATCTTATCCACCACATCAGAAGCCTTCATGTTTTCATGCACCTGCTCCACACGGCTGGCACCGGTGATAACCGTACTCACAAACGGATTCTTCAAACACCATGCTAAAGCCAATTGTGAAAGCGTACAATCGAGTTCCTTTGCAACAGGTTCCAACGCAGCAACTTTTGCCAAGTTGTCTTTATCCGTAACGCTATCTTTTAGCCACGCGTAACCTTCCAATGCGCCACGGCTGCCTTCGGGAATACCACCTTTATATTTTCCTGAAAGCAAACCGGAGGCGAGCGGACTAAAAGTGGTTGTGCCATAACCATAATCTTTATAGAAGCGTTCGTATTCTTTTGTTAACCGATGGCGTTCAAACATGTTGTAAATCGGCTGTTCCACCACAGGCTTATGCAAGTGATGACGTTCAGCAATTTGAATTGCTTCAACAATTTCCGAAGCGGCCCATTCAGATGTGCCCCAATATAAAGCTTGTCCCCACTCAATGATATTGTGCATTGCCCACACAGTTTCTTCAATAGGTGTGGTTTTGTCGGGGCGGTGACAATAGATCAAATCTACATAATCAAGCTGCAAGCGTTCGAGTGAACCCGTAATGCCTTCAATAAGACGTTTACGATTGAGGGTGTTCTTTTGATTTACGCCCTCATTGATTCCCCAAAAGAATTTTGTGGAGATCAAATAACTGCTTCTGCTCCATTTCAATTTCTTGAGCGCTTCGCCCATCACTGTTTCTGATTTGCCGCCCGCGTACACTTCAGCGTTATCGAAAAAATTCACGCCCGCATCATACGCCGCAGCCATCATATCCACGGCAGCTTTTACATCTGCCTGATTATGAAATGTAACCCACGAACCATACGAAAGCTCACTTACCTGAATACCAGTTTTGCCGAGATGACGATATTTCATTGTGCCTCCAAGGAGTTTTTGTTCGTCTATTATAATCATCTAATGCGTAATTTAATATTGATTTGTGGATTTCTTATCACCGCCTGCGGAACCGCATCCACACAAAATGCTAGCAATAATTCGCTTGATCCATACATTACTACAACAGCCAGCTTCACTTCCACGCCCAATATCATCATTCCAGAAACGCCGCTTCCAACCGCTACACCTCTTATTTATACAATTCAAGCAGGCGATACTTTCAGCGAACTTGCAGAACAATTTAAAATTTCACAAGATGATTTAAGAGCGGCCAATCCTGACGTCTCTCCGAATAGCATGACCATCGGGACAACTCTTCTCATCCCAAACAGTTCCAACACTACAGTTGACGCATCTATTCCAACGCCCGTACCTGCTCCCGTCACCCAAACAGTTTGCCATCCCACAGCAGACAATGGACTGTGGTGCTTTGCATTGATCCAAAATAACACATCTGACCTTCTGGAAAACGTCTCAGCTCAACTTACTCTACTTGATGAAAATAATAATGTGCTTGCAAGCCAAGCTGCTTTCATGCCACTGGATATTATTTCGCCGAATTCATCTTTACCAGTTTATGTTTTCTTCCCAAATATATCTACAAATAATGTAGAAGTACAAGTTAAATTATTGAGCGCTGTTCAACTAAGTTCCAATACAACCCGTTATCTTCCAGTGACGTTAAACAATACCGTCGCACAAATTGACTGGAATGGACTCACGGCCCAACTCAGCGGACAAATTTTCCTGCCAGCGGAATCAACAGCCGCAACACGAGTCTGGGTTGCGGCTGTTGCTTATGATAAAAATGGCCGCGTTGTTGGGGTCAAACGCTGGGAGGGCGGAGCGATCCAGCCTGGGGAAAATATCTCTTTCAGTTTTGCAGTATCAAGCATCGGCGGAGATATTGATGCGGTGGAATTTTTTGTTCAAGCAAAACCTTGACCCCCACCCAGCCTCCCCCAAATCCGCAATTTAAATTTTGATAATCATTTAAACTTTTTCTTGCGGATTTGGGGGAGGTGCCCGTGAGGGCGGAGGGGGTCACTTCCCTTCCATCCACATATATCTTTCAAGCGGGACAGAGATCGGCGTAAAAACAAATCCTTTTACATACGGCTGCACCAATTGATAAGAAAGCGAATGTGTTGTAAATAACACGGGCGCATCCTCCACGATCATTTGCTCTGCCTGTTGATACATGGCAATGCGCTTGGTTACATCCTGCTCCACACGCGCATGTTCGAGAAGTGCATCAAGTTCCAAGTTGGAATAACCGCCCTGGTTTTGATTCGACCCGCTATGGAAAAGCACATCTGCAAAGTTTTCAGGGTCGGGGTAATCAGCGCACCAACCGCCGCCGAAGATCTGGCCGTGATTGCCAGAATAAATTTGTTGATAATAATAATTGTATTCAATATTCTCAACGGTGAGAGTTACACCAAGATTCTGTTCCCACATCTCTGCCATCGCGGCTACATCTGAACTGATATAACTGCCAATGCCGCCGTTCGTATAAACGATGGGAGGCAATCCCTCTGCACCGCCATATTTGGATTGCTGTAACAATTCACGCGCTTGCTCGGGGTCATAAGGTAAACCTTGAAGTTGATAATTAAACCCCGGCAACCCAGGCGGGAACGGGCCGATGGCAGGCAAAGCCTGTCCGCGCAGAACGACATCAATATATCTTTGCCGATCAAACGCCATCGAAAACGCCTTGCGGACATTGACATCGTCAAAAGGCGGCTGTGTAGTATCAAACACGACATAGCCTGTGCAAAGATTAACACCGGTAACCAATTGATTATGTAACGGCTCTTCAGGGTCAAGCATACGATCTACACTATAAAGACCCACACCCGCCACATCAACTTCACTCGTTTCAAATAAACGCACATCATCGCCAGCATATAACTTGATAACGACATAGGGAATAGATGGCGGCCCCAGGTAAAAATCCTGGTTCGCTTCATAAGTAATATATTCATTCGAACGCCATTCGGTAAGGCGATAGGGTCCAGTTCCATTTGGTCTGCGAATCCAATCTTCCCCGCTTTCTACATTTGCTTGATCCACAACAAATGCAGTAGGAAATGTAAGCTTCAACAGAAAGTATGGCTTTGGTGCATCAATAGTAACTTGTAAAGTGAGATCATCAACTGCCTGCAAACCGCTGATATGATCAGATTGTCCTGCAAACATTTCACGCACACCAACAATGTCACCCAGATAAGTGATCACTGTATCAGACGCAAGTTGAGGGCTGGCTGCTCGTTCCCAGGAATAGATCACATCTGTAGCAGTTACAGAACGTCCATCATGGAATTTGGCATTCTCACGAAGGTGGAAGGTATATATAGTTCCGTCATCACTTACATCCCAAGTCTCGGCTAGGTCAGGAGTTAGATTTAAATGTGGGTCAAATGAGACGAGTCCGCTAAAGACAAGTTTGTTGCCTGAACTATAAGTTGTGGCTGGATCATAATCACGCGGATTGGTGGATTCGCCGCCGTTATAAACAAGCGCCTGATCGAGAGGAATATCAATTTGGAAAGCCAAAGCGTCTTGTGTACTTGCGTTGATAAAAATAGATAAAAGTATAGCCAGTAAGCCAAGACTCACAAATATTTTTTTATATTTAGACATCTTTACTTCCTTTTTGATTTTCTTTACGGACAACAAATCCCAACACCAATATGCCGATAATTAACAAGAACAGAAAACAAATACAGGCCAAAGCGATTGTTAAAGAAAGAGGCGGCCCGCTTCTTTCAACTAGATCTACACCATCGAGAGATGAAGTAGGAATCGCATTCGGTGTCACCGCCACAGGCGCACCTGAAATTGGAACATACGTGGGGACAAATGTTGGGGTTGGCTGAGATGTCGCTTGAGCAGAAACAGTTCGCGGCGCGGCCCTAATCGCCTGTCTCCAATCATCTTCCAAACCTTCAGTTTCATATCCATATACTTCGAGCAAAGCCTCGTCAATTGTTTTTGCATCCTGTAATGCCCCGAGCAATTGACTCATCTTCTCCTGACCATAAGTATCGATCAGAAAACGAATAATGCTATAGGATTGGCTGTAGGAAAGATTTGCTTTATCAGGAAGCTCAGAGAAACCACCATTCAACGAACGGATGGAGATCAACGTATCGCTGCTAATTGCCTGGTCAAGCTGTGATTGCATGGACGAATCCAATTCGCCTTCGCTGAACATGGCAAGACCTTCTTCGATCCAACCGGGCAACGTGCCAATACATGAAAATGTAAACTGACCGACAAGAATATGGGTTAATTCATGAATGATGGTGTTTTGATCCCAGTCTGAATCTGACCCTGAAAGCCCCATAATGACGATTCCATAATCAGAATAAGCCTGCCCGCCTGTCCATGAAGGTTCGTAGAGAACCGCATCGCGCATATCGGTGTAATTAGGATAGACGTACACATCAATTGCAGTATTTGTGATTAGACCTGCCTGTTCTTTATTACGGCGCAATCCCTCAATGCCGGCATCCAACATAGTTTGTGCAAAAGCTTGATCTTTACCATAATAATGCACGCGCAGATTCCCATCTGTGACGGTTTGCCAATCGTGAATATCATCAAGCCAGGCAACGTTTTTTTGTTCGCTTACAAATTCAGCACCTGATTCATCTGTGTAACGCCAGCGCCACCAAATATTTGTGCCCGGCGGAAGTGAGCCGCTCTGACGCATATCCCATGTCCATTGGACATTAACGGATTGTTCGGGTGTGAATAGAGGAAATGCCTTCGCAATCACATCGCCGCATGTCTGTTGGTCGTTGCCATATTCTAATGTTACAGATGTGATATTGGAATTGGATGTAAGCGTGGCTGAAAAAGTGGCTGTGTTCGGAAAGGAAAATGTGACCTTGTCATCTGCCACGTCGGCACGAGGTGCAGCGAAAGCTGACTGCATAGGTGTGACGATTATTCCGAACAGCAAAATGAATATGGTTATCTTTGCTCGCATATATGAGTCTCCTTGGTGAATCCTGCCTACTATATCATCAAACAAAAATATCATCTTCAAATGGGAAAAATCAGGACGTTTTCATAACATATATCCAGTTGCAAATCTCAGCATGAATTAATGTCATCATGTACAATGGATATAGATTGTTACGCTTTGTACTTAACCTGGAGAAACTATGAAACCCAAATTTATACTCGGTTTTGGGATGATTTTAGCAGCAGTTGCATATCTCATCTTTTCAGCCACACAAGCCAGCGCAGAACGCTTCATGACCGTAAACGAAATGCAGGCCGAAGTTCCTGATGTTGTTGGTCAAAGCTTGCGCATCACGGGTGCAGTCATCGGTGAATCCATTCAATATGACCCCAATACACTGACCCTTACCTTTGAAGTAGCACATGCTCCTGCTGATTTTAAAGTGATTGAAGAACAAGGCGGGCTGGCTGAAGTTTTACATCAGGCCGTGATTGACCCAACACGCCAGCGCGTGAAAATTGTTTATATCGGTGTAAAGCCAGATCTGCTGCGTGGCGAAGCACAGGCCATTATGACAGGCAAATTGGATGAAGCCGGTATCTTCCACGCGGACGAACTTTTACTCAAATGTCCCACCCGTTATGAAGAAGCACTGCCTGAACAAGCTTCTACCGATTAAAAATGAACCTGACAGATTTTTACCTGTCAGGTTTTATTTCGGACCACTGATCATATAGTTATAATATAGAAGAAGCTTTACCAAAGAAGGATATTTTATGTTTGCAGAGTTTGGATATGGCGTTTTACTGGTCACATTTCTCGTTGCGCTCTATAGCGTGATCGCAGCAGCCTATGGCGCTGTTAAAAAATCCGCTTCAATGGTAGAAAGCGCGCGACGCGCCATGTTTCTTACCTTCCCGCTTATTTCCATCGGAGCCGCGTCGCTGATCTATTTATTGGTCAACAATCATTTTGAGGTGTCATTTGTATATGAAGTAACCAGCCTCAGTATGCCGACCTATCTCAAAGTGACAGCGTGGTGGGGCGGACAAGCCGGCTCACTTGTGTTTTGGTCATTTCTACTTTCAGGTTTTGCATCCGCTGTCACCCTCCGCAAATGGGATCGTGATATCGAATTCCTACCGTGGGTGGTCGTAGTATGTGGGATTACACTTGCATTCTTCCTTGGTTTAGTTGTCTTCTTTGAAAATCCATTTACACGTTTCTGGTTAGTTGGCGGAAATGTAGAGTCACACATGTTCGCACCTTTAAATGCGACTATTTTTACGCCAGAAGATGGACAGGGTTTGAATCCGCTCCTACGCCACCCGGGCATGATCATTCATCCGCCTATGCTTTATCTTGGCTTTGTCTCTTTCGTGATCCCGTATGCCTTTGCAATCGCGGCACTCGTCACCGGCCGCACAGATGACCGCTGGATTCGCCTCACGCGCCGTTGGTCATTATGGGCATGGCTCTTTCTTTCCTTTGGCCTCGTGCTCGGTGGACGTTGGGCTTATGACGTATTAGGCTGGGGCGGTTATTGGGGTTGGGACCCGGTTGAGATCGCGGCCTTCATGCCATGGTTAACAGGAACCGCATTTTTACATTCAGTGATGATTCAGGAAAAACGCGGCCTGCTCAAACACTGGAACATGATCCTCGTCATTCTCACCTACTCCCTCGTGATCTTCGGAACGTTTCTTACACGTTCGGGTGTGCTTTCGTCTGTCCATGCTTTTGCTGAAAGCGCCATTGGACCATTATTCTTCGTATTCATCGGCGTCACCTTCGCCACATCCATTGCACTGATCATTTGGCGTTGGCCCCAACTCAGCGGTGAAACAGAAATGAAGTCTATGCTTTCGCGTGAGGCATTATTCCTTCTGAATAATTTGTTATTCATGAGCATACTCGTCGTATGTTTCTGGGGTGTGATCTTCCCGCTTGTTTCCGAATTGTTCACAGGTCAAAAAGTGACCGTTGGCCCGGCGTTTTATGAAAGCGCCACTGGTCCTCTTTTCGCCGCATTGCTTTTCTTAATGGGCGTTGCTCCTCTTTCTGCCTGGGGACACTCCACAATACAGACTCTCGGCCGCTCGATATGGAAATCATCCCTCGCGGCTCTTATCGTGACCTTGATCCTGCTTGCCGTTTACACAAACAATATCTACGCCTTGCTCGGATTCTTCCTAGTCTCCTTCGTCTTGTTCGTCACGTTTCAGGAATTCTGGCGCGGTGCACGTGCAAGGCAAAAAACGCAAGATGAAGGATTCTTCACTGCCCTCGCGCGTTTGATGGGACGCAATCGCAGACGTTATGGCGGCTACATCATTCATATCAGTATTGCAGTGATGGCGATTGGAATTCTCGGTATTGAATTATTTCAAACTGAGACCCAAGGCACATTGGCTCAAGGTGAAGAATTAAATATTTCAGGCTACACTGTGCAATATCGTGAACTCGCTTCGTGGGGTGACCAAGGCAAGGGTGTGAACTATACGCGTGCAGTAGTTGATATCTTTAAAAATGGAATTTATCTCGGCGAGCTAAATCCGCGCATTGACTATTACGCCGAAGCCGAACAAAATATGACCATCCCCGGTAACCGCTCTACATTGAGGGATGATCTCTATATTCTATTGGTAGACTGGCAGCCTGTATCCAGTGGCGGAGCAACCTTCAAGATATATGTTAATCCACTGGTCAACTGGATGTGGATCGGTAGTTTATTATTCATTGCGGGCATCATTTTTGCAGCCTGGCCAGATCGCGAACCAGTGGAAGAATCTCTACAAAAAAAAGTTACACAACGAACCAGCCAAACCAGTGCAGCGGATTAATGAGTCGGAATTAGTCATGAAAAAATATTTACGTGCTATTACTTTGTCATTAATCCTTACTACACTATTTACAGGATTCGTTTTTGCACAAGACGATACACCCACTGATAATGAAGTAAACAAAGTTGCGCACCAACTGTATTGCCCTGTATGCGAAAATACGCCATTAGATGTTTGTCCGACAGAAGCATGTAGAGACTGGCGTGAGCTGATCCGCACTATGCTTGCAGAAGGTAAAACAGAAGATGAAATTCTGCAGCATTTTGTAGATCAATATGGAGATAGAGTTCTCGCTCAACCTCCACGCACAGGCTTGAACTGGGTCATTTATATCGCGCCGCCCCTCATTATTTTATTCGGAGCAATTATTCTCTTCCGCTCGCTCAAAGAGTGGACCAAACCCAAAGTGGCCACACCAGCCTCAGGCGAAGTGAGAAGCGAAGCGTCCGCAAAAAGAGATGATTATGTGGCACGTCTTGAAGAAGAAGTAAAGAAAAGAAAATAAATCCGTAGGGGCGACCTTTCATGTTGTTCATGAAATTCAATTGATCCTGAGGGGTCGCCCCTACATTATGATGGAGAAGGTATGACTGAAACAACAAATCCCAAACGCGGTGTTCCGATTTGGGTGCAAATTATTATATGGATATTTCTTGTAGGCTTGCTTGCATTGGTAGGCTTTGGATTGCAACGTGCCCGTACCCCCATGGCTATGACTGGCGACCGTGTACCTGATTTTGATCTTGTTTATTATGCAGGATATGAATATAACGGTAAGACTCAAATGAAGCTCTCTGATTTTCAAGGCAAAATTGTAGTGATCAACATTTGGGCATCGTGGTGCAAGCCCTGTGAACAGGAAGCACCTGAATTGGAACAAACCTGGCAATTTTATAAAGACGCAGGCGATGTGGTCATAATCGGCGTGGATTATGTAGATACGCCTGCTGGTGCAAATGAATATCTTCAAAAATTCAATATCTCATTTCCCAATGCGCCTGACTTGAAATCCAATATTTCGAGCATTCTTAACCGTCAGATGGGTGTACCTGAAACTTATTTTATTGACCGTGAAGGAATTTTACGCCATGTAAAAATTGGCCCCTTTGGCTCAGTGGATGAGATCCAAGCTGTTATTGAAAGTATTGAATAGGGGATATCATCCATGGAACTTGGCTCATTCTTTCTGATACTCGCCGTGATCGTGATCACCACTGTATATTTATATGCCCCCTTTACAAAAAATACACGCCGCGCATTGCGCCCGCGTGAATCACATGAAGTCTCTACCCTGAAAGCGGAACGTGACCGCGTGATCAACTCTTTGCAGGAATTGGATTTTGATCATGGACTCGGAAAAATCCCTGCAGAAGATTATCCTGAGCAACGTGCTTCTTTGTTACAAAAAGGTGCAGATGTTCTGCGAGAGCTGGATGAACTCTCACCTGCATCTTCGTCAGCTATCAATGCTGAAGCAAGGATTGAAAAAGCTACAGCCGCAGGCCGAGCGGATACAGGATCAAATTCTCCTGTGGTTGAAGATAACGATGAAGATCTTGAATCAATGATCGCAGCACGCCGCAAAAAACATAAAAGTAAATCTGCAGGGTTTTGCCCCAAATGTGGCAGACCTGTTCTGGTATCAGATAAATTCTGCCCTTCGTGTGGGAAAGCGATTAGCAATTAGCTGGCAACTAATTTGAGGACTTTATGAAATTTCATCATTTATTTATTTCAATGACCATCACAATTTTTCTTGGAGCATGTAACTTCACCCTCGCCGAAGATGTTACTCCCCCTCCAGATTATGTGGCTCCATCACCGCAACCCACGTTAGGGCCGTTGTATCCTGCCAGCGCACCAGATATATCAAATGGTGAAATTATTTATGTTGAAAAGTGTGCACCATGCCATGGCGATACTGGTTTTGGCGATGGCGAGCAAGGCAAACAATTGCCTGTCACTGTTGCGGCGTTTGCATTAGTAGAAACAGCACACAAAGCATCCCCTGCCAATTGGTTCATTACAGTTTCACAAGGCAACCTTGAACGTTTCATGCCTCCATTTGATAGTTTAAATGAACAGCAAAAATGGGATGTCGTTTCATACGCGCTCACGCTTCACACTACTCCTGAACAAATTGAATTGGGCAAGTCACTTTTCGCGCAAGCGTCTAACTGTGCAGATTGCGCTGAAAAATTCAGCAATCAGAAAATGATGTCCGCGCTTTCTGCGAATGATTTATTTCGTATCATCAGAAATGGTCAAGATGATATCCCTGCTTTTGGAATTAATTTTACAGATGACGAAACTTTCGCAGTAGCGGCTTATCTGCGGACTCTGACGTTCGCCACGATTCTTCCTACGCCGACAACTGTTTCTGTTATATCATCCCCGCAGGGGGCTGAGACTCCTATCTCAGCTGAGATAACGCCAGTTGATGGCACACAGGTTGCAGCTACGCCTGAGGCGGTGATCCCAGGTGTGGGTGATGTCAGCGGCACAGTCCAAAATCAAACTGGCGCGGATCTGCCATCCGATGCTAAAGTCATATTGAGCGGCTTTGAACATGCTGAAGATCCAAGTGTTGGCCCGCAGGAAGTGATCACCATTGAAGGAATCGTCAATGCTGATGGAACCTATATTTTCCAAAATGTTGAAATTCCTGAGAATAGAATTTATGTCGCCAAAGTGGAAGTGAATGGCTTAACTTATCAATCTGATGTTGCAGTTGTTGCAGCAGGAATGACCGAACTGGTTTTACCGCCCATCATTTTATATGCCACCACCGAAGATTTCTCTGCATTGAGAATTGACTCGCTGCAAATTTTCTTTGACTTTGCAAGTGAAGGCAGTGCGCAGATCTTCGCAGTCTATACAATCACCAACACAGGCGATGAAACTGTGATCGTAAATATGGGTGATAAACAAGTTGTGCCTTTCATTGCATTCCCTGCGGGCGCGGAGGCATTAGGGTATGAAGCTTCACAAGACAGCACGCCATTCATCCCAACTGCAGATGGTTTTGCGATGCCGCCTAGTGATTTGCCTTATGGTTTGATCGCATTTGCATCCATCCCGAAGGCAAAAGAGATGGTCATCTCACAACCTGCTCTCCTGCCGATCGATTCATTAACTTTGTTACTGCCCGAAGGCGTGGAAGCGACTGGTGACATATTAATAGATGGAGGTATGGAAGCTATACAAACTTCAAACTTCCATATTTACACAGCCAATGGCGTGGGCAAAGGCGAAAGTTTTGATTTTGTTCTGATAGGCGAACCGCAGAATACCGCAGTCAACCCTGATGTGACTCAAAATAAAACTTTATTATTTGGAGTTGGCGCATTTGGTGCTGCGCTTATCCTAGCAGGAATCTGGATGTTCATGCGCGACCGCAAAAGTATAGAAGAATATGATGATGACGAAAACGAATTTGATGATCCCGAATCGCTCATGGATGCTATCATCGCGCTCGATGACTTGCATCGTGATGGAAAACTTTCAGATGAAGCATATAAGACGAGACGCAGTGAATTGAAGAGCACGTTGAAAAGAAAGTCCTAAATGATCGAAGTAAAAAAACTCGTCAAACGATTTGGGGTGAAAACAATCCTGCGCGGCTTGGACTTTTCTGTTAAGCCTGGCGAGTTCGTGGCATTACTTGGCCCCAATGGTTCGGGCAAAACAACTTTTTTGCGAATCCTTGCTTCGCTTTCAAAACCATCTCTCGGCGATGTTAAAGTTGCAGGCTATCACCTACCCAAACAGGCGTCGCAAGTACGCGCGAAACTGGGGGTAGTCTCACACTTGCCATTGTTATATCCAGATCTAACAGCAGAAGAAAATTTACAATTTTATGCACGCATGTACGGCATTGTGGATTATCGCTCACGAATTAACGAAGTCTTGGATATGGTTGGCTTAGAAAATCGCCGCAAGGATTTGGTCCGCACTTTCTCTCGTGGAATGCAGCAGCGCCTCACCATTGGCCGCGCTGTAATCCATGACCCTGAAGTAATGTTATTTGATGAACCATACACAGGTCTTGACCAGGATGCATCCGAAATGCTGGACGAAGTACTTCGCTCTGTCGCAGCCAAAGGACGCACTGTCGTGATGACCTCCCACGATCTCAGCCGCGCCGAAAACCTGGCCACACGTTTTGACATTCTCTCACGAGGTGTCATCACAGCATCTGCCACACAAAAACAATTGAAGAAAACAAATCTGCTTGATTTTTATAAACAGGCATTGGCGGAATAATCATGGCTGTTAAATCTAAGAGCAGAGAACAGAGAGTAGAGAGGAGAAAGCAGAAAGCGGAAAGCGGAAAGTTTCCTGCCTTCCTCCTTCCGCCTTCTGTTGGCTTGTCTTCTGCCCCTCGCCCGTCATTCCTAAAAGCCACTCTTGCAATTGTTAAAAAAGATCTTGTGGCTGAGTTCCGTTCATTTGAATTGATTTCAGCCATGCTAGTCTTTTCATTATTAATAATTATTATCTTCAACTTTGCCCTGGAATTAGATATCAAGACTCGCCAAACGGTCACAGCTGGCGTATTATGGACAACTTTTGCTTTCGCAGGCACACTTGGACTCAATCGCTCGATGGCTGTCGAAAAAGATCGCGGCTGTATGGACGGACTCCTGCTTGCACCAGTGGATCGTTCTGTTATTTATTTTGGCAAAGCAATTAGTAATCTTGCTTTCATGCTAATCGTTGAAGCCATTGTGCTACCTGTCTATGCGATACTTTATAACGAAGTCCGTATTTTTGAATTAAGTTTTATAGGAGTAATTCTGCTTGGCTCTATTGGCTACATTGCTGTCGGCACGTTACTTTCTGCCATGTCCGTACAAACAAGGACACGCGATGTATTATTACCAATTCTATTATTCCCTATAGCCATTCCAGTTTTGTTGGCATCAGTCAAAGCCAGTGGAGGTCTGCTTGCTGGCCTGGAATTTTCAGAGATTGTCACACCGCTTAATATTCTCATTGTCTATGACGTGATATTTATCGCAGTTGCGTTCATGGTATTTGATTTTGTTGTCGAAGAATGATCCAATTAAAAAACCGCATATTCTACATAATCCAAAAACAACTTCTCAGCTATTTTTATGCGAAATAAAGTCTAATATATGAAACAAAAGACTGAATAAGGAGTTCTTATGCAATCCAAACCGATCGCTCTTACCATCCTGGATATTGTTTCTATTATTGCTCTTGTTATTGCTACTTATCTTGCCCTCGTTTTTGCTCCCACTGAGCTTGTAATGGGAGAAGTGCAGCGTGTGTTTTATTTCCATGTGGGTACAGCCTGGGTCGCTTTACTCGGATTCATTCTCGCTTCTTTAGCAGGCGTTACATATCTCATCACCAAAAATATGGCATGGGATCGCTTTGAAGTCGCGGCCGTGGAAGTAAGCACGCTCTTCTTCTTTATTACCATCTGCCTCGGTTCCATTTGGGCACGCCCCGCCTGGAACACCTGGTGGACGTGGGATGTACGCCTTACCACTGCCGCCATCACTGAACTGATATTCATTGCCTACTTTATGTTAAGGCAGGGAATCGAAGACCCCGAAAAACGTGCCCGCTTTGGTGCTGTGTATACATTATTAGGAGGCATCAGCGCACCCATTACCTTCATGGTGATTCGCCTCTTTCGTACCATTCACCCTGTTGTCATCGGCAATCCAAGTGCCGCGCAAGAAGGCGGCTTCAGCATGACGCCTGATATGCGCACAGCTTTCTTCTTTGCCCTCTTCGCCTTTACTGTCATCTTCATTGATCTGATCTGGCACCGCCTTCGCCTCGCCAATTTGGAAGACAAGGTTGAGCAGCTTAAACTCAAAGTCTCAATGTAATTGGAGAACAACATGTTCCTTGAAACCACACCTGATACCTCTGGCTATATGATTGCAGGCTATACGCTCACATTCGTCGTAATGAGCATTTACATCCTTAGTCTGGTTCTGCGAACTAATAATCTCAAACGCGATGCAGAAACACTCGAATCTTTAGAAACTGAAAGCAAGCCGCAAGCGAAATCGAGAAAAAAGAAATAGGCACTCAGGCAAAGTCCGCTTATAATGTGAGCGGACTTTGTTTTTATATGACACGCCAGTGGGTGCTTGGACTCCTCTCAATTATCATCGCCCTTTTGGGCACCGCATTCACGCGTGATACTTCGACTGCGCTCAGTACGGGCCTTCAACCTGTTTCTGCTCCCAATCCTCCACCCGGCCCAGACCGCTTCACAGTCATCGTTGTAGAATATACGGCCTTCGAATGGAAGGTCGCAGCCTGGAGAGATCAAAAAAAGGTCTGTACCGTTATCGTAGATCACGAAGGCCAGCCATTACCCGGGGAAATATTTCGAGATTGCGGCGAAACAATATACGATACCTGGATCAATCAGCCCCCATGTTTAACCAATAAACAAGCTACTTGCAAAGGTTATTACACTGTTCTTGTGGATAGTTCACCCGCCGAAAAAGAGATCGCCATGCAGCTCGCGCCTGCCAGCGTGTGGATCTCACTAGAAGATTGCGAAGCTGTGTTAAGCACATCTACAAATATCTGTGAAACCACGCCAACACTTGTCATTACAGGGCAGGAACCCTTGCCAAACGAAATGATCATTCGTGTTGAAGGTACATACAACGGTGAATCTTTTGATTGCGATGAGACCGATATATGCAAGTTCCATATCGGAGAAACTGGTAATGAGGGTGTAACAGTTGAATTTTGGTCATACTCATCTTATGGAGATAGCAGCCTTATTTATACTGCGCAAGTCCGCGTACAAAAAGTGGACGAAGGCGATCCTGACCAATACTATTGGTATGTAGATGTACTCTCGCCGCAATGGCAAGGTCAGGCTGTTGCTACTTGTGCAGACTCATGGAATGTATTTCCTCCTGTTGGCGGCCCGCCTGAATGGCTAACCACTCCCAAACAAAGCGAAGATTTATCCAGCGATATTCCGTATACATACCTCGCTGCAAATTTGATCCTGCAAGGTGCGGTAGATGCAAGCAGTTGTGTTGATGGCGGGCTTGATGCAAGCAATGGCGTAAATCAATGCGGGCTGGAACAATCCCGCCCGGCAGTCAATGAATGGCAAAATCAATTTGATGAATTGATTTTAGGTACTGCACAGGAAACAGGTGTACCGGCGCGTTTATTGAAAAATCTCTTCGCACGTGAAAGCCAATTTTGGCCGGGCATCTATCAGGCCGAGGGAGACGTGGGGCTAGGTCAACTGACAGAGAATGGTGCAGATACCACCTTGTTTTGGAATCATTCATTCTATAATCAATTCTGTCCGCTGATCCTGGAAGACGGTGCATGCGGTGCTGGATATATGCATCTTGATGATGAACAGCAAGCTTTACTACGTCGTGCATTGGTGGGGAGTGTAAACGCAACTTGTGATGAATGTCCGCTCGGCCTTGACCTGACACAAGCCGATTTTTCAGTAGGCGTCTTTGCACATACGATGATCGCCAACTGTGAACAGGCTGGTCAAGTCATTCGAAATTACACTGATGAGTCGCCTGGTAAAGTTGCTTCTTATGAAGATCTGTGGAAATTTACATTGGTCAACTACAATGCGGGCGGAGGCTGTTTAGCAGAAGCCATCACCCACGCACAAGGCTTGAGTTTGGAATTGAATTGGGAAAATGTCTCACCACTTCTTACAGGTGCCTGTTCAGGCGCAATTGATTACGTAAATGACATCAGTCAATAAAAATCAGCCGATCAAATAGATCGGCTGATTTTTATTTTAATAACCTGTGCTAAACTTAATACAAAGATTAGAATCTTCAGTCTACACTCAAAATAAACAGAGGCATTATGCTTACTCTTATAGAGAAAATCCTTTTTGCTTTTGCAACTCTTATTTCTTTGTATCTTACTTATCGCGGGGTGATGCGGATTATTGGGCATATTTCAAGTGGACAAGGCAAAGTGGATTGGTCGCTTCTATGGAAGCGGCTTGGCGAGCTTATTCTAAAAATAGGTTTGTTCCAACCTGTTTTTCGTTTTCGGCTTGGTGTGAGCATTTTGCACGGGTTTATCGGCTGGGGATTTTTCACTTTTTTGCTGGTCAACCTCTCTGATTTGATTTATGGATACACTAGCTGGAAACTTTTCTATAATACTGGTTTATTCGGGGATGTATATAGATTATTAGCAGATATTCTGGGAGTGGGGATTCTTATTGGAATGGCATCTCTTGCCTTTCGCCGCTACATTCTTAGACCTGCGACTCTTACCACACGCGATACAACACTCTTGAACCCGAAGGCAAGAACAGGTATCTGGCGCGATTCAGCTATTGTGACTGCAACTTTTTTTACGCATAACTTTATGCGTATGATGGAGGAATCTTTTTATTTGGCGAAGACAGGTCAAGCCGACGGGTGGCAGCCGTTCATTTCAGCGGTATCAGGCTTATGGTCAGGTATGGACGCGAATTCAATTGCGATTGGTGAACATGCTGCATGGTGGATGTCTATTGGGGCCGTTGTCGCATTCCTGCCTTATTTCCCGTATTCAAAACATATTCATCTATTCATGGCTCCGCTTAATTTTGGATTGAAACCTGAAAGAAAATCAATCGGACAATTAAGTTACATCAACCTCGAAGATCAAAGCATTGAACAATTTGGTGCTGCGAAGATGAAAGATTTGGGCTGGGAACAGATCATGGATAGCTATGCCTGCATCCAGTGTTTTCGCTGTCAGGAAGTTTGCCCAGCCTATAACACCGGGAAGGTATTATCCCCGGCAGCGTTGGAGATCAACAAACGATATCATTTAAATTATGGCGGCGCAGTCGATCTGCCTATGCTGAATTTAATTTCAGAAGAAGCTGTGTGGGCATGTACAAGCTGTGGCGCATGCGTGGATATTTGCCCAGTTGGCAATGAACCCATGCGTGACATTTTGGATATCCGCAGAAATCTTTCAATGATGGAAAGTGCGTTTCCAAAACAATTGGAGAACGCATTCAAAGGCATGGAGCGGAATCAAAATCCATGGAACGTTTCGCAGGCAGATCGAATGAAATGGGCAGAAGGCATATCTGTACCAACTATTGAACAAAATACAGAACCTGAAATTTTATGGTGGGTCGGGTGTGCTCCTGCAACTGATTCCCGCGCTCAAAAAACTGCGCAAGCTTTTGCAAAAATCTTGAACACCGCAGGAGTCAATTATGCTGTGCTCGGAAAAAACGAATCCTGCACAGGAGATTCAGCCAGACGTGCTGGGCGTGAAGATATTTTCTTTGGGCTGGCATCACAGAATGTTGAAATATTAAATTCTATAGGGGTGGGGGCATCCCGCCTGCTACGAATCGTAACAACTTGTCCGCATTGTTTGCACACGATTAAAAATGAATACCCTGCTTTTGGTGGCAATTATGAAGTTATTCATCACACGCAATTAATTAATGAACTTGTTGGGGCGGGGAAAATTTCGATGAATTTAGAAGGTGACAACATGAAGGTCACTTTCCATGACCCGTGTTATTTAGGGCGGCACAACGGCATTACTGACGCTCCGCGAGATGATTTGAAAGCGGCAGGTGTTGAGATGGTTGAAATGCCGCGCAATGGAGCCAAATCATTTTGCTGCGGGGCAGGCGGAGCACAAGCCTGGAAGGAAGAGGAGCCAGGTTCAGCGCGAGTGAACGTGACACGTTTTGCTGAGGCAAAGTCCACTGGCGCGGATACAGTTGCAGTGGGATGTCCATTTTGCATGGGCATGATGACCGATGCAGCCAAAGCTGATGGAGGCAATATTCAGGTCAAGGATGTAGCGGAGATCGTGGCCGAGAGATTGAGGTAATCTGCAAATAAATATATAAAACCTGCCAAAATAACTTCAACTTACTTAAGAGTAGCCTCTTTTGCTATGTGTTTGCATATTTGAGAAGTGTAAACCAAAGAAAATCTATTAAAATTTCACTCTGTTAAACACCTTAAATAAAACTATAGCGAGTAAAGATGTTTCTGGCGGATTTACTAAACAACCTAGTCCCAAAATATTATTCCCAGATCGATCAAATGAGGGCTGTTACGATCATAGTCACATCATTTGCGATTGGTGGGGCCATACTCCTGCTTATACTTTATTGGGTGGTAACAAAAAGCTTCGAAACCAAAATAACAATTTATGTTGCTTTATTAATCATACTTCTATTGGCAGGCTGCATAGGGTTTGTGATGCAAGGGCAATTGGCAACTGGCGCGTGGATGTTAATTATATTAATGGTTTTAGTTAATTTTTTAAATATGGCATTCTATGGAATTTCATCCTCTTCATCTGCCGCCTATATTATCCCAATTCTGCTGGCAATGTTCAGCATAGGGGCAAACGCTGGAGTGGGAGTAGCAATATTGGGATGCGTCTTTGTATTTATTGTCCCGATCTTACAATCGCGTGGAATACTCAAATCCATATTGCCTTTCGAGATTTCAAGTTTAACTTTCGATGCACCCGTGCTGACTTTGATCTACATATTAGTGACCCTTGTTGTATATACCTGGGCAAGCTCATCAAAGAATATAGTTTTAAACTAATAAGGAAAAATATGATTCCGCTCGAAAAATTTTTACAACTTCCCGCAACAGAAGCGGCGCAGCTGGTAAGAGCTGCAGGGTCGCAGGTATGTGTGTTTCCTTTCAACGGGACCAGACGCTGGTTTTTACTAGAACATGGACGGGAAAATCATCAAGACCCTGCTCAGGCATATATTGAATTAACCAGTAAACGTTACATTGAGATGTATCAAATGCTTTTTGACCATGGTCTGGATACTTTGATCGCCCCTGTTTTTGGCGGCGAGATTCTAAGCCGCGGTCCAGAGTATATGGAGCAAATTGGCTATAGCATGTCATTGCTGGCTGAGCATCCATATTTTCTTTCTTTCTATGAAGAATACAATGTACGAGTCCACTTTTATGGAGATTACCGTAAAGAACTTAACGGAACGCCATATGCTTATCTGTGCGACTTATTTGATAATGTCACCCGACAGACTTCAAAGAATAATAAGTATCGTTTATTTTACGGCGTGTTTGGAACAGATGCTACAGAAGCAATTGCAAAAATGTCAGCAGAACACAACAAGAATAAAAACAGCATCCCTACCCGGCGTGAGTTGATCGAAATGTATTATGGCGAATATATTGAAAAAGCAGATATCTTTATCGGGTTTGAAAAATTCAGTGTTTTTGATTATCCAATGTTGAGTTCTGGAGGAGAAAGCTTATATTTCACAGTCGCTCCATCTTTATATATGAGCGAAAAACAATTACGCAATATTCTTTACGACCATATTTATCTGCGCCCATTACAAGAACCAGATTATTTCAAAATGCCCATGGAGGATTTTGAAGTGATGCGTAACTTCTATGAGGCCAACATCGAAAAAACTTTTGGGACCGGGGATGTGCAAGGCGGCATCTGGTATCCAAAATCATTATTGCAAAAATAGAGGCTGAAGAATCATGGAAGAGATCAACGATTTATTACAAAAAATTGGTCCTGGGCGAATGAGCAATACTGCTTATGATACTGCCTGGGTTGCGCGGTTGGGAGAGATGGATCCAGTGTTAAGCAATCGCGCCATGGAATGGATTTGCGAAAATCAATTAAGTGATGGGAGCTGGGGTGCCAAGGATATTTATTATTATCATGACCGGGTAATCTGCACGCTGGCATCCATGATCGCTCTCACCTATCGCGGCAGGCGAATGCATGATAAGACTCAAATTGAGAGGGGCTTGGGTGCGCTGGAAAAAATCACAACCGGTGCCACTCAAGGATTGGCATCCGATCCGAATGGCGCAACCGTAGGTTTTGAAATGATCACTCCTACTCTGGTAACTGAAGCGGAAAAACTTGGAATCATCAAACAACAGGGAGATCGCATTCTAGGCCGCATGACCCAAATGCGTGCTAAAAAGATCGAGAAGTTGAGAGGTTTAAAAATCAGTAAATACATCACTCCAGCTTTTTCGTCTGAAATGGCAGGGATAGATGGAATGGCAATGTTTGATATTGATAACCTTCAAGAACCAAATGGTTCTGTGGGAAACAGTCCTTCAGCCACTGCTTATTTTTCAATGTTCCTGAAACCAAATGATAGTTCAGCAATAAATTATTTACATCAGGCTATTCATTCAAATGGAGGCGTCCCTGATTTCAACCCAATCGATATCTTCGAAGTATCCTGGTCACTCTGGAATTTACATTTGATACAAAACCTGGATATCGATCCCACACTCTTGAAAACCCATCTGGATTTTCTGGAAAACCATTGGGATGTTAAGTCAGGTATATGTACATCTGCAAATGGAACGATAAAAGATGGCGATGATTCCGCGCTGGTATATGATGTTCTGGCACGTTATGGGCGCAAACAGGATATTGATGCCATTCTTAGCTATGAAGAAGCGGAACACTTTAGGTGTTTCACCCTGGAATCCAATCCATCCATAAGTACAAATATTCATATTTTAGGGGCGCTGCGAGAGGCAGGTTTTGAGCAGAAACACCCATCCGTACAGAAAGTGTTAAACTTTTTACGTTCCACACAGTTTGAAGATGGTTATTTTCTTGACAAATGGCACGCATCGCCATACTATAGTACATCTCATGCCATTATTATCTGTCAGGGATACGACAACGAACTGTGTCGCAAAGCAATTGAGTGGATAATTAATAATCAAAATGCAGACGGATCATGGGGATATTACACACCAACCGCTGAAGAAACTGCATATGCCATTCAATCATTGAGCATCTGGAAACGCTCAGGAAATAATGTTTCATCTGGAATCATTGAGCGTGGTCTGGATTGGCTAACCCAACATACCAATCCGCCTTACGAACCACTTTGGATCGGTAAAGCCCTCTACTGTCCTGAATTAGTAGTTCGTTCTGCGATAGTAAGTGCTCAAGCTTTGGCAAAAGAAGGATGACAAGTATGACTCTTTCAAATAAATTTTCCATTCTTGTGAATCGTTTTCTTGATGTTCCCTCCATTGACCCGGACGATTCTCGCCGCCGCAAGATCCTGAATGTTATTTTGGCATTCGTAGGTATTGCGGCCTTATTTCTGCTCGTTATTTCTCCAATTTTGAGTATTATCCGTGGTATCAGTTTTTCTGTAGATGCAGGTATTTATATAACCGCCATTTCATTGCTTACAGGCACAGTGGTTTTGATCTTCATAAATCGAACTCTGCCAGGTTGGGTAGCAAGCACACTCTTTTTGATATTACTCATGGTGGTATTTTATTTTAGCGATACTCCTGAGCAACTGGTAGACGGTCGTAGTTTGTTTGTATTTACCATTCCAATTATTATGGCCAGCATGCTGTTACGGTCTACGGCCAGTTTCCTTATAGCGGCGCTTGTTTCCGTTGAACTATATATTATCAGTGCATATGCACAACTGCCGCCTCTAAACTTTGTTCCTGTCACAGTATTTTTTATGATCGCCGCAGTCTCATGGCTTTCATCTCGAAGCCTTGAACAAACGCTGAAGGAATTGCGTGAAATTAATAAAAATCTCGATGGACTTGTAGAACAAAAGACCAATGACCTTGCCCTGTCACTTTCCCGCGAGCTTGTGTTAGCAGGACGTAACCGCACAATCCTCGAAAGTATTGCAGATGGCGTAGTGGTATTTGACATATATGGAAAGGCTATTCAAATAAATGCAGCACTTTCCACCTTGCTCGGCATTCCTTATAATGATCTAGCTGAAACAACGATCAATGATTTAACCAGATCCAAGTCATTAAACCCAAAAAGCCAGGGAATTCTAATGGGATTGTTAGCATCACCTGAAAAACATTTATCCAGTCATCGTATTGAATGGGATAAAAAAACATTATCGATTAGTTCAGCACAAGTATTTGACGACCTCAATGCTGCCGTAGGTACAGTGGCAGTGTTCCGTGATTTCACACGAGAGGCTGATGTTGAAAAAATGAAGAGTACCTTCGTCGCGATGATTTCACATGAGCTGCGCACCCCTCTCAATGGGATTTTAGGGTATGCCGAAATGTTCAAAGAGGCCGTCTATGGACCTGTCAATGAAAAACAGGCAAACATGTCTGAACGCATTATGAAAAATGCACAGCGACTAATAGGCCTGCTTAATGATCTGCTTGATCAAGCACAGATCGAAGCTGGAAAACTGGCTGTAAAGAGCGAGGCAGTTCACCCGAAAGAATTGCTCGAAAACCTGCATGGCACCATGGATAAAATTGCATCTGACAAAAACCTTGCTCTCATCAGCACCCTTGATCCATCTTTACCTGAAACAATTAAAGGGGATAATTCTCGGCTGCAGCAGATCCTAATTAATCTCGTGAACAATGCGATCAAATTCACCGATAACGGATCTATAAAAACAAATATCTCACGTCCTAACTTAAAGGAGTGGTCTATTGAAGTGACAGATACTGGCTCAGGCATCCCTGAAAATGAGATCCAACATATTTTTGAAACCTTTCGCCAGGTGGATGGGACAATTACCCGTCAACATGGTGGATTCGGATTAGGACTATCCATCGTCAAACAGCTTGTTGAATTAATGAGCGGCGAGATCAAAGTTAAAAGTGTAGTTGGAAGCGGAAGTACGTTTACTGTCATTCTACCGTTGGAAATCAGCAAATAAAAGGATTCGTAAAAAAATGAAAAATTTTGCCTTTGTAATCGAAGACGATCCCGATCTTTCGGATATTTTTTCTAAAGCCTTGCAAGCTGCAGGTTTTGAAGTTGAGTCGATCATGGATGGTGAGGTTGCTCAAAAACGCTTACAGGAAGTTGTGCCGAAAGTCATCGTGCTTGATATTCACCTGCCGCATGTAGATGGCATTACTCTGTTAAAGCAAATTCATGCCATGGATTCCTTGAAAGATACAAAAATCATTATGGCCACAGCAGATAATGTACAGGCAGAATTCTATCGCGACCAAGTGACCATCGCTATGGTAAAACCGATTTCATTTTCTCAATTGCGTGATATAAGCGCACGTTTGATTTAAACACATTCGGATGTAGCTCGATAGCATTCAAAGCTTATATGAAAGTGGAGTAACGAAATACCTGTCTTTGAAAATCGAGGCAGGTATTTATATGCTGAAGGCTTCGAGCCATATTCATTCGTGGCGCAAAATGTAATACAGATACACAAAAGGCAATGGTGGCTTGGGGTTGAGTAATTTAAATCTGCTTAATACGATGACAAACGATTATTTTTTCACGCATTCACTTAATCGAATAACACCTTGTTCAATATCGTTCGCGTCATAAAAAGAAATGCTTAAACGCATATAATCGCTCAAACCCTGATTGCTAGAAAATAATAAGCCTTGCCGCAAACCAACTTGATGGGCTTGCGCTTTTTTTCGTAACTCGCCCACATCCACGCCAGGGAGTCGAATCCAGAAAAAGTATCCGCCGTGGGGAGTTTCAAATTCAGCCGCAGACAAATGCTTTCGTAAATATTCATCCATTGATTTAACTCGTTTTTTATAAATTTGATTCAAAGCTTCAATATTTTTATCCAAACCACCAGACTCGATCACATTTCGCACAATTGCAGATGTAAATGGATTCATCCCGCCGCCACTGTCTAAGACGCCTGCGGATGTGATTTTATTTATAATAGATGCATGAGTCTGCAACCAACCCAATCTCAAACCTGGGGCGAGAATCTTCGAGAATGAACCCAGTGAAATGACATGTTCTGAGTCAATGAAAGAGGCAAAAGAATTAGGTGGCTTTTGTGTGTAATTGAGGAATTGATAGACTTCATCCGCAAGAATTAAGAAATCATGCTCTTTTGCGAGTGAAACCAATTGTTCACGCCTTTCTTGAGACAAAGTCCGCCCGCCTGGGTTTTGAAATGTGGGAATCACATACACAAATTTTGGTTTGGATTCTTTCAAAGCGTGAGCCAAATCGTCGATAACGAGACCAGCTTCATCGGTCCGAATGGAAGCGACTTGTAATCCATGATCCGCAAAGATTTTTAAAGCAAGAAAATAAGATGGTTCCTCTACAAAGATCACATCTCCTGGTTTAGTAAGCAGTGTGCAAATTAAATCCAAGCCTGCTGAGATACCTGAAGTGACAAATAAGGTTTCAAAATCAACCGCGAAGTTATATTTTTGAGATAAAAAATTTGCAAGCGCGGCACGAAAATATCCATCGCCTTGTTCAGTACCATACTGCAAAAAAGTATTATCACTTTGGCTCAAGCGATTTTGAGCGGCTTGATGAAGCATATCCAGCGGAAGCAAATTTAGATCTGGATCACCTCTACCGAGGTCAATGAAGCCATCTGGAACTTGGATTTGAGCAGTTTGTAGTGTCATGGTAGTTTTATAACCGATGTGAAAAGAAATTTCAATGAGTGCATCCCTACGGTATAATTCCAATTAATCAACCCTCTGGAGAGAATATACATGCCCAAAAAGAAGGGTTCTGTTGCATTTCCCCTCGATAAAGAAGAAATCATCAAAGATTATAGACTCGCTTATCAATCCAGACAGGCGAGTCTTATTGGCAGACGTGAAGTTCTAAGTGGAAAGGCAAAATTTGGCATCTTCGGTGATGGCAAGGAAATTGCGCAGCTTGCCATAGCACGCGCTTTTCGCAAAGGTGACTGGCGCTCAGGATATTATCGCGACCAAACCTGGATGTTCATGCTTGGTGCAATGAGTATCCAGGAATTTTTTGCACAGTTGTATGCTCACGCCGATGTAACGTATGATCCCGCAAGTGCAGGGCGGCAGATGAATGCACATTTCGCGTCACGCAATTTATATCCCAACGGTACATGGCGCACGCAAACAAAAATGTATAACACCACTGCAGATATTTCTCCAACTGCTGCGCAAATGCCACGCTCGGTTGGCCTTGCATACGCATCTGTGTTATATCGTCATCTGGATGAATTAAAAGAGTTCAAGGATTTTTCGCACAACGGCAACGAAGTAACTTTTGTAACGATTGGCAACGCATCCACAGCTGAGGGATTATTTTGGGAATCGGTGAATGCAATTGGTGTGCTGAAAGCACCCGCTGTGATCAGCATATATGATGACGGCTATGGCATTTCTGTCTCCAACGAATTTCAAATGGTCAAGGGAAATGTGGGCACATTGCTCAAAGGTTTCGCGCGTGAAGAAAATGATATTTCTGGCTTCAATCATTACACTGTGAGTGCGTGGGATTACACCGCACTCGTTGAAACATATCAAACCGCAACAGATCTCGCACGCGAACATCATATCCCTGCGATCGTGCATGTCATTGATGTAACCCAGCCGCAAGGTCATTCCACATCTGGGAGCCATGAAAGATATAAGTCTGCAGAGCGATTGAAATTTGAAGAAGACTTTGACGGACTTAAAAAAATGCGGATGTGGATGATAGAGAATCGCATCATGTCTGCGCCCGAGCTTGATTCAGTTGAAAAAGCAGACTACGAAACTGTGGAGGGGTTCCGCAAAACCGCATGGGATACCTATCTCTCCCCCATCTTGGATGAACGCAATCAAGTGATGGATATGTTGGATGAGATCGCAAGCACTTCGAATCATGCATCAGATTTGGGAATGCTCAAAGATCGGCTGGCAAATCTCCCGTCGATCACGAGGCGTGATATCCATAGCGCCGCACACGAAGCGTTGAGAATCCTGTACCGCGAAGCGAATCCCACAAAGGGAGTCCTCATCCAATGGAAGAACGAATACGATAAAGTTAATATCGAAAGATACGGTTCGCATTTATATTCTGGTACAGCCATGAAAGTGGATGAGATCAAACCTGTGTATTCGGATAATTCTCCGACAATGTTTGGGTTTGAAGTAGTAAATGCCGCGTTTGATTCTGCATTGGCACGCGAACCGAGACTGATTGCGTTTGGTGAAGATGTTGGAAAGCTTGGTGACGTGAATCAAGGTTTCAAAGGGATGCAGGAAAAATATGGCGAGTTACGTGTAAGCGATACTGGTATTCGTGAAGCGACAATTTTGGGGCAGGCGATTGGTATGGCGCTGCGAGGCTTGAGGCCGATTGCTGAAATTCAATACTTGGATTACGTGTTGTATGCAATACAAACGATGAGTGATGATCTGGCATCACTACACTGGCGTACTGCTGGCGGACAAAAATCACCTGTTATTGTTCGCACCCGTGGACATAGACTCGAAGGCGTATGGCATGCAGGTTCACCGATGTCTGGCATTATCAATCTGGTACGTGGGATGTATGTTTTAGTTCCGCGTGACATGACCCGTGCTGCGGGGTTTTATAATACGTTATTGAAATCGGACGAGCCAGCCATTGTGGTGGAAGTTTTGAACGGCTATAGAGTAAAAGAAAAACTGCCTGAGAACATCGGCGAAATGACTGTACCTTTGGGTGTGCCTGAGATCATCCGCAAAGGAAAAGATGTGACTGTTGTGACTTACGGTGCATGCTGCCGTATTGCAATGGAGACTGCTGAAAAATTAAGTAAAGTTGGAATTGAAATTGAAGTGATCGACGTACAATCGCTTTTGCCTTTTGATATTCATGGCATGATCGTTGGATCGCTCAAGAAAACAAATCGTGTATTGTTTTTGGATGAAGATGTACCAGGCGGAACAACTGCATATATGATGCAGGAAGTCATCGAAAAACAAGGCGGATATTTCCATCTTGATTCGCCAGCAAAGACATTATCTGGCAAGGCGCATCGTCCTGCTTATGGCAGCGATGGAGATTACTGGTCGAAGCCAAATGTAGAAACTATATTTGATGCCGTTTACGAGATGATGAATGAGGTAGATCCTGCGGCGTATCCGCCGATTGGTTGATGGAGAGAACTTATGGCAACGAAAGTACTTGTCCCACGGCTTGGCGAAGGTGTTGACGAAGTTACCGTCACGAAATGGCTTAAACAGGTTGGCGACTCTGTCAAAGAGTTGGAACCTTTGCTTGAAGTTAACACAGATAAAGTGGATACAGAAATTCCTGCACCTGCAACTGGTATAGTATTAAAAATTATTACACAAGAAGGTATTCCTGCAAAAGTTGGGGAGTTGCTAGCAATTATTGGTCAGCCTGGGGAATCTGTGGATGTGTCTGATGTTTCTGAATCAAATATTATTGAATCTAAAGTCGAAGGCGATGTCCTGAGCTTGTCGAAGGGTCAAAAGTCAGTTACGCCTCAACCTGCGACCTTAGGCCTTCGACCTTCGACTGATCTCGGATTTATCTCCCCTGTTGTTGCAAAGATAGCGGCTGAGCATGGTGTGAGTTTGAGTCAACTACAAGGCACTGGCTTGAACGGACGCATTACAAAGAATGATGTATTGGCGTTTGTTGGGAATCAGGAATCGCAAGCTATAACATCAACTAAATCTGCTAACTTGCAGCCTGCAAACATGATATTTGAAATTGGAGCACAGGACACCTTAATCAAACATACCGTCATCCGAAAATCCATTGCGGATCATATGGTCATGTCCAAGCAAACCTCGCCGCATGTATTGACCGTGATGGAAGCGGACCTGAGTAAAGTTGTAAAACATCGCGCCGCGAACAAAGCCGCATTTGAAAAAGACGGAGTCAATCTCACATTTACGGCTTATTTTATGACTGCGATTGTTGCAGGACTGAAAGCGTATCCAATCATCAACTCTTCATGGAGCAATGAAGGCGTATTGGTTCATAAAAATATAAATATCGGCATGGCAGTTTCACTGGGCGAAGAAGGTTTGATCGTGCCAGTGATCAAAAGCGCAGATAATCATTCCCTGCTCGCAATGGCTCGTTCAGTAAATGATCTCGCAAATCGTGCCCGAAGTAAAAAGCTGCAACCCGATGAAGTCAAAGGCGGAACGTTCACCCTCACCAATCATGGCATTAGCGGTTCATTATTCGCGTTCCCTGTCATCAATCAGCCGCAATGTGGTATTCTCGGAATCGGCGCAATGCAAAAACGTGTAATTGTCATTCCCTCCGATGGCGGGACACGAGACGACGCTATTGCAATTCGTCCGATGGTATATTTATCGTTTGTATTCGATCATCGCATTTTGGATGGCGCATCTGCAGATTGGTTCTTGGCAAAAGTAAAAGGGACAATAGAAAATTGGGCATAGTCAACGGCACGTTACTTGCATATTACGAAGAAGGCTGGCATGGACGAATTGAGTTCTTCTTTCAGCCTGATGATTCTACAGAATTCTTTTCGCTGAAAAGTGGTCAACGCCTGACGATTTTCGATGAAGAGGGAAAAATACTCTGGTCTGGCAAATTGGATTTTGTCAAACGGGGATTTTTTGATTGGCATAGTTACGTCTGGGCAAATACAAAACAAAAAGGCGTTTCATATGTTAAATGGATGGATTGGTTTTGGATGCTTCCTCCTTTACAGGCTGAGCTTGAGATGACGGAAGTAAATATGACTGAAAAACCAAAAGATCATCCAGATATCAATCGATTTATCCACCCACCGATTGTGACAATATTCTATATTGCTCTTGCGTATTTACTCGGGTTTGTGATGCCTCTTCCCTTTGCGATGCCAGATACTGTAAGGAATATTGGTTTCTTGTTGATCTTCATTGGGTTTCTATTGGCTTTAGCAGCATTTGTCGAATTAAAAAAAGCACGCACAACGCTTGACCCGCATGGTTCCGTCAGCCAAATGGTTACATCAGGGATATATCGCTTTACCCGCAACCCGATCTATGTCGGTTTTCTTTGCCTGGTCATTGGCCTGCCATTAAACTCAGGGCAGTATTGGGGACTCATACTTTCTCCTATTTTCATCATAACGATGAATCGGTTGGTGATTGAGCGGGAAGAAGCCTATTTGGAGAAAAAGTTTGGTGAGGCGTACACAGACTACAAGTCCAGTGTGAGGCGTTGGGTATAAATTCCAAAGAAGTCATAAGCCATCTTTTATTTTCCTGATTGACCTAGAACATAAATTCTATTATGATTGGGACAGGAAAAAACACTATGTCAAAATCCAAAATAGAAATCAAACCGCTGACCGCTGAAAGATGGAATGATGCAACTTCTCTTTTCGGTGAACGTGGCGGCTACTCAGGTTGCTGGTGTATGTTCTGGCGATTAGATCGCTCAGATTTCAAAAAATTGCGCGGCGAGGGGACAAAAGAAATTCTTCATCAAATGACTACAAAAAAACAAGAGCCTGGATTATTGGCTTATGTAGATGGCAAGCCTGCGGGCTGGTGCTCTGTTGGCCCACGTGAAGGTTATCTGGCATTGGAAAATTCCCGCATTCTTAAACGAGTGGATGACGAGCCTGTCTGGTCCATCGTTTGTTTCTTTGTGGATAAATCAGTTCGTAAACAAGGTTTAATGTATGCACTAGTTCGCGGCGCTGTGGCTCATGCAAAAAAGCGTGGCGCAAAGATCGTCGAAGGCTATCCAATTGATATGCAATCGGATAAACTGGCGGGGCAGAAGTTAAATAGTTATGCAGGATATATGGGAGTTGCATCTGCATACCGTGAAGCTGGGTTTGTAGAAGCGGGCCGCGCCTCAGAAACGCAATTGATCATGCGTCATGTAATTAAATAGGAGAATGTCATGTCGATTCAAACAACTGAAATTCAATTACAAATCAAAGATAAAATTGCAAATGCCTATTTGGCCAAGCCGCAGCACAGCGGACCAGGAGTTTTAGTTTTACATGCCTGGTGGGGACTGAAACCATTTTTCAAACAAGTTTGTGATCGACTCGCAGAGCAGGGCTTTGTAGTTCTCGCACCCGACCTATATCAAGGCAGAGTTGCAAAAACAATTGATGAAGCAAAGGCTTTGATGGAGCAGAATGATTTTGAATTGATGGGCGATACTGTTAAGGCCGCAAAAGATTACCTTGTCTCGCTTCGTGCAGATAAGCCCATTGCAGTGATCGGCTTTTCAATGGGTGCTGCATGGTCTTTGGTGGTTGCATCGAATGAAAAAGATATTTCAGCAACCGTTCTTTTTTATGGCTGTGGTGAGGCGGATTTCAGTAAGGTGAGTTCAAAAGTTCTCGGGCATTTTGCAGAAACAGATGAATGGGAACCGCTTGATCAAGTTAAAGCGATGGAAGCAGATATGAAGTCTGCGGGCGTGGATGTGACGTTTCATATCTACCCGAATGTTGGCCACTGGTTTGTTGAAGAGGACGTACCCGAATTTGACTCTGCATCGTCGCTATTGGCATGGTCACGGACGTTTGAATTTTTGAGAAGCAATTTGTAGTTATGAGGGTGCGTCGCACCTTACTCGAAGAGAAAAAACAATTCGATAAGATTTTGCTGATTAATAAGAGGCATCTACCCGTCAGGTGCGACGCACTTGCTAAAACTCTCTCCCCTTTCATGGGGAGAGTTTGCTTGTAGTACAATAGCCTCGTTCAATAATAAATATCCATTCCCTGGAGAAACCCATGGCAGAAAATTTTGATGTAGTTGTAATTGGCGCTGGACCCGCTGGCTATGTAGCCGCGATCCGCGCCGCCCAATTGAAGCAGAAAGTCGCAATCGTGGACAAGCAATGGCTTGGAGGTGTATGTTTAAATATAGGATGTATTCCCTCAAAATCGTTGCTCAAAAATGCGGACGTAGCTCACACTCTGCGCGAACGTGCAAAAGACTTCGGCTTCTCATTCGATAACTTAAAGCTGGATTACAGTGTGGCCGTCAAACGCTCGCGCCAAAATTCAGATAGGTTAACCAAAGGCGTTGCCTTTTTGATGAAGAAGAACAATATCACTGTTTTTATGGGTGAGGCAAAGTTCAAAGCAAAAGATACCATCAATGTGACCGATAAAGATGGAAAAGCCACTGAACTTAAAGCAAAAAATATTATTGTTGCCACGGGTGCAAGCGCAGCTGTTCCTCCTGTCTGGAAAGTGGATGGCGAAAAAGTTGTCACTTATTCAGAAGCGATATTGCAGGAAAAACTTCCCAAGTCTGTTGTGGTGATCGGCTCTGGCGCAATTGGCGTGGAATTTTCCACAATATGGAGTGCTTACGGTGTGGATGTGACAATTGTTGAAATGCTGCCGCGCATAGTTCCGCTTGAAGATGAAGAAATCTCAAAAGAGTTGGATAAGGAATTTAAGAAACGCGGCATTAAAGTGATGGTTGGTCACAAAGTGGAATCAGTGGAAGCCACAAAAACGGGCGTGAAGGTGAAGGTCTCTGCTGAAGGGAAAGAAACAACCCTCGAAGCAGATCAGGCCTTGGTCGCGATTGGGTTCCGTCCCAATTCCAAAGGACTTGGCCTCGAAGAAGTCGGCGTCAAGATCAATGACCGCGGCTTTGTTGAGATCAATGAAAAGATGCAAACGAATGTTCCAAACATTTGGGCTGTCGGCGATGTGACGGGTAAACTTATGCTTGCACACGTTGGTTCAGCAATGGGTATTGTCTGCGCTGAACACATTGGCGGACATGAAACCGTAACTCTTGATTATGAAATGATGCCGCGCGCCACGTATTCACATCCGCAGATCGCATCGTTTGGCATGACGGAAGCACAGGCTAAAGAACGCGGATTAAATGTAAAAGTCGGCCGCTTCCCCTTTCAGGCAAATGGCAAGGCGCTTGGCTTGGGCGATTACGGCGGCTTCGTGAAAATTCTTGTGGATGAAAAATATGGTGAACTGCTTGGCGCATCCATGATCGGCCCCGAGGTAACTGAGTTATTACCTGAACTCACTCTCGCGCGCATGATGGAGCTCACGCCGCATGAGATCGCAAGAAACGTCCATGCTCACCCAACGCTTTCCGAGGCTTTGATGGAAGCAGCACACGGAGCAGACGGAAGCCCGATTCACCTTTAACTGAGTTTTGCAAATAAAAGAGCTGACGCATTGTCAGCTCTTTTTGATTCTATACAATAAGGTTGGTAGCAGATTGCTTCGCGTAGCGGATATATCGGTTGAAATCCGCTCATTCGTTCCCATCTGCTGACTAAATTTGTCTAGTCAACTTGATGTTTTATCTAATGTGTGCTATTAATAATATACAATAAATTCATGAACAAGGCGGATGTATGCATCGCGAGCGAGTATCGGAAAACGTTTTTTGGTTCCAAAGTGAAGTTTATGCACAGGTGACGGCTGGCGTCATTGTCGGTCCACAATGGGCAGTGGTAATTGACACGCTGGCCTTGCCTGAAGAGACGCTGGGTATGCGTGAATTCATCGAACATGAGCTGGGCGTTCAAGTACGTTATGTGATCAACACCCATTATCATGCTGACCACACCTGGGGCAATTGTTTCTTCCCGGGCGCAACAGTGATCGGTCATGCAAAATGCCGCGAATTCCTGATCGAGCATGGCATCCCTTCACTGGAAGCAGCTCGCAAACAGAATCCAAATTTGAGACAGGTTAAGATCGTTCCTCCCCACCTGACATTTGCCTCAGGTGAATTGACCATGCGTGTGGGCAAGAAGAATCTGGTGTTCTCACAATCCTTTGGGCATAGCGATGATGGCATTTCAGTATTGGTCGAAGAAGATCGCGTGCTCTTTGCTGGCGACTCGTTTATGTCCCTGCCTTACATTGTAGATGGCGATATAGATGATATGCTTGCATCGATCAAGAAAGTTGGCCGCATGGGGCTGGAAAATATTATTCAAGGCCATGGTGACATCATTCTTCGCGGCGAGATCGATGCTGCGGTCAAGGAAAATACCAATTACTTGAATAACATCAAGAAAGCTGTAAAATCTGCGGGCAAGCGTAAGAATGTGGAAGAGTATCTCGAGGGCATTACCATCGAAGAATGTGGAAAAAGCCGCGTATACCTGGGCGGCCTGGCAGAGACATTACACCGACGCAATTTACGTTCACTTTATCGTCAAACGCAAGGTGAATAAAAAGAGATGTTGCAGACTTGATCCATGAGCCTGCAACATCTTATATACCGGGGGGTATTTTGAAAGTTCTCATATTAATAGTACGCGTTTTATTATGGCGACGCAATAGATCATTAATACAACCATCACACGCTCTGCGCAAATGATGGTTGTCTGTTATCAGGATTAGTTATGACGGCTTATAAAAAACCATCTGTAAGCTTTCCTCCCTTTCAGCAAGGCGGCTTGGATTCGCTTTGCGGTCTATATAGCATTATCAATGCAGAGAGGTTTATTAATCACTCATCAGATTGGGAAACCCAACAGTTATTCGATGACCTGATCCATTTTCTCGCGCGCCGTAAATTATTAAGCAAGCTGTTGATCGGGGGCATTATCCACACAGAAATGTTATTGATATTGGAAAAAGTTGTGGGCAAACAGCGTATTTCAAATGTCAGAATTCCGTGGCGCGGCGTACATAACCCCGAACTGACGATTTTTTGGAAATCCATGCAACGGTTTCTGGATGGAACTCCCGGCCGTGCCATCATTCTCGGATTAAAAGGCTATCACGACCATTGGACGGTGATCGAAAAAATTACCAACCAATCCATTATGCTATATGACTCGGCACTCATAACAAAATTGCCACGCTCCTCCTGCACTACTGTATATGCGACCTGGAAGCGTAAGCACCTACTACTCCCTGCGCAGACGTATTTTCTATCAAATGAAGTACTGGATATTAGTCAGTATGATTATTAAATAAATAAAGGAAAACTCACATGATCAATGCGCAATTAATGGCCGACCATTTTGCTATTAGCCTTCGTTCCATTCACATGCAGACCGATGGCCTGACTCATGAGGAATCTATCATGCAGCTTCCATTTCGCGGCAATTGCATGAACTGGACTCTGGGTCATGCTCTGTTATGCCGTGAAGAAATTCTGGATATGCTCAGTATGCCGCGTGTATTCCCCAACGAAACTTTTCAACGCTATGACCAAGGTTCTGAACCGATCACTCAGGATGAACCTGGTGTAATTCGTTTGGAGAAACTGCTGGAGATGTTCGATGAGCAATCTCCGCGCTTTCTCGAGGCATTGATCAACACTAGTGAAGAGACGTATGCAACCGAAATCCAGGTTGGTCAAAACAAGCGCGTAGTGGCACGCCGCGTGTTGTTTTATTTCTTTCACGAAGCTACACATGTAGGTGAACTTGCGATCCTACGTCAACTGACAGGCAGGAACGATCAAGTAGTATAGAAAGGAATTCTTTATGACGAATTCACTCTCGAAGTATATAAAAGAAAATTATTGCTATCTGACCACAACAGGTCGCAAAAGCGGAAAACCACATGAGATAGAAATTTGGTTTGGGATTCAAGGAGACTCGCTCTATCTTTTATCAGGCGGTGGAGCTGACTCGGATTGGGTTAAGAACTTGCGAGTGAATCCAAATGTGACTGTGCGAATCGCAAAGCAGACTTTCACAGGAGTTGCCCGAATTGCACAGGAAGAAAAAGAAGAGATGATGGCTCGTTATATGCTGGCTGAGAAATATCAGGAATGGGCTGAAGGCAGAAAATTAAGCGAGTGGGCGCGGGCTGCTTTGGTGGTGGCAATTGATTTGGTTGAGAATTTATTGTAAACTTGATACATCTTATTAACCATTTAGTACTTTGTAAATTCATGGGAGAAGTGACCTATGACAGAACCCACAAAGAAAGAAATCCTACGAGAGGTATTCGACCGGGCGGCTGATGGCTACGGGCATATTCGATATTTCCCGATCTTCGGTCAATGGTTGGTGGATACAGCTCAAATTCCCACTGGTGCGCATGTATTGGATGTGGCTTGCGGCCGCGGCGCAGTGCTTTTTCCAGCTGCTGAAAAGACCGGGCCAAGCGGTCGAGTCGTGGGCATTGATCTTTCTGAAGGCATGGCGCAGGAAACTAATGGTGAAATCCAGAAGCGCGGATTGAAACATGCTGAGGCACATGCCATGGACGCGGAACATCTTGAATTCGCAGATGGAACATTTGATTATGTCCTGTGCGGATTCTCGTTTCAATTTTTTCCAAACCTCGCCCAAGCCCTATTGGAATTCCATCGCGTTCTAAAGCCCGGCGGGCGCATCGTAGTCACTACATGGGGAGAGGAAGACAGCCGTTGGAACTGGTGGGATAAATTACGCAGCAAGTACGGGGCAGTCGTAAAATTGGGATCACAGAGTCTGGATACTCCTAAGGAGATCAAACCCTGGTTCAGTGAGGCAGGGTTTGTGGATATTGATATCATCACCAAAGACATGGATATGGTTTTTGCCGATGAGGCTGAATGGTGGAATATGCAATGGTCGATCTCAGGTCGTGCGGGACTGGAGAAGCTGGATGCTGCCACTCTGGAAAATTTTAAAGCTGAGACATCCGCGCGCATGCAAGCTCACAAGGAAGTGGACGGATTCCATGACCGCCTTCAGGCGCACTGCACAATCGCAAAGAAACTTTGATTAGAGGTGTTGAAATATGCCGACTAATAAAAAGCAAGTCAAGGATGAAACAGGACCAACAGCAAGCCGCCCATCCATAGCGGACTATGGCATCCCAAAGAGTAAAACAGGCTTGCTTGCATGGGCAGATATAACAAAGCGTTTATCAGATACAAAATATTATTGGATATGCACAGTTGACTCTAAGAATCATCCCCATGTGACTCCAGTGGATGGCTTGTGGGTGGATGATACTTTATATTTCAGCGGAAGCCCACGGACTCGTCGTAACCGTAATTTAATAACGAATCCAAATGTGTCTGTTCATCTGGAAAGCGGACTTGATGTTGTCATTCTGCATGGCGAGGCACAAGAACAGCCTGCATTGGATAGTGCTTTAGCATCTCGTTTAGCCAAAGAACATGGCAACAAATATGGTTATGGATTCACGGCAGAGAATTTTATTACTGGCGGCGTAGGACTTTATATATTTCGTCCACGCACAGCTTTTGCCTGGTCACAATTTCCAAAAGATGCTACACGATGGGATTTTCAGGGTCATTGAGTTTAGACCTCCGAGTTCTTAAAGAACTCGGAGGTCTTTTTTGCAGGGCTTTCTGTCGCTTTTTATTTTGGAGGTTCCTACTAAAATCCAGCCACTAAAATTTTTGGAACAAAGATATACTTTGATTATGTTTGCTGCTCTACCTATAATTTATCATCGAGAGTTATTTCTTATTTTAGGAGAACCGAGAATGAGCATGAGAATCACGACATCCCTTTTTTTTATTTTGTTGATCGTTACCTTGTCGGCATGCAATCTTCCATTGGTAGAAAGCCCGGAAACAGCTGACCTTGCATTGACCATTACTGCCCAAGCACAGGAACTAGAGCTACTCGTACAAAATGGGCAAACTGAGACACCCACCATAACCGCAAGCGTTGAACAAACAAATATTGAGATCACAGCCACAGAAGAGGTGGTAGTTCCTGCACCTGTAGTTCAAGTGACTGTTCCCGTAGGTGCAGTCACTGTAACCGTAAGTGTTGCTACCAATTGCCGTCAGGGACCGAGTTCTAGTTTCGCAAATGTTTATGGGATGCCAGTGGGACAGGTGGCGAAAGTAGTCGCCAAAAACACATACTCCGGTTACTGGATCATCGAGATCCCTAATAAGAACGGACAAACCTGTTGGCTGTGGGGACAGTATGCCACCGTCACAGGAGATACTGCCAGCCTCACAAATGTGGTGACACCCACTTCTGTGGCAACAAAGAAACCTACAACAACTATAACAGCAACCTTATCCTCTTCTGGGGCTATTGCTGGTTGTACCGACTCAACAGCATCTAATTATAATTCCGCAGCGACTGTGGATAATGGCTCATGCACCTATGTTGGACCCGCATTAATTGGGGGCTGTATCGACCCGAATGCCACAAACTATAACCCCGCTGCCAATGCCGATGATGGCTCGTGTAAGTACAAGACCGAGCCGCCGATCATTACGAATGCATCCGTATCCTGTGAAGATCAGTTGGATGGCAATTATAAATTCACCTTCACCATTAACTGGCTTAAAAATAATACACGTAGCGGGCTTGATTATAAAATCACCTATCAATGGGAAGACACTGATGATACAACTATGTCCTACGAGGAAATTCCCGTTTCTACCTCACCTGTCATTTATACTGAAATCAAACCTGCCGGGTGGGATTTGGAGATTGATTTTATTATTGCTGATAGACTGGGACTCACAATTGGCGCGCGCTCAGATGCGGTTGAACTCACCTGCCCATAATTAACTTCTATAAAACTCCCACGTCCTTTTACGTGGGAGTTTATCTATTTAAGAGTTTGTATAAGAATGACGATTAGAATTTCAATCAAAATATTTGGAGCATTTATATGGGTGTGATGATGCAAACTTTTCACTGGGATTGTCCGAGAGAAGATCATAAAGAATTTCAGTGGTGGAATTACATCAACGAAAAGATACCCGAGCTTGCCAAAGTTGGGTTCACATCTTTATGGCTTCCACCCATTCACAAGGCTGCTAATCTGTTTGGTCCGTCCATGGGCTATGACCCGTATGATTATTATGACCTCGGTGAGTTTGACCAGAAGGGAACTGTCCAAACCTGGTTTGGCACGCGTGCGGAATTAGAGTCTGTTATTGAAAGCGCACACAAGCATAAGTTAAGTGTGATCGCCGATATGGTTTTGAATCACAACAGCGGAGCGGATGCACAGGAAGTCAATCCGATTTCAAATCAATCCCGTTGGACAGTCTTCAATCCAAAAAGCGGAAAGTTCCCGCGCAATTGGGAATCGTTTCATCCCAGCATGTATGAGTCGTGGGACGAGATGACCTTTGGCGATATGCCCGATCTTTCGCATCGCAATCCTTATGTGTTCGGTGAGTTGCTCAAGTTATCACGCTGGCTGATCGAAGAAATTGGCTTCGATGGATTTCGTTATGATTTTGTAAAGGGTTTCGCTGCAAGCACCATTCAATCCATTCAGGAATATCTCTATCTGAAGAACGGCGCATATCACAAACCATATGGTGTTGCAGAATATTGGGATAATGCAAGCAATACCATCAATTGGACGAACTTGACAAATTTTTCCAACAGCAACCCTGTGGATGCATTTGATTTTGCATTGCGTGAACTGCTCAAGAATATGTGCGACCAATACGGATTTAGTTTAAGAAATTTAGTGGAAGGTGATTCGGTTTTGAAAGCTCAACCGCAGACCACTGTCACTTTCGTTGAGAATCATGACATACGCGATGAAGGCCGCCCGATCACGAACGATAAACTGCTCGCCTATTCATACATTTTGACTCACGAAGGTTATCCTTGTGTCTTCTGGAAAGATTATTTCAATTTCAATCTCGCATTGAACGGTACAGCAAATGGCGTTGCGGCTTTGGTGAACGTGCATGAAAAATATGCGGGTGGATCAACTTCCGTTTTATATCTTTCAGATGACTTATACATTATGCAACGCGGTGGATTTGATAATCATCCTGGTTTGATTTATGTGTTGAATAATCGCGGCGACCAATGGAATGGTCAATGGGTAAACACGCAATGGAAAAACGCTTCGTTCCGACCCGCAGCATGGTGGAGCAAAACAGACATGGCCTCCCCCCTAGCCCAACGCACTGACGGCGATGGCCGCGCACAATTCTTCGCAGGTCCGCGCGGATTTGCAGTGTATGTAGTAATGTAACAAAAAGTTGAGCACAAATAATTTGTGAGGTGCATTATGTTTAAAAGGATTGCCTTAATGATATTTGGTATTTCTCTTTTTACTTCATCCTGCAATCCTTTTTCTGCTGCTTCAACTCCGCAAATTGCAACACAAACTGTTACACTTTTCACTCCTGCGGCTTTTGAAATATCAACTTTAACACCTACACCCATTGGCACACCTACAATCTTTGTCACAAAACCAATTCTGGTTGAACCAACTTATACAACCTTTCCTGGTGAATCAACTCCTATTGAATTAACTCCTGTTGATTCTATTATTCCGATACTTCCAAATGCGCAAAATGTTTCCAATGCTGATTGGGTAGTAGATGTATTTGGCAAACGTGGGGAGACAGTCTCTTTTCAAGTAGATGCAAGTTTAGAAGATATAAAATTATTTTATTTAGATGAACTTCAAAAAGAAGGTTGGACATGGATTTACACCGATTATGGCGAGTCACTTGTTACAACTTCTCCTAGTCCCGCTTTGTTTATGGAATTTAGAAAAGATGATACAAGGCTTGGGGTTGGTGCAATTGGGTTTGGATTTTTTGGAGAAGGCACTTCAGTTTTCGTAGGTACTGGATATAGCGGCGCAACTCTTGTCAGCTATTATATTGGGATGATCGCTGGTGGGCTTGACTTATTTGGAGCAAAAGAAGAAGATGTTAAACAAGATGCAATGTTATTCTCTTCTACAATTGTAGAATTCAAACATCCATCCAATTGGCATGTGACCGAAAATCTTATGCAAACTATTGATACAGAGGGTGCCATCATTTTCTTTTCAGAAGCAGGTTCTTGCACAGTTACACAACAGCCTTGTTTTGTTAATTTCACCAATTTGTTGGGGTCTCAATTTGATATACCTACTTCTATCCGAATTCATCCTGAAATGTCTGATTTAACATTAGAAGAAGCCGATTCTATTCGTTGGGAAGAACTAAAAAATATCATACCCAATCAAACTTACAATTTTCCAGAAAATTTAGTGAAACCTGGTTCTTTAGAAAGTATCGATGTTCGAAATATTGTTTTAGGTGATGGGGCTTCCGCTCTTCAACGAACATACAAATGGAAAGCCGAAGCTATTCAAGAATCAGTCATTCCCGAAACATTCATCAGCACATATACATTGTTTATGAGTGCAGGTTTGCTAGTAGAATTTCACGCTGACTTCACCAATGAAGAATGGAGTGTTGAAAAAAGTAATATTGACCAGATGATTTCAGGAATAATCACAATTCCATAAACAAGATGTTAGGTTTGGATGCACCCATGAAAAAAACTGAAAAAGTATTCAATGCGTTTGACAAAGTCTATCGAGGCTGTGGTTGGCTGTTAGTTAATTTTTTCGTACTTGGCTTCCTATGCTGGGCTTTATATGCTGGCTTTGTTGGTTTTCGCGTGGAAACCAACGGCGAAATTGCTGAAGGCCACGTCAGTCACCTTGAACCTCGTGATGGTGGAGCATATAGGGCGGTTTTTGAATTTGAAGTGAATGGGCAAACCTATTCTTTTAACGATGATACATCAGCCCGCCCGCCAAAATATGAGCTTGGTGAAGCTGTAACTGTGCGTTATGACCGTACTAATCCCAACATTGCTCAAGTAGATGATAGTCCATTTCCACTTTGGTTATTTCCTTCATGTACGATAGTTGGATTACTCATTGCTTTGATCGTTGTCAATATTTGGGGCTGGCGCGCCTGGAAACGCGGCGAAGAAATAATAGATCTGCCTTGATATTTTGATAGGACGATTGGGCCAGTGTGCATCAACATGAAACTATATAAACTTGAAAAAGTTTTCGGAGGTGTGCGGTGACCAAAGTGCAAACAAAAATAAAGACGGTCTCATTATGAGTGATATCCATGTTCGTCTGCGTGAACTGCTGGATAGTGAAAAAGCAAAGTATCGTGTGATGGAACATGAATCCGAGGGCCGCACAGAAATGATCGCGAAGATCCGCGGCAACAGAATTGAACAGGCGATTAAATCCATTGTGGTCATGATCCGCTTTGGGAAAAAAGAAACACGTTATTGCCTCGCAAATGTCCCTGGCGATTGCCGCATTGATTTGAACGCGATCAAGGATCATTTTGGGGGAACCAAGTCCGCTTTTGCTCCACGCGAAAAAGCCGAAGAGTTGACCGGGTGCGTCATCGGGGCAATTCCTCCCTTTTCGTTCAATGAGCAGTTACCAGTGTTGGCTGATTCGTTGATTAAAGAGAATGAAGAAGTTGTATTCAATGCGGGCAGTCTTGAAAAATCCATCTTTATGAAAATGGAAGATTATTTTCGAATCGTGAATCCGCGAGTGGTGAAGATCGGCTTACGTGGCTAAACTTATATTGGAGGTACTTCATGAGCGATAAATTCGAAGAGAATTTGGATAAAGCGGTTGAGAGTTATGAAAAAGGGTTCGATAAACTTGCGCCGAAATTAGAAAATGCAGTTGAAAAGATCGGACGTGGTGCCAATAAATTATATATCGGTTGTGCAACCATATTTGCCAATTTATTTTTTGCAGCCTTCTGTCTCTGGGGAGTTTATGCAGCATCGGTTAGTTGGAAATTGCAGAACGAAGGTGAGATCACTACAGGGACAGTCACACGATTGGAGGAGAGTGAAACCAGCGAAGGGTATTGTTGTGTATATGCGCCTATTGTTGAGTTTGAAGTGAATGGGCAAACATATTCGTTTGAAAACGATAACGCATCCAGCTCACCAGATTATCAAATTGGTAGTCAAGTAGGTGTTCGTTATGATCCTGCTGACCCTAACACAGCCCAGATCAATGAATTTTCAGACCGCTGGCTGTTTCCTATTATCATCATCCCAGCAATGACGATTGCCGCTTTAATACTCAATTTCTTTATGATCCGTGCCTGGCGGCGTGGTGAAGATCTATTAAGTGATCAATTAGTTTAAACCAATCAAACTTCGGAGGAAAACCATGCAAGTAGGAAATGAACCATTTCAGCAAGGTAACGTGAATAAGAGTCCGCGTAAATTGGGATGCGCATTTATATTGTTGCCGATCAGCGCGGTAATTTTATTGGGCCTTGGCATTTGGTATGGGTATACGAGTTATGGGTTTTACAGCAACGGCATCGAAGTAGAAGGCACCGTGGTACGGTTGGCAACATCACACTCGGCAGACTCGGGCACCACCTACTCCCCTGTCTTTAGCTATACAATAGATGGTCAACAGTATGAATATGAAAGTGTTAATTCATCTGACCCACCTACCAACCAGGTTGGTGATGTGGAAACGCTTCTCGTTGACCCAACCAAACCAGACAAGGCGCGCCAAAATAGTTTTATGGAGCTTTGGTTTTTACCCTGTATCATGTTTCCGATTTCCTTTGTGATGATTATTTTGTCGATCGGGATTCCGTTTTTTGTTCGTCGGATGTAAGCAATTATATTTGGGATGAAGTATCCGTCTCCCACCTGACCGAAAGCCTGCTTCTGTCCATTGGCTTTTGCTACACTGATTGAGTTGAGCCGCCATCCTTGATACAGATGGCGGCTCACTCTTATGTCTTATGATATGCTATATCCAATCTCAAATTATGGAGAGTTGGAGGCGAAATGTATGAGCATCACAAACAGCCATTAGCCATCAGAAAAATATTTTTAAATCGAAACCGGGAACTTCAAGCCTAGAGGCGGTACCATGGATGAGCATTCATCAGAACCAGTTTTTCTTCCAAATCAAGATAATCTAGAAAACGACCCCGCCATTGCACATTGGTCAATTTTTGATACCTGGTTGGGAGTTGCCCTACTTATAATCCTTATTGCTCTAACGCTTCTTGGTGCGGCATTTATGCCATCTGTGGCAACGGGTCCGCTGTTCATGATAGGCTTTGAATTACTCCTCCTCGTCCCCATTGCAATTATTTTTCTGTGGAGGAAGGTCTCTTGGAAAGAGCTTGGCTTTCGTAAATTTGAATGGAATGTGATCGGTCTAGGCTGTGGGATATTATTGATCGTCTACGCTATTATTTTTATTCATAACATAATTCTGGTCTGGTTCGGTGTTGTAACACAGGGAGATGTTATTTCTGAATTGTTCAACAGCCTTGATTCGCCAGTCTGGTTTTTCTTTGTGGCTGCCATAATGGCACCACTGATGGAAGAAACATTTTTTCGCGGCTTTTTGTTTAAAGGGTTTCGTCAAAAATATGGTTGGAAGGCCGCACTCATTGTCAGTTCGGTTATCTTTGGCGCGTCCCATCTACAGCTGGCAGCATTTATCCCAACATTTCTTTTAGGATGTGTGCTGGCTTATGTCTATCACCGTTCAAATTCACTCTTCCCGGGCATGATCCTGCATTTTCTGATCAATTCCTGGGGGTTATGCGCCGCGTTTTCTCTTTATAAATGGGGCGGTATATAGAATTACTCCTTCGTGATCAACCTGACTTGATTGTCATAGAAGAAATAATCCCAGGCCCAGTTGAACATCACGATCAGTCTATTGCGGAAGCCAATAATTCGATAGATATGCAGGAAGACCCAGATCACCCATGCAATGAATCCACTGAACGAGATTCCCCAAATGCGCGCAACTGCGGCGTTCCGTCCAATGGTAGCAAGTAAGCCAGGGTCTTTATAATGGAACTGAGTCAGCGATTTGCCATTCATCATATTGCGAATGTTTTTTGCGGTTGCAACTCCCTGCTGAATAGCAACTGTTGAGATCATCGGTAAGGCTTGACCATTTTCTTCGAGGAAAGCGGCATCCCCGATAACAAATGTTTCAGGATGCTGAGGCAACTGCAAGGTCGGTTCGATGCGAATTCTGCCTCCACTAGCTTTAGCCACTTCGAGTTCATCCACAACTTCAACAGCTTTGACTCCCGCTGTCCATATCACTGTTTGAGTTTCAATAAAACTACCATCACCGAGAGTAACACGATGTCCGTTAAAACTTTCCAGCTTTGTATTTAGTCGAATATCCACTTTTTTCTTTTTCAAAAGTTTTACTGTGGCTTTTCTTAATTCATCTGGATATGAAGCGATCAGGTCTCCAGCGGCTTCGAGCAAAATCACTTGCGCGTCACTCAAATTTAAATTCGGATAATCTTTTTTCATGACGTGTGAAATCAATTCTGCAAGTGCGCCTGCAGTTTCAACACCAGTAGGTCCGCCGCCAACAATTACGAAAGTAAGAAGCATTTTACGTTTTTCTGCATCTGCTTCCTGGCTTGCCTTTTCAAACATGGATAGCAAATGATTTCTTGCTTTGACAGCGGTATCAAGGTCTTTGAGCTGGAAGCCAAGTTTTTCAATATCATCATTACCAAAAAAATTAGTTCTCCCGCCAACAGCCAGCACAAGATAATCATAGGCAATAATAGAGCCATTAAGTTTTATATATTTTTCATCGAAGTTGACGTCGCTCACTTCACCCATTTGAAAGGTGAGATTTTTTTGTTTACGAAAGATAGTGCGTATCGGCTGCGCGATCTGTGAAGGAAGCAAACCCGCTATGGCAACTTGATATAGCAGCGGCTGAAATAAATGATGATTATGTTTGTCAATTAAAGTAATACGCACAGGATCACTGGCAAGCCCGCGTGCGGTTTCCAACCCTGCAAATCCAGCGCCGATAATGACGATATGGGGAGTATTGTTTGTGTTCATGGCAACCTCGATAATTCAAGTTTCATTTGTGAAATAATTCACCATTATTATATCGAGGATTATTTGATTTGTAAAGATTGAAAATCAAAATAAAAAAGCCACCGATATGGTGGCTTTGAAAAAAAACAATTTATCATCAACAGATATTATTTAAAATTCTCGATCTCTTTTTGAATGACCTCAACGGGAAAATCCATGCCGTGCGCGGGATAAATGCGTTTGATTCCCATAGGCAAAATTTTCTTCCAACTTTGTACGACCATATTAATATCATCCGCGAGAATAGGAAGGCCGGGTGTAAGACGCAGGAACCATGAATTCATTGCCATATCGCCCACAAAGGCTTCACCCGAATCAAGAATGATGCTGACATGCCCCATGGAATGGCCAGGCGTATGAACCACTTTGCCGGGAATACCATATTCATGCAGTGACATACCGTTATCATCGATGACCTCATCCACTTTGATCCTGGGAAGTTTTAGATTTAATAAAGATTTAGCAGACCATGACATGATCTTCCCGTACGTGTTGACTCCAGCAGGAAACGGCGGTTCGCCTGTCTCGACCATGAACTGGTCGCTGTGATGGATGGCGACTCTTGCCCCGGTCATTTCGCGGACATCGCCCAAACTGGTGATGTGATCCCAATGACCATGTGTCAGCAAAATAAGTTCGATCTCTTTGGGGTCGACTCCAAGTTGGTTAAGCCCACGCTTAAAAGCAGACGCTCCTCCCCACGCGCCACCATCAATGAAAATTGTCCGTTCGCCGCGCAGAAGAAAACAGTTATCAATGCCAAGAGGAATTCTATGAAATGTAAATGCCATTATTTATATCCATTAGGATTGGATTTATGCCATTCCCAGGCGCTGGAGATTATTTCCTGCAAGTTGGTATGTTCAGGCTTCCAACCCAATTCACTCATTATCTTTTTCGGCGATGCAACCAATCGTGCCGAATCACCGGGCCTGCGTGGGGACTCAACTGCGGGTATCGCATGACCTGTTACCTTGCGTGCGGTCTCAATCACTTCGCGCACTGAAAAGCCGTTTCCGCTTCCAACGTTGTAAAACATCCTATCTTTGGTTTCGAGTGCGCCAAGCGCAAGTATATGTGCGGATACCAAATCTGCTAGATGAACATAATCACGAATACATGTGCCATCGGGCGTGGGATAGTCAGTTCCAAAAATATTTACGGATTCGGCTTGCCACAACGCAATTTGTAAAACACGCGGAATCAAATGCGATTCAGGTTGATGAGCCTCACCGCGACCGGGCAATGCTCCGCAGGCGTTGAAATAACGAAGCGCAGCAAAATGTAAGCCGTGAATACTGCGATACCATTCAAGAGCTTGTTCGGTCATCAGTTTTGTATGACCATAAACGTTTGTTGGACTGATAGTCGATTCTTCAGTCAGCGGCTCTTCGCTGGATTGATACACTGCGGCAGTGGAAGAGAAGACAAAACGTTTTACGCCTGTCTGTATGGCAGCTTCCATCAACTGCAAGGAATTCGTAAAATTGTTCCGAAAGAACTTACCGGGGTCTTTCATACTTTCGCCTGCTTCAATGAACGCGGCGAAATGCATGATCGCATCGAATTTATTAGAGGTTAGCACATCTCCAAGAGAATGAGTGTCATCAAGATTGGCATGGACGAATTGTGCGCCTTGTGGCACAGCCGCTTGATGACCTGTTACAAGCGAATCATACACAGTGACTGAGTGACCTGCTCTAAGTAATGCTTCTGCTGTGGCTGAGCCAATATAACCCGCTCCACCTGTGACTAAAATATTCATATGTTCTCCTAAAAGTATTGAGAAAATTATATCTTATTGCTCAACCGGCTGTACTTGCCATGCCTGTGCATACCAGCGCAGGTATTCTTCCACATGCTCGCCCCAGTAATTCTCAGTATGGTCACCGGCGAAGAGATGAAATTTGTGGATGTAATTATTACTAGAAAGAGTATCTTCAAACAAAATGACGCTCTCCAATTCCCTATCCACATCGCCAACATCCAACCATAGCTGCGGGCGAGATTCTTCTGTAATATTCTTTATCATTTTTTCAATGTAAAAAGCATCTGCTTTGAATATGGCTGGCGAGTGCAAGCCAAGCGAACCAAATAATTCTGGATAGGTGAAACCAAGTTGTATTGTCCAGCCACCGCCACGGGAAAGGCCGCCAAGTGCACGATGTTCCCGATCTGCAAGAGTAAGATAATTCATATCCACATAAGGGATAAGGTAATTGATAAGGCGATCTCCAAAGCCTGAGCCTGCTTGTAGATTCCAATAACGGTCATCAGGGAAAACGATCACAAAAGGGAGCGCCTCTTCTGATTGAATGAGTCGATCAGCAATTGTCGGCACGCCAAGGCGAACCCATTGATCATCTGTATAGGTTTGTCCGTGAAGCAAATAAAGTACTGGATAGCGTGCTGAGTCTGATTCATCATAGCAGGGTGGTACATAAATAAGGAACTCCTGCGGGGGATTTGTAGTTGAAACGACATCTTGTTTAACTTCACCCGCCTCTGTAAGACAAGTCAACGGGGTGGGCGTGAAAGTAGGTGGAACAGGGCTTGGAGTGAAAGTCGCGGAGCGTGTGGCAGTTGGGGTTGGTGGGATAACTGTTTGGGTTGGGACGATTTCATTTGGGGTGGAGCAGGCTGAGAACAGGATGAGAAGCGAGGCGCAAGTCATCAAGATAATTGCTTGACGGGTGTTCATGCTTCGCATTATACTCGGCCAGTTCATTTGATCGGGGCGTGGCGCAGTCCGGCTAGCGCGCTTGCTTTGGGAGCAAGAGGTCGGAGGTTCGAATCCTCTCGCCCCGACAGATTGATTTGTAGGAGACACAGAGACACTTAATCACGGAGTTAATATCTCTGTATTGGGTGTCTTTGTGGTTTAATGGATGTGTTAAAATTGATTTGGAGATTATTCATGGCAAAAAAAATTGACGGCGTGATCGAAGCGGTCCGCTACAAAAATGGACAGATATTGATGGTACGAGCCTATGAACGGCGTGGAGCTACATTTTCAGATCGTGTTTTGTTGGACCGAAAAATGCTTTTGGAACGTTTGCAAAACGGAAAACAGTTTGTAACCGGTACACGCGAAGAATTTTTAGCCGGCACATTCAAAACTGGAAAATCTTTGATGTCCTTAAAACAGGATGACCGTGAGTTGATCGCCACACACCAGAGCGCTACACACGACGAACTTCAGGAAGTACCCGCTTTTTAAAATGAAAATTATTGACAAAACCCCACTGCAAGATGCCAATGGCAATATCAGTTTCTTTGCTCGTGTTCAGGGAACGCTGAAATACGGGTTTAGCTGGTATGGAGAATTGGAAGCTCAAAAGAAGGTGATTGAGCAATTGGATCGTTCACTGGAAAAGGGCCATGTTCTGATTCGTAATTTTGCCCTCCCAAATATCGAGGTCATCATTCCGCTCATTTTGATCGGTACGGGAGGCATTTCTGTAATTTATGCCACTCCTGTGAAAGGCTTCTTTGAAGCAAAAGGGGATCAATGGAACACAGTCTCTAATGGACGTGCGCTTCCTGCCAGCCCCAACCTGATCGATGTGGTGAGAAAACGTGCTCGTGCTCTACAAAGATATTTACAGGAACAGAAGATCAATCTTCCCAACGATGTAGATTCTGTTTTGATCACAGTTGACCCCGGCGCACACGTTGATTCAACACGGCCTAATGCGCGGGTAGTGATGGGTGACGCGATCAAACAATTTGCAAGCTCACTTTTGCAAGCCAGCCCTGTCTTTCGCGCGGACATGGTTTATGATATTGCAGATCGGCTTGTTGACCCCAGACCACGCGAAGAACCAAAGACTACTACACCTGACCAAGCTAGCGGGCCATCACGTGCCCAGGCCATCTTCAATGCTTCTGAATCCGCGCAACCTTTTGACAACAATGATTTTGGGTTTGCATTTGAAGAAGGCGATGCTGCACCAGAGGCCCAACGTGCTCCACAAAACATAAGGGAAACAAATCCGTCACGCCAATTGCCCCGTCCAAAACCTGCACAGAGCAAAAAGATATTTGGCATGAGCACTTCACAAGTTGCCATTCTGGCGGCCATGTTGGTCCTTCAATGCTGTATTCTGGTTGGCTTCGCTGCTGCTTATTACTTCACCCAATAATCTGAATTGACAACTCCATTTTTGTCCATTGTTATCCCAGCTCATAATGAAGAGAATCGCCTGCCTCAAACTTTGGGGCAGATTTTTGCATTTCTTGAAAACCAATCCTACACATCAGAAGTGATCATAGTAGAAAATGGAAGTTCAGATCGCACGCTCGAATTAGCACAAGAATTTACTTCGCAGCACAAAAACTTGATTGTCATTCGTGAAGAGCTGCGTGGCAAAGGCAATGCCGTGCGGCGCGGCTTGCTGGATGCTCGTGGCGAATATCGTTTTATATGTGATGCCGATCTCTCCATGCCGATCAATGAAGTACAAAAATTCCTACCCCCGGTTCTCAACGATTTTGATATTGCGATAGGAACACGGGAAGCGCCGGGGGCTATTCGTTTTAACGAACCCCCCTATCGTCACTGGGGCGGACGGGCTATCAACCTGGTTATTCAATTATTGATCCTGCCTGGGTTGAACGATACACAATGCGGCTTTAAATGTTTTCGCGCTGAAATAGCAGAAAATCTTTTTCGCCAACAAACTCTCACAGGATGGTCATTTGACATTGAGCTTCTTTATCTTGCACGCCGAAAACGTTTGAGTATTAAAGAAATTCCCATTCAATGGTATTTCGATGCAGATAGCAAAGTAAATGCGATCCGCGATGCCTTGCACATGATCGGCGATATCTTTCGTATCCACATGAATGCACTGCGCGGTCGATATGATCCCAAACCCTGACCTCTCATACGAAAAACAACTTTGGCCCGCCTATCAATATATTGCAGGGTTGGATGAAGCAGGACGCGGCGCATTGGCTGGACCTGTATGTGTAGGTGCAGTGATCTTGCCAAATAATAATCCGCTTCTTTTACGAACCTTGAAAGGGGTACGCGATTCCAAACAGTTGACTGCCCTAAGCCGTACCCAACTTATCCCTCGCATCAAAGAAAACGCATATGCCTGGGGTATTGGATTCGCCTCAGCAGATGAAATTGACACATTGGGAATTGTGCCAGCCACCCGCCTGGCCGCGAGCCGCGCAGTAGAAATGCTTAATCTCTTTCCCAATTTTTTGCTGACAGACTTCCGCCTCGAACTTCCTGAGTTGGATGTATCGCAAACTGCGCTTGTAAAAGGAGACCAAAAATCTCTCAGTATCGCAGCCGCATCGATTCTGGCAAAGACCGCGCGTGATGATCTTATGAGCGAAGTTGATTCGCAATTTCCTGAATATGGGTTTACACGTCACAAAGGATATGGCACACTATTTCATCGAGAGAAGATCACAACGTTAGGCTACTCCCCCATTCATCGAAAAACATTCAAGATAAATAAAAGTGGACGTTTGTAACGTCCGCTTTTATTTCTTTCGCAGCATACCGCCGCTTAATTTACTTTCTGGCTTGCCTGAGCGCCAGGCATAATATCCAACAGCAGCGCCGCCCAACAAGAATAAAAATCCAAGAATACCAAGAAGGGATGATTTTCCTCCACCCTCGTTTGTTTCACTTGCGCCGGGGTCTGCAACGATATCTTTTGATTGCACACCAAAACCAACTTCAGCACGGTCACCAGCCTTCACCTCGATCAATGAGTTCAACTCCATGGTTGGGTTGTAATTATCTGGAATAGCAACTGTGATGTTGTAACTGCCTTCGGGTACATCGGAAAAACAAATTCCTTGATAAGCCTCTGGGTCTGCTTGAAGGACCGTATCCTGTGCAGCAGAATACTCGCCATTGTTTTCAGTTACGCTGACGGCACCCCCAGCAACTGCAGACTCGGTCTCTACTTCATAAAGCGCATTGCCATTGGAATCTTCAAAGAGCAAAATACAAATTTCTGTTGTACCAGTGAGCGGCGTAGGAGTGACCGTCGGTAAACCGGGCGTAGGAGATGGGCCGGCAGTTGGAGTCCCTGCCACTGAAACGATGCCCACAAGATATTCCTGTCCTTCAATGATAGTACAAGCCTCGTCTAAGTTTTTATTTAGCTGGCGGAGTTGATCAATTGAAATGCTATTCAAAGCGGCCACGCGCGTGCAATTATCACCTGCCACAGCAATATAAAGAATACGTCCATCAAGGCCAGGCGTGGAAGTAGGAATTACTTGTTGTGTGATTGGCGCTGCATTTGCAGGAAGCCATACACCAAATAAAAGCAAGCTTACTAAAATAAATAAGATAAAGAAACGTTTTGGATTCATCTGCAAAATTATATCAGGATTTACTTAAGCACTCTTATTTCATATTTCGGTATAAAATAAAGGGGATAAGCAAATATCTTTGGAGCAATTCATGAATACACTTATTAAACATGGAACATTGGTCACTGCCTCTGAAACATTTGAATCAGATATCCTGATCGAGGATGAAAAGATCATCCGCATCGGACTTAATCTGGAAGCTGATTCTGCACAAGTGATCGATGCTTCGGGGAAGTTGATCCTGCCCGGCGGTGTGGACCCTCACGTTCACCTCGACCTGCCAATGTTTGATACTGTTTCATCCGATGATCATTACACAGGTCACAAGGCTGCCGCATTTGGCGGCACAACAACTGTAATGGATTTTGTAGTTCTCGAAGATAAAGGTTTTCAACATTCTGTTAATCTATGGATGAAGAAAGCTGAAAAAGCTGCGATTGATTATTCTTTTCACATGAACTTGACCCAATTTAGTGAAAAGCTTGCAAAAGAGATTCCGTCATTGATGGATATGGGAATTCAAACCCTCAAGGTATTCACAGCCTACAATGGACGTTTACGACTTGCTGATGGAGATATTTTCAAAGCCATGCAAGTTGCAAAAGACAGCGGTATGTTGGTGATGGCACATTGTGAAAACGGAGATGTGATCGAAACCCTCGTCCAGCAGGCGTTAGCAGATGGGCATACAGACCCAATTTGGCACGCCTGGACAAGACCCAACTGGGGCGCTGTAGATGCCACTTTACGAGTAGCAGGCATGGCTGCAGATGCAGATTCGTCGGTTTACATCGTCCACATGAATACAGGCGGCGAAGTGGACATGCTAAAGTATGCGCGCGAACGCGGAGTCAAAGTGATGGGCGAGACTTGTCCGCAATATTTATTTTTCACGGAAGATGTATTGAGCCGTGATGATGGTGCAAAGTGGATCTGCTCCCCGCCTTTGCGCACAGAGATGGACAATGCACGGTTATGGCAGGGCTTGCGCGATGGAACCCTGCAAACTATTGGCACGGATCATTGTCCGTTTTTTCTTGACGGTACGCAACCGATCATTTATGAAAATATGGAGATTTCAATTCCTGGCAAGGAACTTGGTAAATATAATTTTACGAAAATTCCCAACGGCCTACCTGGGATTCAAGACCGCATGCCTATCATGTGGACGTACGGTGTGAAAACAGGGAACATCACTGCGAATCAATTTGTGGCATATACATCTACAAACCCGGCAAAGATTTTTGGTTTATATCCGCGAAAAGGTGCATTGATCCCCGGTGCAGATGCGGATATTGTGATTTGGGATCCAGAGAAAGTTTTGAAATATGGTACAGCCTATTCACACCAACGGACAGATTACAATCTATATGAAGGCTGGGAACTGGCAGGTTACCCCGAAAAGGTTTTCCTACGCGGAAAGTTGATCGTGGATGGTGAGCAGTGGTTAGGCAAGAGTGGGAATGGACAATTTTTGAAAAGAAGCGAAGGCGAAGTTTTATAAATTCATTATAGTCTCAAAACATTAAAGGAAAACATGCCATCTAAAAAACCTGTTATTCATTGTGATGCACTCGTCGTCCACTGCATGGACTATCGTCTACAAAAATTTCTACAACCGTGGATCACTGTCCGCTTTGGGTATGATAATTTTGATATCATTGCGTTGGCGGGAAGTGTACACGATTATGAAATGGTCTTGAAATATGTTCAACTTGCTGTAAAAATCCATACCATTGAAACTGTGTGTCTCATTAATCACGAAGATTGCCGCGCTTACGGCCGTGACGGAACATATAAGCGGCATAAACATGATCTAATGGATTCACAAGCCAAAATCAAAGCCTTGTTCCCCAGCTTAAAAGTTGAATCTTTCTATTTGCATTTAGATGGAAATTTCGAATCAATCTCATAAAAGAAAACTTATTCTTTATAACCCCGACGTTTTACGATTTCCTCCATAACTTGTGTTCGGATTTGCATCCATTCCTCGGCAGGAATGGCAAGGAATGCATTAACGGCTTGCGGGTCGAACTGTTGGCCAGACTCTTCTTCAATAATTTTACGTGCATCTTCATAGGAACGGCCCTGACGGTATGGACGGTCAGATGTTAGCGCGTCGAATGTATCTGCGATGGAGAACAAGCGCGCGCCTAGTGCGATCTGCTCCCCGCGCAAGCCAAAGGGATAACCCATACCGTTCCACTTTTCATGATGACAAACAACGATCTTGATTTCCTCTTGTAGATAAGGAATATCAGCCAACATGTAATATCCAGTTTGCGGGTGGCGTTCAATGATCTTCCGCTCTTCCACACTAAGTGAGCTAGGTTTATTCAACACGGCATCAGGGACACCGATTTTTCCAATGTCATGAATGAGCGCACCACGGCGGATCGTTTTAATGGTCTCAGTATCCAACCCTATTTGCTCTGCAAGACGGGCTGTATATTCAACCACACGCCGTGAATGACCTTCCGTTTCACGGTCACGTACATCAAGCGCGGCAGAGAGTGCATCCAGCGTGAGATCATAACTATTTTGCAAATCAGCAACCAGCTGGGCATTGTTGACCGCCAGCGCAGCGCTATCTGCAATCGACCGAAAGAGGTCAAGGTCATCTTGAGTGAAGAGTTTTCCGCCGCGTTTATTTACCGCCTGGATTGCACCAATGGATCTATCCCCCAACACCAGCGGCACTGTCATTAATGAACGTGTTACAAAGCCTGTCTTTTCATCTGCTGAACGAGCGCGGCGCGGATCATTTTGTGCATCTTTAATAATAATAGATTTTTTTCTGGAGATGCTTGTGCCAACAATGCTGGGCGCATTAAGTGGCATGCTAAAGCCTTTAATCACTTCAGATTCAGGACCAGCCGCAAAACGGCATTTGATAAAGCCTGCTTCTTTATCCACCAGCCAAATAGATTGGGCTTCGGCGTTGATGGCTTTATTCACTTCTGCAAAAATACGAGGGATAAGTTCGTCAATATTGAGTGTTCGATGCAGGTAAAGGCTGATCTGGTTAAGCAGTTTTTGACGTCCAGAATTACGATTGTGCCTTTCGTAGATCTGTATGTTTTGGATGGCAGATGCAATCCGCTTTGATAATCCAAGGATTAGATTTCTGTCACTACGTTTGAAAGCAGGCTTGCTCATCTTGTTGATAATGACAGCCCCTATCAGTTCATTTCGCGCTACAAGTGGGGCAACGATAATATTGTGTGTAGGCAGCTTGAAATAATTTTGATATATTCTGTCTTCCATCCATTGAGAATGATTCGGTTCTTCAGTACTCCCCTTCCTGTTCGTAACATGACGATATGCTGTAATGAAATTTTTAGCACGCATCACAGCGCCTGACAGTTCCCTCGCTTTTGGCCCAATAACATGTACGCATTGAAGTTCAGCTCTAGCTTCATCTATTAACCAAATCGAACACCCATCGCCGTTAACATCCTTCCGCATCTGCTTAAGAATGGATAATAACAGCGGGTCAAGCTCATGTGCAGAACGAAATGTTTGGTCTAATTTCAGTAACAAGGATGGATGGATGGACATAACTGAAAAAGTTCTCCAAAACCAATAAATGCTGGTCTTCGCAGTATACTGCCTATTACAGCAAATAAAAAGTGCATTATTTGAATACTGATGAATCCTTTGATTAGAAGTTTTAACAATCCCCACGGGGTGTTACGATTCTGGCCTGTCAGAAACATCAAATCCAATACAGTGAGTGCGTCGCACTACACTGGTGGACGATTCTCATTAAGCAGTAAAATCTACAGGCAGAAAGAGTCTCATTAAGTCAGGTGCGACGCACCCTCATCAAATGGACACAATGAAAGATATATTTATTAAATGGTTCATGAACATCAACACCTTCCTCATCCACCTCTCCAGCGGACGGATCGGCACGCAGCTTGGCGCACAAACCATCCTGATCTTGACGACTATGGGGCGGAAATCAGGCCAGCCGCGTAGTGTTCCGATCGCGTATTTCTTCTACGAAGGGAAATATCTAATTGTCGAATCCAATTGGGGAAAAGACAATCACGCCGATTGGTATTTGAATTTACAGAAACAACCCCAAGCGAGTATTGAAGTGAAAGGTCAGACCATCAAGGTCAATGCAAGTTTTGCTGAGGGAGAGGGATACGCCCTCTTGTGGGAATATCTTACAAAGAAACATCCGCCCTATTTGCAATATCAAAAGATGACGAAGAGAAAGATTCCCATTGTGGTTTTTGACCAAAGCATATAAAGAGAACAATCAGATATGAATGCGAAGCAAAAGCAAACAAAGCTTTTTGGGATTCTAGTCAGCCTTTTCATACTCTATAGTTGTTCGACCAATACAAATCCCCTGTCGGGACCGTGGCAAGTGGTCGGTTTTTACGATGAGCATCAATCCATTATGACAGCAGGCTTTCTAGATGAGACTCATGTTGTCACAGGTGGTGTGATCGGACAAATGGCATATTCCAGTGATGCTGCTGAAACCTGGCTGGAAACCGATAGCCAGGCGGACTGTCGTTATGGGATCGAAATTGTGAGTCCCGAAGTAATATGGACATGCGGAGGCGCGACCAATGTTCGCAAGTCAATAGATAGTGGGCAGACCTGGCAAATGCTGGCGGCGTTTGGTGACCCGCGCACGATCACCAATCCCTGTCATTCAATGAGCTTCCTTGATGAAAAGATCGGCTGGCTTGCAAATTCAAATTTATTTGGCACTACAACAAATGGCGGACTTTCATGGAACATGCACACTTTGCCTGAAACAGCAAATAAGATCGCCACGATTGATACATATTTACCGAATGAAGGATACTTACTCGATCAAAATGGTGTTTTGTTTTTCACACAAGATGATGGTGCATATTGGAATCGAGTAAGCCAACTGGACTTGGGCGAGTTAAAAATGTCCTTTTCAGTTTATCAATTAGCTGCTATGCGTTTCGCTGATGCGAACCACGGCCTGATCGTGGTCTCATCCAGTGACTCTGGCAAGGGACAAGTGATTGCCTTCCACACCACTGATGGCGGACAGATTTGGACTTCCGAAGTTATCCCAGTAATTGCTGGACCAGTGTATCTCTCCCGCGAAGGCAACCTGCTGACCGTGATTACAGGAGCCAATCAGCTTACGTTACTTAGATATGAAGAATAAAACTCATGCATTGACTTTTGGCCAAACTAAACTAAAATATTACAAACACATTGCAAATTTGATAGGTCTTGAGACCTATATTTTTTAATCCTGAATTTAAATGGGCTTAGAAATTGAGACATTATTTGATTTCTAAACTGACGTGTTTTTGAGCAATAGTGAAAAAGGAATATTATGACAGCCAAGAACATAATACCTACCTTTGAAGAAACTCTTGTGGTGCAACATCAACAAGATAGCCATTATAGATTCACATTGGAATTGGGATTATTTATTGTGTTTCTTTTGGGTGCATTCATGGTGAACATTAATGATCTTAACTACAACACCTTATTTCTGGATGAAGCAATTTATGCAAGCGTAGGTGAAGATTTATTACAAGGTATTTATAGCCACAATGCCGTGTCGTATCTTTTTGGTTCATATCTTTATCCTGCTCTATCAGGCATTATTAATAAAATAGGGGGTGTTATTGCCATCCGTTTCGCAAGTGCAATACTCATGGGTCTAGCATCTGTTTTTGTCTATCTCACTACAAAAATACTTTTTGGATACAAAGCCGGCTTGTTCAGCATGATACTGTTTTCATTTAACGGCAACATTCTTAATCTGAGCCAGTTGGCCGTTTATGATGCGCTGGCTCTCCCCTTTTTGGCCGCATCTCTTTTTCTATTAGTCATGGCCGCAGCATCCCGTGAACACCAAAGGCATTTCATCCTTGCATCTTCTATTTGTGCCATTTTAACTGTTTTGTCAAAATATATCGGTCTAATTTATATGCCTGCCCTATTCATCACTGCTGTAGTGTTATTTGTACTGACAGGTACACCTTTACGGCACACGTTGGTTACATTAATTAAATATTTTGTTTTTCCCATTGTACAGGCATTGAGTGTTTACACCGCTTTTTATTGGGATGAATTGATCCAGGTTTTTCAAGAGCAGGGATTCTCATCTTATCCACAATGGCTGGTCTTAAAAATTATTGGGCAGGAGATCGGTTTTATCCTGCTATTTGCATTGGCTGGCCTAGCGCTACTTATATTCGCTATTATCCGTAACCGAGATCATAATTCCCAACTGTTATTTTTAAATGAAAAGTTACAATTTGATTGGCGGAAATTAACACTTGTTTCTCGCATCTTATTCTTCGCCTTATTTTTACTGCTTCTCTCTACCTGGCTTGCTGCTCCACTACACCATTTGATAACAATGAACAGCCGATCACTTTGGAAAAACTGTGCTTACAGCCTTGTTTTTCTATCTCCACTTGCCGGATATTGTGTAGCAGCAACGGTTCAGTCCCTTCGCGCACGTAATCTGACTATGAATGTGATTGGGATAATATCCTTATGTGCGGGTATTTTTTACTTTGCCGATAAAGCTCTTGATTCCAACTGGTCATTTCATCATAGTTGGCCGAACATAGAAAACGAGATGGCCTATTTGCAGAAAGCTGGTCTTAATGAAAATAGCCTTATTCTTGCTGAAGGAATGAATATTTATGAATATTATTTTGCTTCAGAGATAGCTAAAGGCCAGGTATGGGATAACTTTTGGTATATGGAATATGGTGGTTTATCTGGTCAAGAAGGGGCATTAGCAGCAATACAAGATGGAGCACCCGACTTCGTCATCATTGATGATTATTATTTTCCCGGAATACGCGAGCGCATCACACCTCTTTTGGCTGAAGCCGGTTATGTTTTGGGTTGGCAGGAAGAACAAATATTACGAACTGGAGAAACGATACTGTTGCAAGTATTTATTCTTGGTGATGGCGGTGCCCAGTGAAACGTCTTACCATCATCTTTTTTAGCCTGACCGGCGTGATTGTACTGGCCTTATTAGCCTTACAAAGGCTTGGTTTGGTATCAGATCCCTGGCAGGTTTTGGTTGTCTACAATTTAATACTAGGTATTAGTGGGCTAACTTTATATTTGAATAATTTCACACTAAGTGAGGGATGGCGGCCTTTATTTCGTATGCGATTCAAAATCCATATGCTCCGCCTGGTGGTCTTTTTGAGTGTTTTAAGTTTGAACTTCTGGTTGCTTCGTGATTTCAATACTCTTCGCTGGCCCTACCTATGGCCCAAACCAGGCGCATTTATTCTCCTAGTTCTAGCGGTCTTGGCAATCTGGTTTTATGAGGAAATGCAGCGTGTTTGGATGTTTCGCATGGTTGGTTTTTTCATGCTGCTCATCAGTCAAAGTTATTTGCTGCACAGTATTGAGACCACCTTTACTCACTTTAACTTTGTTTCCCTAGTTCACCTTTTTGCGGTAACAGGCATCATTGCAGGTATGTTCTTAAATTTCTTAAATCAGTTTACCCCCCAAAATAAACGACAATATCAACAACCGCCGGAACAGCTGCCGTATGTCGTAGCAGTTATTCCCACCTACAATGAACCTATTGATATATTAGAGCAAACCGTCCTATCGCTTAAGGCCTTGGATTATCCAAAAGATCTTTTACAAATTATTATTTCTGATGATGGTCATAATCAGCACATCAAAGAATTAGCCCAGCATCATAAAGTTCTATATAATCCTGGAGCGCGGCGTGATGCAAAGGCCGGGAATCTGAACAGCGCCTTGCAATATATTAAGAGTAATTTGTCTGACTCAGCCTTTATCTTAACGCAAGATGCCGATGAATTGATCGATCCATCCTTTTTATCCAAAACCATTGGTTATTTTAACGATCCAAAAGTAGCCTTTGTCCAAACACCGAAGGAAGCAATTGCACCGAAGGGAGATCCTTTTGGCGTACGTGACCGTATCTTTTTTGACGCTCTACAACCTGGCCGTGCAGGTGCAGGTGCGGCTTTTTCCTGTGGCAGCGGTGTGATCTGGCGGATTTCGGCAGTCGAATCTATTGGTGGTTTTGCGACCTGGAACCTGGTAGAGGATTTAACAACATCCTATTATTTGCACATTGCTGGATATAGTTCAGAGTACCACAATGAAATACTGACTATTGGATTGTCACCGGATGATATTCCCAATTTGTTGAAGCAGAGGGGCACATGGGCGGCAGATACGATACGGATCTTTCTCTTCAAGAATCCGCTTTATCAATATGGTTTAACTTTACGTCAACGCCTCCAGTATTTGGAGCTTGGGCTCTTCTATCTTACGTCGGTCTTTTTTATTCCCTGTCTTATGCTGGTTCCCTTGATCTCTCTAGCCACTGGTGTATTTCCAGCAATTGAAGGGTCCGCTCTTTTTCCTTGGATGGTTGTCAGCATAATATATTACGCCACTTTGTCACAAAGCCGGTTGATAGATTTATTACGTATGTGGCAATACTGGATCGGTCATTGGCCCACTTATTCAAAAAGCCTTATCATTGCTCTTCGATCCCGCTACAAAAAACCAGCTTATAAGGTAACTCGAAAAACGCATCAAAACGGGTTTTACGGCCATTTATTATGGCCTCAGTTCCTATACATATTTGCTGGTGTTTTCATATCTATTCGAGCCTTGATCTCACCAGGCGCTAATTTGATTGCTGTCTGGTCGAATATCGGTGTATTTGCTTATTTTGCTTTTATGCTATCAGGGATCTGCCGAGCTGCATTTTATGGTTTGAAATGGAACGTATTTCAAATGAGCCGAGAACCTCACCCTGTTCAACAAAAATAATGATGACATTTAGATATTCATCCTTATAAAGCTTTTACATCCTGTGCATCTCTACTCTCCAATTCCTTCAGCCTCGGATGCTCTGCATACACCCCGCGATAACTTTCAGGCAGCATCACACCGATCTGACACATAATTTCATCAGTAGCTTTCTGCATCGCTTCTTCCCGTCCCTTGCCTTTGGGAATTTCGATCATGAACGACTCCCCTGCTACAACCTTTATCTTTGACTTTCGAAATCGTTTTAGATTCGCGAGTACACCCTGATCTTCTGTACCCGTCAACGCGACGGGCAAAACAGGGTATCCACTTTTGCTTGCCAAAAATGCCACTCCCATTTTGCCTTGCTGTAGGGATGCAGTTTTCGAGCGCGTGCCTTCTGGAGCAATCACCATTAATCCACCCTTTTGCATACGTACAAGAATTTCGCGCAAGGCGGAAAAATCCGCTTCAAAACGATTGAGCCAGATGCCATTTACGGAACGTCCAAAGACACCATATAACGGGTGATTCTTATATTTCTCCGCAATAGCCATGATGATGTCTTCACGGTCAATGATATACATTAAAACTGCAGTATCCAGACGCCCCAAATGATTGGATGCCGCCAAAACATTCCCCTGCGGAAGTTTATCCATGCCAACCACTTCAATATCAGCGATGATATTCAAGACGAAGCGCATGATTGAGCGTAAAGTTTTATATTTCATCGGGATATTGTATCAATAAATAAAACAGCAATTATTCCCTACCATTCAACAATTCCTTCAACCGCGGATGTTCAGCATAGTATCCGCGATTTTTTTCAGGGAGCATTACTGCGATTCGGCACATGATCTCGTCTGTATATTCTTGTAAAATTTCCTCGCGGTTTTCCTTTGGAAAAGGCGGAAGTTTAAACGATGTACCAGCAGTCAGTTTAACATGTGTACGACGAAAGCGTTTGAGGTCGCCAAGAATGATCCGATCTTCTGTGCCAGAAATTGCGACGGGCACGATCTCCCACCCCATCTTGGATGCCAGATAAGCAACCCCAGGTTTTCCCTGCGCCATCTTTTCATCACGGGCGCGGGTCCCTTCAGGAGCGATAACCAATGTCTGTCCTTCATTCATGCGTTTGATCATTTCACGCATTGATTTCAGGTCTGGATTAAAGCGGTCAATAAAGATCAAATTAAGATGTTTACCAAGCCATTTCCAGATCGGATTCTCTTCCCATTTCTCTGCAACGGGAATAAATAAATTCCAGTTATCCAAGGCATAAAATGCCATGGGCACATCCAGAAAGCCCAAGTGATTGACTGCAATAACAAACCCGCCTTTTTCAGGCAGGTTTTCATAACCAGAAGGCTCTATTCTTGTAATGAGTTTTAAAACAGTATGAATGAGCCAGCGTAGAAATCTTTTCATTATTTTATTTTACACGGTTTGGTTGATAATTTTACTTATAAAAAATAAAAGCCCTGTGAAAACAGGGCTTTGAAATCATCATTAGAAATTATTTACATTCCATAGGTATTGAACATCTTTAAAAAGATATCGTAATCACCTGGAGCCATAGTCACAATTTTAAAACCTACGTTATACATACCAGGCGCCAATACATCACTCTGGCACCACGTTGCACGCCCCACAAAGATCAAGTAATTCTTATTTGAGATCTCTCCAGTTTGGTCAATGCGGAGTCGAAAATCCTTATTGAGAGGTACAGCATCCTTGCTGTCCAATTTAAAGCCACCCGAGCTAATATCCGAGATATGACCAACCAGCTTGCCGCTGGCTTCATCAATCACACGCATATAATAGGAAAAATTTTTCCGCGTTATTTTTCGGCGTTCCGATCCCATTCAGGCTCCTTTCAAAAATGTTAGGCATGTCAGTATATAGCATAAATTAAGAACCATCAAGGTTGTTTTAATCATACTGCAATATATGTGTCAACACGGTTGCGCCTGAGCCGCCGATATTTTGCGCCATTCCGATCTTCGCACTCTCCACCTGAGTCTTTCCACACTCGCCTCGTAATTGCTGGACAACTTCCACGAGTTGATATACACCTGTCGCTCCGACTGGGTGGCCTCGAGCTTTTAATCCGCCGCGAGTGCAGACGGGCAAACGGCCCTGAATGCTGATCTCGTTATCGAGGCCGAGTCTTACACCCTGGCCTCTTTCTGCAAATCCGTTGGCCTCAAGTGAAAGCGCGGCCATGATCGAGAAGGCATCGTGTAACTCAAAGAAATCAATATCATTAGGGGTTATTCCTGCCATTTCATAAGCCCGCTTTGACGATGTATATGCAGCCTGCAGAAACATAGGGTCTTTCCGTGAATGCACTGCAATCGTATCTGTGGACGCAGCAGAAGCAGAGACAACGATCCGAGGCTGTCTCACCACCTTTTCAGCAGGGACAATGATGATCGCCGCCGCCCCATCTCCAGTGGGAGATGCATCCAATAAGTTGATCGGAGTTGAGATCATGGACGATTTTTCAAATTTATCGATAGAGATTTTCTCATGCAAACGTGCATAAGGGTTATGCATGGCATTGGCATGTGCATTAATCGAGAACGGTGCAAAGTCTTCATGCTTCCAGCCAAACTCATGCATGTAACGTCTCATCACAAGGGCATTGATGCCGACAAAGGAAACGCCTTGTTCAATTTCATAATCGGCATCTGCGGCGGTTGCCAATGAAGCAGTGACGTCGCGGCCTGCTTTGTCTGTCATTTTTTCGACACCCACTACCAGCGCTGACTCTACGTCGCCGGATGCAACAGCCATCAGCGCGGCACGAAACGCTGCAGCCCCTGATCCACATGCAGCTTCAATTTTGACCGCTTCCTGTTTCCACAGCCCGATCCAATCCGAAAAAAATGTACCGAGCTGATTCTGGCCGTTTACAATCGGTGAAAGCATATTGCCCACAAAGAGTGCATCTACTTTCTCTAGGCCTGCATCCTGCATCGCGGCAAAAGCGGCATCACCGCCGATCTCACGCAGAGATTTTTCCCAATGCTCACCGATCTTTGTTTGGCCAATTCCAAGAATAGCTGTTTTTCTCATAAAATTAATTCTACCGCATTGCACTATCAGGAACTATCTAAAAGTAGGAACATTACCAATGGCTTTTCCGTCAGTTTCTTGATATGCTATATCAAAGGAGAAAAATGTCACGATATATTTTTTTATATACACTTATTATTTCCCTACTGATTGCGAGCTGTGGGCAAACTATTACTCCTATACCACTTAAAACGCCTACACGTTCAGCGCCCAAACCTTCCCCTAGTCCGATCCCATCTTTACAGGTAAATGAAGAGTGGACCATAACGATGTCTCACTCAGGCGGCATCATGGGGTTGATGCGTTCGATAGAAATTTCATCTGACGGAAAATATACTGTCACAGATGGGCGTGAGGACAAGACGATCACGAAACAACTTTCCGCAAATGCATTGTCAGAGCTACACGAAATTGTTTCTAATACTGAATTTGTTTCCCCAGAGAAATCACTTCCATCAGGCTGCGCAGATTGTTTTATTTATGATCTTGAAATACAGCACGGAAATGAAAAGCCGTTCAGCGTTCAAGTGGATGATATTACTATGCCAGGCTCAGGAATGGAAAAAATGATAACGCATTTACGAGGTTTGCTTGAGAAGGCGTTGAAATAATTTATAAAGAAAAAGTGTTCTTGAAAAATTTGTTCATTCGCGTATACCCAAAATAAAGAATTTACAAATTTGATGGCTGATTTTAATGTATTACTTCCTTATTCATTGTATGATGGTTATATCCTAGAGAAAGGAGGTTGCGATAGATACACCACCTAAATACATAACGATGGAAAGGGCGAAACGCCTTAACCTGGTCTAAGTCAACACGATAGAACCAGACGTCCTTCAAACGATTGATGATGCTAATTCGTTCCTTTCCTGACACATAAGAAAAGAACTTTTGACGGACGGGTATTCCCCGTCCGTCTTTTTTATTATAATATTTCAAATGGATCATTCTGAATGGCTTGAACAATATCTTGAAAAGGTAGCGCAATCTTCAGTTGAAGGGTGCGAGGCCGTAGAATATGTCCGCTTGAACAAGACAAAAATTGGGATCAAACGCGCCCGTAAAAGCGTGGGGGCATATTGGACGATCAACCGAAAATTTTATTTGAACTCTGTTCACCACACAAAAGAATCAACTTTGCAAAATCCCCGCGCATGGACTTTATTTGTGCATGAGGTACGCCACCTGCAGCAAGGGCCGATAACAGCTCTTTCCATTTACGGCGAGTTGGATGCGTGGCAATATGAATTTCGTTTGTATCAGAAAATAACTGGCAAGGAATTACATCCTATTTTACAGGAGTTGCTCGCACTCCCTGTCAATTTTGACCGCGAGAATTTAAGCTGTGCACGGAAATTAATGATCAGATATGCAGGGAAAGGCTATCGCGCAGACATCCTTCCGCTTTATCCCATCACGAAAGAAATCCATTATTGGCTTACACGCAAACAAGATTAATAGATAAAAATATCAACTACAGTATTCAATAGCAGACAGGAAATTCTTCTCAAATGAATTGACCGCATCCAGAATAAGCCGCGGCTCATTCCACAAACCATAATACGATTTCACTCTATCTACATCAGACCATTTCAGTTCATGCCAGCCCGGAATATCTCGTTGACGTTCTTCCAAACGCTTCCGATGAAGGCTTACGTCTGAACATATACATTCGACCACATTCCACTCCCCATCATATTGAATAGTAAGATCACGCCACATCTCTCGAATGGATTCTGATGGGGCAACGCTATCTAAAATAACGGATTGATTTAGACTTAGTTGACGCTTCGCTAATGTGGTCAATAACTCGTAACCAGCAGCACCAAGGGGTTTATCTGGATTACCTTGAATTAATTCACTACGTAATAAAACTGCTTCCAACCAATCCTTTGCAAAAACAGGGATGCCAAGTTCACGCCCCACTGCTTCTGCAAGTGTGCTTTTTCCCGAACCAGGTAGACCAGAAAAGACGATCAGTTTCACTTCAATCTAGTTAAAGAGCTTTCCGCATCCGCTCAAGCCCTTGCTCAAGAATTTTCCTGGATGTCCCAAAATTCAAGCGGACATGTCCCTCCCCTTCCTTTCCAAATATTTTTCCTTCGCTCACAGCAACCTTGGCATTCTTTAGGAAGAATTCAAACGGTGAGCCGTCTATTGCGGTTTGTGTGAAATCAAGCCAGCCCAAATAAGTGGCATCAGGGATGGTCATTTTGACATCTGGCATATACCTCGTAACATACTCTGCGAGAAAATTTCGATTGCCCGTGAGATATGTACGCAAGTCTTTCAACCATCCGTCACATTGACCGCTGAATGCGATATGCGATGCAAACAATCCCATACTGCTGACATGCAGCCGCAAACGAGAAACTTCTTTCTGATATCGTTGGCGTAATTCGTTGTCAGGGATGATCGCAAATCCACAAAACAAACCTGGCACATTGAAAGTCTTCGACGGCGCGATCAAAGTAATTGTATTCTTCGCAATTTCAGGGGATAACTTCGCCATCGGAGTAAATTTATTTCCATCAAGCAGTAACTCCGAATGGATTTCATCTGAAACGATCAAGACCTTGCTCTTGATACAAATCTCTGCCATTCGTATTAGATCTTTGCGCGAAAAAATTATCCCCAGCGGATTATGCGGATTACACAATAAAAATATCCCTGCCTTCTTAACCTGCTTTTCAAAAATATCCCAGTCAATTTCATAACTCAAGATATTTCCATCTACGTGTTTTACAAGCGGCGCATCAAGCTGTGGAATGCCAACATTATTTTTAACTTCGTGAAATTCATTGTAAACAGGCGTTTGAAAAAGCACACCTTTCTTTGGCGTACAAGCAATCCGCGCCGCAACACTGAAACCACTGACGATCCCTGTTACAGCTTCAACGGCCTCAGGCTTCACTTTCCAACCATATAAATAGTCCATGCGGGCGGCAACAGTTTCTTTCAAAACAGAGGATGGTAATTCATAACCCAACACACCTTGATCAACAGCCTTTCGTAATTCATTCAAGATCGGCTTGGGCGCAGGAAAATCCATATCTGCCACCCACATAGGCAGCACATCTTTTGGATACCATGTCCACTTATTCAATTTATTAGGGCTGCGACGATTCGGGACATTATCAAAGTTTGTCATAAGGTCTCTATTTTTTATATGCAACGATCATGCCATCACGCGCAGGCACCAGAGAAACGATCCAATCCGAGTCGCTGGTAATGCGACGCGTAAAGTCGCGCACGCCTTCGGTTGCAGGTGTAACATCCTTCTTATCAAAGATACGTCCGCTCCACAACATGTTATCAATGATCAATATTCCACCACTTCGTAATTTTTCCTTGATGATATCCAAAGAAGCAGGATACGCCTGTTTATCAATATCATTGAAAATGATGTCAAACGGACCGTCAGTTTGACTTAGAGTCTCCACCGCCTCAGCATTATGATATTTGACCAGGCCATCGAAACCCAACTTGGACAGATGGATGCTTGCGCTCTTTGACAGTTCCTCATCCCAAACTGTGTGATGAACGATTGCTCCCCCATTTTCTTTCAACGCTTTTGCAAACCATGCAGTTGAATATCCATATCCAGAACCTAATTCAAATATGGATTTTGCGTTTATCATGCGCGCCAGTTGATAACAGTAATATCCGCAGGCGGGACCGATAATTGGAAAATTATTTTTTTCCGCGTGTGCTTCCATCTCCTGCATTTCTTTCTCACGCGGCGGGACGAGAGATGCAAGATAATCTTGTACAGCGGGATAGGTTAATTCACTCATTGTGGCCTCCAAAGAATTTTAGTAAAAGTCAGACGTGTAACATCTACTTGCTATTGAATTTTACTACCCAACAGCATTGACTTTATAGAACAATTATTCTAAAATCGAGATGTATCGTTTTCACTTAACAAGGAGCAGATATGAAATTCACACTCGAACTCCCCATTCGCAAACCACGCGCTGAAGTATGGAAAGCTTTTGATAACGTGGAAAATATGAAAAAGTGGCAGCCTACACTCATCAAATTCGAGAATGTGAGCGGTACACCCGGTCAGCCTGGCGCAGTTTCAAATCTCATTTATGCTGAAGGCAAACGTGAATTCGTGCTGGTTGAAAAGATCACCTATCGCGCCGAACCTGATCAGTTTGACGGCGTTTACGAAAATGATTTTGCAGACAATGTAATAAAAAACTTTTTCATTGCAACCAGTGAAAATGAAACGCTTTGGAAGATGGAAAATGAATTTAAATTCAAAACATTTATAATGAAAATCATGGGGCCGTTGATGAAAAAGAATTTCGTCATTCGCACCGAAAAAGATATGGCACGATTCAAAGAATTGGTTGAAAGCCTATAGACCTATAGAGAAGGGAATAAACCATGTTATCTGAACAAGCCCAAAATTTAGTTGAAAAATACCAGTTTCTCAATATGGTGATCCATGGCAATGTAGAAGGCATCACGCATGAAGAAAGCCTAATGCAGCTGCCATTCGACACAAATTGCATGAACTGGGTGATGGGGCACATCGTCACCAATCGCAGTCATGTGCTGGAAGCCGTAAATGCAGCTCATATATGGCGGGATGATGTCCGTAATTTGTATCATACGGGCACAGCACCGATCAAACCAGAAAGTACTGCTCTACAATTTGAGAAGCTTCTGGCCTATCTCGATGAAAGCGTGGAATTGCTCAAAGCGGCACTGGAAAATGTCAGTGCTGAGCGGCTGGCAGAAAACTTTACCAATTATCGGGGCGAAAAGACGCGCGAAGCACATCTACTTGGATTTCACTGGCATGAGACATATCACATTGGACAATTGGAAATATTCAAAGATATGGCATTGGCAGGCAGAGCATCGAAGTAAGATCATAATTTAAACAGTATAATCGCCGCATGAAACAAGGAACTTTCGAAAAGCAGATTTTTATCCAATCTGATGTTGCGACAGTTGTTGGAGTGGTAGCGAATTACAATCAACATCACAAAATTCACCCGCTGATCGAGAAAGTGGAGCAAGCAAAGGATGCTCCTGCGGGTATACAGCGTTTTTTCATCACGGATCGGCTGCAATGGGGGCCATTCAAATTCAAGATAAAATATCGTGCTGATATTATTTCTGTCACGGAAGATACCGTCCACACCGAAGCATATCAATCTCCAAACACATTCGTCGAAAATATAACAAAGGTCACGCCAACACAAAACGGTGTGACCTTGCATGAAACCATCACGCTCAAAGCGCCTGATCTTTTGTTCAGTTATGCATTTGGGCAGGCGCAAATTGCCCATGAGGAAATGCTCAAACGGATAAAGAATTTCGTGGAAACGCTTTAAACCAGAATGGCGATTGGTGATAGAATAATTGAAAAAGCCCTAACGGGCTTTTTCAATGTAAGCAAAAAGCAAGGATAACTCACTCGTACATGAAATATAACTTTCACCTTTTCTGGCGCACTTTCTACCGCTCATTCTTCGGCGCAAAGAACACTCCTGCCCGCCTCACTCGAAAACGCTTTCTCTTTCTTCTGCTCTTCTACACAGTCTGGCCTGTCGGTGGACTCGTGCACTGGTTTTGTTTTTGGCTGGACGACATCCTCTTCCCCGCCTACAAAAACCATCCCATTGAAAAGCCCTTATTTATTCTCGGCAATCTGCGCAGCGGCTCAACATTTTTGCATCGCCTGCTTTCACGCGATACAGAAACCTTCACCAGTTTAACCACCTGGGATATTTACCTAACCCCTTCCGTCACGCAAAAGAAGATCACACAGTTCTTCGCGCGGCTTGATACAAAATATTTCAATAATACTTTTCATCGCCTGCTCCACAAATTTGACCGTGCCACGCTCGGCAAATTAAAGATCCATCCCATTTCTTTCTTCCAACCCGAAGAGGACGAAAATATCCACCTGCATATTTGGGATGGTTTCTTCGTCACATTCCTCTTCCCTTTCATGGACGAGATGCCGAACTATCTGCACTTCGATGAAGCTCTCAGCCCTGAACATAAAAAACGCATCATGACTTTCTACAAATCCATGATACAGCGTCACATGTATGCTACGGGTAAAAAATATTTCGTGGCGAAGAATCCAGCTTTCAGCGCAAAGATCGAAACGCTCGTAGATTTCTTCCCAGAGGCACGCATTATTTATCTTGCACGCAATCCGCTGGATATGCTCCCCTCAACTATTTCATGGATCAACTATGCGCGCCGTCAATTCACTGACCCTGAACCTGGATATTTGTATCTGGACGAGATCGTAGACATGACCAAACACTGGTATGAACATCCTCTTACATATTTGGATGCGCATCCATCTCCCCGACACCTGATCATGAAATACGATGACTTGGTTCAGCGCCCGGAGGCAGTGATCCGCGCGTTCTATGAACAATTTGGCTATCCTGATAAGCCCGGTCTGCCCGTTATCATTGACCGTGCCGTAAAAGAGACGCTCGCCCACCATAGTGAACACATTTACTCTTACGAAGAAATGGGATTCACCCGCGAACAGATATTGGAAATGTATCCCGATGTTTTCAAACGCTTTAATTTTGAAACGCGTGAGGTTGAAGTAGTTCCGAGTGTCAAGCTGGAAAGATAAAAAAATATAAAACCAGAAAATAAAAATGCCCAGAATTTCTTCTGGGCATTTTGTTTACTTCTTCGTTGTCTTTGGCTTTGTAGTTTTCGATGTTGTCGTTTTTTGTTTAGTTGTTTTTGATTTGGTCGTTTTAGGCTTTACAGCAATCTTCTTCGTAGGCGCCGCTTTCTTTGTCACTGACTTTGACCCTGCGCTGGTAAGCACAGCATTGGCCGATTTTTTACTTGTCACTTCCTCGTTCATCTCATCAAGTGTAGCAGGTGTTAGCGCACGAGTACGAGTCTTCTTCTCCACCGGCTTGATGTGATATTCCTCCTCCCAGCCTTCTGCAGCAGCAAGCTGTAATTTGCCATAACGGACAAGCAGCATCACAACGCCTACAACTGCCATTAGAACTGAAACCAGCATTGTATAGCTGACAAATGAATCACCAATGCGCGGCTGGTCTGGGCGGAAGAATTCAATGAAAGTGCGCGCCACTCCTGCAAAGACTAACCATAGTGAAAAGATAGCACCGGGCTTCATCTTATCTTTGTATTGGCGTGAAATCCATATGAGCAATAAGGCCAGTAAAATATTGAGAATCATTTCATAAGCAAATGTTGGGTGAAAACGGGTAGCCTCACTTAAATCTGCGAACTGTGGAAGGCGGTGTTGAGCATCAATTGGAATGCCCCATGGAAGTTTTGTCGGCTGGCCGTACAGTTCTTGATTAACGAAGTTCGCCGGCCGTGCTAATGCCTGACCAATAAATATGGCAGGTGCAATGGCATCAAGAAAGAGCCAAATATCCATTCCATTTTGTTTGAGGAAAAAGTATAAAGCAATGGCTCCAAATAGCAGGCCGCCGAAGAAATGTAATCCCCCTTCGGGGATGTTGATGATGTTTATAGGGTTATCAATGTAATATCTGCTGCCACCGAGAATATTATTAACGACATACCATAAACGCGCACCAATAATCCCAGCTGGCAGAACCCATATTAGTGCATCCCAAATACTCTCCCCGTTTTCACCGCGACGTTTGATCTCACGCTCTGCAATCAGAGCGCCTACCACTGCACCTAACATTACCAACACACCATACCAACGCAAAATAATGGGGATGCTGAATAACTTGAACGAAAAAATTACTGGATCTATCATTGATTACCTCTGAGTTTAAGTTTTGCGAATTATATCATCCAAATATTTGAAAGATTTCAACAGCAAAAGAGAAAAACTCATATTGCATCATACGCGCGAGAGTGCTATAATATCGCTACTTCCCCAGAATTTTGATAAAGCACATCTATAAACCGCAGCACCAACAATACCGCGTGCGGAAAATGTAACGAGAACCTTGACCGAAATCCCTGATTCAACAACAACTTCCTAAGGAAATTCACCAGCCCGCTAAAACAGTTGCTGGTTTTTTCGCATTATCCCATTCCAAAGTCCCTCAGAGAAACTCACACATGAAAATACTTGAACTAGAAAATGAGCCGCTGTCAAAGCTGCGCGGCATGGCAAAAACCCTCAATATTCCTAATTTCAACCGCTTGAAAAAGGAATCGCTCGCGATGATGATCCGCGAGGCCGAGGCGCAAAAGGAGGGTATTGAACTACGCGGCGGTATTCTCGAGATCATGAGCGAAGGCATAGGCTTTCTGCGGGCCACCAATTATCGCATTAGCGACCAGGATGTTTATGTATCACAAGCCCAGCTAAGAAAATACGACTTACGCGCAGGTGATCTGGTTATTGGGCAGGTCCGCCCGCCGCGCGAAAGTGAAAGACATTTCGGGTTGCTCAAAGTAGAATCAATTAATGGATTGGAACCAGAAACAGGCGGACGTAGAGTTATCTTTGAAAATCTAACTCCCATTTTCCCAGAAGTACGTTTTGACCTTGAAATCGAACATGACACGTTAGCTCCTCGTCTCATAAACTTGATCGCTCCCATAGGCAGAGGCCAGCGCGGATTAATAGTTTCACCTCCCAAGGCGGGTAAGACCACGATCCTCAAGCAAATTGCGAACTCTATTTCAACTAAATATCCAGATGTACATCTTATTATTGCTCTTATTGGTGAACGTCCTGAAGAAGTAACTGATATGGATCGCTCTGTAGATGCGGAAGTGGTTGCATCCACTTTTGATGAACCAGTTACCGCCCACGTCCGTACGGCTGAACTCGCTCTCGAGCGTGCAAAACGTCTCGTTGAGATCGGCCGCCATGTGGTCATATTAATGGACTCGATCACACGCCTTGCCCGCGCCTATAACCTCGTCGTTAATCCATCTGGGCGCACCCTCTCCGGTGGTATGGATCCATCTGCGCTTTACCCGCCCAAGCGCTTCTTCGGTGCGGCTCGTAACGTGGAAGATGGCGGATCATTGACCATTATCGCCACCTGCCTCGTGGACACCGGTTCCCGCCTTGATGATGTTGTGTATGAAGAATTCAAAGGCACCGGCAATATGGAATTAATCCTCTCCCGCAAACTACAGGAACGCCGCATCTTCCCCGCAGTGGATATCGAACGCTCGTCCACCCGCCGCGAAGACCTGCTCCTCGGACCTGATCTTCTCCAGCGTGTCTGGTTGATGCGCCGTATGTTCATTCAAATGATCTCACCTCCTCCACAAGGTGCAGGTATGGATCATTCCGTAGCCACTGAAGCCATCATCACCCGCATGGAACGTGCGAAAAATAATATTGAATTCTTAGAGAATCTTACAAAAGACGCGTAACGCGAATTGTCAACTTGTGCCATAATTAAAGAATGAAAAGCCTTTTAGAGAAAATTCGATCCTTCTTTGCGTCACTTGGGACCAAACTTAAGCGCAAACCAAAAAGTGAGTCAGCCAATAGCGAATCACCGAGCAGAGGCAAAGCGGATCGTTTTACTATTATTAGCTGGGTCGTGACAGTTTTTGTCGTATTAACTTTATTAATTTCGACAATTCTTTACAAGAATTCACTCCCAGCCATAATTCCCCCACTGCCAACCGCAGTCCCTACAGATACATCAGGCACTGGTCAACCTCAAACTGGAGAACCAGTGAACGGGTCGGCTGCGATCGGAATTTCATCCATCTTGCGTGAACTGCAATTAAAGACCAATATCCCGGAAAGACCGCGCTATGAGTCTGTCCTCTACCGTGTTTCCCGCGGTGATGCCATGATGGGTATTGCAGATGATTTTAAGATCAAATACGAAACCATTCTTTATGTAAACAAACAATTGGATGATAACCCGCACAGCCTTAAGCCCGGCATGGAACTACTCATTCCTCCCATGGATGGGCTGTATTATGAATGGAAAGATGGCGATACGTTTGAAACTGTTGCGGAAAAATTCTATGCAGATGCAGACGATATACTAACTTTTCCCGGCAACAAAGTTGACCTCACTGATCCAAAAATAGAGCCAGGGACATTGGTGATGATCCCAGGCGGCTCACGCGAATTACGCAATTGGGCGGCAGATTTGCAAACGCAAGGCAGAGGAACGGGCACTGGCACATCTGAGATCGGTGGAAACGCATGCGGTGGCGGCCCAGTTGGTTCGGGCCTAGGCTGGCCTGCAGATGATCACACTCTCTCTGGAAACCCCTACGGCCCCGGTCATCTTGGAATTGATATCTCCGCTCCTGAAGGCTCGAGTGTTTATGCGGCAGGTACTGGCGTTGTGACCATGGCACAAGGCGGCTACAATTATGGTTACGGCAATGTTATCCAAATTGATCACGGCAATGGATTTGTGACAGTCTATGCCCACTTAAGCCAGATCAATGTGGGGCCATGTCAAGCTGTGGGGCAAGGTACATTGATCGGTCTTTCCGGTAATACGGGCAATTCCTTTGGCGCACATTTGCATTTCGAGATCCGCTCCGGCGGCACTAACGTCAACCCGTATGAAATTGTTCAATAGAGACGTAAACAAGTAGACAGGTAGACAGAAACACGATAACTTCCTATGTACTTGTCTACCTACTTACTTTTCCCATGAACGAACACACCATAAAAAAAACTCTCTCAAAATTAAATATTGGCGGCTTGCGCTATTTTGATTCCATTGGCTCCACAAACGATGAAGCCCTGGCATGGGCGGCAGACGGCGCAAAGGATCTCTCCATTGTTATTGCGGATGAACAAACGCAGGGCCGCGGCAGACTCAACCGAAAATGGTTCACACCAAAAGGAACAGCTCTTGCTTTTAGCCTGATCCTGCGCCCCTCATCAACCCTGCGCCCGCATCTCTCGCGGACCGTTGGCCTGGCTGCGCTTTCAATAGCAGAATCTTTTTCCAAGCTTGGGCTTGCTCCGCTGATCAAATGGCCGAATGATATTTTACTGAACAATAAAAAAACAGCAGGCATTCTGATCGAAACAGTTTGGTCAGGTGAGGATGTAGATTCACTTGTGATTGGTATGGGAATCAATGTTTACAAAGCATCCATTCCCCCTGCTGACGTTTTGCAGTTCCCTGCCACAAGCCTTGAAGATGAGCTGGCGAAAGAACCACCTGCGCGGGAAGAAATATTGTTCAGCATTCTGGAAAAATTCATCCAATGGCGTGAACGGATGGGAACAAATGAGTTTATCACTGCCTGGGAAGAGACTCTTGCCTTTCGCGGCCAGCAGGTTCAAATCCACGCTGGAGGCGAAGCCCCGATCACGGGAGAATTGCTCGGCCTCGAATCAGATGGCAGTCTGCACCTGCGCGACATCCATGACAAATCCATAATAGTCCGATTTGGGGATGTCAGTCTTAGGCCTGCTGCATGATATACTTTAATAAATAGAGGCCAATATGTTTGATAATCTTCGTGACGAAGCCGCAGCAAGTCCATTTTATGAAGAAGAAGCAAAGTTCCAGCCTGCAGCAGGCACGGGACGCAAGCGCTCTAAACGCATTTTAGGCATGACATCAATTCAACGATTTGTTATTGCAGTGATGTTCATGCTGGCTGTTTGCACAATCGGTGGAATGGCATTATTCGCACTAGGAAAAATCGGGTTCTAAGAGTTGAATCACTCAAGTCCGCAATCCATTTAAATAAAAGAACGGGCGAGGCTAATAGCCTCGCCCGTTCTTTTTTACACCAATTTCGGTTGTGCTTCCTGTATCTCAGTACCATCACTGATTTGTGCACCGATCTTCTTCAAGTCCTCCGCAGAGGTGCGCGCTACAGAGGCTACGCCATCGCCTTCTCCTGGCTTGATGAGATGCACACCTTTTGTAGCACGGCCTGACTGTTTTACATCCTTCACTTTCATACGAAGCGTAACGCCATTAGACGTCATGATCGTTAGGTCATCTGCATTTTGCACAACGCGTGCTGCAGCGATCTTGCCAACTTCCTTCAAAGCCTTTTGGTCAATCGTGAAATTACCACTTGTTGCACGTCCTTTTGCAGTGTAATCTTTGAGGGGGGTTTGCTTGCCATAGCCGCGTGTAGTTACTATTAACAAAGAACCATCTTTTTCAACAACATCCATGCTGGTAACCAGGTCATCTTTCTTGAGACGAATACCTTGTACACCTGCGGCCTGACGCCCCATGGAACGGACTTTGGTTTCACTAAAGCGCAGGGCTTGTCCATTTTCGGTCACAATAATGATCTCATCCTTGCCTGATGTCAACCGCGCCCAACCTAATTGGTCGCCATCTTCCAAAGACATAGCGATCAGGCCCGAGGGACGCACGGAGGCAAACTCCTGCATGGATACACGCTTGATCCTGCCGCGTGATGTCATCAACATACAGAAACTGTGCGAAGAGAAATCCCCGACCGCCATTGCAGCTGTTACTTTTTCATTTGGCTCAAGTGATAACACATTGACTAAGGGAATGCCTTTCGTAGCGCGCTCTGAATCTGGGATCTGATAGATCTTCTCAGAATACACCTTACCTTTATCAGAGAAGAACAACATCGTATTCAAACTACGTGCTGGGATGAGCATTACTACTTCATCTTCATCTTTAGTAGTGTGTCCCATTACACCCCGTCCGCCGCGACTCTGTGACTTGAATGCAGTCGCCGCCACACGTTTGATATATCCGCGAGCGGTGAGGCTGATCAGTACAGCTTCATCAGCAACCAGGTCTTCATCGTGAATATTCTCCTTGGCTTCTGCTGAAATCTGCGTACGACGGTCATCGCCAAATTTTTCGGCAAGTTCATTCAAGTCTGATTGAATGAGCGCGAGTATCTTTTTTGGATGCGCAAGCAAATCTTCAAGATGTTCAATAACACCGCGCACCTGCTTATGTTCTTCTTCGATCTTCCAACGTTCCAATGCTGCCAGTCTGCGTAACTGCATATCTAAAATCGCCTGCGCTTGCAGTTCGCTCAGCTTGAATTTCTTCATCAAACTGGTCTTGGCAACATCCGCATCTGCAGCTTCACGGATGGTCTTAATAACGGATTCAATATTGTTGAGCGCGATCAGATATCCATCAAGAATGTGCAAACGCGCCTCTGCTTTGGCAAGTTCAAACTTGGAACGGCGTGTAATAACTGTCTGACGATGCTCGATAAAGATCTGTAACATGCGCTTGAGAGGCAGAGTGCGCGGCTCGCCATCAACCAGTGCAAGCATTTGCACACCAAATGTGGATTGCAAGGCTGTAAATTTATAAAGTTGATTGAGCACCTTTTTCGGCTGCGCGCTGCGTTTCAACTCAATGATGATGCTCATGCCGCGTTGGTCAGATTCATCCCGTAGGTCTGAGATCTGATCGATCTTGTCATCGCGTACCAACTCAGCTATGCGTTCGATCAAAGTGGATTTATTAACCTGATATGGAATCTCTGTAATGTTGATCTGAAAACGCCCAGCCTTGGTCTCTTCGATATGGGCAATACCGCGCATCACGATTCGACCTCGGCCTGTTCCATACGCCGAGAGAATTCCCTCCATCCCGACGATCATGCCACCAGTGGGAAAATCAGGCCCAAGCACAAACTTCATCAAATCATCCACTGTGACATCTTCGATCTTGTCATAATGATCGATCAAATAATTGATCGCGCCAACCAACTCACGCAAGTTTTGCGGCGGGATATTGGTGGACATACCAACAGCAATACCCGATGAACCATTCAATAAAAGATTTGGCAAACGCGCAGGGAGAACGAGCGGCTCTTCCAGTGAGTCATCAAAGTTTGGGCCAAAATCTACCGTATCTTTTTCGAGGTCGGCGAGCATCTCCTCAGCCATCTTTTGCAGGCGCGCCTCGGTATAGCGCATGGCCGCAGGTGAATCGCCATCTACTGAGCCAAAGTTCCCTTGTCCATCTACGAGCAGATAACGCATGGAAAAATCCTGCGCCATGCGCGCCATTGATTCATATACTGCCGAATCACCGTGCGGATGATATTTACCCAGCACCTCACCCACAATACGAGCGGATTTTTTGTACGCCGTATTTGAGCGCATACCTAACTCATGCATGGCGAATAAAATGCGCCTATGGACTGGTTTTAACCCGTCACGGGCATCTGGCAGAGCACGTGCCACGATCACGCTCATGGCATAATCGAGATACGCCGTGCGCATCTGTGAATCAATATCAACGGACTCTATATTTCCTGTGTTTGCGGGTACAACGGGCACTACATCGTCTTCAGCCATAAAATATCCTTAACTAAGGGAAAAACTCGGTAAATTGGCACAAAAAGACACGAAGATGGGGGAAAACTTCGTGTCCGCATTAGATGAAGAAAGCTCTCTTTTTATATTGCAATTATACCACTCCCCGCCTATTTATTCAGTCATCAAAGCTCATCTTCAATTCTGGCAAAGACAGCTACAAAACATAAATTTTAAAGGTCTTTTCATTGGACTTCTTGCATAAGTACGTTTATTAAGAAGTTTTTTTGGCAGTTCGCGAAGCGTGCCGAACCGTCAGCAGTGCAACTACTGACGGAACAAAACAAAGACTTTTGCAAGAGGTCTATTGTGTATTTTGCATACTTTCTATTCGAAATATGAAAGCAAAGTATTAAAAATAAAACAGACCCACAAGAATGTGGATCCATTTATGGTGTGCCGAAGGAGGGAGTCGAACCCTCACAAGCGTAAGCCCACTACGACCTGAACGTAGCGCGTCTGCCAATTCCGCCACTTCGGCATAAGTCGTGCGGGTTGTATTTTATCGCAAACGCTTGTTTTGTCAATTATTGATCATTAACGGTAGTTCGTTTAGCCAGAAATCATCCTCAGAAGTCCTGTCATTAAAATGAATTCTCGCCTTATAGCATCAGGAATTGTTCGCATTGAAATATTTTTTTGAAAGAATTCCCTAACATCGTGGCTTGGAGTAAAATCGTGAGCGATATACATCAACTCATTTGCGAAAGAAACAGCAATATTTGAGATGATGTTCTTTTTTATAAAATAAAAAAATCAAGGAGTAGCTTCATGACTTCATACACCCCAACCTCTGAAAACAAATTTACCTTCGGCCTGTGGACCGTTGGCAACATTGGACGTGACCCATTTGGCGGGCCAGTACGAGATGTTAAATCGCCTGTTGAACTTGTTCATTTACTTGCAGAAGTTGGCGCATACGGAGTCAACTTCCACGATAATGACCTCGTCCCCATTGATGCGACTTCAGCCGAACGAGACCACATCGTTCGTGACTTCAAAGCGGCTCTCTCCGAAACAGGCCTTGTCGTGCCTATGGCAACCACCAACCTGTTTACTGACGCAGCCTTCAAAGATGGCGCGTTCACATCCAACGATCCAAAAGTCCGCGCGTATGCTTTGCAGAAAACAATGAATGCCATTGACCTGGGCGTGGAACTCGGCGCGAAGATTTACGTCTTCTGGGGCGGGCGTGAAGGCACTGAAACAGATGCGTCCAAAGACCCGATCACAGCCATTAAACGTTCACGCGAAGCCATGAACTTCCTCTGTGAATATGCACTGGATAAAAAATATGATCTAAAATTTGCACTCGAAGCAAAACCCAACGAACCACGCGGTGACATGTACAACGCAACAACGGGGCATATGCTGGCATTTATTGAAACACTTGATCATCCTGAAATGGTAGGCGTGAATCCAGAAGTAGCTCATGAACACATGGCTGGACTCAACTTCGTGCACGGTGTGGCGCAGGCAATGGAATCTGGCAAGTTATTTCATATTGACTTGAATGACCAGGCCTTTGGTCGTTATGACCAGGATTTCCGTTTTGGTGCAGTCAATCTCAAAAGCGCATTCTTCCTGGTGAAATTGCTTGAAGACAATAAATATGATAGCAGCCGTCACTTCGATGCACATGCTTATCGTACCGAAGATTACGAAGGTGTGAAAGACTTTGCTCGCGGGTGCATCCGTACCTATCTAGTCTTGAAAGAAAAAGTAGCACAGTTCAATGCAGATAAAGAAATTCAGGCATTGCTGGCAGAGATCAATGCCAATGATAGTTCCACAGATCAATATTTTGGAAAATACTCTTCTAAGAAAGCGAATGAATTAAAGGCTCAGACCTTTGACCGCGAAGCACTTGGCAAACGCGGCCTTGGATATGAACGCCTGGACCAACTGACAATTGATCTCCTGCTGGGCGTGCGATAACTTATGTATTTTCTTGGCATTGATACATCCACAACATCGAGCAAAGCTTTATTGATTGATGAAAAAGGTGAAGTGATTGCGGTTGCTTCATCTCCACACACTTTGCAAACACCGAAGCCGTTATGGTCAGAGCAGAATCCGCTGGAATGGTGGGATGCGGTAGCGGCGAGTATTAAGTCCGTTTTGGAAAAAGCAAATATCAGCGGAGAAAGAATCGCGGCGGTTGGTCTCACAGGTCAAATGCACGGACTGGTCTTGTTGGATGAAGTGGGTAATGTCTTACGTCCAGCCATTTTATGGAATGACCAGCGCACACAAAGTCAATGCGATGAAATCCATCGACGGATTGGAAAAGAAAAGTTTATTCAAATTGCCGGCAATCTTGCACTTACAGGTTTCACTGCACCAAAAATTTTATGGGTAAAAGAAAACGAACCAGAAATATATAAAAAAGCAAAACATGTTTTGCTTCCAAAGGATTACATCCGTTATAAATTAACAGGCGAATATGCAATGGATAAAGCTGATGGCGCGGGTACGATTTTATTCGACTTGAAATCGCGCGAGTGGTCTGATGAAGTTTTATCTGCATTAGATATTCCGCGCGCATGGATGCCGAAAACTTTTGAAGGCACTGAATTTACAGGACACATTACAAATGAAGCCGCATCGCTCACTGGATTAAAAGTTGGCACGCCAGTCGCAGCAGGCGGCGGTGATCAAGCCGCAGGTGCTGTTGGTGTTGGTGCTGTTGAAGTTGGCATTGTTGGTTTAACAGTTGGCACAAGCGGCGTTGTGTTTGCAACCACGCCATCTGCATTGATAGAACCCGCTGGACGGCTTCATGCATTTTGCCATGCCGTTCCAAATATGTGGCATTTCATGGGTGTGATGCTTTCTGCTGCAGGAAGTTTGCAGTGGTACCGCGATATGCTCGCGTCAAATATGAGCTTCGATGAATTGTTGAAAGAAGCAGGATCGATTCCAGCGGGAAGTGAAGGATTGCAATTTCTCCCCTACTTAAGTGGAGAACGCACGCCTCACCCTGACCCGTTGGCGCGCGGTGCTTTCATCGGCTTGACTCTGCGCCATAGCCGCGCCCACATGACTCGTGCTGTGCTTGAAGGTGTTTCTTTTGGATTGAAAGATAGTTTTACATTGATACAAAATGCAGGCTTGGGAGCGATCACACAAGTCCGCGCTTCGGGTGGTGGCACAAAGAGCATACTATGGAGGCAGATCCTAGCCTCAGTACTGGATGCAGAATTAGTAACAGTCAATACAACAGAAGGTGCGGCATACGGCGCGGCACTGCTCGCAGGAGTGGGTGCAGGTGTTTGGGCCGATGTTATCTCTGCCTGCAAAGCATCTGTGAAAATAACAGGAAGCACACAGCCTGATTTATTTCAAGTAGACGCTTATAAAAAATCATATTCACTGTATCAAGAGCTGTATCCTATATTGAAGCCGAGTTTTGAGAAAATGTAATCACTGCGGGCATTGCTTCGAGGTTTTTGAGTATAGGCAAACGATCATTTACACTTAATTGTGTAAAGTAAACGAAGTTTAGGATAGCAATAAGGGAGGAAGAATACTGAAACAAGTAATCTGTTTATCTATGCAGCAAATATATTTTCAGGAACAAAATAATCTTTTTGATCGTCTTCTTTTCAATCCTTGCATAATTGTATTGTCGATTCATTACAGTACTGTTAGGGGAGTATCTTTTTGTTTCCAGAATAGTTATTATATTCATCATAGAGAAAGGAGTTGCATATGTTATTCGTAGCCGCAGGTTTGGTCGTTTTATTATTGCTTGTACTCGCTAGCGCAGATTTGTTCGTGTCTCAATACAACACGGATGAACTCAGCAACATGGGAGTCCAAGAGCAATGACGGATGACCATCAAATTCCCTAGCCCGACGCACATCGAAAGACGCGTCGGGCTTTTTGTTTTAACGAACAGGTATAATAAAGAAAATTTTCACGGAGCCAAAAAACTTCATGGACTTCTCCCTTTCACAAGAACATCAAATGACGCAAAAGATGGTGCGTGATTTCGCTCAAAAAGAGATCACCCCCGTTATTAAAGAGTACGACCGCAAGCAGGAGCCGATCCCTTTCGCGCTTAAACGCATGGGTGAGCTTGGTATCTTGGGCATTTGCTTCCCTGTCCGCTACGGCGGTCAAGGCATGGATTACATCTCTCTCGGCCTCGCCTGCGAGGAACTCGAAGCTGTGGATACATCCTTGCGCGTTGCTATGTCTGTGCATACGGGCTTGTGCGCCACAAATCTCTTTCAGTGGGGAACTGAGGAGCAGAAGGAAAAATTCCTTGTGCCGCTCGCAAAAGGCCAAAAGATAGGATGCGGCGCTTTTACAGAATCAGGCATGGGGTCGGATGTGGCGGCGATGGTTACCTCTGCAAAACGAGACGGCGACTTTTACATCCTGAACGGCGAAAAAATGTGGATCTCGCTCGCATCCAAAGCGGACCTGGCACTTGTCACCGTTAAAACGAATCCGTCGGCGCGAAAGGCATCAGATGGGTTATCCACTTTCATCGTAGACTTGCACAGCGCAGGCGTGAAGACGGGCGACTTACATGGCAAGCTCGGTGTGCGCGCAGGCTCAACAGGCTGGATATCATTCACAGATGTAAAAGTTCCTATAGCAAATCGTATAGGCGAAGAAGGCGAGGGGTTCAAGATAACCATGTCTGGCTTTGACCACGGACGTTATACAGTAGCATCTGGCGCGACAGGCATTATCCGCGCTGCGTTGGAAGCAAGTGTGAAGTACGCCCAGACCCGCAAGACATTCGGAAAATCAATTGGCGAGCATCAATTGATTCAAGAGAAGATCGCGAAGATGGCACAGGATTATGAAATTGCGCGCTTGTTATATTTACAAGTAGGCTGGCTAAAGAACGAAGGCCAACGCCCCACACGTGAAACATCTTATGCAAAGAAGTTCGCTACCGAAGCATCATTCGCTGCCGCGGCAGAAGCCATTCAAATCCACGGTGCGTATGGATATAGTGACGAGTACGATGTGGAACGTTATCTGCGCAACTCAAAAGGCGCGATGATCTATGAAGGCAGTTCCGAAGTGCAAGTGTTGATCCAGGCGGGTTACGCCCTCGGCCAGCGGACGGATAAGCCCCTGCGCTGTGAGCTGCCCGCATATGATGAAAATTTATGGCAAGGCAGGTAAACCATGGATGTTGAACCTCTGTATACAAAGATCGATAAATCAATTCAGGTCAATGCTGGTGTGATCGTGCTGGAGAATCCACAAGGATTCCCGCGCAACGAAACCAATTTGTATTTAATCGGGCAGAGCGGAAAGATCATCTGGAAAGCTGAAAAACCAGATATAAACGCTTCCTTTTCACGCGTCAAACTTAATGAAGATGGTGATACTTTTGCCGCTTACACAGTTAACGGTCACGCTTGTGAGTTGGATTTACAGACAGGGAAGTTGATTAGTTTTACAAGTATTCAGTAAAGAGAAGTTAACAAGTTAGCAGGTTTGAACGTTCAAACGTTTCAACTTGCAACCTTTAAACTCACTATGATAAAAGGCTTCCTGAATCTTCCCTGGTTCGCGTGGACTGGACTCGCTCTCATGATCGCGATAATCTACTATTTCGTGTGGCCACATAAAACAGAGACCAATTTCACAAACTTCCGCTTTTTCGTTATCCGTTACGCACATACATTGACATGGTTATTACTCGCAATTAACTTCTTCCTACGCGGCCTCTCCCCTTCCTACAATGGCGCAGCGAATTTAATTGCAGCGGTTGGTGGGTTGGTATATTTGTTATTTATGATAATGACATTCATGGTGAAATAATGTTCATTCAAGAAAATCGAACCAAACTTAAACTGAAATCTGGTCAGCCAGCATATGGTGTGTTATCCACTTCAGACGACCCACAACTCGCGGAGTTATTCGGCCTGGCAGGTTTTGACTATTACATGCTGGATGCGGAACATGGATTATTAGACTCTGTTCAAGTAATAAATGTGATTCGAGCCTGTGAATCAGTAAACATGACCCCGCTGGTACGGATCGGCTCCAAAGACCCAAAAATCGTCCTGCAATATATGGATGCAGGCATGATGGGCGTGATGATGCCCGGGCTTGAGTCTGTGGACGAGGTGAAGATGCTGATCGATGCTGTAAAATATGCTCCGCTTGGAAAACGCGGAATGGGAATCACTCGCGCATCGGGCTATGTAGCGGTTGGACAGGATGCAGTTGACTATATCAACTTCACCAATGAGCAGACAATGGTCATTCCGCAGTTTGAAGACCCAGCTTTGATAGACCGCTTTGAAGAAATGATTTCTCTCCCTGGAGTGGATACAGTCGTTATCGGCCCACGCGACCTCTCACTCAACATGGGATTCCCCGATGGGCCGAATCATCCTGAAGTGCAAGAGATGATCGACCGAGTAGTAGCTATATGCAAAAAGTCAAATGTCTCGGCTGGGATTACAGCTGGCACACGCGCGGACTCTGCGAAGCAAGTGGCACGTGGCGCGACAATGATTCTGGCAATTGCGCAATTTGTGATTACAGCTGGCTCAAAGGAATTTTTGCCTGGAAGTAGCGACTCTCCACTTGCGATAGGATAAGGGCAGGGTAGTGATTATGACTTTCATGTTTGACAGACAGGATGTATAGTGCTTATGGAATCAAAATCAACTGACATCCTTGTGTTATTAATATTTACGGCATTGTGGTTCTATCAGTTATACAAAATCTGGTTTCAGATCGATGATGAGTACAAAAAAGCATTAGAAAGATCAAATTGGATACCAAAATGGTTATATCCTTTCAAGAATGTTACTGATGATTTTCTAAGCGACAAGAAACAATGGATTATTATGTCAAGAGTTGGAAGTATTTTAATGACGATAATAGTAATATGGGCAAATATACAAATATTATTCATTCACTAATTCGATAAATTGAATTCATAAATCAAGGAGTACTACTTTGAAAATCATCGCATGTATCAAGCAAGTACCAGACTCGGAGGCGAAGGTCAAAGCCGAGGGTGGGAAAATATCTTGGGGAGATTCACCATTAGTCATCAACCCATTTGACGAGTACGCGGTCGAAGGTGCGCTTCAACAAAAAGAAGCAACTGGCGGCACAGTCACGGCGTTGTGTGTCGGCCCTGAGTCCGCCAGGGACGCGCTCAAGCACGCCCTCGCAATGGGCGCAGATGACGCGGTGCTCGTCTCAGATGCGGCACTTGCAGAATTAGATACCCTCGGCGCGGCGCGTGTGCTGGCGGCCGCAATCAACAAGATCGGCGGCGCAGATATGGTCGTCTTTGGCCGTCAGACTCTCGACAACGGCGCAGGCCTCACCCCTGCACAAACAGCAAGAGTCCTCGGGTGGCCAATGCTTGGACTGGCGGGCAGCATAAAGGTCGACAGTGGAAGCGTAACTGTTGAACGAGTCATCGAAGAGGGCAGGCAAACTGTCAATGCAAAATTGCCCGCCGTGATCAGCGTCGTGCAAAGCATTGGCGAACCGCGCTATCCATCGTTCATGGGCATTCGTAAAGCGTCGAAAGCTGAAATTCCAGTTTGGTCATTGAGCGACATCAATGCAACTGCGCCCGCACCCATCGTGACACGCACCGAATTAATGAACCCACCCACGCGCGACACCACAGTAGAAATCATCACGGGCGAAAGCCCCGCCGAGATCGCCGAAAAACTCGCCGACAAAATTCTCGCGGAGAAAGTGCTATGAAAACTTTAGTTTATGTTGACCACTTCAAAGGCGAAGTGCAGCCAGCTTCGTGGGAGGCGCTCGGCCTCGCAAAAAGTTTTGGCACAGCAGTTGCGTTGGTGTTTGGTACTGGCGTGGATGCGATTGCAAAAGCCGCATTTGAATTTGGCGCCGATGAAGTGATCGTCGTGGATGATTCCGCGCTAACAGATTATCGCGCTGAACCGTATGCATCCACTCTTTCGGCGCTCGCATCTTCATCTAGCCCAGACCTGATTCTGTTTCCTGCAACTACTCGAACCCGCGAGCTGGCTGCCATGTCTGCTGTGGATTTATCCACTGGTGTGATTACTGATGTCACAAGCTTGGAAGTAAATGGTGATCAATTAATTGCAACCCGCCCGATCTATGAAGGAAAATTGTTTGAGAAAACAGTTTGTTCGAGCAAGCCCGTCATGGCAACCATCCGCGGACGTGCATTCCCCAAGCCCGCTCAAACAGCAGACAAAACAGGCACGCTCACAAAAGGCGATGCAAAGACAGATGCAATTACAACTGTTCAGGGTTATGCCGCTTCTGAAAGCAAAGTCAGTTTGGGCGACGCAGGCATCATCGTCTCTGGTGGACGTGGCGTAAGTAACAATCCATCACTCGGCATGGATGAAAAATCCACTGCGCAAGTAGGCTTTGAATTAGTCAGGCAATTGGCTTCTGTACTAGGCGGCGCAGTTGGTGCAAGCCGCGCTGCTGTAGATGCTGGTTATATTCCCTATGCAAATCAAGTCGGGCAAACAGGCAAAGTCGTCGCACCTGATCTTTATATCGCCTGCGGCATTTCAGGAGCCATCCAGCACATCGCAGGCATCCGCTCTGCAAAGACAGTCATCGCCATCAACAAAGACGCTGACGCGCCGATCTTCAAAGTTGCTAGATATGGCGTGGTTGGCGATCTGTTCCAGATTGTCCCTGCATTGACAGAGGCATTGAAGAAGAAATTGGGGAAGTAGGAACGAATAACCAAGTTTATATTATTAACACTCCCTTTCTCCAACTCCTTAAGGAGTTGGAGAAAGGGAGTAGCTAAGCATAAGGTTAAATAATGAAAAAAGGGCGAACAAATCGAAGCTTCTTAATTGACGCTAAATACATATTCCTCATTATTATATTCATATCTACCGCATTTGCCATTATTTTATATAATATTTTAATTGCCATTCCCATCTACGCAACATCAAATCCTGAAGTTGAAAAGTTCCTTGCGGAATCAGCCAAACTTGAAGAATTTGAGTCCATTGACATAAATGTATCAAGTAATAGTATCGATTTGTACTACTCTTTAATTCCTGACGGTTCAGGTATAGTTTTTGTTGATGTTCTGCAAGGAAAAGACCCCATCCAGAATCCAAGCAAATATATATTTAAGTATTTTGACTTTAAGACTAGAGAAACCTTTGAAATTAACGAAATTGTATTTAATGAAGAATACAATTACAGGGGACAACATCCTTATATTTATTGGCTGGATAAGAACAAAGCACTTATAGGAGCACAAACATACATAGGACTATGCAACCCCAATATCCTAAATAGTGCTGTTATCTTTTCTCCTAGCAACGATAATTTACAACAACCTATTGAATGCATAAACAGGACCAAGTCCAACGAAACATATGATGAATTATTCAATCAATTTTACTTAAACTACAGTAAGGATGAAAAAACATATATTATTTATAAAGTACTCTATAAAGTTCAATATTCTGACGCATCATACATTCTTATCAATAACAATGGGAAATCATATGTTTTAGGGAATTACATAGATGAACGCGTCTCTGGTAAAGAGAAATTGCTATATACTGAGTTTGACAAAATATCTTTAGGCGAGATGAGAAACGTAGAGAGTTATACATACCCTCCTCTAAAAGAAGTTACAAAAAACCATTCAATATACAAACAATATTATTTTACAGAAAAAGTGCTATTTGATTGTCAAGGGCTTGCGTGCTTTGGAGGGGAATGGGGAGGGCATAGTTTTATTGAAATATATAACTCTTTTAATGAAAAGGTACAAACGATTTATCTTGGTCAGTCATCTATGATGGGTGGTGCAGCACTCAGACCGATTGGATATGAGGGGTACTGGTCAGATAGTGATCAAATTATTATTTTGAGATGCTCGGAGTATCGCGAACATTTTTGCAGCCAGCTCAAGCTTTTTTATATTGACCCAGAAAAATAATATGGGATATATCCTCAGTTCATTAGGATGAGGCGATAGATGAAATAGGAAAGTAATTGATTATGAGGGTGCGACGCACCCATGCTTAGCAGATTGCGAGTCTTTGCAATATTCACTCGCAATTCATTAATTCAGGGAGAACATTGGAAAGAGAAGGAATGGTTATCATAAAATATGCTTAGCGATTATGAAATAATACTTTCCAGTTGATTATAATCAAGGAATGAATATCTTCAAAAACAAAAAATTTCATATCATCATTATGCTTGGCATAATTGTGGCAGTAAGCATTGCTTTGGTATTAAATCTTGATTTTCTACTTCGTGCCATGCATAGTTATCAAAATGGAACATTAACGGAAGAAAAGTTCCGTTTGGATATTGCATCTTTCAATTTGGGCAGAAAGTCACCTGTTACACCAATTGATAAAAAGATATCAGCAATGGATGGGATGGTACAGGTCTATGTCCCTGACGGAGAATTTATCATGGGGGAAGATCATGAATTAAAAAAACCAGATGCCCCAAAACATGTTGTCTATCTTGATGCCTTTTGGATGGATCGCGTGGAAGTGACCAATGCCATGTATCGGAAATGCCTGCGGGGAAATGAATGTATAGTTCCCGTCTCAGATAATATTTATTACAATAACTGGATATACCGCGATCATCCCATAGTTTATGTAACCTGGGATCAGGCCAACGCTTATTGTCACTGGGCAGATCGCCGCCTCCCTACCGAAGCGGAATGGGAAAAAGCTGCCCGCGGCACAGACGGACGTATATATCCATGGGGGAATAAACAGCCAAATCCACGCCAGGCAAATTATGCAGGCACACTGATACAGGAATCAGTTTCGGCATTTCGTTATCCTTTAGGAGCCAGTCCATACGATGTGTTGAACATGTCAGGCAATGTCCGTGAGTGGGTTGCAGACTGGTTTGACGCTGACTACTATTCGTATTCTCCCTATGCCAACCCCCAAGGACCAGAAACTGGCGAGGAACGCGTCTTACGCAGTACTTCCTACAACGAAGACGGACGCGAGATCGTGGTGACAAGCCGTTTACGGCATGAGCCAGAGTCCGCTGGGCTGAGTCGCGGTTTCCGTTGTGCACAAGACGCAGATAGAAACAAATAAGCATAAAAGCGCTTGCAAGCGCCGTCATTTTATTTATCGCTTGTCATAAAAACAACACGTTGGTATAATTTGCCCGCTTGACTCGAAATGGAGAGGTCGCGTAGTCTGGCTTAGCGCGCACGCTTGGAAAGCGTGTAACCCACAAAGGTTCGCGGGTTCGAATCCCGCTCTCTCCGCCAGAAAAACGTCTCACTTGTTGAGACGTTTTTGTTTTAGGTTCGCGCGTCCCCATTGAGGGGATGATATTCAAATCCCGCTCTCTCCGCCATATAATAAAAAGACCTGATTTTATAATCAGGTCTTTTTTGATTAATCAATTATGGTGTTGGAGTAACCGTCGGCGCTTCTGTAGGAGATATCGTTGCCGTCGGGTCTGCAATTGGAAGCGGTGTCCCTGCAAAGATCACAAGATCAGAATCAATTTCTGCATGGCCAGGGATATCGTCTTTGCTTGTGGATATGAATTCATATAGTAATGAATCATTCCAATCCCCACCGCCGAGAATATCTGTACCTTGCGATTCTGCATCGGCACGGCGTGAACCAGACATGATTCCCGCGTAGCTGCTCAAATCCAACTGTGCAGGAGAAATAGTCACATCTACTGAATGACAGGAAACACAGGAAAATGAACCTGAATACCAGAAATTTGCTTCCAGGAAAAGCGGTTCCACTTCTTCAAATGTAGATTCACAATTCTGACCGTTGATATCTGTGAATTGAAAAGTTTCGGTTTCGGAAGAGCCAGCCTCAACCCATGCCCCGATCAAATCTACTGCTGCGACCTGACATTGGTCAGATACAACCACAACACCATCACCAGTTTCTCGGGCCTGTAAAGTGGCGGGCAAAAGTGTGGGGATCGGAGTACGGTCTATTTGAGGCGCGCCGCGTTTGCAGGTTAATGTAAATCCGCAGGAGCTCACAAATAGAAAGCTAAGCCATATGGATACAACTATAAAAAACACGATCAATGTGCCATAAATATATCTGCGTACATCATTCATACGAGTGCTTCCTATTGATCTTCCGCTGCCTGAAGCGTGCGGATGAAGTTTACTAAATCCCAACGTTCACGAACGGTAAGATTTTCATTCAATGCGGGCATATAACCTGATCCAGTACCATTACTAATGGTAAGAAAGAGGGTGCCATCATCCTTGCTTTGGACCAGCTCACTTGAAAGATCAGCTGGCTTCTTCTTAACCAGAAAGGCTGAGATAGGGCCATTGCCTGCTGCAGTTTCTCCATGGCACATCTGACAATGAGTACTGAAGAGTTGTGTACCTCGTGCAACGGAAACATCATCTGCAGGTACTGGATTCAAAGGCGAGCCGGCTCCGGGAACATAGGCCGGCCCTTCTATCGGGATGGATTGTGCAGGTACAGGTAATGGATGCTCTTGTGAAGCATAAGAGGGCTGAATCTCCATGAAGCTGACCCAATCAATTTTGACGATATCGTAGGAAAACACCAGGACCATTCCTAAAAGAAGCCCAAGCGTAAGGAATACCCAGAATAATTGCTTGAGGAGTCTCATAGCTGTTGCGCCTCCGCAGGTTGAACAGATAGGGCACCTAAATTATCCATTGCATCTGTAAATTTTTTGTCTTCGCCTGGAGGGCATCTAAAAAAGACTGCGATCTTGCCGTCACTAACTTCAGCAACATACTCCATCGGGCGGTAATTAGGGAAGTAACTATCCAAAAATACGCCTAGGAAGGTAGCAAGAAGAGCAAAGAGCATCGTCATCTCAAAGGTAATGATCAAACCGGGTGGCACTGGGGTAATGTATTGACCACCTACTGGGACAAAATACATGTAAGGCGTTCCAAAGTTCAGAAAAAGCCCGAAAATGAAACCAGCGATCGCGCCACCCAATGCCAATCGCGAAACGTTTGTCACTGGGTGTGGACGTCCAAGCATCTTGTGTGCAATTGGCACACCTGAGATGACATTAATATTCTCGTCGGTAATGCCCATTTCATACAATTTCTCGACGGCATTCGCAGCGGGGTCTATATCTTCAAACAGCGCTAATAGAGTCGTATCAGACATGTTCGTCTCCACTTTATTCAAACTCACTCACGGTTGGAACTTCAGCCTTACCTACTTTACGCAAGGAGTGTGTCATCTGTCCTTCTTGAACTTCCCATACTGGAATCAATGGGATAAGACGTGAGGCAGCCATATAAAAGAGCAGGAAGACCGAAAATGTTCCAATCGTCAGGAATAGTTCAATACGTGGTTCGTAAAGTTTCCATGTGAACGGCATGCGGTTGATCGTTAACATCACTGGAATGATCAGGTAACGTTCCCAATACATACCTACATTGATCATTAAACCGATCAGAGCAAGTAACCAGGGAGTTTGGCGTAACTTTTTATTCCATAACAGCAAAGGGGGAATCACAATATTGAAGAGGATCAACTGATAGAACATCCAGGACATTGGCCCTTCTTCCAACCAGTGCAAAAGAATATCTGTCCACTTATCGCCGCCATACCACTGCACGATGTAATCGTTGAAGAAGAAGTAGGAGTAAGCAAACGTAACAATCAGCATCAATTTGCCTAGGCCATCAAAATGTTCCTTGCGGATGAAGTAATCCATGTGCTTCATGGTCGCGCGCATAATGAACAGCACAATCGCTACAGCTCCCATACCTGAGTGCAATGCTCCAAGCACGAAATATGGACCAAATACTGATGATGACCAGCCTGGGCGCATTGCCATTGCAAAATCCCACGAAACGATAGTATGCACGGAGAACATGACGGGGATAATTGCAAATGCAAAGAAGTTCATAGCTGTTGTAAGATGACGCCACTCACCCTCGGTGCCCCGCCAGCCCAACGCGAGAATTTTAAAGAAAGTCTTACGCCAACCGGTAGAACGATCACGCGCCATTGCTAAATCTGGGATAAGCGGCAGGAAGAGGTACATGGTACTGCCAAGAACATACGTTGTTATCGCGAGCAAGTCCCACATTAAAGGAGAATGGAAGTTGGGCCACAACATTCTCTGATTGGGAACAGGGAGCAGCCAGTAGAAGAGCCAAACACGACCAAGGTGCATGAAGATACTGGCACCAGCCTGAATCAAACCAAAGGTGGTCATCAACTCTGCTGCGCGAGTGAACGGACGACGAAATTCCGCTTTGAACACCCGCAAAATAGCAGAGATAAACGTTCCGGCATGGCTAATGCCAATCCAAAAAACGGTATTAACCAGGAAGATGCCCCAGTAAGACGGACGCATCACACCCGCTACGCCCAAGCCTTCGGCTATCATATAGCCCCAAGCATAAATAAAACAGGTAGCAACCAAAACACATAGAATGCCAAACACTACCCAGAATTTCCAAGAGGTCGTGGTCATGGATTCCATAACCATTTGGTTCATCTCACCGCGAGGCTTGGGGTCGTACATCAAAAACTCGCGCATGTCTTGTTCTTCTTCGTGATGACCTTCATGCGCTTTTGCAGGTTTAGAATAAGGATGTGCAGTAGAAGCCATTACCTAGCCTCCCTTAAGATAAGTTACACGTGGGAGTGTATTAAGTTCTTCGAGATGTTTTACGCCACCTTTTTGATGAGATAACTGGCTCACCAAACTCTCGTGGTCATCTACACGGCCAAATGTAATCGCATTCGCAGGGCAGGCTTGAGCACATGCAGTCGTGAACTCACCATCCACCACTTCGCGCCCTTCGGACTTGGCTGTGTCCTGAGCTTTATGGATGCGTTGAATGCAGAATGTGCATTTCTCCATCACACCGCGGCGACGGACAGTAACATCTGGATTGAATTGATTATGAAACGAGTAAACAGATTTTCCATCCACTTTATTGGCGTGGAAGCGGTCAATATGATAATCACGCCAGTTGAAGGAACGTACCTGGTAAGGGCAGTTGTTGGCACAATAGCGTGTACCTACACAACGGTTGTACACTTGCAAATTTAATTGTTCGGCGTTGCTGTGTGGCGTAGCGAAGACCGGGCAAACTGGTTCACAGGGTGCTTGCCCACATTGCTGGCACAACATCGGCTGGTTAGGTGTCATTTTAACTTCAGGGTACTCACCCTCCCAAAATCTTTCGATACGGATCCAGTGCTGAGTACGGCCATATCCTGCGTCTTCCTCACCCACGAATGAAATATTATTTTCCATCGCGCATGCGGCAACACAAGCCTGACATCCCGTGCAAATATCCTGGTCAATGACCATGCCCCATTTGCCTTCTGCCTCTTCCACAATTGCGCCTTTGGCGCCCATCATGTTTAGATCAGTTTTCATCATTGGCTCCTCTAATGCTCTTCCATGCCTTCGTTATAGACCCCAATTCGACTCTCAAGGCGGGATAGGAATTGCTTCCTCTCGGTCTTTTCAATTTTGACTTTCATACCGGCGAATGCAAGATCACCTGCTTCATTCAAGCGTTGACCAATCAGGCTTGCGGGATTTACGCCGCGATTTTGAGCATAACGACCATAAGCAGTATGGCCCTGGCCAAAAGGAATCGCGATCGTATCTGGACGAATAGCTGGATATAAATAAACAGGCACTTCCAACTCCCCGGCCTCACTTGTGATCTTCACTACATCATCATTCTCAATCCCAAGTTCATGGGCAGTTTCAGGATTTATCTCAGCCCATGTATTCCACATGACCGTAGTTGTTGGGTCGGGCAATTCCTGCAACCAGGGTTTGTTCGCGCCTGCTTCGGCTAGCGTTGGTGAGACGAACGGAATGAAGAAGAATTCTCCTTCGCCGGCAAACTCAGATTCTGCACCGCTGATATTACGGTTAAGCACATCTGCCACATTCGGGGCGCCGCGTGCATCAGATAACTTCCACCAGCCGCCATTTTGCTGGAAATAAGCTATGAAGGTGTCGGCATCCGCAGCGGAGAAGAAACCATCCGCTTCGGTCATAAGGGAAGAGACTTTGCTATGTAAGAATTCAACCTCATCCTGGAAGGGTAGAGCATCTGCAAATTTGCCATCGGCAAGTTGAGCCGCAGCAATTAATACATCTGCTGTTGCACGGGCATCGTAAAGTAATTCTGTTGAATCGGGTTTATATACACCTGAAACTACAGGCTGCAACCCGGAAAGTACCGGCTGTGCTGCGCCCGTTGCAACGCGCTGGTAACCCCAGGATTCAAGTCCGTGACGATCAGGAAATACATAGTCCGCTTCCACTGCCATTTCATCTGGGAAAGTTGCAAATGAAATGACTTGTTCAACGTTCTTCAAAGCATCCTTAAAATTTAAAGAAGCTGGTAATTCAAAAATCGGATTAACTCCATGTACAAATAATACTTTGAATTTGCCATCTGCCATTTGCTGAGTAAATTCCTGCATTTCTTTTGCAGAAGCAGGGCGTTGATATTCTGTTTGATTGGGGGCGATAGGTGACAAGAACACACCGCCGGGTTTCCCAAAGTTATCAGAGACGGCATTTAATGCAAGCACCGCTTCAGCAACGGCGAGACCATTGCTTTGGCCAAGTGCTGCTCCACCGGGGATAGCCAGGGCACCGGTTGAACTTGCAAACATCTCAGCCAGATGCTCCAATGTTTCGAGCTTAATACCAGATTTAGCTGCAACATCAAGGGGTTCAATATCTGAGAATGCGCGTGGCAATGGGTTTCCGCGAAGTTCAGATACGAGTCTGCCAATTGCAAGCGCCACCATGGCTTCGGTCCCCGGGCGAAGCGGTATCCACTCATCAGCTTTGCCAGCAGTGGAAGACATTCGTGATTCAAATTGCACAAAGGTTCCACGCAGTTTTGTTTTACTTTCACGTAAGCCTGCAAATCCACGCGTATATGAAACAGGCGAGAGCCATGTCTCGAGGAAGTTGGCACCGAAAGAGAAGACAACCTGCGCACCACCTACATCAAAGAATGGCAAGCCAGCTTCTCCTAAAAGGTTTTCGGCAGCCTGACTCAATGTGGCACGGGATTCAAACATGTTCAATGCACTAAAACGAACAGGGGCGTTAATTCCGGTTGCATTTGCAAGATCAGTTACCAGGTCAAAGAGATGATCGGAGGCAGTGCCCATGAGGAAGGCGATCTCTTCGGGTTTGTTATTTTTCAAAGCGTCAGCCACAACTTGTAGAGCGTCTTCCCAACTCATGTTGGAGTCGGCGTTTTTAAAATCATCAGCGTCGGGGTCTACAGGAGTTTCATACAAACTTTCGCCGCGCGCATGCTTGATTGGACCGCGCACACGATCTGGGTTATATAAACCATGCAAAGTTGCCTGGCCTCGCGCACAGGTCTTGCCGAGGTTCAGCGGATTATTTACATTACCTTCGGTTTTAATGGCGCGGCCTTGCATAGTGCGAACGACGAGCCCGCATCCGGCCGCGCATTCGCGGCATGTGGTGGCGTAATATGTACTCTGGCCGTTATAGTTGTATTCGGGCATTTGCATGTACGGCTCACGTTTTACTTCCTTCTGAGCAATACAGCCAGTTAGCACGGTGGTTACTGTGCCTACGCCAGCCAGTTTTAGAAAATCACGCCGGGAAAATTTATCACTCATTGTTGTTTCCTCTTCACCCGGTTAATAATGACACGTGCCGCAGTCGGTAAGTTTGACCAGTTTTTCATGATCATCTCCCGCAGACTTAATATGACAATTCAAGCAGAAGCCCATATTGAACACCTGTGGATTCTCTGCAACGGTCACCTTGGTCATATCACCGTGACAATTCTCGCAGTTTTGTCCCCCAGCAACATGGGCCCGATGATTAAATTGAACAAAATCTGGCACCATCACAACAGGTACCCACTTGATGGGCGTATTACTCTCAACAGCTTCTTTCAGAGGCGCAAGGAGCTCGCTTGTTTCTGTTATCTCCATCTGTTGATGACAGCCCCAGCATTTTGACTGGGCGGGAATTCCGGCAGCCGGACCCTTGGCCGCACCAGGATGGCAATATAAACATTGAATACTTGCATTAACATGCTTGTCATGCGGAAACTCAATGGGCTGTGTTGGTGCAAGTTGAGTGGAATTGATTCCATAAGCCGCAAGGCTAAACACCGCAAGGAATCCGATTCCTACCGCGATCAGACCAAGCGGTTGAATCAACCAGTCAAAAATTCTTTTGATCATGGATACTCCTGAAATAGGCTTATAGCACAACGCCGCCAAACGCTGAAAGCGCGGCGGCGAAGGCTAAATTTTACTTAATGCAGAATTACAAATACAAAATAATGAAAAATTTCGAAGAGAATATGCGTACACAAAAACCGTCCCGACGAACATCAGGACGAGCATAGGGCATACGACTTTCATGATAATTTCCATGATATTCTCCATAAAAAATTACTTGCTGAACCCGCCAGCAAATAACTTTTGGCATTATACATCGAAAGTGCAGAAAAGTACATATAGGTCTCTGAGAGGCTCACTTTCAACATGATACAATTATAACTAACAAAATGATGAAAACTTCCCATGTTTTTGCGATCACTTTATTATGTATCGCGCTCGTCATCGCTTTTGTGACGGCTACGTTTAATCGATCCCCTGCATCAGCTTTAAACACAAGCGAGTCGTCTATTTTTCTTCAAACCACCCCCACTCCAGCGCAAGAAGATCTATCTGAGATCGGCTCCACAGATGGCATTCTCATTATGGGCATCGTCATTGTACTGATTGTCACCTTGCCACTCTTATTTTATAAAAAGAAATGAAATAAAAGAATTGTTTAACAAAAACATCCCGCAGATTCAAATTTGCGGGATGTTTTTTATTGAAAATTTGTTCTTGATGCAGTGCAACTGCATACCAAACTGAGATTAATATTTACAATGAGATCAAACCCAGTTCTATTCCTCGTTTGACCGCTTCTGTGCGGCTCGATATACCCAATTTCGCATACAAAGACGAGAGATGAAACTTTACCGTATGTTCACTAATACCAAGTGAAAGCGCGATCTGTTTATTGGCCAGGCCCTGCGCCATTAATTGAATGACTTCCTTCTCTCGTGCAGTTAATGGCTCGATCAGAGACTCGCCTCCCAAAGATTCTCTTCGCCCCGAAACACGCATCAGACTCTGAACCAGGCCTGGTGCGCCGACCCAAAGCCCTTCCCCCACCGCGCGGACTGCCGCCACCAATTCATCTTCTGTTGCATCGGGCGAAAGCACGCCCCATGCACGCACATTTGTATTTAACACATTTCGAATCGACTCAACATTATCTGTTAAAAATAGAATTGCAAAAGTTGTTTTATTTTCCAAAAGATACGCAAAAGAGACCGAGGCAAGTACAACTACCTCGGTCTCAACTTCATGTACACTTTCAAGGTCAACTGTTTCACCAACTATTTTGATATCAGACTGCCTGCTTAATAATTCACGCAGACCGATCCGCAGAGCAGAATTAGGTGAAACAATTGTAACTCGGATCAATGGGCCTCTTACTTATTTAGGAAATACTGTGTCGCTCTGAGGGAGCGTTCTCCGCGACCGAAGAGTCTCGTAAGATCCTTCGCTCACCTGCACTGCAACAAACGCAGCGCAGGTGCAGTGTCGCTCAGGATGACATGGGCTAGCGCTCTCCAATTTCCACTTTTATTGATTCTAACTTACCACCACGCAGAACTTCAATAGGCGTGGATTTACCAACGACATCTCCGCTCAAACGTGTGAATAACTCATCATGATGTTCGACAGGCTCGCCAGCAATGCTGACTAGAATGTCACCGATCATCAAACCGCCTTTGCCAGCTGGAGTATCTTCTTCAAGACCAACCAATAAAAGCCCAGTCTCTTGTTTGCGATTTAATGCTTTCTGAGATTCCGCAGGGATGTTGACGGTTTGGCTGCGAATACCAAGATAGCCGCGTTTGATCTTGCCATGTTTTGCTAAGGTCTCTGCAACTTTCCATGCAACATCAGCAGGGATGGTAATCGCGCCGCCATTTCCAAAACCAGAGGTGTTGATACCGAAGATCGTACCATCGCCATTGACCAATGGTCCGCCTGAAAAGCCAGGATATGACACTACATCTGTTTTGATATATTGCTCAAGCATACCACCACGCCCGGTGCGGACAGGGCCGCCAACAGCATTGACCGTTCCAAAACTGGATTCGATTCCTTTAGTGGATGGACGCCCAATTGCTAATACAAACTGTCCCACACGCGCAGGAGTCTTTGACACTTCAGCGGGCGTGGCTGAGGCTCCCGAAGGGTCTAATTTCAATACCGCCAGATCAGTTCCCGGGTCCCGACCAACAAGGCGTGCTGTGACTTCGGTTCCGTCTGCAAGAATCACTTTAATATCTTCTTCGCGTTCCACAACGTGATCCGCAGTTAAGATGAGGTCTTTAGCGAAGGCAATACCACTTGCAGGAAAGCGGCGGCGCGCATCCACCAACACAGTGGATTTCCCGGCACGTTCGGCGGCATCTGCAATTGCATCTGAAAGTTCAACCAACATATTTTTGCTCATATCAATCTCCTTTTATATAATAACCAGTATAGTTACTATATAAAAGGAGTGTATCGCCTAAACGAATAGCTTTGTACTGGAAAAATGGTTAGGTCGAAGTCAAAAGATTTAACCACAGAGCACACTGAGAGCACAGAGATTTTTAAATGGTTTTCTCAGTGAACTCTGTGGTCTCAGTGGTGAATGGTTTTCACTAGCTCATTGTTTAGCCAATTCATGGTCTGGGAGAATATCTTCTACATTACGAATGGCTGGGAAGAAATAACCTGCCAACCCAACCAATGCACCAAGCAAGCCACAAAAAATAATCAGTAATCCCATCCCGGCACCGGGACCTGTTCCAACGAGCCAACCAAAAGTTGAAGAAAGAACTGTATCGTTCTGCATGGCAGGTTCAAGTACATAATCTGCTAGAGACCCGGCAATGAGCGGAGAGATGGGGTTGGTAAACCACGCGATCAAACGTCGCGCAGAAAAGACACGGCCTTGCAAATCAGGCGCTACTTTAGCTTGCCAAATGGCTTGATTTGATGCATTGACAAGAGGAGAAACGAAAGCAGTCAAAACCATACCCACAACCCATATGTATAAGCCACCTGTAAAACCAAGGATGGACATGGTGAGTCCACCCAAAGTCCAACCGATCAACACGCCATGCACACGGCGTTTGAAACCTCCCCATGCGCTCATGACTATTCCACCAATTACTCCGCCAATAGCTCCGGCTGTTTGAACAGAACCAAAGATCAGTGTGTTGCTATCGGTACGTGCCAGAACCATGGGAGCTAATACAGTTAAGCCAATGCCAGCAAATAGATTCCCCATGAAAAATATCAATTGCAATCCTAACAGACTTGGACGAGCAAATATATATTTGAAACCATACGCGGCTTCCTTCCAAATATTTCCCTGAGCCTGTTGACCTTCCTCGGTGCGAGGCGGTTGAGGAATATGCACAAAGAGTAATGCACCAATAGCGATCAGGAATGTAGCTACATCAAAGAAGAGCAGACCTGTGAGCCCGATTATCGGAAGCAATGCTCCTGCCAGTAGTGGAGCAATAACTCCTGGCCCAGCTTCAATGAGGGACATCATGCCATTAGCGCGGCCATATTGTTCTTTTGGAACCATGACGCTGATCGTTGCCGAATATGCGGGCCATTGAAATGCCATGCCCAGCCCGTAAATAATAGATGCTACATATAAATGCCAATATTCCATAATCCCCAAATACTGCAATACCAAAATGGACACGGTTGCCAGACCAGCACCAAGGTCGCTGACCATCATCATTAATTTACGGTTATGGCGATCTACCATTACGCCAGCAATCGGCGAGATCAAGAGGAAAGGTGTGATGAAGAATACCTGCATTACACCCATTGCCAACGCGCTTTTGGTTTGGTCATACATCCAAATACTTAAACCAAATTGACTCATCGAGCTGGCAAGCACGGAGACAATCTGTCCCAGCCAGACGATGGTAAAGCCGAACATACCTGTAGGACGTTTTGTATTATTTTCCATAAGTTTCCTCAAAGCGAAAATAACATAACTAATAAAAATGAACAACCCTCGCATTGAGGGTTATTTAAGTTATTGTGTTTCAATACTCGGCGGGACTCCTGACTCGCGTCGAGCAAGCGTTTATGGCATCCAAAGGGTTTTAGGTGTCTTCACACATTCGTTTGTTTGCGCTTTAAAGGTCTCATAGAATGCATTAGGATCAAGGCTAGTGACATCTTCTATTAGCCTGTAATCCTTTATTGTTGCTGCGTTAATTCCATAAATATTAGAAAAATATTTGACAACATTCTCTATTGTGGCAAAACTATCAGAGTTCCAGACAGATACTTTGGTATGCGATTCCGTCGGGCAACCAATATAATACCCATCCTGTTCATCACGAGAAGAAGAGTATTCTACAAGAAATCCCTTATCAGAGTAATAAAGTACAAAAGAAAATGGATAGTGTGCTGGAGGTGATGGATGTCCAGGGTCATCAGGGAATGGCAGTATTAAAATTTGTTGTGGAATACCATGGATATTAAGAATGCTATTTAATGAATAGAAATCCGTTAGTTCAGAATAAGTTTTGTCATCATAAACTATGGCACTGCTTTTATTTGCATTTTGTCCTGAAAGTTGCCATGACCCCGAAGACAAGTTAATTTGCTCAATCTTATTGTCATCAGTATAAAAGTAATCAATATTAAATTGTGTCATCAATCTATTACTCCAAAAAATCAAGGTTGATGAACTGCTGGAGCCTTCGCGAATGATGCTATCCAAATGGCTGTGCACCTCCAAACTATCCTCTCGTTGACTACATTAGATGCCCCTCTGTCAAAAAAGTCTATTAAATTTTGGACTTCTTCAATATATCCTCCTGGGGTTAATCCTAACAGACATGGTAATTGACATTCTCCATTACTTTGAAGAAATTCAGTGAGTATTTGTTTGCCATTAGTTGAAGACACCATCGGTAAAGTTGTTGGCGAAGGTAATAAATATATTGTCGCAGTAGCATTTACATTTAATGGAGGCATCTCTAGGGTCTGTTGTATATTTTGTACTGTACTTGAAGAAATTACCGGCATGCTATCGTTTGTAGGTGAACAACCTTCAAAAATCAATACAAAAAACACTGCTAAAACGTTTGAAGTAGTTGACCATTTCATAAACTTGTCCTTCTCGCTCGGCAATGGTCACTTGACCTCGTCAAAGCAGTAAATTATCAACAAAGGCGCAAGACAAATTGTCTTGCGCCTTTACCCACTAAAGCATCAGCCTATAGATTGGATTGCAGTATTGTGTCATAACATATTCTCCTTTTACATCTAAAAAGAAAGAAACACATTATCCAAAATAAATTAATTTACTCCACGTAAATTTCAACGTGCTCGCCGTCTTCTTCATCGGTCACGTCAATGATCTTGCCGGTTACACCCATACGCAAGGCTTCCATCACGTTGGTCATATCCACGCCTTCCACTTCGGGGGCAAAATGCGCACCGATCTTCATGCCTGCATCCACAAGCGCCAACGGAATTTGCACCGATGCTTTTGAACGACCCGTGCGCGTGTCTGTCACGCGGATGCGAAGCCAGCGTGCACCGCCACTTCCACTGCCTGGCGGGCGCGGCGGCATTGGCAGGCCTCTACGTGAGTCACTCAACGCTGCAAGAAGTTTCGAACCTTCGTCCGCGCTGATCTTGCCTTCTTCGATCATCTTTAATATCTTCATTCTCTCTTCACTGTTTGCCATGTTACACCTCTTATCCTAGCTCGGTTTATTTCAGCAGTTGCACTGCTGGAATAACAAGTCATACATCTTATCCTATAAATAACTGCGCACGCTCGCCGTCATCATCGTCATCAACATTAATGATGAGTGGCTCTGTGATGGTCTTCGCCATATTAATCGCATTGATCACTTCATCTATATTCGTCTTCTTAAACCGATCAATACGGCTTCCAAAATTTTTAATAAACCAACCCACCAAACCAAGCGGAAGTGGCAAGGCCAGTGAAATTCGTTTGGGTCCATCTTCTGCTTTTGAGCGGTCTACATTTAAATACAACCAGCGTGAACTTCGGCTGCCTCCCCCAAGCGCGATGAATATAATTCCTACTATGAATGGCATGGTAAAGCAAAAGAACCAGAAGTTTAATCCTGAATTCTGTTGAATGGCAAACATCACCCATGCACTTAAAACTGTAACGAGGATTCCCATCCCAAGAAATCCTTTTGAAAATTTGGATGCCCGCCTGCGAACTTCTTCAAACTCTGGAGCATCGGGCTTTTCTGAACTGAAGCCTGAATCAGCCTCGATGATCTCTATTTCCTCTTCAGCAGATTCGTCCAATGTGCGCATGAGAGTCGCGGCTTCTTCGGCGCTGATCTTTCCATCAGCAACCATTTGCAAGATCTTTTTGCGTTCTTCAGATGACATTAAGAACCTCCTTCCAAGGATGCTAATAATTTTTCAGCTTCTTCGGCTGTAATTTTCTTTTCCTGCAGCATCTTCAAGATCACCATTCGTTCTTCTTCAGAGGCCTGAGGCTTGGGAGGCATAGGCACGCCTTTTGGAGATAGGTCCCAATTCCAACGGCCTACACCTACAGCCACTTTTGATTTGCCGCGGCGTCCGCCTTCAAATTTTGCACGGGCTTCTGCTGCGCGGCGCGTGGCTTCATCTACCTGCCTATTTGCGCGATGTGTAACCTGTTCCACCTGACGTGAAATCCGTTCACCAAAACCAGACCAATCAAAACCCATGCCTGCAAAATTTCCAAAATCTTCTGCTGACTCACCTGCATTGGATTGATTAGATACGCGAATGTCACTGCCTGCTTTTAACGTCACCATGGCTGAGCCATCTCCAAGTGTGACCACACGAGAAGTAGCATCTTCTTCATTTGCAATGCCCTTCCAGGCAATATCAATCTCATCAGCATTAAGGGTCAACGTGGCGTTGGCATTGGGCGGCATCACCAGCAAAATATCTTCACCCGCCGTCACAGCATAAGAATTGCCAGGCTGGGGGTTAAGATAAAGCACCACATCTTCACTAACATTCGCAGATACATTGCCGCGTACATCACGTAAAGCAAGATCATCTGCAACCGATTCTAATGAAACATTTCCATCCACATCGCGGATGGATACGTCTGAGTGAGCGCTTTTGATAGACAAATGTCCCTTTGCGCCTCGCAGGCTAAAGTCAGAACGAATCGTATCTATCGCAACTGAATTCACATCGCGGATGGATAAGTCGCCGCTGATTTCTTTTAGTTCCAAATCGCCTGTCAAACTCCGAATGGAAGCATCGCCGCCAATATTATGAATATATATGGAAGCTGCCTTCGGCACTCGAATGGAGATATCGTCATCACAGGAAATTTTTACTTCACTGCCATCCTGTTGGAAACGGATTTCATCATTATCGCCCTTGAGCAATATGTCGTCCCCTTCCCAACCTACGAGGCTGAGATCGCCGCCAATACTTTCAATCGTAACTTTGGGTGTGCGTCCTGCAGAAATTGTTTTAGACATGGTTTACTCCTGCTCGCCGCGTAGAATACGCATGGCTTGCTCTGGGGTGATCTTGCCGGCTTCAAGGTCGGCAATGGTACTGCTTCGTTTTTCGGCTTCGATTTCAGGAGACTCATCCTTGCCAGGTTCATAACCCAAAGCACGAATGATCTCATGCAAACGATTTCGAATGGTTGGGTAGGATAAACCTACCTCCTGCTCCATGCGGTTGATCTTACCTTCGCAACGGACAAAAGTGAATACAAATTCCAATTGCTCGGGAGTTAAATTTGCAAACTGACCCGAAGCAAAATGACCTTCAATCGATGTATCACAGGATGAGCAATGTAAGCGAGCAACGGTTAATTCAGACTGACAGATCGGACAACGTGTAGGTGCAGGTCTCATAATTCTGTTCCTCCAATTTTATAATGCCACAGCTTCTGGCATGTTTTCTGTTTTTTGTTCGTCCTTGCTTCTTACACGATATAAAGCAAGAAAGGCAAATGTTGATAATAGACCAACAAACCCCGCCGCATACCAGAGAAGATGAGGCCTTGGTCCATCAATGATTAAACCCGCAAGATAGGGGCCCACTGCAAACGGAATGCCCCATGAAAAACCTGAGACAGCCATATAACGTCCGCGCATATCTTCGGGGGCGAAAGATGCCACAAGCGCTTGTGAAACAGGCGAGACCACCATTTCACCAATTGTAATAATGATCATTGCCACTATGAACAGTGTGTAGGTAGCGACATATCCATACATGGAGAAGCCAATTACATACAGGAATGTCCCCATTGCCATCATCAACATGGGTGGATATTTTGTAATGCGCCTCGTGATCGGGAATTGCATCAGCACAACCATTGCGGCGTTTATGCTCAACAATAGACCGTAGCCAGATTCGGCCGTGCCATGTTCATTCCTTAAATAGACGCCCAGCGCTGTGTTCATATTCATATACATAAAGACTTGCAATAATACTGCGCCGAGGAACAACATAAAAGCCGTATTGCGTAAGACTTGTCCATAGCCGGCAAACGTCCCACCCATTGTTTCTTTCGGGGCATCTGGATGTGCCTGGGGCTTGGTCTCAGGTAAAAAGATCGCGATCAGAACAACAGTGAAGAGAGAGATAACTGCATCGGACAGAAACAGCAAGAGGTAGGAGCGAGCCGCTAAAAATCCGCCAATGGCAGGGCCGATCACCACTGACAAATTGAACGCCACGCGCAGAATGCCATATCCATCTGCTCGTTTTTCTTCTGGCAAAATATCTGCGATCATCGCCTGATGTGCAGGGCCTGCTACATCTGTTAAAATACCAATAAAGAATGCCAGTACAAAGAAAAACTGAAATGAAGTAACGAAGCCCATCGCGACAGTACTGAAGGATGAAGCGATCAAGCCAAAGATGATGATCCCCTTACGACCAAAGCGATCTGTAAGCGCGCCGCCAATGGCAGAACCTACAAAACTGGAGATTGAAAAAGCTGCGAATAGTACACCAACATCGGTCATGCCGACGTTGAATTTACTGGTAATATAGAGCGCGAAGAATGGAAAGAGCAACGCGCCGCCAATACGATCAATAAAAGTAATGGCGATCACGATCCAAAATGTGCGTGGATATTCGTGATAAGTTTTAGAGATCTTCGCAAGCGTATTATTAAACATACTAGGCAACTTTTTTGGTTAATTCAGAATAATTTGATTGTCTTGTGGAATGCAGTTTGCGTAACTTTTCACCTCGAGCTACCATCCACTCGCCAAGCGCAGCCAAATTTTTACTAAGGAGATTTTTACCTTTTATGGCTTCTTCCTGTAACCGAATAGCATCCATCTCTTCTTTGACTCTTTGAGATTGGATTTCATAGATTGTTTCTGGAGATAAGTTGTTCATGAAAGTCTCCTTTTAGAAAATTAACACCAATTTCAAGTAAATTAATATTTTGTTCCTAATTTCAAACAAAATTATAGCTATTTTTTTAAATTTGTCAAGCATGAAATTGATAATATTAATATGTGTTTCAATATAATTGATATTATCGTGTAAATTTCATAAATTTCTTTATTTTTGAGGCTTATATCCATGATCCGTTCAATTTTCTTTTCACCCGGCAAACCCACTCGCACCGATATTTCTCCTGAAGAATTCCCGCGCCTCATCCGTGACAGACGAGGTTTGCTCTGGGTCGATTTCATTAGTGAATCGCCTCAAGTAGCCGAACCGATTTTACGCGGCTTTGGTTTTCATCCGCTTGCCATTGACGATGCGCTTGTAGAAACACACACCCCAAAAATTGATGATTGGGGAGATTACATTTATATCGTTATGAACATGATGAACTACAAACATGTGGAAGGTGTATTTGAATCTGAAATAGATGAACTTGATATTTTCCTGGGCCGCAACTACATCATCACCCACCACGATCAATTACTCAATGCCATTGAAGAAACCTGGTCAGCTTGTCAGCGGGATGAAAGACACGTTCAAGACGGAGCCGATCACCTGCTTTATCGAATCATCGATTCACTTGTGCTGGGATATATGCCCCTCATTGAACAGATCGATCATCAAATTGATCAGATCGAGGACCAGGTATTTGACCGCCCGACTCGTGCCACCCTTGAGCAGATCTTTGCACTAAAACGGATTCTCCTTTCCATGAGGAGGATCCTGCTCCCTCAACGCGAGGTCTTGAACAAACTAGCACGCGACGAATACCGTGTCATTGATCCTAAAGACCGAATTTTCTTCCGCGATATTTATGACCATCTTGTGAGACTACACGACTTGAATGAAAACCTGCGTGATCTGGTCGGCGGGGTGATGGATACTTATCTTTCAGTCATCAATAACCGTATGAATGAAATCATGAAAACGCTCGCCGTTATCACAACGTTATTTATGCCCATCACGTTCGTGACCGGGTTCTTCGGTATGAACTTTTTTGAACCCGTTGCCCAATTGTTTGAATGGACCAGCAGAGAAGTATTTGGCGTAACGCTTGTCATCATGCTCGGCTTACCCATCACCATGTATATTTGGATGCGCCACCGCACCTGGTTATAAGACCTAGATTCTGCCATCTTCGAATCCTTGACACAGAACAAGCGTTCGGTTATCATTCGTAGCACAAATGAGCGAAGAATGATCACGAATGCCGGCTCTGCTGGCAGGAGGCTAAAAATGATGATGATGGTACGAAAAAGCAAAGGTTTAGGCGAACGCCACCAAAAAATCCTCGAATTTATTGAGGAATATCAACGCAAATTCAAACACCCACCCTCCATTCGCGAGATCGGTGAAGATTGCAGTATTTCTTCCACCTCTGTAGTCAATTACTACCTCGATCAATTGGAAAAATCAGGTCATATCGAGCGTGATCGCAAGATTTCACGTGGTGTGCGGTTAACTGCTCCCTCGTCACTCGGTGATATGTTCCGTGTGCCTGTGCTTGGTGTTATTCAAGCTGGTGAACCCATACCCGTTCCTTCCAATGCAGACTTTGGCTCCTTTACTGCTGAAGACTCAGTTGAAATTGCCATGTCTCTCATGCCTGCAAAAGAAAAAGGCAAGGAATTATTTGCCCTTCAAGTGCAGGGAGAATCAATGATCGATGCCATGGTCAACGACGGCGATATTGTTATTCTCAAACCTACACAAGATGCACGCAACGGCGATATGGTAGCGGTTTGGCTGTCTGATCGAAACGAAACGACCTTGAAGTTCTTCTTCAAGGAAAAAGATAAATTTCGCCTGCAACCCGCTAACCCAACCATGAAACCGATCTACATTGACAAACGTGAGTCCCTCGAGATCAAAGGCAAAGTGGTTATGGTTATTCGTAAAGTAGAACGATACAATTAACCCAACAAATAAAAAAAGGACGGCTCTTTGGAGCCGTCCTTTTTGTTTAAATCTTCTAAAACTTTATTCGACGACGATGTTCGCGCCAGCTTCTTCAAGTCTCTTCTTGGCGTCGGCAGCAGCATCTTTACCAACGGCAGAAAGAATCTTGCCGCCAGCGGTCTCAGCGAGGGTCTTGGCTTCGCCAAGGCCGAGGCTGGTCAATTGACGAATGACCTTGATCACGTCGATCTTCTTGGCACCTGGGTCTTTGATGACCACATCGAACTCGGTCTTCTCTTCCACAGGTTCACCGGCAGCAACAGCGCCGCCAGCAGCGGCCACGGCTACAGGAGCAGCGGCAGAAACGCCCCACTTCTCTTCGAGCTTCTTGACCAAATCAGCCGCCTCGAGGACGGAAAGTGTGGAAAGTTCTTCCACGATTTTATCGAGTTTTTCAGACATTGTTTAGCACTCCTTGCTAAGTATTAAAATTTGATTTAAATTATTTGCGAAATATTTTCGCTTGAAAAGTAGACCGTTATGCCGTGGCGGGAGAAGCCTCCGAATGCGCCTTGATAACAGCAGCCAAACCACGAGCGGGTTCTGCCAATGTACGTACGAGTTTGCCGGCAGGAGCCTGCAAAACGCCGAGCAACTGAGCACGCATAACAGGCAGCGGGGGCAGCTCAGAGAGCATCTTCACTTGAGCAGCGCTCAAGGACTTACCGCCTATCAGACCACCTTTTACCTTAACGAACTCATTGCCTTTTGTTGCATCAGTCAATGCTTTCGCGGTGGAAGCTGGGTCTTTGAATGCGAATGAGATCGCTGTAGACTTCACGAGATAATCTGCGGGAAGTTCCACGCCGTTCTCTGCAAACACACGACGCATCAGTGTATTCTTAACGATATGGAATTCACCGCCAGTTTCACGGATCTTCGCGCGGATCGCATCGATCGCTTTCATTTTTGCGCCGCTATATTCCACAAGAATTACTGCTTCACTGCGTTTGATCCAGTCAGCATATTGTGACTGTACTTCTTCCTTGCGTTGTTTAGAAATTGCCAAAGGGTATTCACCTCCTTTCAATTAAAAAGTCTTTGCCACTTACACAGGCAAAGACTTTTCGCAGTTCCGGGAAGGGAACTCAGCACTGGGTGCTGAAAATTGCTAGTAGTCTCCACCTGAGCAGGAAATTAAGTCCCAGTAATAATTGGGACACCCGCCTTCATCGGCGAAGTGGTTTTAGGGATAAACGAGTATTTCTACTCGGCACCTTCAATATGTTCGCCCGGATCGGCCTTTACTCCGGGACCCATTGTGGAAGCAATGGTAATACGCTTAACGAAATTGCCTTTCGCACCAGATGGACGTGCTTTATTCACCGCATCCATCAAAGCAACGTAATTCTCAAATAATTTATCGGCATCAAATGAAACCTTGCCAATCGAAACATGAATGTTATTGGTCTTGTCGAGGCGGAACTCCACGCGGCCAGCTTTGGCTTCTTTGATCGCGCGCTCCATATCCTGTGCACCAACCACTGTGCCAGCTTTCGGATTCGGCATCAAACCGCGAGGTCCAAGCACACGACCCAAGCGACCCACCTTACCCATTGCATCAGGCGTGGAAATGGCTACATCAAAGTCAAGGAAGCCGCCTTCGATTTTCTTCATCGTCTCATCATCATCTGCAACGAGGTCAGCGCCAGCTGCACGAGCAGCAACAGCACCTTCACCCTGGGCAAATACGAGCACGCGTACTGTCTTACCAAGACCATGAGGAAGAACAACTACATCGCGCAGTTGTTGATCAGCCTGACGTGAATCAAGCGTGGTTCGCATGTGTACTTCAACTGTTGAATCAAACTTGGTGATCGAAGTTTCCTTCGCAAGTGCAACTGCTTCTTTCGCAGGATATATTTTATCAATATCAACTTTGGCAGCAGCTGCCGTATATTTTTTTCCGTGTTTAGTCATTTTATCCTCCGTGGTACAAGCGGACAACCGAAGCCATCCTCCCACAAAATTAGTCGGTTATGGTGATGCCCATCGAACGGGCGGTGCCTTCGATCTGTTTCAACGCGCCTTCAATATCAATTGCGTTCAGATCTTTCATCTTTAACTCAGCAATTTCCTTCACCTGAGCACGAGTAACCTTGCCGACCTTTTCTTTGTTCGGCACGCCAGAGCCTTTTTCTATTTTCGCAGCTTTACGAAGCAAAACCGCAGCGGGGGAAGTACGAAGTACGAACGTGAACGAACCATCTGTATAAATGGTGATCTCTGCAGGAAGGACCTCACCCGATCGATTGGATGTACGGGCATTATATTCCTTACAGAATGCCATGATATTAATACCATGGCTTGCCAGCGCAGGGCCGACTGGGGGGGCAGGATTTGCCTTGCCTGCCTCGAGCTGAAGACGTACAACTGCTTTTAATTTCTTTGCCATTTGACTTAACTCCTTAGTGGTTTTAGCGGGTCATTTGGGAGACCCTCCCACCGCATCAGGCCCACGGGAGGCCTGCTACTGTCTAATTAAAATTTTCTACACTTACGCTTTTTCTACCTGCAAGAAATCCAGCTCAACAGGTGTTTCACGTCCGAAGAAACTCACCATCACACGTACCTTCGTCCGCTCCATATCAATTTCAGCAACCATGCCGCGGAAATCGTTGAAAGGTCCATCCACAATGCGCACACGCTCACCCACTTTATAAGTGACTTTAACAGTAGGCGCTTCGGCTTCCATACGCTTCACGATCTGTGCAACTTCTTCAGGGCGCAATGGAGTGGGATTGTTCCCCATGCCTACGAACCCAGTCACACCTGGAGTGTTACGAACCACATACCAGGATTCTTCTGAGAGTGCGAGGTTTACAAGCACATAACCGGGGAAAATATGACGCTCCACAGTTTTGCGCTTACCATCTTTGACTTCGATCTCTTCCTGTGTCGGAATGACCACATCAAAGATTCTGTCTTTCATGCCCATGGTTTCGATACGTTGTTCAAGGTTATGACGAACCTTGTTCTCATAACCTGAATAACAATGGATCACATACCAGGCAGGACCTTCCACGGTTGCCTCAACGGGAGGCAGATCGGCAGGAATCTGCGTCTCGGAGCGCGTGGCAGGTATCGGGTCCGAAACGACATCGTCCGCAGGGGCAATTTGCTCCTCGGCTTGTTCGTTCATCGGTTCCTGTTCATACTGCTCTTGCGGTTCCGGTAAATCCATCAGATCCTCAACTAAACACTAATTTTAGCAATTCGCTGGCCAGGTAATCAACACCTGCCAGGAATATACCCACGATAACCATTACCACAAGCACAAGCCCGGTAAGGCGGCGGGCTTCAGGCCAGGTAGGCCAGCTTACTTTGCGAAGCTCACCAGTGGTCTCACGAAAGTAACGCTGAACAGCGTTTTCACTCTTCTTGACTTTCTTCGCTTTTTCCGCCAAGGTAATACTCCTTCTTTATTTTACGGCTAAAACGCCGCGTGATGCGGCGTTGCCACAGGCAGGCCAGGTAGGAATTGAACCCACAACCCCTCGTGTTGGAGACGAGTGCTCTGCCAATTGAGCTACTGGCCTAAATAGGGTGGGTTTTTAAAACCCACCCTTATTTTACTTGGTCTCGCGATGTTGTGTGTGTTTTCGACAACGCGAACAATACTTATTGAACTCCAACCGATTGGGATCATTACGACGATTCTTTTCGGTGGTGTAATTGCGTTCTTTGCAATCATTGCATTGAAGCGTGATTACGGGACGAACATCTTTCTTTTTGGAAGCCATTTGAAACCCTTACTTTCTAATTTTACTTACCTAATTCGACAGAAATTTATTCTAATATTTTAGTCACGACACCAGCGCCGACGGTGAGACCGCCTTCACGGATGGCGAACTTGGAACCCTGCTCAAGCGCAACAGGCACGATCAACTCAACTGTCAGGTTCACATTGTCACCTGGCATCACCATCTCCACACCTTCA